>NZ_JBVIEE010000035.1:0-88341 GCF_055572015.1 Streptomyces sp. NPDC030840 | reverse complement strand
AGCCGGCACCGCGACGGTCACCACCACGGCCGCACAAGTCGGCCTGACCGGCGGCCCGTTCACCCTCACCGACCTGTGGACCGGCGGCACGTCGAGCACCTCCGGCCAGATCTCCGCGAGCGTCCCCGCGCACGGCGTGGCCGTGTTCCGGGTGAGCGGTGGCAGCCCGCTGGCCTCGACGACCGCACGTTTGCGCGGTACCGGGTCCGGCCGCTGCCTGGACGTGGACAACGGCTCCACCGCGGCCGGGTCCACGGTACTGATCCGGGACTGCCACACCGCCGCCAGCCAGCTGTGGACCACATGGGCCGGCGGCGAGATCCGCGTCTTCGGCGACAAGTGCCTGGACGCCTACAACCAGGGCACCACCAACGGCACCCGGGTCATCACCTGGCCCTGCAACGGCCAGAACAACCAGAAGTGGACCATCGGTTCCGACGGGTCGATCCGCAATGTCCACGCCGGGCTGTGCCTCGACCTCGACGGGGCCGGCACCGCGGGCGGGACCCGGCTGACCCTGTGGACCTGCAACGGCCAGGCCAACCAGAAGTGGACCCGCGTGTAAGGGACGCCGCACATCGGCCGACGGCGCAGGCGACGTCTTCCCGCACCACGCGTGTCGCGCACCTCCCATGTGTCTGCGTCTGCGTCTGGGCCTGCGCTGCCGCGCGGCCTGCCTCGCTGTCTTCACGCCTGTCCGTTCGAAGGACCGAGCCGATGCATTTCGCGTCAACTATCCGTGCAGCGCCCTCGATGCGTCATCGGACCGGCCGAATCGGACCGGCCGAATCGGACCGGCCGAAAAGGGGAACCAGGAAATCCGGCACGTATACGCGCCATCGTGGCGGATTGGCGCTCTTTCCGGACGCGGCTCCCCAATTCACCCTGAGGGCAGGGTGACGACACGGACCGTGCCGAGGGGGCCGCCATGTCCGGACCGCTGTACGTTCCCGTTCTGCCGACCCGGCTGCACGCCGTGGCCGCTTACCGTGCCCTGCCACCGCCCGTGCAGGCCAGGGTGGCGCCGCTGTGGACCCTGCCGCCCCGCTCGGGCATGCTGCCGGATCCGTTGGCCGCCGAACTCCGCAAGGACACCGGCCGCATCGCCTCCGCGCACAAGCACCGGTCGGCATGGCTGGACGCACCTTTCCTCGACGAGACCGAAGCCGCCGTCCTGGCCAACACCCTGCCGCCCGACTGGTGGGCCCAGCGGAACCTGCGCCCCGTGACCGGGCCCGACCGGCCCGCCACCCAGCAGTCCCTCGGGCTCGAAGCCGCCCAGCAGAGCGGAGGTGGTCTGGGCGTCCGCGTCCGCGTCCCCGGCGAGTGGGACGACCGGACCACCGCTCGCGTCCGCGCGCTGCTCGACCGCGCGGACCCCACCGTCTCCGTCGACCTGCTCCTCGACCTCGGCGCCGTACTGGCCGCGCGGCCGGACGCGGCCAAGGAGGCCCTGCGCTCCCTCGACTCCCTGGTTCCGCTCGCCCCCTGGCGCACGGTGGTCGTCGCGTCCGGCGGTTTCCCCGAGCCCCCGGACGGCTTCCAGGAGGGTACGCCCTACGAAGCCCCGCGCCCGGACTGGGACACCTGGCACGAGATCCACCACAGCCGGCGCTCGTACCTCCCGTTGCTGAGCCACGGAGACTACGGAATCCTCCCCGCCTCGTACGTCGCTCAGACCCACTCAGGTGACGGCGGCCCGCCGTGGGGCGTCCTGCGCTACACCACCGCCCGCTCCTACCACCTGCTCAAGGTCCTCCAGCGAGGAGAGCACCGCGACGAGGTCAACCGGGCCGCCGCCCGGTACTTCACCGGCCTGACCGACTTCCGTGGCCCGTCGGCGGGCGCCGGGGAGGGCTGGCTGCGCGACTGCGCCCAGGGAACCGTCACCACCGGCAACCACTCCACGTGGAACCGGGTGGGGAACGTCCAGCACATGACGTACGTGCTGCGCTGCCTGGGCGAGAGTTCCCCGGCCTGACCGCGACGCCTCGGTTCGGAGGGGGTGCTGAGCCACCGCGCGGTGTGGTGGGCGGGTCAGAGGGCGTGACCGGGCTGAGCCGCCGACCCGCAGTCCACCTCCGCCCACACCTTCTTCCCCGGCGCGGCCCGGCGTGGCGTTCGCTGACGTGTCCCGCGCCCTCGGACCGAGGGCGCGGGACACGTCAGGGCCACCCGTGGGGCTACTCCCCGTACTCCCGCAGCAGCTTGTTGAGGTTGCGGATCTTCTCCACGTCCGCCGGGGGCAGAGCGTCATTGCTGTTGAAGTGCATCACGTTGTTGCGGATCTTCCGGATGTCGTCCAGACGCTCGATGAAGATCTTCCGGTCCAGGGGCCAGCCGAGTTGTGCCCACCGCTCCGGGTTCTCCAGCACGCGCTTGTAGTCGCCGATGGTCATGTCGTCGAACGAGGTGAGGCGTGTGCCCTTGGGGTCACACAGGCCGGTGACCTCGGGCAGGGTGAAGGTTCCGGCGATGATCTGGCGCAACCGCCGGTCCAGTTCTCCGATCAGGAAGAAGTGACTTGCCATCTCGCCGTAGGCCTGAGCGACGTCTGCGGCGGTGACGATGCCGGCGATGCGGTCGTGCTGATTGCGGACGAGGACGAAGTCCGACTCCTGGAGCGCGGGGATGACATCGATCAGGTCGTGGTCGTAGCGCACCTCACGCGGGGTGAAGACCGCCTGGGCCAGTGACGCGTCGGGGTTGGCATGACGGGCACGGGCGATGGATTTCCACGAGACCGCCCCCGGAGGCCTGTGTGGGTTGTCCATGACGGGGAGCTGCGAGAAGTCGTGAAGGACCATCAAGGTGATGGCCTGTTCGAAGGTAGCGGTGGACTTGACGCTGACCAGGTTGTCGCCGAGGGCGGAAGGCAGGGTGCCGACGGTCAGTCCGGCCTCCTGCGGTTCCTTCTCACCATCCGCTGTATCGCCGGAGACGCCGGGAGCGGGCGTACCGGAGCCCGAGACTTCGGTGCCGGCCGTGGTGAGCAGCTGGATGCTGGTGTTGAGCGGCACCTTGTCGAATCCGGGTGACGTGGTCAGGCTGTGGTTGGCCAGCTCCGCTTCGATCTGCTCGTTGACGAGCCCGCGTCCCGTCGCACCCCACCACGCCAGCAGGTCCTGCACGGTGAGGGAGCGCGGTTGTCCCGCCTCGGCCAGCTCACGAGCGTCCTTCAACAGGGCGTGGCGTTTGCTGGGCAGCACGGATGTCGACCGCTGCTCCTCGCCCGGCTCCTCGGGATCGGCGTCCTCGGCGGCTTGGTCCAGCAGTTGCTGACGCAGCGCTGTCAGGAACCTGTTGTCGTCCGTCTGCCATGCCTCCCACCCGTCGAACGTCCCGTATCCCACGGCGACGGTGGCGGCCTTGGACGGCGAGCGGAACTCCTCTCCGTCGTCCAGACGTATCCAGCCCCTGGAGGTGACGGTCGCCTGATGCGTCTCGCCGACCCTGGGCCGTGTGAACGTCAGCCGCTCACCTTCCTTGAGCAGCCCGTTCCTGAGCAGGTCGGCGACAGTCACCCGCCGTCCTTCGAGCAGATAACGGGCGCGTGACTGTCTTTCGGCCGGTGCGGCTGAGGTGTCGGTCATGGCAGCTGTGCCTTTGCTCCGCTGGTGGTGGCCGAGGCGACGGTGAGGACGCTCGGTGGGGCTGTCGTGGTCGTCGGTGGACCGCGTGGGCAGGGCGGAGCGGGAAGCTTCGTCCTCAGAGATGTCGGCCGACGTGCGCGATGCGGATGGCCTTCTCCTCATGGACGTCTGGAAGTTGCCCCCTCCACGCGCCGTACAGTAGCCGATCTGCTACAGGTCGCACCCTCGTGCGCACCCGCGCTACCTCGCCACACCCACGCTCCGGTCAAGAAAGTCGATCACAGTCCTTGCCAGCGCCACCCGGCAGTCGGACATTGCGGCAGCGAGTCTCCGCACACCTGCAGTCTCGAAGAGCTCCGGGGCCTCCTGGATCGGGCGACGGAACAAGCGCGTGAGGCCGGCTACACGCTCGACGGCGACTGGACCGTCCACTGGACACGCTGCCATGTCCCCTTGGCCGAGCGGTGACGCACTGGGGCGGGACCGTGGGCCGTGCGGGAACGTCTGGTCACCCGGGCCGGGTTCGTCACGACCGACGCTCAGGTCTTCGATGTGCCTCACCCTGGTCACATCGGGACACCGCTTGCCCGCGTGGTCGCTCGCTCACCCAGGTTGGGAGATGCGCCGTCACGACACGACGCTCCACTACTCGTTCCAGCGGGAATTCGTGGAGTGACGGGCGGCCCACGGCGCAGCCGGTCGGCCGGGGGAGGATCGGGCCCCGGCCCCGGCCTGCCCCGTGACGCACGGCCCGCTGGTGACTTCGGAGATCGTTCAGTCCCCCGTCTTCGGGAACAGGAACGCGCTCAGGCTGTTGAGGAGCATGGTGCTGCCCTGCTCGGCCATGTCGCGTTCCTCGGCGGTGTCGCAGGCCTGGCGGAGCACGATTCGCGTGTGATGGTCGTCCTGCTCGTCGAGTTCCATCGTCATGACCGCGGGCTCGGGCTTGCCGGGCACGTCCATGCCGACGACCAGACGACGGTTCTCGGCGACCTCGACGTAGGACCCGGTCAGCGGGAACTGTCCCCCGTCGGGGGTGACCATGGTCGCCTTCCACGCTCCGCCCGGCCTGACGTCCATCTCGACGGAGCCGGCGGCGGCGCCCGCCCACTGGGCGTACTGCTCGGCCGTCGTCCACGCCTGCCACACCTTCACCGCGGGGGCGTCCAGCGTTCGGGTCAGGGTGTAGGTGAAGCCGCCTGCCGTGGTGGTCTGCTCGGTGCTCATGTCTCGTCTCCTGTCTCGCCATTGGCCGGTGTGCCGAATGTCGTACCTGTAGACGGCCGCGCGTGCGGAAACTCATCGGTGGGGTGCCATGCGGCGCCAGGCCATCGACTTCTGCTGGGGAGTGCATTGAGGTGGCCGCCTGTTCGCGGGCGGTCCACGTGCGGGACTCCAAGGGCACGTCTCGCCCCGGATCGGCCGTTGGCTCGGACGTGTGGACCGGGCTCGTCAGGTTCGCCCGCCAGACACCCTGAGTTGTTGTTGTCGTGCCCTGCTGCTCCAAGGGGAGCAGCAGGGCACAGCCGTGACCGGTTCATCCGCGCCGCGCAGTGGACCAGGCGCCGATCTCCTGTTCTGTCACCCGCTCCCTGACCTGCCCTTACCGCCGACTTGGGGCCCTTTCACACGCCATGCAACCCCTTGTGCCCCTCTGCGCGCGTAGCAGCCGCGTCCTCTGAAACTCATGCGAAACAAGGTCTTGTCGCTGGCTTAAAACGAGGGTTAATTTAACCGCCATTCGAAGCCCGCCCCTGATCGTCGAGTGATCGTCGGGCGACCTCCTGGGTGTGTGCACACTTCGTGGAAAGGCATGCCATGACGCTTGACAGAGCGCAGTTTTCCCGTCGGGGTTTTCTTGGTCTGGGAGTCGCGGCGGGCGTCATCACGCTCACGGCGTGCGGCTCCGGCAGCGGTTCGAGTGACGCTCCGCTGGTGATGACGGTGTGGGGCGGCGACCCCGACCGCAAGACGTACCAGGCCCGCATCGACCTGCTGGTCAAGAAGTTCCCGGACCTCAAGGTCAAGCTCCAGCTGATCCCGGGCGACTCGTACCCGCAGAAGGTGCAGACGATGATCGCCGGCGGCAACGGGCCGGACATCATGCAGGTCGCCGAGAGCGTCAACACGTACTCCAGCAAGAACCAGCTGCTGCCCCTCGACGACCTCGCCAAGACGGCGAAGCTCGACCCCGAGCAGCGGTTCGGTCCGGTCGGCTCCCTGTACACGTACCAGGACAAGCTCTACGCGATACCGGACCGCTCCGGCGCGGTCACCGTCTTCTACAACAAGGACATGTTCGACAAGAAGGGCATCAAGGCCCCGACCGCGGACTGGACCTGGGACGACGCCCTCGACGCGTTCAAGGAGCTGACGGTCCCCGGCAAGGTGTGGGGATACAGCGGTGCCGAGTGGTTTCCGCAGTGGTGGAGCCTCGCCTACCAGAACGGCGGCACCATCATCGACGAGAACGGCCGGCCCGCGGTCGACAGCGACGCGGTGGTCGAAGCGCTCCAGTGGGCGGGCGACCTGGTCTTCAAGCACAAGGTGGTGCCGAGCAAGGCGGACTACGCCGACATGGGCCCCGACATCGGCGGCGACCAGGCCTTCCCCAACCAGAAGGTCGCCACCCACGCCAACGGCTTCTGGGTCATGTCCGGCCTGACGAAGGCGACGTTCGCCTGGGACATCGCACCGATGTGGCGCGGCAAGAAGCAGGCCGTGTCGGCGTTCGGCAGCGGCCTCGCGATCTCCCGCACCTCCAAGCAGCGCGACAACGCCTTCAAGGCCATCGACTTCCTCACCGACATCGAGGCGCAGAAGCAGATCATCGCCTCCGGCCAGGACGTGCCGGCCAACCTGGAGGTGCAGAAGAGCCAGGCGTTCCTCAAGCCGTCGTGGATGAAGACGGACGTCGACATGGGAGTGTTCGCGGAGTCGAGCGAGTTCGTCTTCCGGGCGCCATTCATCCCCGAGTGGCAAGAGATGATCGACACGATCTCGAACGGCCTCGCCGACTTCTGGCTCGGCAAGGAGCGCAGCGCGAAGAAGGCGCTGACCGCGGTACAGAAGGACCTCGAGTCCCTCATCAAGCCCGCGGGATGACCGGCGATGGCGACCACGACGGCCCCCACCCCCGAAGCCTCCCCGGCTGCCGCGAGGAAACCCGCGTCAGCGAAGAAGAGGAAACCGAAGCTCTCCAAGCGGCGGCGCCGTGAGGCGCTCTCCTTCTACCTGTTCATCTCGCCGTGGGTGATCGGCTTCCTGGTCTTCCTGCTCGGGCCGATGATCGCGTCGATCTACTACTCGCTGACCGACTGGGACTCCTTCAACTCGCCGAAGTGGGTCGGCTTCCAGAACTACGTCACGGCCCTCACCGACGACCCGGTGTTCTGGAAGGCCCTGTGGAACACCTTCTACTACGCGGCGGTCTCGGTCCCGCTGGGCCTGGTGCTCGGGCTGTGGCTGGCGAACCTGCTCAACAAGCAGGTCAGGGCCCGCAAGCTGTTCCGCACCCTGATCTACCTGCCGACGCTGATCCCGCTGGTCGCCACAGCGATGATCTTCCGTATGGTGCTCGCGCCGAACGGCCCGATCAACGACTTCCTCGGCCTGTTCGGCGTCTCCGGCCCCAACTGGCTGCTCGACGGCCCCTGGGTCAAGCCCGCCCTGATCCTGATGTCGGCGTGGGGCGCGGGCGCCGCGACCGTGCTGCTGCTCGCCGCCATGAAGGGCATCCCGCGTGAGCTGTACGAGGCGGCCGAGGTCGACGGCGCGAGCGCGACGCGGCAGTTCTGGAGCATCACGCTGCCGCATCTGACGCCCATCATCTTCTTCAACCTGATCATGGGTCTGATCAACGCGTTCCAGATCTTCTCCCAGGTCTACATCCTCATCCCCAAGGGCAAGAACCCCGCGGGCTACGAGGCGGCCCAGACCATGGTGCCGCTCCTGTTCGACCAGGCGTTCAGCTACTACCACATGGGCTACGCCTCGGCGATCTCCTGGCTGCTGTTCCTGGTGATCCTGGTGTTCACGGTGATCGCCTTCCGCACCACCCGGCGCTGGGTGTTCTACGAGACCGAGGTGAAGTGATGGCGACCCTGGCGACCTCTGTGCGCAAGCCCGCGCGTGAGGACCGACAAGCCCCTGCCGTACGGGCGTTCCGCGCGACCCCCTTCACGTACGGCACCCTGCTGATCGTCACGGCGGTCCTGACCACCCCGCTGGTGTTCGTCGGCTCGATCGCCCTGTCCAGCGACGCGACCGTGAACAACGGCGCGTTCACGATCATCCCGCGAGAGTTCCACTGGGACAACTTCTCCCGGGTGTTCGGCACCGAGCTGCCGGTGGGCACCTTCCTGCTCAACTCGGTGCTCATCTCGCTGTTCTCGGTGGTGGGGCAGGTCCTCTCCAGCGGTCTCGTCGGCTACGCCTTCGCCCGGCTGCGGGCGCCGGGCAAGAACACGATGTTCCTCGTCGTCATCGCGACGATGATGATCCCGACGCAGATCACGATGATCCCCCAGTTCATCCTCTTCCGGGACCTGGGCTGGGTGAACACCTTCCTGCCGCTGATCGTGCCGAACTTCTTCTCCAACGCCTTCAACGTCTTCCTGGTACGGCAGTTCGTCTCCCGGCTGCCCAGCGAGCTCGACGAGGCGGCCATGATGGACGGCCTGGGCTTCTTCGGCATCTACCGGCGGATCATGTTCCCGATGCTCAGGCCCGTCCTGATCGCCATCGGCATCTTCACGCTCACCCACACCTGGGGCGACTTCATGGGTCCCCTGATCTACCTCAACGACGAGTCGAAGATGCCGCTCGCCCTGGGCGTGCAGTACATCACCGCCACCTCGCAGGCGGGGCAGGCGCCGCCCTGGAACCTGGTGATGGTCGGCTCGATCCTGCTCGCCCTGCCGATGATCCTCGTCTACTACCTGGGTCAGAAGTACCTGTACGAAATGGACATCAGCGGCGGAAGCGCGGGGGTCAAGTGAGTCGTCCGACGACAGTGGTGAACAGCGGAGTCGAGAACGGCGCCATCGGGAGCAGCGTGATCGAGACCAGTGCCGTCGAGAGCAGCGCCATCGAGCTCGACGCCCGGGGCATCCGGATCGAGGGCGGTCCGCGCGTCGTGCTGTGCGCGTCACTGTTCTACTTCCGCCTTCCGGGGGAGCAGTGGCGTGCCCGGCTCGAACAGGTACGGGCCTCGGGGTACACCTGCGTGGACGTCTACCTGCCGTGGAACTTCCACGAGACGGCGCCCGGCCGCTGGTCCTTCGAGGGCCGGCGCGACGTCGCCGCCTTCCTGGACCTGGCGCGGGAGACCGGGCTGTACGTCATCGCCCGTCCCGGCCCGTACATCTGCTCCGAGTGGGACGGCGGCGCGCTGCCCGCCTGGCTCGGCCTGGACCCGGAGTTGAGGGTCCGTCAGAACGAGCCGCGCTTCCTCGCCCAGGTGACGGCCTGGTTCGACCAGGTGCTGCCGCTGCTCGCCGAGCGCCAGTACCCGGCGGGCGGACCCGTCATCATGGTGCAGCTGGAGAACGAGCTGGACTTCTTCGACTGCGAGGACCGCGCGGGATACCTGACCGCCCTGCGCGACCAGGCGATCCGCCACGGCATCACCGTGCCGCTCATCGCCTGCTCCGGACAGGGTGACATCGAAGGAGCCACCGGGAACGTCCCCGGCGTCGTACCGGCCTGCAACTTCTACCCGGACGACGACTCCCCGGACATCGAGCCGGAGGTACGGCGCTACGCCGAGCTCCTGGCGGACCGCGGCCTGCCCCTGCTGATCACCGAGACGAACCGGCGTCACCGCACCCTGCGGCGGCTCCTGGCGAGCGGCGCCTCGCTGATCGCGCCCTATCTGCAGTCGTCCGGTTGGAACTTCGGGTACACGCCGTCCACGGGAAACTGGGGCGACCCGGCCAACTTCATGAGCCACGGCTACGACTTCGGCGGCTACGTCTCGTCCACCGGTGCCGAACGGCCCGAGTACGTCCAGGCCCAGGTGCTGGCACGCGTGATCGACACGTTGGGACCGCGACTGGCGCTCGCCACGTCCGCAGGGCCGGATCTGCCGGGGGTGACCGCCGACTTCCCGACCAGCTCGTCGCCGTCGGCGCTGGACCTGGACGGGGGCGGGCGGCTCATCGCCGTACCGCATCTCGGAACGGCGGGTGCGGCACCAGGCACGGCGGTCGTGAACGGAGTACCGGTCGCCGTCGCCCCGGACTCGTGCCCGCTGATGCTGGTGGACGTACCGCTGCGGTCGTGGGGGTACGACGGGACGCTCACCCTGGCGTCGGCGGACCTGGTGGCGGCGTCGGACGGCGTGCTGACGTTCTCCTCCGAGGTACCGGTCACCGTCGTCGCAGGGGGGACCCGGGTCGAGATCCCGGCGCCGATGGCAGGCGCCCCCGAGCGAACGATCCTCGGCGACCTGACACTTGTCGCGCTGACACCGGCGGACGCCGCGCGGCTGCGAGCCACGGACGCCGACGGCACAGTGCACCTGACCGACGCGCCTTCCTCGCGGAGCATCACACCGCCCACCACCGTACGGGCCGCGCGGCGGCGACCGGCCGGCGCTCCGGAGCAGCCGGCCGGAAGCCACGAACTGCCGCCGACGCTGGAGTCGCTCGGCGTGTACCGGGGGCGCGGAACCTACCGGACCACCGCCGATCTGACGGGCGTCGACGAACTCCTGCTCGTCGGCGCGGCGGACATCGTCGACCTGTCGATCGACGGGAGGGCGCGCCCGACGATCGCCGGATTCGGCGCGGCACAGCGGATCGACGTGCGTGAGGCGACCGGCCCTGTCGCCGTCGAGGCCGTCGTGGAGATCTGGGGGCACCCGAACTTCGACGACGCGCGCCTGCCGGCCCTCCGCCTCGGCGCGCTGCGTGGACTGGGCACGCTGTGGACGGTCCGGGACGTGACGGACGTGTCGGCGCTGTGGTCGGTGCACGGCCAGTGGGCGGGCCTGCCGGCGCCCACGCGCGTACTCGGCGGCTGGAGCAGCACCCGCGTCGGCCTCCCCGTCACCTACACCCGAGACGTCCGGTCGGACACATCGGGCACCGCCTCGGCGCTGCACCTGCGGGGCGTGGTCGAGCCGGTGCGGGTGAGCGTGGACGACGGTTCGCCGCGCACCGTCACGGCAGAGGACCCCTGGGTCCTGCTGCCCGCCGGAACCCACCAGATCTCGGTCACGTTGCCGCACCACCCCAGCGGCGGAGGGCTCCACGCCGAGTTGCTGGGCCTCGAACCGGTGACGGACTGGTCGTGTTCGGTACAGGACGACGACCTGCTGACCGGTTTCGCCGCCACCGGTCCCGCACAGGGGCAGGACATCCAGCTGCCGCTGACCCTGGAACCGGGGGAGGAGGCGTGGCTGGACGTCGACCTGCCGCCGTCCGGTGACGGCTTCCTGGTACGCCTGGACGGGACGCAGATCCGCGTGACCGGATGGGCCGTCCGGGAGGCCGGACAGGCCGGGGAGTGCGTGGGCCGGATCTGGGTCGGTGACGGTAATGACCGGCCGACCTTCTCCGGCGGAGACTCGAACACACTGTGGGCGCCGGCGGGTTGGTCCGGGCTGACCCTGCTGGTACGGGGCGCCGCCGGGCCGGGCGATCCGGAGCTCCGTACACTGCGGCTCGACTCTGCGGACGGCTGAGGGAGCAGTTGGGGAGCATGGTGGCGCGGCGCACGGCCCGGGATCTTCGCAGCGAGAACCGTTTCGAGGTTCTGCACGCTTTGTTCGAACTCGGGCCGTCGACCCGCCAGGAACTCGCCCGGCACACCGGACTCAGTCCGGCGACGGTGGCCACACTGGTCACCGAGTTCCTGTCGGAAGGCGTCCTGCGCATCGCCACCGTGGAGAACAACACCGGGGGACGGCCGCAGGAGCGGCTCACCATCGACCCCGGCCGGGGCCGGATCGTCGGCGTCGACGTCGCCGAGACCTACGTCGACGCCACGGTGTACGACCTCGCGCTCGGCGCGCTCGGCCAGGGCGAGGTCGCGCTGGACGAGCACGAGAACGACCCGGCCTACGTCGTCGACGGGATCGTCCGCGCGATCGAGTCGGCCGTCGCGGCCGGGGGAGCCGAGCAGGAGCACATCATCGGCGTGGGTGTCAGCATGCCGGGCCATGTCCACCCCGAAGCCGGCGTCTCGGTCTTCGCGCCGAACTGGGACTGGCGCGACGTGCACATCGAGAAGATGCTGGCGCACAGCCTCATGGTCCCCGTGTACGTCGACAATCCGCTCAAGGCCGTGGTCCTGTCGGAGATGTGGTTCGGCGCCGGGCGCGTGGCCGACACGATGGCCGTCGTCAACCTCGGCACCGGCGTGGGCGCCGGCATCGCCATCGACGGCGCGCTGGTCCGCGGCACCGCCAACAACGCCGGTGAATGGGGCCACACGCTCCTGGAGCTGGACGGCCGACCGTGCCGTTGCGGCCGGCGCGGCTGCGTCGAGGCGTACCTCGGCGCCCCCGGCCTGCGGACGACGCTCGCCGGGATCGACCCGGAACACCCCACACTGCGCCGGCCACGGCAACGTGACTTCGTCGAGGCGGTGGCCCAAGGCCTCGCCGAGGGCGACCCGGCCCTGAAGGACCTCGCCCACCGCACCGCGCACTACCTGGCCGCGGCCCTCGGCGACCTGGTCAACATGCTCAACGTCCCCACCGTCACCCTCACCGGCTGGGCCTCCGAGGCCCTGGCCGCCCACCTCCTGCCCGCCGTACGCGACGAACTCCCCGCCCACGTCCTGCCCGGCTCCCTACCGGACCTCACCGTCGAGCCGTCCCGGGTGCCCGGCAACGCGGTGGCCCTCGGCATGGCGGCCTTCACCCTGCAGCAGTTCCTCAACCGGCTGGGGTTGGGGAGCCCGGCGGGGACGGGGCCCTGGGCGGATCGGGGGAGGGGGGTCGGTCCGGTGGGGCTTGGGCGGTAGCCAGGGCAGGCGCTGTAGGAGGTTCCAGAGGAACTGGCGCCGCGGAGGGAGTGGCTCGGGAAGCCACGCCGGTCTGATGGCCTGCCCGCGTGCCGGGCCGGACCCCTGGGGCGATTAGCTCTCGCGCGTCCAACGGCTCACAGGCTCATGACCACTACACGGTCGCCGCAGAGCTTGCGCATGTCGTCCTCGTTGGAGATGAAGACGGTGATTGGCCCCGGCAGGCGCAGGGCAACGGCGGCGAGGGCCGCATCGATGGCGTACTTGTGCCCGTGGAGACCGGCCTCCTTCAGAAGACCGATCGCCTCATTGGCGATCTCCTCGGTTACCGGCTCGACATGGATACGGGAGAGCGCCCATTGCCATGCCGGGATGTACGTCCTGATGTCGCACACCTCGATCAGGGTCATGGAGGTGGTCATGACGCGAATGCCGGCCAGCTGGGCCGCCTTGAGGCGTCCCTTCATGGCAGATGCTCCGCGCTCTGTCTGGGACAGTCCCTCGCGGTCGAGCAGACCTACGGACTCGTTCTTCACACCGCCGCCCCACGCTGCGGGGATTCCGACTGTCCCGGGCTCCGGCCGCTCGGTGACGCGCTCCGCACGGGCTCGCTCTGCGTGGGCGCGCTCGATCTCCCGGCGCTCGGCCTCGGCGGCAGCCAGCTCGTCCTCGGTGACGGGGCCGTACTCGGTCTCCAGCCAGTCAACGAGTTCCCCCAGCCGCTCCTGCTCCGCCGCCGCTCTATGGCCTGCGTGACGTAGCGGCTGAACCCACCGGGGCACACCTCGGCACGGATGGCCTCGGCCGGCTCTTCGGGGAGCATCACGGTGTACTTCTTGGTGGCCATACCGTTGGCCATACCGGCGGCCAGGAGGGGTAGCCCGGCGCCGGAGCGGAGGCAGTGATGCACCCGCTCCTCCGTCGACTGCCCGGGCGGCGCTCCGCTGCCGTGGGCCAGTCTCCAACTGGCTTGCGTTACTCAGCAATTGTTCTGGGCGGGGCCTGCACCTGAACTCTAGTGATCATATGATCGAATAATGGGGCTTGCTGATGTCACGCGCGAGAGCGTACTCAAGGCGATAGAGGAGCACGACGATCTCGGTGAGGAATCGTTCCTCCTTCGCTATGGTGTCGAGCTCTCACGCAGCTCATTGCTCGTTCACGAGGGACGGCGGTACGAACTCGACGCGATCGTCGCTGCCGCCCATCGGCATGCGCTCGGCCATCTCCTCTCTCCGGACACGCTCACAGCCGAGCGCGCGACCGCGATTCGTGTACTTCTGGAGCTCGGCTTCGAAGTGCACCGGCCCAAGACCGCAACTCCGACTGTCCTGGCGCCCCGCCTGCTGGTTTCACCGTCCTACGGCAGGGCGGAGTCGCGGCGCCACTGGAAAGACACGCTCGATCAGACGGTGCCGTTCGCCGACGACCGGTACAGCCGCTACCTGACCGGGAGTCAGCATCGACAGCTCCTGGCCCTGCACCCGGAAGGGCACTGCCGGTTCTGGGGTGCCACACCACGACACGACAACAAGATGGCGGGCGTCGCCACCGGGGACGTCGTTCTCTTCACGGGCAAGAATCACGTCCGGGCGGTCGGCGAGGTCGGAGTAATCTTCCGTAACCGTAAGTTCGCAGACGCGCTGTGGCCCCCCGGAGAGGGAGCCGAGAGCTGGCACACCGTATACAGCCTGCGCCAGTTCGAGACGACCGAACTTCCCTACGCAGCGCTGAATGCCCTCCTCGGTTACAAGCCCAACTTCGCGTATCCCGGACAACTCGTGCTATCGGGTGAGCAAGCGGCAGGGGGCATCAACGGGCTGCTCATCACCACACTTACCGCACTCGAGAGGGCCGGTGCGATGCCCTCGTCCGGCGATGTGCGCATGATGCAAGTGGAGCAGCAGCACACTCGCACTGTCACAGTTGAACAGTCCGCGCGCCAGCTCCTGTTCAACCGGGCTGAGGCAGAGTTGGTGACCGCCTTCTGCGACACACTCACCGGGGTGCGGGCCAATCGTTTTGCCACAGCGGCCGGAATCTGTGACCTGTTTCTTGACGGCCCCCACGGTCGCGAACTGATCGAGGCCAAGAGCCGAGTCGAGCGCTCCCACGTCCGTGCCGCGCTCGCGCAGCTGCTCGACTACGCGCGCTACGCTCCCGCGCCGGTCGATCGGCTTTCTGCCCTCTTTCCGGCGCCCTTGGCGTCGAATGCGGTCGGTCTTCTGCACCACTACGGCATCGACAGCATTCATCGGACCGCTGAGGGGACGTTCCAGCGTCTTCCGGCTCCCGAGCCCCGGCGGCGTTTCATTCGGGACCTGGTCGGATTCGGGAGCCATTGACACCACGCCCCAAGCGGGGGAGGGGCCGGCATGCCCGGGGCCCGGGAGCTGGATACGCCCCGGGCGCCGCCACATTCCGCGTCAGGCGGATTCCAGCAACCCCGGCACGTCCGCGAACGAGTCCAGGATGTGGTCCGGTTCCGCGCTCGCCGATCGGTGGGTCTCCGGCAGGTACTTGCCCGTTCTGACGAGGACGCCGGTGATGCCCGCGCGCTGGGCCGCCAGTACGTCGGACTCGATGTCGTCGCCGACCATCAGCGCCTGGCCGGGCTCGCAGCCGAGATGGGACAGGGCTGATGCGAAGAAGGCGGGTGCGGGTTTGCCCGTGATCTCCGCCTGGGTGTGGGCGGCCTCCTCCAGGCCCAGCAGGAAGGCTCCCGTGTCCAGTTGCAGGCCCTCGTCCGTGCGCCAGTACAGGTTGCGGTGCATGGCGACGAGGTGAGCGCCCCGCTGGAGGTGGTCGAAGGCGCGGTTGAGGCTCGTGTAGTCGAACTCCGGGCCCGCGCCGCCCACCACGACCACGTCCGGGACGGTGTTCGTGTCGTCGGGGTCGATGAGGTTCACGTCCGTGAGGTCTTCGGCGATGTCGCCGCTGTTGAGGAGGGAGCAGCTCGCGTCCGGGTAGTGGTCGGCCAGGTACGCCGCCGTCGCCGCCGGTGCCGTGAGGATGTCCTCCGCCGTCACCGGGAAGCCCGCCTCGGCCAGCGTGTCGGCGATGGACGCGCGGGTGCGGGATGTGGTGTTGGTGAGCAGGGCGATGTCCAGGCCTGAGGAACGCACGTGTCGTAGTGCCTCCACCGCGCCCGGCAGCGGCTTCCACGAGACCGTGAGGACGCCGTCGATGTCGATCAGTACCACATGCGTCGAACGTGCCGACTCCGTGTCCATAGGCGCCATACGCGGACGATAACCGCTCGTCTACGTCCGCTGGAGTACCTCCCGCGCCGCCACCCCGAACGCGACCACGGACTGCCAGAACGGGTCGCGGGAGGCATCGAAGCGGGTGGGCGCCTCCGGGTCGCCCTCGATCATGGCCTCCAGCGCTCGGTACGGCGGTGTCGTCGCGTGGCGCAGTGCGTCGGCCGCGTCCGCCACCGTTTGAGGGCCCTCCAGGGACACGATCCACACGCAGTGACGGAGCCTGCTGTACTCGTCCCGCTGGCGCTCGCGCAGCTCCACCAGGCGGGCCAGGGCCGCCTCGGTCACGCCGTCGGCCCGCAGGTCGGACACCTTCCTGTACAGGTCGCCGAGGCGCTGTGCGTGCTCCAGGAGGTCCGCGTACGCCGTGCGCCGCGCCTCCCGCCGCCGCTCGTCCCGCTGGGCCGTCGTCACCGTGTCGGCCTGTATGCGGGCCGCGCGCGTGGTTCCCCAGCTCGTGACCCAGCTGGCCAGCACGGCGGTGCCGGCGGTGAGGGAGGCTATCCAGAGCGCGTTGTCGGACATGGCGGTCATCATCGTACGACGCCAAGTCCTGGTCGCTCTCAGTAAGTTGCCTAGGGCCGGGAACCCAGCGAACGTTCCCTGACGGCCGCCAGGTGGGCCGTGAAGACCTCCCGGGCCTCGGGGGTGAGGCCGCGCAGGGCCACCAGAGCCGTGATGATCACGTCGCACAGCTCCGCCTGGACGTCGTCCCAGGTGTGGCTGGTCCCCTTGCGCGGGTTCTGGCCCGTGGCGCCGATGACCGCCTGGGCGACCTCGCCGACCTCCTCCGAGAGCTTCAACATCCGTAGGAGCAGGCCCGCCTGACCATCGTGCCGGCGGTTCTGGTCCAGCCAGGTGTGGAGGAGGGTGATGGTTTCCCAGAGGCCGGGTTCCGGGGGTTCCGGCGGCTCCGGGGTGTCGTCGGTTTCGAGGTGGTCACTCATGGGTGGAGCCTGTCACGTGCCCTGTACGGCGCACAGACGCTCCACCCCGACTGCCTCTCGCTCCTCTCACTCCTCGAACAGCGGCTCCTGCTCGCCCTCCTTCGCCTTCCGCACCCGCTTGGCCCGCGCCCCGACCACCAGCGCCGTGGCCGCGCCCGTCACTGCGAGCGCCGTCGGCACCATCCAGCCGCGGTCGAAGACGTGGCGGAACGCGTGGTCCAGGGACAGCCGGCCCGGTCCCGTGATCGCCAGCCCGGCGGCGGCCAGGCCCAGCGTGGCCGCGTACTCGTAGCCGCCCTCCTGGTTGAAGAAGCCGTTCGGCGTGTGCACCGCGGCGGCGCCCGCCATGGCGCCCGCGGCGGCCGCACCCGCCGCGGGCGTGGCGAGGCCCAGCGCGAGCAGCGTGCCGCCGCCCGTCTCCGCGAGCCCCGAGGCCCTCGCGCTCGCCTTGCCCGGCTCGTACCCGACGGACTCCATGAAGGCGCCCGTGCCCTCGATGCCGTGCCCGCCGAACCAGCCGAAGAGCTTCTGGGTGCCGTGCGCGGCCAGCACCCCGCCCGTGCCCACGCGGAGCAGCAGCAGTCCCAGATCGTGTCGGTTGAACGCGGTCATCCTCTTGGTTTTCTTCACAACGGCTCCTGGGGCAGAGCGGACAAACGGACAAACGGACAGCAATCCCCTCCCGCGTTTCCACCGTCGCACCGATGACACCTCCCCCACCGCCCCCCGCGGGCCGATCGGGTGCCCCGCACGTCCCAGCACCGGTCCGTACGACGCCCAGGACCCCCCCACCCGTACCGCGACCCGTCCCGCCCACCCAGGTGGCGGGCCCCGGTGGCGGGCCCCCCGCCCCGGTGTGAGGCTGGCGAGCATGACGATTCAGGTGGCCAGGCTCAAGGACCCCACGGTCCGTGCCTTCGTCAGCGCCGTGAACGCGCATGACCGTGAGGCCTTCCAGGCGATCCTCGCCCCGGACGCGACCATGTCCGACGACGGCTCCGACCGCGACCTCGACGAGTGGACGGAGGAGGAGATCTTCTCCTCCCACGGCCACATCGACGTCGACAACGAGTCCCGTGGCGGCCGTGCCCTCATCGCCCGCTACCGCAACGACACCTGGGGCGAGATGCGCACGAGGTGGCACTTCACCGTGGACGACGACGGCAGGATCACCCGCTTCGAGACGGGCCAGGCCTGACCAGGCGACGACCATTCGACAAAAGGCCCTTGCCCTCGCGCGCACTCCAACTCCTACCGTCCTCGGGCATGGAGACCATCGAGCACAACGCGACACGCACCCTGGGACGCAGCGGCATCCAGGTCAGCGCACTCGGTTTCGGCTGCTGGGCCATCGGCGGGGAGTGGCAGCGCCCCGACGGGCAGCCCCTGGGCTGGGGCAAGGTCGACGACGAGGAGTCCGTACGGGCGATCCGGCGCGCCCTCGACCTCGGCGTCACCTTCTTCGACACGGCCGACGTGTACGGCACGGGGCACAGCGAGCGGCTGCTCGGCCGTGCCCTGGGCGGGCGGCGGGACGAGGTCGTCATCGCCACCAAGTGGGGCAACCTCTTCGACGAGCGCACCCGGACCGCCGACGGGCAGGACGACTCCCCGGCCCACGCGCGCCGCGCGCTGACCGCGTCCCTGCGGAGGCTCGGCACCGACCACATCGACCTCTACCAGTTCCACATGAACGACGGCGACCCTGACCGTGCGGCCGAACTGCGCGACCTCTGCGAGGAGTTCGTACGGGAAGGGCTCATCCGGGCGTACGCCTGGAGCACCGACGACGCCGAGCGGGCCGCCGTGTTCGCCGAGGGCCCGCACTGCACGCGATGAACCTGATGCAGGACGCGCCCGGGATCGTCGCGCTCTGCGAGAAGCTGAACCTCGCCAGTGTCAACCGCAGCCCGCTCGCCATGGGCCTGCTGACGGGCAAGCACAGGGCGGGTAAGCCGCTGGAGGCCGGGGACATCCGCAGCGCGCCGCCCGCCTGGCTGCCGGGGTTCACGGAGGGCTCCGGCGCGGACGCGGACTGGCTGGGGCGCGTCGAGTCGCTGCGGGACGTCCTCACCAGCGAGGGCCGTACGCTCGCCCAGGGCGCCCTCGCCTGGCTGTGGGCCCGCAGCCCGCGCACCGTCCCGATCCCCGGCTTCCGCTCGGTCGCCCAGGCCGAGGAGAACGCGGGCGCCCTCGCGAAGGGGCCGCTGACCGCCGGGCAGATGGCCGAGGTCGACCGGATACTCGGACGCTGAGCGGCCTCCGGCACCAGTACGAGCACCGGCACCGGCACCGGCGCCGGCACCAGCACGAAGGTCAGGCCCTGCTCCCTCCCCAGCCCATCGAGCAGGGCCACGATCTCGTCGAGGGTGCCTCTCGAACCCATGTGGCCACCCCCGTGCTGCTTCGCGCCCCCTTTGCCTTTTCTGCGCCCCAGCCATGACCGCCCCTTTGCCCTGCCTTTGTCGGTGTCCGCAGATTGCCTTGTACGGTTCCCGGAATGCGCGCATCCTCTTCGCATCCCCCGAGTACCGCCGGCCCGCGTTCCGCCCAGGTGTCCCGTCGTGCCGCCCTCGGTCTCGGTCTCGGCCTTGCCGCCGCCCTGCCCGTGGCGGCGGCCGGACCCGCCTCGGCCACCGCCGCCTCCGCCACCTCGGCCACCGCCGGCCCCGTCATCGGTGGCGAACGGCTCGCCCGCGACGGCGTCCAGGTGCGCGGTGCCTCCCGGCCGCCCGCCGTCACGGCGCGCGCCTGGCTGGTGGCCGACCAGCACAGTGGCGAGGTGCTCGCCTCCTACCGCGCGCACCGGCGCCTGGCGCCCGCCTCCACGCTGAAGATGCTCTTCGCGGACACCGTGCTGGCCAAGTTCCCGCGCACCGCGAAGCACACGGTGACCGCGGCTGACCTCGCCGACATCCCGGCGGGCTCCAGCCTCGTCGGCATCCAGGCCGGCATCACGTACACCGTCGAACAGCTGTGGCAGGGGGTGTTCCTCCGGTCGGGCAACGACGCGGTGCACGTGCTCAGCCACATGAACGGCGGCGTCGCCCGGACGGTCGCCGAGATGCAGGCGAAGGCCAAGGATCTCCAGGCCCTGGACACGCACGTGATCAGCCCTGACGGCTTCGACCACGAGGGGCAGCTCTCCTCGGCGTACGACCTGACGCTCTTCGCCCGTCAGGGGCTGCGGAACGCCGACTTCCGCGCGTACTGCTCCACGAAGACGGCCGACTTCCCGGCCGGCGGCGGCAGGACCTTCCAGATCCAGAACACCGACCGCCTGCTGACGGGCGCGTGGGGGATGCCCACGTACGACGGCCTGATCGGCGTCAAGAACGGCTACACCACCCACGCGGGCAACACCTTCACCGGCGCCGCCACCCGCGGCGGCCGCACCCTGCTCGTCACCGTCCTGCATCCGAAGCCCGCCGGGAACGGTGTGTACGAGGAGACGGCCGCGCTGCTCGACTGGGGATTCCGGGTGGCCGGACGCGCCGAGCCCGTGGGCACGCTGGTCAGGCCGGTCAGTGAGGGCGGGACCACGGGGGCGTCCACGGACGCGCCCGCGCGGAAGGCGGGCAGTACGGCAACGGCCGGAGCGCCCGGCGCCGCCGCTCCCTCGCCGTGGAGGCTGGCGGAGGGCGCCGCGGGAACGGCCGCCCTGCTGGCGGCGGGGGTGTATGCGCTGCGCAACCGCCACCGCGGGCGCGGGGAAACGGTCCGGGCGAGCGGCCGGCACCGGCGCTGAACAGCGGAAGCGGTGGAAGCGGTGGAAGCAGTGGAGACAGCGGCCGGGTGCCTCCTTCTGTGGGGCAGTCGTTCCACGGCCCGGAATTTCCTCGCGGTCCCACGCGAGGTCCGCCCCCGGTCCGGACCATGGAACGACTGCCGCCAACCCCCCTCGGGCGTGGACTGCGGAAGTCTCGTGCTCCAAGTGTGAAGCTTTGGTGGAGGTGTGCTGAGCATAATCCCGCCACGTGTCCAAACGGTGCGGAATTTAACATTCCACTTGTGCAGATCCGGAAGCGGCGCCTTCCGGTGGCGCTTCGGGTGGGTGCCGCCGAGGACGCGGCGCCCTGCCCGCACACGCATCCCCCGGCCCCAAGTGGAGCGCTGCCCCCGGCCCCAGGCGGAGCGCTACCCCCGGCCCACATACGGCATCGTCGTCGCCAGCACCGTCGCGAACTGCACGTTCGCCTCCAGCGGCAGCTCCGCCATGTGCCGTACCGTGCGCGCCACGTCGGCCACGTCCATCACGGGCTCGGGTGCGAGCTGCCCGTTGGCCTGGAGCACCCCCCGCCGCATCCGCTCGGTCATCTCGGTCGCCGCGTTGCCGATGTCGATCTGGCCGACGGCGATGCGGTACGGCCGGCCGTCCAGGGACAGCGACTTGGTGAGGCCGGTCAGCGCGTGCTTCGTCGCCGTGTACGCCACCGAGTGCGGGCGGGGCGCGTGCGCCGAGATCGAGCCGTTGTTGATGATCCGGCCGCCCTGCGGGTCCTGCTCCTTCATCCGGCGGTACGCCGCCTGGGCGCACAGGAAAGCGCCGTTGAGGTTGGTGTCCACCACGTGCCGCCAGGCGGCGTAGTCCAGCTCCTCGACGGGCACGCCGCCCGGCCCGAACGTCCCCGCGTTGTTGAAGAGCAGGTCCAGCCGGCCGAACCGGTCGTGCGCGGCGGCGAAGAGGGCTTCCACGTCCTCGGGCCGTGAGACGTCGGTGGGGACGACGAGCGCCTGGGCGTGACCGGTCGCTGTCCCGGCCAGCTTCTCCTCGCGGCGGCCCGCGAGCACCACCGACCAGCCCGTTCGCAGGAGTTCCTCCGCCACGGCACGACCGATGCCGGAACCCGCTCCTGTCACGATCGCGATCTTCGTTTGCGTAATCTTCATGAAATCGCAGCGTAAGCGAGGGTCCGCCATGCGGAACTCATCTGTCCGACATCTGACTGTTGTGTACGTGACAGGTCTGCGTCGACCCTGGCCACTCCAATGCCTCGTACAACTACCGTCAGGGGAGGGCCAGATGACACCCGCAGCCCATCAGCCACCGCACAGCCCCTCGCAGCCCGACGCCGCGCGGCACGACCACGAACTCCGTGCCGCCGCACGTCACCTGGGACGCCGCCGGTTCCTCACCGTCACCGGCGCCGCCGCCGCGCTCGCCTTCGCCACCAACCTGCCCACCGCCGGGGTGGCGAGCGCCGCCGAACTCGACGCGGCACAGATCACCGAGAACCCGTTCACGCTCGGCGTGGCCTCCGGCGACCCGCTCTCCGACTCCGTGCTCCTGTGGACACGGCTCGCCCCGTCGCCGTACGAGCCCGGCGGCGGACTGCCCGCCGAACGGGTCACCGTGCGCTGGGAGCTGGCCCACGACGACAACTTCCGACGCGTCGTCAGACGCGGCGCCGCCACGGCCCACCCCGAGTTCCAGCACTCCGTGCACGTCGAGATCGGGTTCCTGGAGCCGGGACGCGTGTACTACTACCGCTTCCGCGTCGGCGACTGGATCAGCGAGACGGGCCGCACCCGCACCGCGCCCGGCCACTACGGCCTCACCACCCCGCTGACGTTCGCGGCCGTCTCCTGCCAGGCGTACCACGACGGCTACTACACCGCGTACCGGCACCTGGCGGCCGAGGACGTCGACGTCGTCTTCCACCTCGGTGACTACCTGTACGAGTACGCCGTGAACTCCGTCGGCGGAAACCGCAGGTACACCGACCGCACGCTGCCCGCCGTCTTCAACCGGGAGACGGTCACCCTGGAGGACTACCGCCTGCGGTACTCCCTCTACAAGACCGACCCAGACCTCCGGGCCGCCCACGCCGCGCACCCCTTCGTCGTCACGTGGGACGACCACGAGACCGAGAACAACTACGCCGGCGACGTCGACGAGAACGGCAACCCGCCCGAGGAGTTCCTGCTGCGCCGCGCCGCCGCGTACCGCGCGTACTGGGAGAACCAGCCGCTGCGCCGCCCGCAGCGCCCCGACGGCCCCGACATGAAGCTCTACCGCCGCCTGCGGTGGGGCCGCCTCGCGCAGTTCGACATCCTCGACACCCGCCAGTACCGCGACGACCAGGCAAACGGTGACGGCTGGCGGCCCCGTACCCCGGAGTCCGAGGACCCCTCGCGCACCATGACCGGCGCCACGCAGGAGCGCTGGCTGCTGGACGGATGGGGGAAGTCCCGGGCCGTGTGGAACGTCGTCCCGCAGCAGGTCACCTTCTCCCAGCGCCGCAGCACCACCGGTGACAACTACACCGTCTCGATGGACTCCTGGGACGGCTACCCGGGCTCGCGCGAGCGGCTGCTGGCGGGTGCCGAGGCGGCCGGCGTGGAGAACCTGATGGTCCTGACCGGTGACGTGCACGTCGGCTACGCCTTCGACATCAAGCGGGACTTCGACGACCGCTCCTCCCGGACGGTCGGCACGGAGATCGTCGCCACGTCCATCAGCAGCGGCGGCAACGGCTCGGACCGGCCCGCCAACTGGGACACGTACATGACGGCCAACCCGCACATGAAGTTCTACAACGGGCGGCGCGGCTACGTGACCGTGGCCCTGGACGAGGGCGCCGCACGGGCCGACTTCAAGACCCTGACCGCGGTGACCACCCCGGGGGCGGCGCTCACCACGGCCGCGTCCTTCGTGACGGAGGCGGGGAAGCCGGGCCTCAAGCCGGCGTGACGACCGGCTCGCTCTCCTCCCGGCCACTGTGCCCGTCGCTCTCGCCCGGGTAGCGGACGCCGACGCGGTCCCGTATCGCGTCGAGCGTCCGCATCACGGCGAGGGTGCCCTCCAGGGGGACCAGGGGCGACTCGGTCTCGCCGGCGCGCAGGGCCCGCATGACCTCGCGGGCCTCGTGCTTGAAACTGTTGCGGGGGCCGTCGGAGGGGTCCGCGCGGAAGGTCTCCGGGTCCCGTCCGTCGCGGTGCAGGACGAAGTGGTCGGGGAAGAAGAAGCCGCTCGGGACGTCGATACGGCCCTGGGAACCGGTGACCGACGCGGACGTGGACGTGCCGCCGGTGATGGAGCAGTGCACCGCGGCGAGAGCACCGCTCTCCCACGAGAGCAGCGCACCCGTCTGCAGATCGACGCCCTCGTCGGAGAGCACCGCTCGCGCCGTCACGTCCGAGGGCTCCCCCAGCAGCAACTGGGCGAAGGAGACCGGATAGACGCCGAGGTCCAGCAGCGCGCCCCCGCCCTGCGCCGGATCGCGCAGCCGGTGCGACGGGGGGAACGGTCCCGCGAGACCGAAGTCGGCCTGCACGGTACGGACCTCACCGATCGCCCCGTCGCGCACCATGCCGGCCAGGCGCCGGACGAGCGGATGGCAGTACATCCACATGGCCTCCATCAAGAAGGTGCCGCGCTCCTTCGCCAGCGCGACCAGCTCCCCGGCCTCCCGCGCGTTCAGCGTGAACGCCTTCTCGCACAGCACGTTCCGCCCGGCCTCCAGGCACATCCCGGCGGCGGCCCGGTGCGCGGAGTGCGGCGTGGCGACGTACACGACGTCCACGTCCTCGTCCTCCGCGAGGGCGCCCCACTCGCCGTACGCCCGCGCTATCCCGAACCGTTCGGCGAACGCCCTCGCCGACTCGGAGCTCCGCGAGGCCACCGCCACCACCTCGGCGTCCGGCAGGTCCACCAGGTCGGCCGTGAACGCCGCGGCGATCCCTCCGGTCGCCAGGATTCCCCATCGCACCGGCCGGCCAGCCATGTCCCACCCCTCGATCTGTGACCCCGAACACCGCGTTCGAACTGAGAGCATAGGTGGCGGACCGAACGGAGAGGGAGGGGCACATGCCCGAGCGTGGCCGTACCACGCGGGACCAGGAAGGCCCTCAGGGGCACATACCGAACACGGCGGTGGCGGAGCCGGCAAGGGACAAGGCCGGGAACAAGGCCGGGAACAGCGTCGGCAACACGGCCGGGAAGCCCGCGCCGCCGTCGAGCGGACCGGGCCGCGACGCCCTCCGCCGCACCGGACTCCTCGTCACCCTCCTCCTCGGTGGCCTCACGGCCACGCCCCCGCTGGCGATGGACATGTACCTCCCGGCCCTGCCGGAGGTCACGGGCTCCCTGAACGCGCCCGCCACCACCGTCCAGCTCACCCTCACCGCCTGCCTCGCCGGCATGGCGCTGGGCCAGCTGGTCGTCGGCCCGATGAGCGACCGCTGGGGGCGCAGGCGGCCCCTGCTGGCCGGACTGGCCGTCTACGTCGTCGCCACCGCGCTGTGCGCGCTCGCGCCCACGGTGGAGTTCCTCATCGCCTTCCGCCTCCTTCAGGGCCTCGCGGGGTCGGCCGGGATCGTGATCGCGCGGGCGGTGGTCCGCGACCTGTACGACGGCGTGGCGATGGCCCGCTTCTTCTCGACCCTCATGCTGGTCTCCGGGGTGGCGCCGATCGTCGCGCCGCTGATCGGCGGTCAGATCCTGCGGGTCACCGACTGGCGGGGCGTGTTCGTCGTCCTCATCGCCCTCGGGCTCGCCCTGACGGCCCTCGTCTGGTGGCGGCTCCCCGAGACCCTGGCCCCCGCCGAACGGCACAAGGGGGGCGTGGGCGAGGCCCTGCGCGCGATGCGCGGGCTGCTCGCCGACCGGGTCTTCAGCGGTTACACGCTGGCGGGCGGATTCGCGTTCGCCGCGCTGTTCGCGTACATCAGCGCCTCACCCTTCGTGATCCAGGAGATCTACGGCGCCTCCCCGCAGACGTTCAGCCTGCTCTTCGGCGTCAACTCGGTCGGCCTGGTGATCGCGGGCCAGGTCAACGGCAAGATCCTGGTCGGGCGCGTCGGCCTGGACAAGGTGCTGGCGACGGGCCTGACGATCGTGACGCTCGCCGCGATCGCGCTGCTGCTGATGTCGACGGGCGTGTTCGGCGAGGTGGGGCTCTGGCCAGTGGCGACGGCCCTGTTCGTCCTCATGACCGCGATGGGCATCACCCTGCCCAACACCCAGGCGCTCGCCCTGATGCGCGTACGGCACGCGGCCGGTTCGGCGTCCGCGCTGCTCGGCACGTCCTCGTTCCTCATCGGCGCGATCGCCTCGCCGCTCGTCGGCATCGCGGGCGAGGACACCGCCGTCCCGATGGCCGTCGTCCAACTGGCGGCCGTGCTGGTGGCCACCGTGTGTTTCGTGGGACTCTGCCGCCCCTGGACCACACGAGCCACCGAGAGCCTGGGAGAGGACAGCTGAGCGCCCCGAGACTGCGCGACGGCACACCGGAACGGGCCGGTCTTGACCCCGGCCAGCTGCGTCACCTCGTGGACGAGCTCCGGGCCTGCGTGGAGAGGCCCCCGGCCGGGAAGGAGCGCCCGTGGGCGGCGGGCGCCGTCGTGCTCGCGGGGCGCGGCCCGATCGTCGCCGTGGAGGAGGCGGCGGGCTGGGCGGTGCGGTACGCCTCGTACGACGAGACGCGCGACACGGCGGTGGAACTCCCGCCCGAGGACCGCGTACCGGCGACCGTGGACACGCCCTTCGACCTCGCCTCCCTCACCAAGCTGTTCACGGCGGTCGCCGCCGTCCAGCAGATGGAGCGGGGCACCCTCGGCATCGACGCGCGGGTGGGGGCGTACCTGCCGGACTTCACCGGGGCCGCCGAGCACGGCGTGACGGTACGCCAGCTCCTCACCCACACCTCCGGCCTGCGTCCCGAACTACCGCTGTACGACTGCCCGACGGACCGGGCCCGCCTGGACCTTCTCCGGGCCGAGGCGCCGACGACGCGGCCGGGCACGGCGTACCGCTACTCGGACCTGAACATGCTCCTGCTGCAACACGTCCTGGAGCGCCTCACGGGCCGGGGGCTGGACGACCTGATCCGCGACGGCATCACACGGCCCCTGGGCATGACGTCGACACGGTTCGGCCCGTGCCCCGGCGCGGCGGCCACGGAGGACCAGCGCCGCCCCTGGGCGAAGGCGGACCGCGGCATGCTCCGCGGCGAGGTCCACGACGAGAACGCCTGGGCCCTCGGCGGGGTCGCGGGCCACGCGGGCCTGTTCTCCACCGCACGGGACCTGGCGGTCTTCTGCCGCGCGCTGCTCGCGGGCGGCTCGTACGGGCCCGCCCGCATCCTCGGCCCCGACCTCGTCGAACTCATGCTCACCCCACCGGGCCTCGGCCTCGCCCTCGACCAGCCCTGGTTCATGGGCGAACTGGCGGGCCGCGGCGCGGCGGGCCACACGGGCTTCACGGGAACGTCCCTGGTCCTGGACCCGGCCACGGACACCTTCCTGGTCCTGCTGGCCAACACGGTCCACCCCCGCCGCCGCGCGCTGCCGGACAACCGGGTGAGGGCGAGGGCGGGGACGCGGGTGGCCCGGGCGGTCCGGGGGGCCTGACCGGGGGTCCGGGCCGCCGCCGCCCGCCATAGAATCGGCCACGTGAACGCCCCCGTCTCCCCAGCCGACTCCCTGCGTACCGCCCTGGACGGGCTGGTCGGCGGGCTGCCGCCGAAGACGGCCTCGCAGGCGGTCGAGCGGTTGATCGCGAACTACCGGGGGCGGACGCCGACGGACGTGCCGGTGCTGCGGGACCGGCCGGATGTCGTCGCCTACGCCGCGTACCGGATGCCGGCGACGTTCGAGGCGGTGAGCTCGGCGCTGAGCGCGTTCGCGGAGACCGTGCCCTCGTGGGCCCCGGACAGCCACGTGGACGTGGGCGGCGGTACCGGCGCGGCGACCTGGGCCGTCAACGCCGTCTGGGCGGGGGAGCGGCCCGTCACGGTGCTCGACTGGGCCGAGCCCGCGCTCACGCTCGGGCGGGAGATCGCCGCGGCCAACCCGGAGCTGAAGGGCGCCGAGTGGCGGCGCTCGCGTATCGGAGCGGCGCTCGCCATCGAGAGCACTGATCTCGTCACCGTCTCCTACGTCCTCGGTGAGCTGACCGACGCCGACCGCGCCGCCGTCGTGGACGCCGCCGCGGGCGCGGCCCGGGCCGTGGTGATCATCGAGCCCGGCACACCCGGCGGGTACGCCCGTGTCATCGAGGCCCGCGACCGGCTCGTGCGCGCCGGGTTCCGCGTCGCCGCACCCTGCCCGCACAGCGCGGCCTGCCCCATCGTGCCCGGCGAGGACTGGTGCCACTTCTCCGCCCGGGTCAGCCGGTCCTCGCTGCACCGCCAGGTCAAGGGCGGGTCACTCGCGTACGAGGACGAGAAGTTCAGCTACGTCGCCGCCGTGCGGGAGCGGGACGCCGGGGGGCCGGGGACAGGAGGGCCGGAGGCCGAACCGGCGCCCTCCCGCATCGTGCGCAAGCCCCAGATCCGCAAGGGCCAGGTGCTCCTCGACCTGTGCGAGACCGAGCCCTCCCTGAGCCGCGCCACCGTCACCAAGCGCCACGGGCCCCTCTACAGGGCCGCCCGTGACGCCGACTGGGGGGACGCCTGGCCACCGGCCGGGGACGACGACTGAGGGCAGAGCACGCCCGCGCCCTGCCCTCAGCCTCGTTCCGGTCATGACGAGTCTCGTTCCGGTCGCGACGAGTCTCGTTCCGGTCATGACTTCTTGCCGGTCGCGCGTCCTTCCTGGAGCTTGCGCAGCAGCTCCCGTTTCTGGGCCTGGGCGTCCTGGCCGCCGCCGACCGTGCCGCCGCGGCCTCCTCCCCGGAGTGCCCTGCGGCTGAGCTTGTTGCGGGTGCCCCCGACTCCCAGCAGGTTTCCGGCTCCGCCTCGGGTCATGGCGGGTCTCCCCTCCCGTGTGACGATACGTATCGTCTCGCTTCCTTGTGCTACAAGACTGCGGCGAGACGCTCCGTCTTGTCAACTGCTAAATTGGCCGCATGACCCAGAAGTCCGCCCCCGACTCCACCCGCCGCAGCGAGAAGTCACGCCGCGCCATCTACGACGCCGCGCTCGCCCTCGTCGTGGAGGCCGGTTACGCGAAGACCACCATCGAGGGCATCGCCGCCCGCGCCGGAGTCGGCAAGCAGACGATCTACCGCTGGTGGCCGTCGAAGGCGGACGTGCTGCTGGAGGCCTTCCTCGATCTGAGCGAGCAGTACGCGGAGGCCGTGGCCACACCGGAGGAGCCGCAGCACGGCATCCCGGACACCGGTGACCTCGCCGCCGACCTCAAGTACGTCCTGCGCGCCACGGTCGACGAACTCCTGGACCCGCGGTTCGAGGCGCCCTCCCGCGCTCTGGCCGCGGAAGGGGTGGTCAGCGAACAGTTCGCCGCGCAGGTCGTCTCCCGGCTGCTCGAACCCTCGCTCCAGCTCTACGTCCAGCGCCTGAAGTCCGCCCAGGACGCCGGTGCCGTACGCCGTGACGTCGACCCGCGCATCGCCCTCGAACTCTTCGTCTCGCCGCTCGCCCAGCGCTGGCTCCAGCGCACCGGGCCCATCACGTACGCGTACACGGACGCGCTCGTCGACTACGCCCTCAACGGACTGGCTCCCCGTTGACCGCTGAGCTTCCCCCGAAGGTGTGACCAAAGCGACCACGGCGGTCCCGTGGTGCCCCGAACGGGGTGGCAAATCACGGCAAAGCGCTCAATAACCCTTGATCCCTGCCGGGGGTCGGCATCGCCCCACGCGCCCCGGACGCGGTCTCCGGCCACCCGGAGCACGCGATGGTGGGACCATGGGGCATGCTGTCCGCACAACAGCAAGGCGAGGGGATAGATGAGCGCTGAGTTCGGCCGCCGCTCCGGCGGGCAGGGCAGGATCTCCCAGTGGCTGCGCGGTCGTCGCACCGAACCCAAGGCCGAAGAAACCGGCCGTGAAGCCCTGTTGCTCGCCGCCGCCGCCGCGGGACTGCCGCTCGCGCCGGCCGCCCACCCGTCCGGGTACCGGTGTTCGTGCGACCGGGTCGGCTGTCCCACGCCCGCGCGTCACCCCGTCTCGTTCGCCTGGCAGACGCAGTCCACCACCGATCGCGCCCAGATCGAGCGCTGGGCCCGCCACCAGCCGCAGGCCAACTTCATCACCGCGACCGGCATGGTGCACGACGTGCTCGACGTGCCCCTCGAAGCCGGACGTGAGGCGCTGGAGCGGCTCCTCGCCTCCGGGGTCGAGGTGGGCCCCGTGGCCGAGACCGGTGACGGGCGCATGCTGTTCTTCAGCCTCACCCGCGGCACGCCCGAGGACGAGGACGAGTGGTGGCCCTGCGAACTGGACTGCCACCCCGAGACGATGGACGAGCACCCCGGGCTGCGCTGGCACTGCCGCGGCAGCTACGTCCTCGTACCGCCCGCCCAACTCCCCGGTGACCTCACCGTCCAGTGGGTGCGCGGCCTCGAACACCCCCTGCCCGACCCGCTGAGCCTGCTGGAGATCCTCACCGACGAGTGCTCCCGGTACGCGGGGGAGGAGCGGGACCACACGACGGCGGCCTGGCCGCTGCGCGGCTGAGCCGAGCCGAGCCCGTACGCTACCCTCGCCGCCCGGCAGTTCTGCTCGCCGTCCGTAGCCCTGGTCGCCGCCCGGCAGTGCTCCTCGCGGCCCGGAGCTTTCCCCGCCGCCCGGGAGCTCTCCCGCCGCCCGGTAGCCCTCCTCGCGCCCGGAAGTCCTACTCGCCCTTCACGCTCGTCAACCCGTCCACCCGGCTCAGGAACTTCACCTGCTGGTCCGACGCCGACTTCGCCGGGTCGAGGACCGCCTGGTTGGACACGCGCTCCAGCGTCAGCGCGGACTTGACCTCTCCGGTCAGCAGGGCCTGGACGCTGGGGTCGACGTCGAGGTCGACACCCGGTGCGGCCGTCTGCTTCTCGTAATGGTGCGTGGCGAAGAAGACCAGGGCCCCGCCGTCGGTCGTCCGCAGGCCCACCGGGGCGTAGTCGCCCTTCGACAGCGGCTCGTCGAGGTACTGGCGGGCGAGCCCCGGCTTGTTCGCGCTCTTCTCACGGTCGGACCGCCACACGGAGGTGTGACTGCCCGGGGCGAAGGCCTCGCCGCCGGCGGCGGTGGAACTCCTCGCCTTCAGGTACGTCGCGTACTCCTCGCCCAGCTTGTCCGGGGCTATCGCCAGGCCCGCGTCATCGGCCGGGACGGGCTGCGCGTAGCCGTCCTTGTCCTTCTTGAACTCCGGTACGTCGTCGGCGGCGAGGATCGTCAGGTACGACACCGCCCACACGTCATTGGCGTCGGAGCGGGTGAACACCAGGAGCCAACGGGCGTTCCTCTGGCCTTTGTTGGAGGCCGTGTCGGCGACGAACCAGCGCGGCCAGCCCGCCTTCTCGGGGATCGTGAACTTCGGGTCGGTCAGCTTCAGCGGTGAGTACGACGGATTGCCGTCCGGGTTGGACTTGCGGCCCGCCGTCAGCTTGGCGCCGTCGATGTCGGCCAGCGCGCCCGTCACCCGATCCGCGTCCGCGGCCCGGTCGTACGTCCTGTCGGCCTTGTTGTACGCGGCGGTGAAGTCCTTGAGCGCGCGGGCGGCGTCGGCCCGTGTCGTCGCCGGAACGATCTCCCGCTCGCCGTGGACGACCACGCAGCCGCTCGCCGTCACCGACAGCACGGCCACCGACGCGGTCGCCAGTGCGAACCGGCCGCGCCCGCCCGGACGTCGAGGACGGTCGTACGTGCCGAGCTGCCGGCGGCCCGTGAACTCACTGAGCCCTCGACGGCTCCGAACCCCGCGATCCCTGCTCATCAGGTCCCTTCACCTTCCCCTTCCCGGAGGCGAACCCTACCGGGGCCAGGAACAGCGCGAGCGTCGGGACCAGGTACAGGAGCCATACCGTGACCTGGAGAACGGTCGGATCGGGCTGGAAGTTGAAGATTCCCTTCAGCAGCGTCCCGTACCAGCTGGACGGGTCCACGGTGTCGCTGATGTCGAAGGCCTTGTCCGTCAGACCAGGCAGGAAGTCCGCCTCCTGCAGATCGTGGAAGCCGTACGCGAGCACGCCCGCCGCCACCACGACCAGCATCCCGCCGGTCCACGTGAAGAACCTGGAGAGATTGATGCGCAGGGCTCCACGGTAGAAGAGCCAGCCGAGCACGACGGCCGTCGCGATGCCCAACAGCACGCCGACGAGCGGCCCTTGGGTGCCGTCGCTGGAGGCGCGCACGGACGCCCACACGAACAGCGCCGTCTCCAGACCCTCCCGGCCCACCGCCAGGAACGCGGTCGCCACCAGCGCGCCCGTGCCCATCCGCAGGGCCGCGTCCAGCTTGCCGTGCAGCTCGGACCTCAGGTGCCGGGCCGTACGGCGCATCCAGAAGACCATCCACGTCACCAGGCCCACCGCGATGATCGACAGCGAACCGCCGAGCGCCTCCTGCGCCTCGAACGTCAGCTCCTGCGAGCCGAATTCGAGGACGCAGCCGAAGCCGAGGGCGAGCCCGACGGCGACGCCGATGCCGATCCAGATGGGCCTCAGCGCGTCCCGGCGGTCGGTCTTGACCAGGTAGGCGATGAGGATGCAGACGACGAGGCTGGCCTCCAGGCCCTCGCGCAGACCGATCAGGTAGTTCGCGAACACGGCGTCAGCCCTCCGTCGCAGAGGTCGAAGAAGCGGAGAACAGTGCCCGGCCCCACCAGTCGCCGGAGTCCCGGACGCCCGGTGGCACCGCGAAGACCGCCGAACCCACGTGCTGGATGTACTCGTTGAGCGCGTCCGTGGCGAGGTTGCGCTGGATCGGGATGAAGCCCTCCCGCACGTCCCGCTGGTACGCGAGGAAGAACAGGCCCGCGTCGAGGCGGCCGAGGCCGTCCGTGCCGTCGGTGAAGGAGTAGCCGCGGCGCAGGATCCTCGCCCCGTCGTTGGAGTCCGGGTGCGCGAGCCGTACGTGCGCGTCCGGCTTCATCGCCTTGAGGAACGGCTCGTCGCGCTCCTTGGCCTTGCCGACGGGCGCGCCCTCGCCCTTGTCGCGGCCGAAGATGTCCTCCTGCTCCTGCAGCGAGGTGCGGTCCCAGGGCTCGATGTGCATGCGGATGCGCCGCGCCACCAGGTACGAGCCGCCGACCATCCACTCCGGGCCGTCGGACTTCGCCACCCACACGTGCTTGTCCAGCGCGGCCGTGTCCGTGCCCGCGATGTTGCGGGTGCCGTCCTTGAAGCCCATGAGGTTGCGCGGGGTCTGGGCCTCCGGAGTCGTCGAGGACGTCTTGCCGAAGCCGAGCTGGGACCAGCGGACGGAGACCTTGCCGAAGCCGATGCGGGCGAGGTTGCGGATCGCGTGCACCGCGACCTGCGGGTCGTCCGCGCACGCCTGGACGCACAGGTCGCCGCCGCTGCGGGCCCTGTCCAGGTTGTCGCCCGCGAACTGCGGCAGGTCCACCAGCGCCTCGGGACGCGCGTCCCGCAGGTCGAACTTCTCGAAGAGCGACGGCCCGAAGCCGATCGTGAGGGTCAGCCGCGACGGCTTCAGGCCCAGCGCCTCACCCGTGTCGTCCGGCGGCGCCTCCGCGAGCCCGCCGTAGGCGCCCTCGCCGACCGCCTTCCCGGCCGTCATCCGCCGCGCGGCCGCCGTCCAGTCCTTGAGCATCCGCACGAACGCGGCCCGGTCGTCCGTCTTCACGTCGAACGCGGCGAAGTGCAGCCGGTCCTGGACCGCGGTGGCGATACCGGCCTGGTGGACGCCGTGGAAGGCGACCGGGGCCCCGCTGTCGATACCGGCCGGTGCGGTGTCGTCGCCCGTCGTGGCCGCGGCCACCGCGCCGCCGGCCGCGGCGGCGCCGAGCGCGAGCCCGGCCCCGCCCCAGCCGATCAGTGAACGCCTCGACGGGGCACGGGAGTTGTCGTCCGCGGTGGTGCCGCCGGTGGTCTCGGTCGTCTTCCTGGTGTCCGTCATCTGTGCCGGCCCTCGTTCCCTGCTACTTGACGACGGCGGCGGCGAGCCGGGAGAGCGGCTCGGCGAGCGCGTTCACGGCGTCCGAGAGCTCCTTGCGCTGGTCGTCGCCGACCTTGTCGTACGAGACGAAGTCGTAGCCGTTCTTGTCCTCGCGGTACTTGTCCAGGAGCGTGTTCAACGCCGTGAACTGCTGGTCGAGTTCCTTCGTCAGCGCCGCGTCGTTCTCGGCGGCGACCGGCTTCAGCAGCTCGTACGACTCCTCGGCGCCCTCGACGTTGGCCTTGAAGTCGACGAGGTCGGTGTGCGAGTAGCGCTCCTCCTCGCCGGTGACCTTGCCGGTGGCGACCTCGTCGAGGAGCTCCTTGGCGCCGTTGGCCATCGAGGTCGGGGTGATCTCCGCCGTGCCGACCCGCTTCTGCCAGTCCTGAAGGTCCTTCACCAGCAGGTCGGCGAGTTCGGAGTCGCGGTCGGTGAGCTTGCCGTCCTTCCACAGCGAGCGCTCCAGACGGTGCCAGCCGGTCCAGTCCTTCTCCGGGTCCTGACCGTCCTCCAGGCCGTCCTCGCGCACGTCGACCTTCGGGTCGATGTCACCGAAGGACTCGGCGACGGGCTCGGTGCGCTCCCAGCCGATGCGGGAGGGCGCGTACGCCTTCTTCGCGGCCTCCACGTCGCCGGACTTGACGGCCTCGGCGAACACCTTGACCAGCGGGATGGTCGCGTCGGCCTGCTCCTGGGCGTACTTGCGGTAGGCGGCGACCGCCTTGTCCAGGCGCGGGTCGCGCTGGGCGGCCTTGCCGCCACCGGTGGCCGTGACCTTCTGCCGGATGCCGTCGCCCTTCATGCCCGGCTTGCAGGCGATCTGGTAGTCGCCGGCCTTCACTTCGGCGGTGACCTTCTGCTTGGTGCCGGGGCCTATGTTCTCCCGCTCGGTGACCACGCGGTCGTCGGGGAAGAGGATGTAGACCTCGGTGACCTTGGAACCCTTGTTCTCGATGGCGAGTTCGACGTGCCCGGCCGGGAACTCCTTCTTCGAGACCTCGCACGTGCTGTCGGTGGCGGTCACCTCGATGGCGCCGTCGCCGCCCTTGGCGCTGCTCTTCTCGGTGCAGCCGGTGACGGCGGTCAGGGCCGCCACGGTGGCGGCGGCGGTGACGACGGACAGTCTGAGGGGGCGCATTTCGGCTCCAGGGAAGACACAGGGGACGCACAGGTAAGGTGAGGCTGCCCCAAGTTATCTGAGGCTTACCTCACCACGACCTGCGCCTCCAGTGAATCTCCTCTCATCGCGGGCACACGAGCACGGCCTGGTCACGGTGGCCCAAAACAGCCCTGATGATCCGGTCAAGCGAGGGTCAAGAGCGTGAGTGTGGATCAAGAGTCCCGTTTCGGAGTGATCAGGACACCGCCGGTCCGGGGGTGCGGGAACACCTCCACCGGCTGCCGGTAGACGTCCGACAACAACGCGCCGGTGAAGATCTCCTCCGGGGCGCCCTCGGTCGCGATCCGCCCGGCACGCAGCACCGCGACCCGGTGCGCGTACGCCGCCGCGAGCCCCAGGTCGTGCAGCACCACGACCACCGCGTCACCGGCCCGCGCCCGCTCCCGGCACACCCGCAGCACCAGTTCCTGGTGGCGCAGGTCCAGCGCAGCGGTCGGCTCGTCGAGCAGCAGCAGCGGCGCCCGTTGCGCGAGCACCCGCGCCAGCGCCACCCGGGCGCGCTCGCCGCCGCTGAGCGCGGAGAAGGGACGCGCCGCGAACGCGCCGACCTCGGTCGCCGCCATGGCCTCGGCCACGGCTGTGTCGTCGTCACTCTCGCTGTCCGGCTGCCGTGCCCAGGGCGCCCGGCCCATCCGTACGACCTCCTCGACCGTGAACGGGAACGACAGCGCCGCCGACTGGGGCAGCACGGCACGCCGCAGGGCGAGGTCGGGTGCGGACCAGTCCCCGGCGGGGCGCCCGTGCACGCGTACGACGCCCGCTGTGGGCCTCAGATCGGCCGCCAGAGCCGCCAACAGGGTCGACTTCCCCGCCCCGTTGGGTCCGACGAGCGCGAGCACCTCGCCCGCGCGGGCGGCGACGCCGACATCGGTGAGGACCTCGCGAGAGCCGAGCCGCACATGAAGCCCCTCCGCCTCGGCGAGTACGTCACCGGGGGCGGCCGGAGGCGGGGGAGCGGGGCGTCCGCGCAGCCGCCCGGCGGAGAGTGCGCGCAAGGACCTCATGCCCAACCCCTCTGCCTGCGGCGGGTCCTGCGCAGCAGCCAGAAGAAGAACGGGCTGCCGATCAGGGCGGTCAGGACACCGAGGGGCAGCTCGGCGGGCTCGGCGACCGTACGGGCGGCGAGGTCGGCCGTGAGCAGGACGACCGCCCCTGCGAGCGCGCTGCCCGGCACCAGGAACCGGTGTCCGGGGCCTGCGGCCATGCGCAGCAGGTGCGGTACGACCAGTCCGACGAAGCCGATGACACCCGAGACGCTCACGGCGGCGGCGGTGAGCAGCGCGATGACGAGGATCAGGACGATCCGCAGCCGCTCCACGTCCACCCCGAGGTGTCGCGCCGGCCGTTCACCGAGGGACAGGAGGTCGAGCTTGCGCGCGTACAGCGGCGCCACGACCAGCCCGGCCGCCGCGCACGGCAGCACGGCCAGCACCTTCGGCCAGGTGGCCTGCGCCAGTGAGCCCAGCTGCCAGAAGGCGATCTGGTTCACTGCCGCGGTGTCCTCCGCCAGGAAGACGCACAGGCCGATCAGGGCGCCCGCGAAGGCGTTCACCGCGATGCCGGTGAGGAGGAGCGTCACCACCTCCGTACGGCCGCCGGAGCGGGACATCGCGTACACGACGAGGACGGTGCCGAGGCCGGCGACGAAGGCGAGGGCCGAGACCGTCCAGTTCCCGAGGAAGTCCAGCCCGAGCGAGATCGTCGCGACCGCGCCCACGGCCGCGCCCGACGAGACGCCGATGACGCCCGGCTCGGCCAGCGGGTTGCCGAACACGCCCTGCATCAGCGCCCCCGCGCACCCCAGCGAGGCCCCGATCAGCAGGGCGAGCACGATCCGCGGGAACCGCACGTTCCACAGCACCGACTCGGGCACCCGGTCGAGGGCCCCGCCGCCGACGCCCGCGCGGTGGGCCACGGAGGACAGGACGTCTCCGGTGGAGACGGGATACGCGCCGATCCCGGCGGCCACCGGGACGAGCGCGAGGAGGGCGGCGACGAGGCCGGCGGTGAGGAGGAGGGGGGTGGTGCGGCGCCCGGCTCGCCGCCCGGCGGCCCCGGGCCTCCCGCCCGGTGCCGCCTCTTCCGGTACGGCCTCTTCCGATGCCGCCTCCTTTGCTGTCGCCTCTTCCGGTGCCGCCTCTTCCGCTTCCGGGGGCCCGACCGGCTTGCCCAGTAAGGTCACGTGCTCTCTCCGTTCCGTGGCGGCCGTTCCCGGCCCCTCCCGGGCGGGGCCCCGCCCGGGACGACTCGGCCGCTCCTGTGATGTTTCAATGCCCTGGTGACTGACTACGACGTGCTGCGGGTCTTCTGTGGCCCCAGCGGGGGATACGGCAACGAACTGGGCGTCGTGCGCGACGGCTCGGTCATGCCGCAGCGGAGCGACCGGCAGGCCTTCGCGGCGAAACTCGGCTTCAGCGAGACCGTGTTCGTCGACGACCCCGAGCGCGGAGTCGTCGACATCTACACCCCCATGCTCCGCCTCCCCTTCGCCGGGCACCCCTGCGTGGGCACGGCCTGGCTCCTGGACGTGCCCGAACTGGTGACACCCGCGGGGGTCGTCGGCGCCCGTCTGGACGGGGAGTTCAGCTGGATCGAGGCCCGTCCGGAGTGGGCTCCGCCGCGCACCCTGCGGCAGTACGGTTCGGCCGCCGAGGTGGACGCCCTCCCCGTGCCGCCCGACGGCGAGTGGATCTACGCCTGGGCGTGGCAGGACGAGGCGGCGGGCCGGATCCGCGCCCGCGGCTTCCCCGGCCGCGGCGACGGCATCGACGAGGACGAGGCGACCGGGGCGGCCGCCCTGCTCCTCACGGACCGGCTGGGCCGCGCCCTGAACATCACGCAGGGCGCGGGTTCGCAGATCCTCACCGCACCGCAGCCAGGGGGCTGGGTGGAGGTCGGCGGGCGGGTGTTCCTGGAGCGCTAGAGGCCAGAACCGAGGCGCTCAGGAACTCAGGCGCTCAGGGGGAACTCCTCGCCCAGGGCGCCGAGCATCGCGATGTTCAGCGCGAACGCGCGCTTGCACTCCGCGATGATCCGCTGCTTCTCCAGGTCGTCCGCCCGCACCCGGTCGAGCAACTCGCGATACCCCCGCTTGAACGCGGCCGGGTTGGCGATGTCCTCGAACACGTAGAAGCGCACGCCGTCACCCTTCCTGGCGAAGCCCCACGTCTTCTCGGCCGTGTCGCGGACGACCTGGCCACCGGAGAGGTCGCCGAGGTAGCGGGTGTAGTGGTGGGCGACATACCCGCCCGGCCAGGTACGCGCGCACTCGGTGATCCGTCGTGTGTACTCCCGCGTCGACGGCAGGGCGGTGAGCGTCGACCGCCAGTCGGGGCCGCGCAGATGCGCCAGGTCCTTCTCCAGCGCGTCCAGGCGCATCAGCTCGGGCTGGATGAACGGTCCCGCCACCGGGTCGTCGGCCAGCTCCCGCGCGCAGCCCTCCAGCGCCTCGTACACGAACCACAGCTGCTCCGTGTACCGCGTGTACGCGTCGACGCCGAGCCGGCCGCCCAGCAGGTCGCTCATGAACGTCGCATGGTGCGCAGCCGTGTGCTGCTCGCGCGACGCGGTGCGGATGAGCGTCGAGAACGAGTCCATGAGGTCTCCGGTGTCGAGGGGACGAGGTTCGCCCAGGATCTTCTATGGTTAGGCTTACCTAAGTCAATAGGATGCCGACGGCCTGTCGGTAAACCTGTACCCAGGAACGTCACCACTCCCACACGAAAAGCCCGCCCTCCTGAGAGGGCGGGCTCACGGGCTGTGCGTGCGGGCGCGGCGCTAGGGCAGGGTGAGGATGTCGGCGCCCGAGTCCGTCACGACCAGCGTGTGCTCGAACTGGGCCGTCCGCTTCCGGTCCTTGGTCAGGACCGTCCAGCCGTCGTCCCACATGTCGTACTCGTGCGTCCCGAGCGTGAGCATCGGCTCGATCGTGAACGTCATCCCGGGCCGCATGACGGTCGTCGCGTGCGGGCTGTCGTAGTGCGGGATGATCAGCCCGGAGTGGAACGACGAGTTGATCCCGTGCCCGGTGAAGTCCCGCACGACGCCGTACCCGAACCTCTTGGCGTACGACTCGATGACCCGACCGATGATGTTGATCTGCCGTCCCGGCTTGACCGCCTTGATCGCCCGGTTGAGGGACTCGCGGGTGCGCTCCACGAGCAGCTTCGACTCCTCGTCGACGTCTCCGACGAGGTACGTGGCGTTGTTGTCGCCGTGGACGCCGCCGATGTACGCCGTCACGTCCAGGTTGACGATGTCACCGTCGCGCAGGACCGTCGAGTCGGGGATGCCGTGGCAGATGACCTCGTTGACAGAGGTGCACAGCGACTTGGGGAAGCCGCGGTAGCCGAGCGTGGAGGGGTAGGCGCCGTGGTCGCACATGTACTCGTGCGCGACGCGGTCCAGCTCGTCCGTCGTCACGCCGGGCGCGATGAGCTTCGCGGCCTCCTCCATCGCCCGCGCCGCGATCCGCCCGGCGACCCGCATCGCCTCGATCGTCTCGGGCGTCTGGATTTCCGGGCCGGTGTACGGGGTGGGGGCGGGCTTGCCCACGTACTCGGGCCGGCGGATGTGGCCCGGGACGGTACGGGTGGGGGAGAGCTTCCCCGGGGCGAGCAGCGACTGGGCAGACATGTCAGCGAGTTTAACCAGCGGGTGTGGGGGACCATGTCCTTGGCGAAAGGAGCCGTGAGCCATGGCCCTGTTCAAGAGGCGCAAGGCGGTCGGGAAGCCGGGCGAGTGGTACTACTGCCTGGAGCACAGGAAGGTCGAGGAGGGGCCCGAGTGTCCCGGCAAGGACCGTATGGGGCCGTACGCCTCACCGGACGAGGCGGCCCACGCGATGGAGACGGCCCGCGAGCGCAACGTCGAGTGGGAGGGCGACCCGCGCTGGCAGAACGGTCCATCGCGGGAGGCCGACGACTGAGGGTCCCCCCGGCCTGGTGAGCTTGCCCCTCCAGGGACCCGCACGTCCTTCACCTCGCCTGCCGGGTTGTCGTCGGCGGGCGGCTGCGGGTGCGTCCTTGAAAGCCTGGGCGCGCCCGAGTGCTTTCAGGGGCGCGGGGAACCGCGCGAGCGACCACGACGCACCCGCGGGGTACCCACCCCCCGCGGCCACCCACCCTCCCCGGCAGCGCGGCTACCACCGCACAGGCGGGGGAGCCGTCAGCTGGTCCGCCAGCCGGGCCAACCGGTCCCGCACCCGCCGTCGCCCCCGCCCCCGCGGCAGCGGCACCGCGTTCTCGCCGGCCGCCGCGCTCACCAGGTGCTGGACCGTGTCGAGATCGAGGTCGGTGTCCGGCGGCACGGACAGCGACTCGTGCGCCATCGCACCCAGCTCACGGTCCCCCGCGTCGAGCGCGAGCACCCGCGCCCCCGCACGCCGCGCGTCGTGCACCCGCTCCAGCAGCGCGTCGTCCGGCGCGGACGGGGACACCACGAGCAGCGTCTCGCCCCGCCGCGCCGCCGACACACGGCCCAGCCCCACCGCCAGATGCGCGGGGTCGCAGGGGCGCGCCCCGTGCCGTACGAGGGTGGGGGAGAGTTCCGGCGTGCCCGACCACGCCGCCTCGTCCACGAGGTGCGCGGCCAGATGCCACGGTTCGTACTCCGCCGTGCCCACCAGCAGCAGCCCGCCGCCGTACGACACGACCGACCCTCTGAGCGCCCCCGCGAACCGGCGCGTGGCGACCGGCCACTCGGTCCCGGCGAGCACTTCCCGCAACAACGCGACCCGTACGGCGTCCATGCGCACGCATCCTGCCGCAACCCCCCACTCGTGACGCGACGTTCACCACGAATTCGCCCGAGTGGGGCACAGGGTGGGTCCAGCCACCCCTCCCAAGGAGCCCGCCCATGGCCGAGAGCAGCATTCCCTTCCGCGCCGGCCAGGAGGGGTACGCCAGCTTCCGTATCCCGGCCGTCGTCGCCACCGCCGACGGGACCCTGCTGGCCTTCTGCGAGGGTCGGGTCGGCTCGCGGGACGACTTCGGGAACATCGACATCGTGCTGAAGCGGTCCACGGACGGCGGCCGCACCTGGGGCCCGCTGAAGGTGGCCGCGGAGAACGGCGACGACCTCGCGGGCAACCCGGCCCCCGTCGTCCTCGACACCGGCCGGATCCTGCTCGTCCACGTCCGCAACGCCGCCTCCGCCACCGAGGACGCCATCCGGCGCGGTGCGGTGAGCGCCGCGGACGGGCGGCGCGTCTGGGTGCGGCACAGCGACGACGACGGGGTCACCTGGTCCGCGGCGAAGGAGATCACCAGGGAGACCAAGAGAGCGACGTGGCGGTGGTACGCCACCACACCCGGGCACGCCCTCCAGCTGAGCACCGGTCGGGTCGTCGTCCCCGCCAACCACTCCCTGCCCCCGGCCGGCACGGACACCGGCACGGAGGGGAAGTACAACGGCGGCCACTGCCTGCTGAGCGACGACCGCGGTGCGACCTGGCGCATCGGATACGTCGACGACAACACCGACGCCTACATCAACGTCAACGAGACCACCGCCGCCGAACTCCCCGACGGCCGCGTCTACTTCAACACCCGCAACGACTCACCGGCCCCCGGCACCCGCGCCGACGCCCACTCCGCCGACGGCGGCGCCACCCTCGTCAAGCCCTTCCGCCCCCAGGCCGGCCTCGTCGCCCCCGTCTGCGAGGGCAGCGTCCTCCAGCTCCGCGACCCCGACCTGCTCCTCTACTCCGGCCCGGCCGACCCCGGCTTCCGCGCCCTGATGACCGTACGGGTCTCCGAGGACGGCGGGACGACGTGGCGGTCCGCCCACACCGTCGACGGGCTGCCCGCCGCGTACTCCGACCTCGTCCGCGTCGACGCGGACACCGTCGGGCTGCTGTACGAGACGGGCGACTTCAGCGCGTACGAGACGATCGCCTTCCACCGGATCCCCGTGACCGCGCTCACCTGAGCCGGGCCAGCGCCCGCGCGCACCCCGCACGTAAAGTCGGGCCATGACCTCTACTGACAGTGCACAGACGGCCCCCGCGGCCCCCGCCAAGGCCCCCGCGAAGGACCCGTGGGACCTGCCCGACGTGTCCGGGCTCGTGGTCGGCGTGCTCGGCGGCACCGGGCCGCAGGGCAAGGGCCTCGCGTACCGGCTCGCCAGGGCCGGGCAGAAGGTGATCATCGGCTCGCGGGCCGCCGACCGCGCGCAGGCCGCCGCCGACGAGCTCGGGCACGGAGTCGAGGGCGCCGACAACGCCGAGACCGCCCGCCGCAGCGACATCGTGATCGTCGCGGTGCCGTGGGACGGCCACGGCAAGACACTGGAGTCCCTGCGCGAGGAACTGGCCGGCAAGCTCGTCGTCGACTGCGTCAACCCGCTCGGCTTCGACAAGAAGGGCGCGTACGCCCTGAAGCCGGAGGAGGGCAGCGCCGCCGAGCAGGCCGCCGCCCTGCTGCCGGACTCGCGGGTCACCGCCGCCTTCCACCACCTCTCCGCCGTCCTCCTCCAGGACCCGGAGATCGAGGAGATCGACACCGACGTGATGGTGCTCGGCGAGGAGCGGGCCGACGTGGAGATCGTGCAGGCGCTCGCGAACCGCATCCCCGGCATGCGCGGCATCTTCTCGGGCCGCCTGCGCAACGCCCACCAGGTCGAGTCGCTGGTCGCCAACCTGATCTCCGTCAACCGGCGCTACAAGGCCCACGCGGGCCTCAGGCTGACCGACGTCTAGGGCGACCCCGGGCATGGGGGACACTGGACGCCGTACCACCGCCGGCGGCGCCACCGCCACCGGCGTCGCCACCATCGACGTCCGACCGTCCTGTCAGGAGCCGACCCCCATGCCCCGCCTCGCCCTGTACGCCCTCGCCGTCTGCCTGCTGTCCGTGGCCGCCGCCGTGGTCTCCTTCGTCCAGGGCAGCCTGCTGGGGATCGTATGGGTGCTGCTGGCCGGGCTCTCGTCCAACATGACCTGGTACTACGCGCGGCGCGCGAGGCCGGCGAGGACGGACCGCGGCTCCGTCACGGAGTGAGGCACGCGCCGGCAGGCGTCGGCGCCCCTCCTGCCGGAAGCGGCAGCGTGGCGAAAGTCTGTTGAGATGCCGCCGTATGTCCGGAAGGGTCGCGGGACATGGAGTACTTCTGCTACCACCGCGACCGGCCCGGCTCCCTCGCGCTGCGCGAGGAGCTGCTGGAAGAGCACTGGTCCTACATGGACCGGTACGCGAAGGAGCTGATCGCTCGCGGCCCGACCTTCGCGGCCGACGGCGAGACGCCGACCGGCAGCGTGCACATCGTCGACCTGCCGGATCCCGTCGCCGCTCGCGCGTTCGCCTTCGACGAGCCCAACTACCAGGCCGGCGCCTACCGGGACGTGCTGCTGCGCCGGTGGCGCAACGTGCTGGGGCGCACCATGTGGGATTTTCCCGGTGGCGCGAGCGGGGGCAACCGGTACCTGGTGCTCGGCCTGGGCTCGGGGCCGGCCGCCGACGTCGACGTGCCGCCCGACCGGGACGACCTGATCGCGTACGGGCCGCTGCTGTCCGACGACGGCGCCACCTGGCTGGGTACGGCGGTGCTGCTCAGGGCCCCGGATCCGGACACGGCACGCGCCGTCCTCACCGCGGGCCGGTATGCCGGCATCGACGTCCATGACTGGGAGTTCGGCGGGCGGCGATGACCCAAGGACGCGCCACGCAGGCCCCGTCCGTCAGGAGGCGGCGCACACGCCGCTGCCCTCCTGCCAGAAGCGGTACAGGTCCTGGCCGCAGTACGTCTCCAGCTCGCCGATGCCCAGACCACGCAGGACCGCGTCGACCGCGTCGAAGAACGCGCCGTTCACTTCCGGGATCCACAGCACGGCGAACACCAGCAGCAGTCCGAACGGCGCCAGCGGTTCCATCTGGCGGCGGGCCTTGTGCGAGAGCCAGGGCTCGATCACCCCGTAGCCGTCCAGGCCCGGCACCGGCAGGAAGTTCAGGATCGCGGCCGTGACCTGGAGCAGCGCCAGGAACGCGAGCGCGTACTGGAACGTCGCCGGGACGCCGTCCAGCGCGTCCAGCCAGAACGGCGCGGTGCAGACGACGGCGAACGCCACGTTGGTCAGCGGGCCCGCCGCCGAGATCAGGCTGTGCCGCCAGCGGCCCTTGATACGCCCGCGCTCGATGAACACCGCACCGCCCGGGAGACCGATCCCGCCCATGATCACGAAGATGACGGGCAGCACGATGCTGAGCAGCGCGTGGGTGTACTTGAGCGGGTTGAGGGTCAGGTAGCCCTTCGCGCCGATCGAGATGTCCCCGCTGTGCAGCGCGGTGCGCGCGTGCGCGTACTCGTGCAGACACAGGGAGACGATCCAGGCCGACGTCACGAAGAGGAAGACGGCGATCCCGGGCTGCTCGGCGAACCCGGTCCACGTGGCCCAGCCCGTGACCGCCATCACGGCCACGATGCCCAGGAAGACGGGGCTGATCCTCCGGTCGCTCCGGCGGGACGCGGCGATGGTCATGGGGCGGGCTCCTGGGTGGGCTGATGGTGTGATGTGTGGTGACGGTCGACCGTACCGGGTACGAGGGGAACGGGTACGGCGGGGATCGGGCACGGGCAGGGGACCGGTGCTGAGGGGGCAACGTCCTGGGGGCGGTCCCGGGTTCCTGGCCGTCGTCACGTCACCGAACGGCACCCGGCTCTCTCGGTTCATCCCGGTTCATGAGGGTCTAAAACCCGGAAGTGGTGCCGGGCCGACCGGAGACAATGGACCCGTGCGCTATCGCATCCTCGGCACCACCCAGGCGTTCCTCCCCGACGGCACCTCCGCTCCGGTCGGCGGAGCGCGGCTGCGCGCCCTGCTGGCCGTGCTCGCGCTGCGGCCCGGGCGCACGGTGCCCGTGCCCGCGCTGGTCGACGAGGTGTGGGACGGTGACCCGCCCGCGGACGCGTCCGGCGCGGTGCAGGCGCTGGTCGGGCGGCTGCGCAGGGCGCTCGGACCCGACGCGGTCGCCTCGGTGGACGGCGGCTACCGGCTGGTCGCGGGCGCCGACGACGTCGACCTCCACCGCTTCGAGCGGCTCGTCGGCGAGGGGACGCGCCTGCTGGCCGACGGGGACACGGCGAAGGCGGCCGTCGTGCTCGACGACGCCCTGGCCCTCTGGCGGGGGCCGGTCCTCGCCGACCTCCCCGACCGTACGGCTGTGACGGCCCGCCTGGAGGCGCGGCGGCTCGACGCCCGGCGGGCCAGGCTCACGGCGGCCCTCGCCCTGGGCCAGGCCGAGCAGTACCTTCCCGAGCTCACGGCGCTGTGCGACGCCCATCCGCTGGACGAGCCCCTGCAGGCGCTGCGGCTGCGGGCCCTGCGGGACGCCGGGCGTACGGCGGAGGCGCTGGCCGCGTACGAGGACGTGCGGCGGCTGCTGGCGGGCCGGCTGGGGGTTGATCCGGGGGCCGAGCTGAGGGCGTTGCACGGGGAGTTGCTGGGAGGCATCTCCTCGCCCCCGCCGGCTGGGGAATCAGCCCGTCCGGCGTTTGAGGGCGTGGCCGTCAGGCCGATACGGGGGTCCGGGGGCGGAGCCCCCGGGGACGGGACGGGCAGGGGCGGCGGGGGCGGAAACCCCAGGCCCGGCAACCTCCGCGCCCGTCTCACCTCCTTCGTCGGCCGGGAGGCCGACATCGACACCATCCGGGCCGATCTGACGGCGGCCCGGCTCGTGACGCTGCTGGGCGCCGGAGGCGCCGGCAAGACCCGCCTGTCGCAGGAGGCCGGCGAGGCCGTGGCCGAGGCCGTTCCCGACGGCGTCTGGCTGGCCGAGCTCGCCCGGGTCGACGACCCCGAGAACGTCCCCGAGGCCGTACTCACCGCCGTGGGCGCCCGCGAGACCGTGCTCCGGGGCGCCGGAGCCGAAGAGATGCGGGCGGTGGCCGACCGCCACGACGACGCGGTCAGCCGCCTCGTCGAACACTGCGGCAGGCGCCGCATGCTGCTCATCCTCGACAACTGCGAGCACCTGGTCGACGCGGCGGCACGCCTGACGGAGCGGCTGCTGGAGCGCTGCCCCGGACTGACCGTCCTGGCCACCAGCCGCGAACCCCTCGGCGTACCGGGGGAGTTGCTGCGTCCGGTGGAACCGCTGGCGCAGCCGGACGCGCTGCGGCTGCTCGCCGACCGCGGTGCCGCCGCCCGCCCCGGCTTCGACCCGGCGGACGAGCCGGAGGCGGCCGCCGAGATCTGCCGTCGTCTCGACGGCCTGCCGCTCGCCATCGAGCTGGCGGCGGCGAGGCTCCGGATGCTGACACTGAGTCAGATAGCGGTGCGGCTCGACGACCGGTTCCGGTTGCTCACGAGCGGCAGCCGGACCGTCCAGCCACGCCAGCAGACCCTGCGTGCCGTCGTCGACTGGTCCTGGGACCTGCTCGACGACGAGGAACGGGACGTCCTGCGGCGGCTGTCGGTGTTCGCGGGCGGCTGCGACCTCGCCGCCGCCGAGGCCGTCTGCGGTCCGGCCGCGCTGGAGGTACTCGGCTCGCTCGTCGACAAGTCCCTCGTGGTGGCGAGCCCCACCGACGACGGCGCGATGCGCTACCGGCTCCTGGAGACCGTCGCCGAGTACGCGCGCGAGCGGCTCGACGAGGCGGGTGCGCGGGCCGAGGCCGAGCGCGCCCACCTCACGTACTACCGCGAACTGGCCCGCACCACCGATCCGTTGCTGCGCGGCCCCGGCCAGCGCGCGGCGATCGCGCTGCTGGAGCTGGAGTACGACAACATTCGCAGCGCGCTGAAGCACGCCGTCGCCGAGCGCGACGAGCAGGAGGCCATCAGCCTGGTGCTGTCACTGTGCTGGTACTGGCAGATGCGCGATGTGCGCAGCGAGGCCCGCACCTGGTCCACCGAGGTCAAGGCACTCGGCCCCGACCCCTTCACCGCGCCCCCGCGCCCCGCCCCGGACCTGTTCGAGCGCCCCCTGGACTCTCCGCCGCCGATGCGCCCCGAGGTCCTCGACGAAGCCCGCCGCGGGGTGCACCTCGTCCACCTCGCCTGCATGGACCTGGACCTGGCCGCCTGGGAAACCCCCCAGGCCAAGGAGAAACTGCGCGTCATCAGCGAGAGCTACCGGCCGGGCCAGCCGCAGACCTGCCGTTTCCCCGGCGTCTTGTGGTTCTACGCAGTCCTGCTCAGCGCCGACCTGGAACGCACCCGCGCCATCGTCGACGAGACGGTGAACACCTGCCGCGAGCTCGGCTACTCCTGGGAGCTCGCCCAGGCCCTGCAGATGCGCGCCAACATCCTCGCCAACCGCGGCGACTGGGCGGGCGACGCCACCCGCGACGCCGAAGAGGCGCTGGAGCTGTTCACCCGGATCGGCGACGCCTGGGGCGCGGCGGAGGCACTCGCCGCGCGTGGAGAGGCCCAGGAGCGCAAGGGGGACTACCAGGGCGCCGCCGAGGACTTCCAACGGGCCCTGGAGTATGCCGAACGGCTCGGCGCGCGCGCCCAGTCGGGTGTCCTCAAAGCCCGCCTCGGCGGTGTGCTCGTCGAGGGCGGGGAGGCCGAGCGGGGCGAGAAGATGCTGTTCGAGGTGCTGGAGAACGCGCACGGAAGCACCAATGAGGCCCTGCCGGCCGCCCGGCTCTTCCTCGCCGTCTGGCTCGGCCGCTGCGGGCGCCTGGAGGAGGCGTGGGAGCAGGTCCAGCTCCTGAGGGAGGACTTCGACGCCGTCAACTTCGCGCTCTTCTCCAGTTTCGTCACCGGAGTGGAGGGCTGGCTGGACGCGTTGGCGGGCCGCTACGAGGCTTCCCTGGCCAGGATGCGTGAGGCGCTGCAGAGGGCCGGTGACCCGCTCATCCGCAACATCGCGCCGCACTTCGTCTCCGTGCAGCTCACCGGTGCGGCCATCGCGGTCGCCGCTGTGGACGGCGGCAGCCGGGCCCTGGACGCGGCCAGGCTGCTGGGCGCCGCCGACGCGCTGCTGCCGCCGGGCCACTTCCACAGCCCCATGGAGGTCGAGAACCGCAGCCGCGCCGAGTCCGCGACCAGGGCCGCGGTGGGGGACGCGGCGTACGAGACGGCGTACGCCGAGGGCGGTGCGCTCTCCGTGGAGGAGGCCACCGCCCTCGTGTGATCGCCGTGAACCGGCCCGTCCGGTTCGCGCCCGTGTGCGCGGGGGCCCACGTCAGCTCTTCGTACGGAACTTGTGGATCGCGACCGGTGCCATCACCGCCGTGATGGCCACCGCCCAGCCCAGCGTCACCCACAGGTCGTGCGCGACGGGGCCGCCCACCATCAGTCCGCGCGCCGCGTCCGCGAGCGTGGACAGCGGGTTGTAGTCGGTGAAGGCCCGCAGCCAGCCCGGCATCGAGTTCGTCGGTGCGAAGATCGACGAGCCGAACTGCAGGGGGAACAGCACCAGGAAGCCCATCGCCTGCACGGACTGCGCGTTCTTCAGGACCACGCCCAGGGTGAGGAACACCCACATGATCGACGTGGCGAACGCCGCGGACAGGCCCACGGTCGCGAACAGGCCGGGCCAGCTGGTGATGTCGAAACCGACCGCGACGGCGACGATCATCAGCACGGTCGTCGCGAACAGCATCCGCCCCAGCTCGACCGTGATCTTCGCGAACAGCACCGAACCGCGCCCGATCGGCAGGGACCGGAAGCGGTCCATGACCCCGCTGTTGAAGTCCTGGCTGAAGCCCGTGCCGACGCCCTGGGACAGCGTCATGCTCATCATCGCGATCATGCCGGGGATCACGTACTGCACATAGCCGTCCTGCCCGCCGCCGAGCGCCTGGCCGATCGAGCCGCCGAAGACGTACACGAACAGCAGCGTGAAGACGACCGGCATCAGCAGCGCGTCGAACATCGACTCGGGGTCCTGCCGGATCCACAGCAGGTTGCGCCGGATGAGGGCGCCGGTGTGCCGCAGGTGCCCGCGCAGCCCGATGCGGGCGTCGGCGGTCGTGGTGGGGGCGTTGGTGAGGGTATCCGAAGGGGTGGCGCGAGGCGCCTCGTTCAGGGTGGTGGCGGGCGACGGGTGGGCGGTCATGCGGCGACCTCCTCGCGGGTCTCGGTGGGCGTGGCGTCCTGCGGGGCACTGGCGCGGTGGCCGGTGAGGGACAGGAACACCTCGTCCAGACTGGGCAGTTCGGTGGAGATGGAGGCGAGCGTGATGCCGCGCGCGGTGACGGCGCCGACGATCGCGGTGAGCTGCTCGTCGCTGAGGACCGGGACGAGGAGGGTGCGGGACTCGGTGTCCACTGTGGTGGTCGCGAGTCCGGTGATGCCGAGGTCGTCGAGGTACTCGGCGAGGGGCCGCAGCTGCGACGGGTCGACCGGGCGCACCCGCAGCGTCCGCCCGCCGACCCTGGCCTTGAGCTCCTCGATCCCGCCCTCCGCGATGACCTTGCCCCGGTCGACGACGGTCAGTTCGGAGGCGAGTTGTTCGGCCTCCTCCATGTACTGGGTGGTCAGCAGCACGGTGACACCGTCGCCGACCATGGCCTTGACCTCGTCCCACACCTCGTTGCGGGTGCGCGGGTCAAGACCGGTGGTCGGCTCGTCGAGGAACAGGACGGCGGGCCGCCCGATCATGGAGGCGGCGAGGTCGAGCCGCCGCCGCATGCCGCCGGAGTAGGTGCTGGCGGGCCGCTTGGCGGCTTCGGTGAGCGAGAACCGCTCCAGCAGCTCGTCGGCACGCGCGCGTGCCTCCTTGCGGGGCAGGTCGAGCAGTCGCCCGATCATGTAGAGGTTCTCCCAGCCGGGGAGCTTCTCGTCCACCGACGCGTACTGCCCGGTGAGCCCGATCACCTTCCGCAACTGCCGGGGTTGCCGTACGGCGTCGTAGCCGGCGACGACGGCCTGTCCCGCGTCGGGCGCCAGCAGGGTGGACAGGATCCGTACGAGGGTGGTCTTGCCGGCGCCGTTCGGGCCGAGCACGCCGCGGACGGTGCCTTCCCGTACGTCCAGGTCGACGCCGTCGAGCGCCTTGGTCTCGCCGTAGTGCTTGACCAGTCCCCGGACGGTGACGGCGCTCTTCGGGCCGCCTGCGTTCTTGTCGGTTCGTGTCATGGGGACGACAGTGTCAGGCCCCACCGACAAACCACCGACAACCGGCCGACACCCACCGGCAGAGCACCGACAGATCACCGACAGACCACCGACAGGGGGTTCCCTGGACTCCTTCGGTTCCTTCGGTTCCGTGGGTTCCTTGGGTGTTCGTTCGCTTCCTTCGCTATTCGGTCCGGGCCCGACCTGGCAGCAGGGTCCCCACGGCGCGCTCCACCTCGGCGATGCGGTCGGCCAGCCCGGCCGTGTCGGCTTCCGGCCTGTCGCGCAGCAGCAGCTCGATCCGGGCGAGCCGTTCGGTGACCTCCGTGAGCCGGTCCGCGTCCCCCGTCACCGCGCGTATCGCCAACTGGCGGTTCTTGCGGTGCAGATCGAGAAAGATGTTGACCTTGGTGCGCAGCACCCAGGGGTCGATGGGCTTGGCGATGAAGTCGGCGGCTCCGATCGCGTATCCCCGGTAGGCGTGGTCCGCACTGCCCTCGGTCCCGGTCACCAGAATGATCGGCACGTCCTTGGTCTGGTCGAGACGCTTGATGTTGGCGGCGGTCTCGAAGCCGTCCATGCCGGGCATCCGGACGTCCAGGAGGACGACCGCGAACTCCTGGCGCAGCATCGCCTTCAGCGCCTGCTCCCCCGAGCGCGCGAGGACCAGGTGCTGGTGCAGCGGACTGAGCACGGCCTCGAACGCGATGAGGTTCTCCTCCATGTCGTCGACGATGAGGATGCTGCACGGGTCGGCCAGGTTGGTGGTCATGGCGGGTCCTCGGGTGGATCGTCGGCACTGGCGTCCGTGTCCGGCGGTTCTCCGGCGACGCCGGGGGCAGGCGCCGGGGAGTCGCTCTCCTGGTCGAGCAGGTCGCAGATGACCGACAGCAGGTGGTCGACGTTCACCGGCTTGGGCACGTAGCCGTTGGCGCCGCTGTCGATCGCCTTGTCGCGGTCGCCGGGCATCGCCTTGGCGGTGAGCGCGACGATCGGCAGGTGAGCGAGGCGAGGGGTGCCCCGGATGGTGCGTATGGTCTCGTAGCCGTCCATCTCGGGCATCATGATGTCCATCAGGACCAGGGACACGTCCGGATACCGCTCCAGGACCTCCAGGCCCTCCCGGCCGTTCTCCGCGTACCGCACGGTGATGCCGACCCGGCCGAGCGCGTGCGTGAGCGCGAAGACGTTGCGGATGTCGTCATCGACGATGAGGAGGCGGCGGCCGGCCAGGACACGGCCGGGGCGCCCGCTGAGCCATTCCTTGAGCCGCGTCGTCTCCGGCCAGGTGTCCTCGCGGCCGTTGACGGTCTCCTTGGCCTCCCTGCCCGTCGTGCTGCCTGTCGGACTACCCGTCGGGTCGTCCGTGCGGCGGTCCGCAGCCAGGACGCCGGCACTGAGCCCCCTCGCGGGAGCGAGCACGTCCTCGGGTGAGGTGTCCTCGGCGACGGCCGCCGCCGGCGCCGGGGTCTGCACGGGAAGCACGGGCGCGGCACCCGCGGCGCGCGGGTCCTCCGTGCCCTGCGCGGCGGTGACGCCGGGGTGGTGCGAGGGAATGTAGAGGGTGAACCGCGATCCCACGCCCGGCTCGCTCTCGGCGACGATCTTGCCGCCGAGCATCCCGGCGATCTCCCGGCTGATGGACAGGCCGAGGCCGGTGCCGCCGTACTTGCGGTTGGTGGTGCCCTCGGACTGCTGGAAGGCCTCGAAGATCATCGGCAGTTTGTCGGGGGCGATACCGATCCCCGTGTCCTTCACGGAGAACGCGATGACGGCTTCCGCGTCGCTGAGCGTCTCCTCGGCGAACCGGCTCCCCGGCACCCGGTCGACGCGCAGCTCCACGCTGCCGTGGTGGGTGAACTTCACCGCGTTGGACAGCAGGTTGCGCAGCACCTGCTGGAGGCGCTGCTCGTCGGAGTACAGCTCCGCCGGTACGTCCTTGTCGACCGCGATCTCGAAGCCCAGCCCCCGGTCGATGGTGAGCGGCCGGAACGTCGCGTGGACGTAGTCGAGCAGCTTGATCAGCGGGAGCGTCCTCGGGCGTACGTCCATCCGCCCGGCCTCGATCTTCGACAGGTCGAGGATGTCGCTGATCAGCTGGAGCAGGTCCGAACCCGAGCGGTGGATGGTGGTCGCGAACTGCACCTCCTGTTCGGCCAGGTGCCCGTCGGGGTTGTCGGCGAGCAACCGGGCCAGGATCAGCAGGGAGTTGAGCGGCGTGCGCAGCTCGTGCGACATGTTCGCGAGGAACTCCGACTTGTACTGCGAGGCGGTCGCGAGCAGGGCCGCCTTCTCCTCCAGCTCGGCGTTGGAGCGCTGGAGTTCGTCCGACCGTTCGCGCAACTCGGAGGTGAGCCGCTGTGACTCCGACAGCAGCGACTCCGTACGCGAGTTGGCGATGATCGTGTTGATCGACACGCCGATCGTGTTGGCGAACTGGTCGATGAACGCCAGGTGCACATCGCTGAACTTGCTCAGCGAGGCCAGCTCGATCACTCCGAGCACCTGGTCCTCGAAGCGGATGGGCAGGATGACGATGCTGGCCGGGCGGGCCGTGCCGAGCCCCGAGTTGATGGTGATGTAGTCGGGCGGGGCGTCCATGATGAGGATGCGCTGCTTCTCCTGCGCGGCCTGCGCGATCAGCCCGCGGCCCGGTGTGCCGGTGCCGGGCAGGGGGCTGCCCCCGCCGGCCTGGTCGGTGCCGTACCCGGCGATGAACTGGAGGCGCTCCCCGGGAGGCGCCCCTGCCTCCGCCAGGAAGAACGCGCCGAACTGCGCGTTCACCAGCGGGGTCAGCTCGCGCAGGATCAGGTCGGCGACCTCCACCAGGTCGCGGTGTCCCTGCATGAGCGCCGCCATGCGGGTGAGGTTGGACTCCAGCCAGTCCTTGGCCCGGGTGGTCTCGCGGAGGTTGGAGACCATGAGGTTGATGTTGTTCTTCAGCTCGGCGACCTCACCCTGTGCCTCGACCGTGATGGCGCGGGACATGTCGCCCTGGGTGACGGCGCTCGCCACCTCCGCGATCGCCCGGACCTGGGTGGTGAGGTTCAGGGCCAGCTCGTTGACGTTGGTGGTCAGCCGCTTCCACGTTCCGTAGACGCCCTCGACACGGGCCTGACCGCCCAGCTGCCCCTCACTGCCGACCTCCCGGGCGACGCGGGTGACCTCGGACGAGAACGACGAGAGCGTGTCGACCATCGTGTTGATGGTGGTCTTCAGCTCCAGGATCTCGCCGCGCGCGTCCACATCGATCTTCTTCGACAGGTCACCCTGCGCGACGGCCGTGGCGACCTGGGCGATGTTGCGGACCTGGGAGGTGAGGTTGTACGCCATGAAGTTCACGTTGTCCGTGAGGTCCTTCCACACCCCGGACGCCCCGTCGACCTGGGCCCGGCCGCCCAGCCGCCCCTCCGTGCCGACCTCGCGGGCGACCCGGGTGACCTCGTCGGCGAACGCGCGCAGCTGCTCGACCATGGTGTTCACGGTCTCCTTCAGCTGCAGGATCTCGCCGCGCGCGTCGACCGTGATCTTCTTCGACAGGTCGCCGTTGGCGACCGACGTGGTCACCTGCGCGATGTTGCGCACCTGCGAGGTCAGGTTGGACGCCATGAAGTTGACGTTGTCCGTCAGCTCCTTCCACACGCCCGACACCCCGCGGACCTGCGCCTGCCCGCCCAGGTTGCCCTCCGTGCCGACCTCGCGCGCGACCCGGGTGACCTCGTCGGCGAACGCGGAGAGCTGGTCGACCATCGTGTTGATCGTCGACTTCAGCTCCAGGATCTCGCCCTTCGCCTCCACCGTGATCGTCTTGCCGAGGTCCCCCTGGGCGACGGCCGTGGCGACCTGGGCGATGTTGCGGACCTGGGAGGTGAGGTTGTCCGCCATGAAGTTGACGTTGTCGGTGAGGTCCTTCCACACCCCCGAGACACCGCGGACCTGCGCCCGGCCGCCGAGCCGCCCCTCGGTGCCCACTTCTCGGGCCACGCGGGTGACCTCGCCCGCGAACGCCGACAGCTGGTCGACCATCGTGTTCACGGTGCTCTTGAGCTGCAGGATCTCACCGCGGGCGTCCACCGTGATCTTCTGGCTCAGATCCCCGTCGGCGACCGCCGTGGTCACCTGGGCGATGTTGCGGACCTGGGAGGTGAGGTTGGACGCCATGAAGTTGACGTTGTCGGTGAGGTCCTTCCACACCCCGGAGACCCCCGGCACCTGGGCCCGGCCGCCCAGCTGCCCCTCCGTGCCGACCTCGCGGGAGACCCGGGTGACCTCGTCGGCGAACGCGCGGAGCTGGTCGACCATCGTGTTCACGGTGAGCTTCAGCTCCAGCAGCTCGCCGGTCGCCTCCACCGTGACCTGCCGGGTCAGATCACCGCGGGCCACCGCCGTGGTCACCACCGCGATGTCGCGCACCTGCGCGGTCAGCCGGGAGGCCATCGTGTTGACGGCCTCGGTCACATAGCGCCAGTCGCCGGTCAGCCCCTGCACCGTGGCCCGCCCGCCGAGACGGCCCTCGGTGCCGACCTCCCGGGCGACGCGCGTCAGTTCGCCGGTGAACAGCGACAGCTGCTCCACCATGCGGTTCACCCCGCTGCCCAGGCGCCGCAGATCGCCGCGGAGCGGTCGTCTGCCGTCGTGCAACTCGGCGCGCTGCGTCAGATCACCGTCCGCGACGGCGTCCAGCACGCGGGTGGCGTTCATGATCGGGACGGCCAGCGCTTCCAGCAGCGTGTTGGCCGCGTCCACGCTCGTCGTCCACCCTCCCGGCCCGGGACTCGCCGTGAGCCGCTCGTCCAGCCGCCCCGGCCGTACCACCTCCCGCCGCACCCGCTCGAGCTCCGAGGCCAGATGCGCGTTCCGCGTGATGATCCGGTTGAAGACCCCCGCGATCTCGGCGAGGACCCCGTCGGGCGGATTTCCCATGCGGACGGTGAAATCGCCGTCACAAAGAGAATTCATGGCCGCGAGCAACGGGCGCAATTCGGCCACGCGCACCCACTCGCCGTCCTGTGCGGGGGCGGGGCCGCCTGCGGCCTCAGGCCTGGTATCCGTGGGCTCCGCCTCCTGGGATTCGGGCTCAGGAGAGGCGAGTTGAGGCTGGGTGGCAGGTTTCATGGCAATACATTTCTTGGGACAGACATACCATTACTTCCCATTTAGGCTACATTCGTCCTGTATTTGCCGTCAGTGATGTTTGCCAAGGTGTTGCCAGTGGGGTCGTCCTTTGAGCCACGTGCGGCCGAGGTGCGGATACGCCTCCCCGCCAATGAGCTCGCGGCCTCGGCGGCGCGCAGGTTCCTGCGTGCCGTGCTGACCGAGCGCGCCGCGCCGCGCCTCCCCGGCGCCCCGGCGTTCAGTGACCGGTCGGTCGATGACGCCGTGCTCCTGGTGAGCGAGCTGGTCACCAGCGCCGTCACGCATGCCGGCTTCGAGGTCGAGGTGGCCTGCCGGATCGAGACCGGCCCCGGCTTCCCGGCGGGTTACGCGCCCGCGCGGGCCGAGGCCGGGCGTGCGGGCGTCGTGGTCGAGGTGCTGGAGCGCGGCCCCTCCGGTGCCTTCGGTGCCTCTGGTGGAGGAAGCAGCGCACGGAGCCGCGTGCGCGGCCATGGGCGGCAGCTGATGCACACGCTGGCCGAGTCCTGGGGCGTGACCTACCGGCACACCGGGAAGGCCAGATGGTTCCGTCTGGAGTGCGCGATGCCGCCCCCGCTCGCCGTCCCGGAGCAGGCCGGCGCCGGCTCACTCGGCGAGGCCGTTCGCCGCGGGCGGCCCGCCCCCTCGCCCGGCACGCCGCGCGACCGCCCGGGCCGCGGGGCTGAGTGGGCCGAGCGCGAAGGACAGGCGTTCCTCGCCGAAGCCGGAGAGCTCCTCGCCGGGCAGCTGGACGAGGACATGGTCGCGGCGCTCGCCGGGCAGCTCCTGGTTCCCCGGCTCGCCGACTGGTGCGGCGTGTGGCTGACGACGGACAACGCGGAGATGAGGCTCTCCCACGTCTGGCACGTGGACGAGCGGCGGATCCGCACCCTCCGCCTGGCGCTGGCGAAGGACCGTCCGTCCGCAGGTCTGAGCACGACCGGTGTCCCCTGGCCCTGGCCCGAGTCCTCGGACGCCGGGATCACAGGCGGCTCGGCGCTGGCGTTCCCGCTCGTCGTGGGCGGCCGGTGCCACGGCACACTCCTGATCGGCCAGGCGGGACAGCCCCGGCTGACCGACGCCGTCGTACGGCTCGCGGAGGACGTGGCCCGGCGCATGGCCCAGGCCGTGGTCACCGCCCGCCACTACACGCGGCAGGCGAGGATCAGCCGGACGCTCCAGCGCAGGCAGCTCCCCACGTCACTCGCCGCCATTCCGGGCATCGACACGGCGCTCGTCTACGAGCCCTGGGGCGAGGGCCAGACCGTCGGCGGGGACTTCTACGACCTGTTCCCGATAGGGGACCGCCGGTGGTGCTTCCTGCTCGGGGACGTCGCCGGCCACGACGTGGAGGCGATGTCCGTCACCGGTCTGGCGCGGCACCTCGTACGGCTGCTGGCACGGGAGGGCCACGGCGTCGAGTCCCTGCTCAACCGGCTGAACCTCGCCATGGCGGAGGAGGCCGCCGAGGCCATGACGCTGCGCGGCGAGCGGGAGGGCTCCCGCTTCCTGAGCCTGTTGTACGGCGAGCTGGAGCCCGACCCGGTCGCCGGCGGAGCACGGTGCACGATAGCCAGCGCCGGGCACCCGCCGCCCTTGCGGCTGGCGGCGGACGGCTCGGTGACGCCGGCCGCGGAGCCGCAGATGCTGCTCGGCATCGAGGAGCACGCGGAGTTCCACGCCCACTCCTTCACCCTGGCGCCGGGGGAGACACTGCTGTGCGTGACCGACGGCGTGACCGAGCGCCGCAGAAACACCCGGCAGCTGGACGACGACGACGGGCTGGCGAAGGTACTCCGAGGATGCGTGGGACTCGGCGCGAAGGCCGTGGCGGAACGGGTCAGGCGAGCCGCCCACGACTTCAGCCCCGAGCCGATCGACGACGACCTCGCCGTGCTGGTACTGGAGGCGGTCCCGGTACTCAGAAGCGCGGCAACGGTGGTGACGGCTCTCCGGGAGAACCGGACCGGTTGAGCCGGCCACGCCCGCCCGAACAGCCCCTCCGGTGTTTCCTGACCTGACAGCCCCTCCGGCGTTTGAGGAGCGGGGGTCCGGGGGCCGGCCCCCGAACGGGGTCCGGGGGCCGGGGCGGAGCCCCGAAACGGACGGGGGTCGGGGGGCGGCCCAGAAGCGGGGTCCGGGGCGGAGCCCCGAGAAGGACGGGGGTCCAGGGGGCGCAGCCCCCTTGGCCGGGGTCGAAGGGGCGGAGCCCCTGGGGGATGGGACGGGTAGGGGCGGCGGGGGCGAGAAAACCCCCGGCCGCCGCCACGCCCTCAGCGGGACACCGACTCCGACTCCCGCGGCACGTACGACGCCACCAGCCGCCCCGGCCCACTGGGCCGTACAACGGCCCCCCGCCGGACATCGACGACGTACGCCACCACCGCGACACCGAGCCCCAGCACAGCCAGCCCGGCCCCCGCGACCGCGGGAGACGTCACCCCGAGACCGGCCGCGAGCGTCACCCCGCCGATCCACGCACCCCCGGCGTTGGCCAGGTTGAAGGCCGCCTGGTTGGCGGAGGAGGCGAGGGACGGAGCCGTGGACGCCTTCTCCATGACCATGAGCTGGAGGGGCGAGCCGGTGGCGAAGGCCGCCGTGCCGAGCAGCGTCACCGCGAGCGCGGCCGTCCACGCGGACTCCATCAGCAGTGGGAACAGCCCGAGCACCACCATCAGCGACACCAGACCGCCGAACAGCGTCCCCCGCAGCGAGTGGTCCGCCAGCCGGCCCCCCACGAGGTTGCCCACCGTCGCCCCGACACCGAACAGCGCCAGCAGCAGCGTCACGCTCGCCTCCGCGTACCCGGCGGCCTCGGTCAGCATGGGCGCGATGTAGCTGTACGCGGCGAAGAGGGCACCGAAGCCCGCGACCGTCGTCCCCAGGGCCAGCCAGACGGGCAGTGAGCGCAGAGCGGCCAGTTCACCCCGCAGGCCACCACCGGACGCCCCACCGTGGGCGTGGTCACGCGGCAGCAGCAGCGCCAGGGAGCCGATCGCCGCCAGTCCGATCAGGCTCACACCGAGGAACGCGGCACGCCAGCCGAGGTGTTGCCCGACCAGCGTCGCCACCGGTACCCCGGCGACGTTCGCGACGGTGAGGCCGAGGAACATCAGCGAGACCGAGCGGGCCTTGCGCTCGGGCGCCACCAGGTTCGTGGCGACGACGGCACCCACTCCGAAGAAGGCACCGTGCGGCAGTCCGCTCAGGAAACGGGCGGCCAGCAGCCAGTGCTCGTCGGGCGCGAAGGCCGACAGGGCGTTGCCGAACACGAACAGCGCCATCAGCGCGATCAGAACCGTACGGCGGGACATGCGGGCCGTCACCGCGGCGAGCAGGGGAGCACCGATCACCACGCCCAGCGCGTACGCCGAGACGAGATGTCCGGCGGTGGGGATGGAGACGCGCAGGTCGACCGCGACATCGGGCAGCAGGCCCATCATCACGAACTCGGTCGTACCGATCCCGAACGCGCCCACGGCGAGGGCGAGCAGGGCGAGGGGCATGGAGCAACCTTTCACAGAGGAGGGATTCGTTCCATCGTATGTTCATCTCCGGAACAAACTCTCCCCGGCCCACTATTCCAGTGGGTGAGGCCCGAGTTGCGGGCGGGTGCTCAGGACCCCGATGTGCCGAGCTCCACACGCGCCGCGATCGGCAGATGGTCGCTCCCCGTCGACGGCAGCGTCCACGACGCCTCCGGCTCGGCGTCCCGCACCATGATCTGGTCGATACGGGCCATCGGGAACGACGCCGGCCAGCTGAAGCCGAAGCCGCTGCCGGCCGCGCCCTGCGTCGAACGCATCTGCGCGGTGACCGCGTTGAGCGCGCGGTCGTTCATCGTGCCGTTGAGGTCACCGAGCAGGACGACCTGCTTGATGGGCTCGCGCGAGATGGCCTCGCCCAGGGCGTCGGCGCTCTTGTCGCGCTGGCGCGCGGTGAACCCCGCCTCCAGCTTCACCCGCACCGAGGGCAGATGGGCGACGTAGACGGCCACCTCTCCCGCGGGCGTCGTCACGGTCGAGCGCATCGCGCGCTCCCAGCCCAGCTTGATGTCGACGGCCCTGGTGTCCTTCATCGGGTACTTGCTCCACAGCCCGACGGTGCCGACCACCTTGTGGTACTTGTACGTCGGGTCCAGCGCCTTCTCGTAGACCGGCGCGGCCTCCTCGGTCAGCTCCTCCAGCGCCACCACGTCCGCTCCCGACGCGGCCACGTCGAGGGCGGTGCCGGACGGGTCCGGGTTGTCCGCGTTGACGTTGTGCGTGGCGACGGTCAGGTCACCGCCGGTGCCGGCCTTGTCGGTGACCAGCCCGCCGAAGAGGTTCAGCCAGACGATCGTGGGCAGCAGAACGGCGATGAGCGCGGTCGCCGAGCGGCGGATGAGCGCGACGGCCAGGAGCAGTGGGACGAACGCGCCGAGCCAGGGCAGAAACGTGTCAGTGAGGCTGCCGAGGTTGCCGATCGTGTTGGGGATGTGCGTGTGCAGCGCCATCACCAGCGCGAGGACCACGGCGACGGCGGCGGTCACGATGCCCCGGCGCCAGATCCCCCGGTCGCGCCGCCAGCCGTCCCACAGGCGTCGGAACCGGGCCCCCTCGCGGCCCGGCCCCGTGCCGCCGCTGCCCGTCTCCGTCATGTACGCCTGCGCCATACCGTCGCCTCACAACCCGCCGTGCACGTCGTCCCCCGCGTCTACGACCCTAGGGGATGATCGCGTTCGTTCCTGCCGTCCCGTGACGGCCGTACGGGCACGATGACGAGATCCCGGCGTTCGGAGTTCCGAACCGGAGGCCACGGAAGGCGCTCTGTGACGAATCCCGCACAATGCCAGGAAGATTTCAACGGTGTTCTCGCTGACGGTGCCTCAATCACCCGTCCTCATTTCAAAATTCAAGAAGTATTTCGACGGGTCCCGGGCGAACAGCCCTGCGAGAAATGTCACGCACGTGCGAGCACGGGTGAAGGGGCCGCGGCGTGAACCGCGGTGTGGGCCGTCACAAGGACTACGCACTGTCCGGCGGCCGCAGCCCCTCCAGGACCGTGTCGACGATGTGCTCGGCCAGACCCTCGTCGAGCGAGGCGTCCGGCCGCATGACGGTGCGTACGAGCATGGGGCCGACGAACAGGTCGCTGATCAGCTCGATGTCGAGGTCGGCGCGGAGTTCGCCGTTCTCCCGGCCCCGGCGCAGTACCTCGGAGGTGGTGCGGCGCCGGGGTTCGATCACGACGGCGTGGTACGCGGCCCAGATCTTCGGGCTGCTCTTCATCTGCGCGTGGACGTTGTGCAGGATCGCCGAGGAACGGCTCATCAGGCCGCGTTGGCGCAGCGACTCCAGGAGGGCGACCAGGTCGTCACGCATGGAGGTGCCGGGGAGCACGGCGTCCGGGGGTTCGGCCGCGCGCAGAACGTCGACGAAGAGCTCCTCCTTGCCGCTCCACCGGCGGTAGATGGTGGCCTTGCCGACGCCGGCCGTGCGCGCCACCCGCTCGATGGACAGCTCCGCGAGCGGCACGCCGTCCTCGAGGAGCTTCATCACCCCTTCGATGATGGAGCGTTCCACGGCCTCGCTGCGCGGCCGTCCCCGGACAGGGCTCACGGGGTTCTGCCGGTTCCCGTGGCTCCCTTCCCCGGCCCGGCTGTCGGCGAGGCTCACGATCGGCTCCGTCCCTGTGTCGTCGGCATCGGGCGATTCTCCCGTCTGAACGACCGTAAGAGGCACGCGGTGCCCGGACAGGCCCGCTTGATGTCCGCCAACCAGCATCACTGGCCGCCCTATTGATCCGTCGTCACCAGATCCGCCTCCCCGGGCTCCTGCTGCGGCCGGGGTGGCTTCCCCGGCAGGAACAGCGCCACCACGACCGCGCCGAACACGGCTACTCCCGCCCCGCACAGCGCGGTCACGTGCATGGCGTGCAGGAAGGCGTCGTGGGCCGGGGCGATCAGCGCCTCGCCCCTGGCGCCGAGCTTCCCGGCGAAGCCGAGGGTGGCCTCGATGGACTCGCCCGCCTCGTGCCGGGCGGCGGCCGGCAGATGGTCCTCGATGTCCGAGCGGTACACCGTCGACAGCACGGACCCGAGGACCGCGATACCGAGGGCGCCGCCGACCTGGCGGAAGGTGTTGCTGAGCGCGGACGCCGAGCCGGCCTTCTCGCGCGGCAGCGCCTGCATGATGACGACGCTCACCGGGGTCATGATGTGCGCCATGCCGGTCCCCATGCAGAAGAAGATCACTTCGAGGATCCAGATCGGCGTGTCCGCCTCCAGCGCGGCGAAGGCGGCCAGCATCGCCGCGATGAGCAGCAACCCGGCCGTGCACACCGCCTTGTTGCCGAACCGGTCCACGGCCAGCCGGGCGCGCGGCGCGAACACCATCTGCGCGACGGCCAGCGGCAGCATCAGCAGACCGGTCTGCAAAGGCGTGTAGCCGCGCACGCTCTGGGTGTAGAAGACCGAGAAGAAGGTCACACCCATGAGCGCGAAGAACACGAGCGCGATGGCGCATATGGCCGCCGAGAAGACCTTGTTCCTGAAGTACGTGACGTCGATGGACGGATGGTCGCTGCGCTTCTCGAACACGACGAAGGCGGCGAGCACCGCGAGTCCGGCCCCGATGGTCGCGAGCACGGTGACGTCCGTGAAGTCGGCGAGCTGACCGCCCTTGATGATGCCGTACACGAGCAGGACGAGGCCGACGACGGAGAGCACGACACCGACCGGGTCGACGCGCCCCGGTCGCGGATCCCGAGAGTCGGGCACCAGCCACAGCATCAGCGCCAGCGCGACGAGGACGATGGGCACGTTGATGAGGAAGACGGACCCCCACCAGAAGTGGTCGAGGAGGATCCCGCCGGTGATGGGCCCGATGGCGATGGCCAGTCCGACGCCCCCCGCCCAGATACCGATGGCCTTGGGCTGCTCGTCCCGCTCGAAGACGTTCATCAGGACGGCGAGGGTCGCGGGCATCACGAACGCGGCCCCGAGGCCCATCACGGCGCGGAACGCGATGAGCTCGCCGGGCGAACCCGACTGGGCGGCCAGCGCCGACCCGATGCCGAACACCACCAGCCCGGCGAGCAGGACCTTCTTCCGCCCGAGCCGGTCTCCCAGGAGCCCCGCGCTGAACAGCAGCCCGGCGAAGACGAGCGTGTAGGCGTTGATCGCCCACTCCAGCTCGCTCTGGGTGGCGCCGAGACCGGTCGGCGCGGGCGTGGAGATCGTCTTGATGGCGACGTTCAGGATCGAGTTGTCGAGCACGACGATCAACAGGCTCAGCATCAGCACGCCCAGGATCGCCCAGCGGCGCCTGTGCACGGCTTCCGGGACCCGCCGTTGGGCAGGGGCAGCAGGAGAGGTCATGTGTTCGACCCTAAGGGCCTTTCGATACGGAACCGTCTCGTATCGAAAGTCTTTACGGAGCCGTTAACCACGGGGTCGTTGACCGCGGGGCTGTTGACCGCGGGGTCGTTGTCTACGGGGCTGTTGACCACGGAGCCCTTGACCAGGGAGCCCTTGACCACACGGCCTTGACCAAGGAGCCCTTGACCAGGGCCTGACCCCGGGCACCGGGCCCTCACCCGGGACCGGGACCGGGCGTCCGCGCCCGCACCGGGACTGGGACCGGGACGGCGCCCGCACCGGCACCAGCGCCCGCGCCCGCACCGGGACTGGGACCGGGACGGCGCGCGCACCGGGATCGGCACCCGTACCGGCACCAGCACCAGCACCAGCGCCCGCGCCCGCACGGGACCGGCACGGCGCCCGCACCGGGACTGCGACCGGCACGGCGCGCGCACCGGGATCGGCACCCGTACCGGCACCAGCACCAGCACCAGAACCAGCGCCCGCACCCGCACCCGCACGGGACCGGCACGGCGCCCGTACCGGCACCAGCACCAGCACCAGCGCCCGCACCGGGACGGGCGGTCCGCGCCCGGCACTGGCCTGAATTGATCGCGGCACAGTCCCGCGTGGCACAGATCCTTCGCCCCGGTCTGGCAGCGCGTGGCACGAGGTGCCACCATGGAGACGGTCCGGGGACGCCGTGAGGGCGCCTCGAGATGACAGAAGGAGCCGTTGCGATGACGCAGCTTCCGGCTGCCCCGAAGCAGCCCGCGCAGTCCGCGCAGGGTGGGCTGGGGCCCTCCGACAGCAGCAAGGCGCTGTACGGGGGCAAGAGCACCCGGCGCATCACCGTGCGCGACATTGCCGCCGCCAAGGAACGCGGCGAGAAGTGGCCCATGCTCACCGCCTACGACGCGATGACCGCGTCCGTCTTCGACGAGGCCGGCATCCCGGTGATGCTCGTCGGCGACTCGGCGGGCAACTGCCACCTCGGGTACGAGACGACCGTGCCCGTCACCCTCGACGAGATGACGATGCTGTCCGCGGCGGTCGTCCGCGGCACCAGCCGAGCCCTGATCGTGGGCGATCTGCCCTTCGGGTCGTACCAGGAAGGTCCCGTCCAGGCCCTGCGCTCGGCGACACGCCTGATCAAGGAGGCGGGCGTCGGGGCGGTCAAACTGGAGGGCGGCGAACGCTCCCACCGGCAGATCGAGCTCCTCGTCGAGTCCGGCATCCCCGTCATGGCGCACATCGGCCTGACGCCGCAGTCGGTGAACGCGATGGGGTACCGCGTGCAGGGGCGCGGTGAGGAGGCGGCCGCGCAGCTGCTGCGCGACGCGAAGGCCGTGCAGGACGCCGGTGCCTTCGCCGTCGTCCTCGAACTGGTTCCGGCGGAGCTGGCGGCCGAGGTCACGCGGGTGCTCCACATCCCGACGGTCGGTATCGGGGCCGGGCCCGACACGGACGCGCAGGTCCTGGTGTGGACGGACATGCTGGGGCTGACGGGGGGCCGGGTACCGAAGTTCGTGAAGCAGTACGCCGATCTTCGCGGGGTCATGGCCGGGGCGGCCAAGGCCTTCGCCGAGGATGTCGTCGGAGGAACGTTCCCCCGGGAGGAGCACTCCGTCCACTGATCCACCGCGGCACCACCAGCAGCCCGCCGATCTTCCCCCGTCGGCGGGCTGCGCCGTTGTGTGAACAGGGGTTTGTTTCGCCCCCGCCGCCCCTACCCGTCCCGTCCCTGGGGGCTGCGCCCCCGGACCCCCGCGTATCGGCCTTGCGGCCTCGTCCTCAAACGCCGGAGGGGCTGAAACTTCAGCGCCTCCGGCGTTTTTCCCTGGGGGCTGCGCCCCCAGACCCCGCATCGGCCTGTCGGCCCCGCTCCTCAAACGCCGGACGGGCTGATATTTCAGCCCCTCCGGCGCTTGAGGAGCGGGGGCCCGGGGGCTGGCCCCCGAAACGGGGTCCGGGGCGGAGCCCCGCCGGGGTCGAAGGGGCGGAGCCCCTGGGGACGGGACGGGTAGGGGCGGCGGGGGCGAGAAAACACGTGGGGCGCCCCACGCCGGAGGCGCCCCACCCGTGCCCGAGAACCGTCAGCGACGCCACGACTCCACGTAACCCCCGGCGGGCGAGCCCACCCCGGTCACGTCGTCGTAACCGCGCACGGCCCGCAGCGAGCTGTCCTTGCCGAGGGTACGGACCGACGTGGTCAGCCCGTCCGTCGCGTCGTAGCCGTTGACGAAGTCGACGCGGGCCACGGCGAGACCACTGGCCGTGGGGTTGTCGGTCACGTCGTGGTACAGCTTCGACCCGTAGCGGGCGTAGATCGCCGGGTTGGCGAACCCGATCGCCTTGCCGCCCCGTGCCTCCTGGGCCAGCGCCTGCACGGCCGCGACGACCGGCGCGGCCAGCGAGGTGCCGCCGATGCGGTACTCGCTGTAAGCCTGCCCGCCCTCCGGGAGGCTCTGGGTCTGGCCCACCAGGAACCCGGTGTTGGGGTCGGCTATCGCCGCGATGTCAGGCACCGTACGCATGGCGGTGGCGCCGTTCGCCTTGGCGAGCGCGTCCGGGACCACGCCCTTCTGGTACGAGGGCTGCGACACGGTCGCGCTCGTGCCGCCGCCGGCGCCCGAGGTGAACGCGCCGGGGAAGCCCGTCCAGCTCCTGCCGTCGGCCGACAGCGTGGCCTTGAGCGTGCCCCAGCCGGTCTCCCACTGGTACGTGTCGCCCTTGCCGACCGCCAGCGACGTACCGCCGACGCCCGTCACCCACGCCGAGTTGGCCGGGGTGTCGACCTGCTTCGTGCCGGTGTTCGCGACCTCGTCGCCGTTGTCACCGGAGGAGAAGTAGAAGCCGATGCCCTCCACCGCGCCGAACTGGAACACCTGGTCGTAGGCGGCCGCCACGTCGGGCGTCTCGGCCGACTCGATGCTGCCCCAGGAGTTGGACACGATGTCGGCGAGGTGCCCGTCGACGATCTTGCCGAGCGAGTCGAGCAGGTCGTCGTCGTAGCAGGAGGCGGCCCCCACGTACGTGATGTCGGCGGCGGGCGCGACCGCGTGCACGGCCTCGACGTCGAGGGTCTCCTCGCCGTACCAGCCGGAGGCCGAGCACTCCTTGGTGTGGGCGTACTTGTGCGGCAGCACCTGGCGCAGCTGGTCACTGCGGTAGGCCGCGTCGCCGTGCTTCTTCGCGTAGGTGGCCGCGTCGTAGGCGATCGTCGGCGAGGCGTACGCGTCGGTGATGGCGACCCGCACCCCCTTGCCCGTGCGGGTGCCCGCGCCGTACGCGGCCCGCAACTGCTTGCCCGTGTAGCCCTTGACCGCGTACGGGATCTTCGTGCCGTACGCCTCCGGGAGCGTGCTCGCGATGTTCGAGCCGTAGTACGAGGAGAACGGCCCGGCGTTGCGGAACACGGTGTCCGGAGGCGGCAGTTGGTCGTCGTGGGTGGCCTTGTGGGGCGCGTTGTCCAGGCCGGTGACGGTCAAAACGGCACCGTTCAGACCGGCCGGGACCGAGGCCGTCGTCACGGGCGCGCGGTAGGTCCTGGCGCCCTTGGTGTAGTTGTGCAGCTGCGTGCCGAACGCCTTCTCCGCGGCGGCCACGTCACCGGTGACGGAGACGTAGTGCTTCGTGACGCCGGTGACCTTCAGACCGGCCGACGTCAGCCAGGACTTCACGGCCTTCACCTGCGCCGCGGTGGCGCCGAAGCGTGCCTGCGCCTGCCCCGCCGTGAGGTACTTGCCGTACGAGGCCGAGTCCGGGTCGGACACGGCCCTGGCGTACGCGGTCAGTCCGGCGGCGTCGCGGCCCGCGAGGTAGACCCGGGCGGAGACCCCGGACCCGTTCGAGGTGGCGCCCTGGTCGGCCCTGGTCGTGGCCCACGCGGGCTTCGTGCCCTTGAGCACGTCGCGGGCCGGGCCGTCCGCGGCGTGCGCGGTGGTGCCGAGCGCCAGCGCGCCGGCGAGCAGGGGCAGTGTCGCCGCCAAGCTCGCTCCGGCGCGCATCCTGGCGCGTTTCGATCTCATGGAACCCCCTGAGTGCGGTTCGTCGCGAGTGATCACTCGACGCTGGCCACTCTCGCGAGGAACCGTTCATCCCAGGGGAATGCCCGGGCATGGGCTGGGCCAAGAAGCCCTCAAGCAACCGTATGGGAGCCCAAAGAACCGTATGTTCAAGGGTTTTCCCCCTGCCCGGCACAGGGGGAACCACCGAGGGGTCGCCCTCCGGGGGTGCTCGGCACCCCCTAACGCGCCGCCGCGCCCCGCTCCTTGAGCATGCCGGCCATGAGCTGGATCTCCGACTCCTGGCCCTCGACCATCCCCTGCGCGAGCCTCTTCTCCACGCCCACCGAGCACTTGGAGACGCAGCCCTCCGCCATGTGGATGCCGCCCTTGTGGTGGTCGGTCATCAGCTGGAGGTAGAAGACCTCCGCCTGCTTGTCGTTCAGCTTGCCCAGCTTCTCCATCTCGGCGTTGGTCGCCATGCCGGGCATCAGCGAGCCGTCCTCGCCGGAGGCCATGTCGCCCATGCCCATCCACGACATGGGCGCCTGGGACGACACCTTCGGCAGTCCCCACAGGTCGAGCCAGCCGATCATCATCCCCCGCTGGTTGGCCTGCGTCTGCGCGATGTCGTACGCGAGCCGCCGCACCTCCACGTCGTCGGTGCGGTCGCGGACGATGTACGACATCTCGACGGCCTGCTGGTGGTGCACCGCCATGTCCCGGGCGAAGCCCGCGTCCGCGGAGTCCGCGGCGGGCACCTGGGTACCGGACTCGTCCCCGTCGGCGACCGCGTACGTGATCGCCCCGGCCGCGACGAGCACCGCCGCGGCCCCGGAGGCGATCCAGCCGATGTGCTTCCTCTTCCCCACGGTGTCAGACCGCCGCTACGAGACGCCGTTGGTGCAGGCCGCGCCCGGCTCGGGGGTCTGCTTGCCCTGCACGTACGTCTCGAAGAACTTGTCGACGTTGGGGTCGCTCGCGCTCGTCACCGTGCGCTGGAAGCCCCACGCGCTCAGCATGATCGGGTCCTTCTGGTCCTCGACCGGACTCATCAGCGTGTACGGGGTCTTCTTGACCTTCTCCGCCAGCGCCTTGACGTCGGCGTCGGAGGCCTTGCTGTTGTACGTCACCCAGACCGCGCCGTGCTCCAGCGAGTGCACGGCGTTCTCGTTCTTTATCGCCTTGTCGTAGACGTCGCCGTTGCAGTTCTGCCACACCGGGTTGTGGTCGCCGCCGACAGGGGGCTCCATCGGGTACTTCACGGACTTGGTCACGTGGTTCTGGGTCAGCTTCGTCGACCACTTCCTCACGCCGTCCTTCTCGGTGACGAACTTGCCCGAGGTGGCCTTCGCGTCGCTCGACGCGCTGCTGTCGTCGGACTGGGAACGTATGAGGACCGTGCCGCCGACGACGAGACCGGCGACTATGACCACGCTCGCGCCGATGGTGAGGATGCGGTTGCGGCGCTCGCGGGCGCGCTCGGCGCGCCGCATCTCCTCGATGCGCGCCTTGCGCGCCGCGGAGCTGCTCTTCTTGGCGGACATGTGGATGAGTCCTTATGGGGGATGGGACGGTCGGGTCCGCTGATCGTAATGTCAACAGAGGTGGGATTTGCAGGGTGGTCCCAGGAATGGCCGGGGGAGTGCCGGTGCCCGGCCTTCCCCCGACCAATAATTTGAACCCCCGATGCGCATTATCTACCCTTCCGGCATGCGGCTCCTGCGCTCCACCGACCTGGCCCTGCGCGTCCTGATGCGGCTCGCCGTGGAGGGTGAGCACACTCCGACGACCCGCCAGGTCGCCGCGGACATGGATGTGCCGTACACGCACGCCGCGAAGGTCGTCGCCGAGCTCCAGCACATGGGGCTGGTGTCCGCGCGGCGCGGCCGGGGCGGAGGCCTCGCGCTCACCGACAAGGGCCGCACCGCGTCGGTCGGCGCCGTCGTCCGCGCCTTCGAGGGGGACGATGACGTCGTCGACTGCGAGGGCGCCTCGCCGTGCCCGCTCCACTCCGCGTGCCGCCTGCGTGCCGCCCTGCGGCGGGCCCAGGAGGCCTTCTACGCCTCGCTGGACCCGGTGACGGTCGCGGACGTGGTGGCGTCGCCGACGGGGCCGCTGCTGCTGGGGATCTCGCGCGGGCCCTAGACCGGCCTCACGAGGACTGCGCGAGCCAGAGGTCCGGCCCGAACACCTCGTAGTGGATGTCGGCGGGCGCCACACCCTTGCCGATCAGCTGGGCCCGTACGGCACGCATGAAGGGCAGCGGCCCGCACAGGTACGCGCGCGTGCCGGAGGGGATGCCGAGCGAGGACAGGTCCGCCAGTCCCGTGCGGTCGGCCGGGTGGCCGGGCTCCGGCTGCTCGTACCAGAGGTGCAGGGAGGCGTCAGCGAGCTTCGCCGTGAACGCCTCGTGGTCGGCGCGCAGGGCGTGGTCGGCGGGGGAGCGGTCGGCGTGCACGACGGTGACCGGGGCCGCGTGCCCGCAGAGCGCGAGCTGCTCCAGCATGGCGACCATCGGGGTCACCCCGATGCCGGCCGAGGCGAGCAGCAGGGGCGCGTCCGTGTCCTGGTCGAGGACGAGATCGCCGTACGGGGCCGACACCCGCAGCCGGTCGCCGACCTCCACGCGCGCGTGGAGGTGGTTCGAGACCTCACCGTCCGGCGTGCCGCCGCCGTGGACCCGCTTCACGCCGATCCGGAGCGTGCCCGATCCGCAGGCGCCCACCACGCTGTACTGCCGTATCTGCCGGGCCCCGTCCGGGAGCGTGACCCGCACGGACACGTACTGCCCCGCACGGTGGGCGGGCACGGGCGAGCCGTCGGCCGGCCGGAGCTCGAACACGGCCACGTCCTCGGTCTCCCGCACGCGCCCGACGACCTCCCACTCGCGCCAGCCGCCCCCGGCGCCGCCCTCCTCGTACAGCCGCCGCTCGATCGCGATCAGCGCGTTGGCCATCAGCCAGTAGACCTCGTCCCAGGCGTCCGCGACCTCCTCCGTGACGGCCTCGCCCAGCACCTCGGCGATGGCGGCGAAGAGGTGCTCGTGCACGACGTCGTACTGCTCCGGGGCCACGCCCAGGGAGGCGTGCTTGTGGGCGATGCGCCGCAGCATCACGTCGGGCCGGTCGTCGGGGTGGGCCACGAGATGGGTGGCGAAGGCGGCGATGGAGCCCGCGAGGGCCTGGCGCTGGGTGCCCGCCGCCTGGTTGCCGCGGTTGAAGAGGTCGCGCAGCAGCTCGGGGTGGGCCGTGAACAGCCGGTCGTAGAAGCGCGCGCTGATCTCGCCGATGGCCGCGCCGACGGCGGGGAGGGTGGCACGCACGGTGGCGGCGGACTGTGCGGACAGCATCGGGACTCCTGGTGCTCGGCTGCTCCGTGAGCGCACGGAACGGCGTTAAAACTTGCATCTAAGATACAAATTAAGGAATCGGGGGGAGACGGTGGGGGAGGGAACGAAGGAGGGCCGGGCCGATCCCCAACGTGCCTGTCCCCTCTGTGCCTGTCTTCGCCGTGCCTGTCCCCGGAGGCGCCGACCCTCCGCCGTGCCGAACACCAGGGACGCAGGACCCGGGCATTACACATGGGCGGCCCAGCAGGCACTATGGGCTCAGAGCCGTACACCTGCCGTGCCCGAGGCGTTCACGCCGGGGACGGCCGGCCGATCAAGGTCCGCAACGCGCATGAAATGGTGTTGTGGTGGGATGCTCAGGAGCCGGACCGTTTCCCGTGGGTTGGGAGTAGGCGGCCTGACCAGCAAGGATGGGTGGAAGCTAGACATGGACAAGCAGCAGGAGTTCGTGCTCCGCACGTTGGAGGAGCGCGACATCCGGTTCGTACGCCTGTGGTTCACGGACGTGCTGGGCTTCCTCAAGTCCGTGGCCGTGGCCCCCGCCGAGCTGGAACAGGCCTTCGACGAGGGAATCGGCTTCGACGGCTCGGCCATCGAGGGCTTCGCCCGCGTCTACGAGTCCGACATGATCGCCAAGCCCGACCCCTCCACGTTCCAGATCCTGCCCTGGCGCGCGGAGGCCCCCGGCACGGCCCGCATGTTCTGCGACATCCTCATGCCGGACGGCTCCCCGTCCTTCGCGGACCCGCGCTACGTCCTCAAGCGCGCCCTGGCCCGCACCTCCGACCTGGGCTTCACCTTCTACACGCACCCGGAGATCGAGTTCTTCCTCCTGAAGGACCGCCCGCTCGACGGCACGCGCCCGACCCCGGCCGACAACTCCGGCTACTTCGACCACACCCCGCAGAACATCGGCATGGACTTCCGCCGCCAGGCGATCACCATGCTGGAGTCCATGGGCATCTCGGTCGAGTTCTCCCACCACGAGGGCGCCCCCGGCCAGCAGGAGATCGACCTGCGCTACGCCGACGCCCTCTCCACGGCCGACAACATCATGACGTTCCGCCTGGTCATGAAGCAGGTGGCGCTGGAGCAGGGCGTCCAGGCGACGTTCATGCCGAAGCCGTTCTCCGAGCACCCGGGCAGCGGCATGCACACGCACCTCTCGCTCTTCGAGGGCGACCGGAACGCGTTCTACGAGTCGGGCGCGGAGTACCAGCTCTCCAAGGTCGGCCGCTCCTTCATCGCCGGCCTGCTCCGGCACGCGGCGGAGACCTCGGCCGTCACGAACCAGTGGGTCAACTCCTACAAGCGCATCTGGGGCGGCGCCGAGCGCACCGCGGGCGCGGGCGGTGAGGCCCCCTCGTACATCTGCTGGGGCCACAACAACCGCTCCGCCCTGGTCCGCGTCCCCATGTACAAGCCCGGCAAGACCGGCTCGGCGAGGGTCGAGGTCCGCTCCCTGGACTCGGGCGCGAACCCGTACCTGGCCTACGCCGTCCTCCTCGCCGCCGGCCTCAAGGGCATCGAGGAGGGCTACGAGCTCCCGCCGGGCGCCGAGGACGACGTCTGGGCCCTGTCCAACTCCGAGCGCCGCGCGATGGGCATCGAGCCGCTGCCGCAGAACCTCGGTGAGGCCCTGTCCCTGATGGAGCACAGCGACCTCGTCGCCGAGACCCTCGGCGAGCACGTCTTCGACTTCTTCCTGCGCAACAAGCGGCAGGAGTGGGAGGAGTACCGCTCCGAGGTGACGGCGTTCGAGCTGCGGAAGAACCTGCCTGTGCTCTGACGCTCCGCTGAATGCCGGTTCGGGCGGTGGGGTCGTTGCCGCCGGTGTTCAGCCGCGGGTTCGTTGTGGTGGCTCGCGCAGTGCCCCGCGCCTCTCCAGGGCGCGGGGCCGTACGCGCTGGTCATGCGGCGTACATACGACATGAGGGGGGAACCGATGGGGTTCCAGGAGCGGTGGCAGAACCGTCAGGAGGAGCTCACGGCGCGGGACGAGGCCCGGGCGTCGGAGGGCGCGCGGCGGTGGAACGAGTACGTGGAGGAACTCCAGGCACCCATACTCGAACAGGCGCGCACCGCCTTCGAGCGCGGTGACGGCTGGTTCGAGACCGAGATCGAGCAGCGCGGCGTGGGCGGCCTGAACCCGTACGGAGGGACGGGACTGGACCTGGCCGGGACGGCCCTCGTCAGATCCAGGATCGACGAGCCCTCCGCGCCCGCCGCCCCGCGCAGCGATCTGCTGTCCCGGATCGAGGACGTGGGCTGGACGCTGCACACCGCCCAGTACGTCTACGTCCAGCTCGGTGAGGGGTCCCGGGACAAGTGGATGTCGTCGGGGCAGCGGGTGGCGATCAAGGGGAAGATCGTCGGCATCTACCTGTTCCGCAGGACCTGAGCGGGGCGGCGCCGACGTACTACTCCCGCGCCTCCGCCAGGTCCGCCAGCAGCTTGTGCAGGGGCTTCTCCACCCGCTCGCGGAACTCCTGGATGGCCCAGCCGTTGCCGTCCGGGTCCTGGAAGTACATGAACGTGGCGCCGTCGGCGGGGGCGTACTGGACCGGGTCGGACACCTGCAGGCCGCGCTCGACGAGTTCGGCGTGGGCGGCCTTGATGTCGGGGACGCACAGCTGGAGGCCCTGGTACGAGCCGGGCGCGGGGCGCGGGCCCTGCATCGTGTCCCAGATGGTGTCGCCCAGAGCGATCGAACAGCCCGAGCCCGGGGGCGTCAGCTGGACGATGCGCATCCCCGGCATGACCTCCTGGTCGATGTCGACGTGGAAGCCGACCCTGTCCCGGTAGAAGTCCCGGGCCCGGTCGATGTCGCTGACGGGCAGAGGGATCACTTCGAGTGTGTATTGCATCGTCGTCCTCCGGGTCGTGTCGGTCGAACCGCCAGTGGTCTGGCTGCAATGGCTCTCCCTTACCGAAGCCGAAAACCCGGCGGGGCGCCACCGAGATAACGACCACCCTTCCTCGGGCGGGAAGGACGCCCCTCCGGGAGGGGCGCCGGGCTGTGTCCGTGTGCGGCTCCGCCGCGATGGGGGTCCCCCCCGCTCGAGCGAAGCCGAGAGTGGGGGAGCGACCAGCCACCCACAGCCCACAGCCACCCGCAGCCACCCACAACCGCCACCCCGCCCGACCCGGCGGAGCGAGTTAGGCTCAGGGCCGTACGAGCTGATCCGAGGGGAGGCCTGGATGACGGTGCCGGGGCGCAGGAGCAGTACTTTCTCGCGGCTGCTGCGGCACGGCTTCACCGATCCGTCGGCCGCCGAGCGGCTCCTGGAGAGCATCGAGCTGACGGCCGTCAGGAACGACCCGGTCCTGCTCGACGCGCTCGGCGCCACCGCCGACCCCGATCTGGCGCTCCTCGGGTTCGTCCGGCTGCTGGAGGCGCAGCCCGACCACACCGCGCGGCGGGAACTGCTGGACACGGTGATCGCGGCGAAGCCGCTCAGGGACCGGCTCCTCGGAGTGCTCGGCGCGTCGGCCGCGCTCGGTGACCACCTCGCCCGGCACCCGCACGACTGGCAGGCCCTCGTCATGTACGAGCCGGAGGACCTGCACCCCGGGGTGGCGGAGTTCGAACGGGGGCTCGCCGAAGCCACCGACCCCGTGTCCCTGCGCGTCGCCTACCGCCGCTGCCTGCTGTCCATCGCCGCCCGCGACGTGTGCGGCACCACCGACGTCGCCCAGACCGCCGCCGAGCTCGCCGACCTCGCCACCGCCACCCTCCGCGCCGCCCTCGCCCTCGCCCGCGCGGCCGCGCCCGAGGACGCCGCCCTGTGCCGGCTCGCGGTCATCGCGATGGGCAAGTGTGGCGGCCACGAGCTGAACTACGTGTCCGACGTCGACGTCATCTTCGTAGGCGAGGCCACGGACGGCGCCGACGAGCAGAAGGCGCTGCGGGCCGCCACCCGGCTCGCCTCCCACCTGATGCGGATCTGCTCCGAGTCGACCGTCGAGGGGGCCATCTGGCCCGTCGACGCCAACCTGAGGCCCGAGGGGCGCAACGGGCCGCTCGTCCGCACCCTCAGCAGTCACCTCGCCTACTACCAGCGCTGGGCCAAGACCTGGGAGTTCCAGGCACTGCTGAAGGCCCGTCCCGTCGCGGGCGACATCGAGCTCGGTGAGGAGTACATCGCCGCGCTCGAACCCCTCGTCTGGCAGGCCGCCGAGCGTGAGAACTTCGTTCCCGACGTGCAGAAGATGCGGCGCAGGGTCGTAGAGAACATTCCCGCCGCCGAGATCGAGCGCGAGCTGAAGCTCGGCCCCGGCGGCCTGCGCGACGTCGAGTTCGCCGTGCAGCTCCTGCAGCTCGTGCACGGGCGCGGGGACACGTCCCTGCGCAGCGGCACCACCCTCGACGCGCTGCGGGCGCTCGCCGCGGGCGGGTACGTGGGGCGGGCCGACGCCGTGCAGCTCGACGAGGCGTACCGCTTCCTGCGCTCCATGGAGCACCGCATCCAGCTCTTCCGGCTGCGCCGCACCCACCTGGTCCCCGAGGCCGAGGAGGACCAGCGCCGCATCGGCCGGTCCCTGGGGCTGCGCACGGACCCGGTCGCCGAGCTGAACCGCGAGTGGAAACGGCACGCGGCCGTCGTACGGCGCCTGCACGAGAAGCTCTTCTACCGGCCGCTGCTGGACGCCGTCGCCCAGCTCGCCCCCGGCGAGAGCCGGCTGCGCCCCGACGCCGCCCGCGAACGGCTCGTGGCCCTCGGGTACGCGGACCCGGCGTCGGCGCTCAGGCACCTGGAGGCCCTCGCGTCCGGCGTCACCCGCAAGGCCGCGATCCAGCGCACCCTGCTGCCCGTGCTGCTGGGCTGGTTCGCGGACTCCGCCGACCCGGACGCGGGATTGCTGAACTTCCGCAAGGTGTCGGACGCGCTCGGCAAGACCCCCTGGTACCTGCGGCTCCTGCGGGACGAGGGAGCCGCCGCCGAGAACCTCGCCCGTGTGCTGTCGGCCGGCCGTCTCGCCCCCGACCTGCTGCTGCGCGCCCCCGAGGCCGTCGCCCTGCTCGGCGACGGCGACGGCGGCACCGGTGGCCTCGAACCGCGCGAACGCGAGCACCTGGAACAGGAGATCCTCGCCGCCGTCGGACGCTCCGAGGGCCCCGAACAGGCGGTCACCTTCGCCCGCGGGGTGCGCCGCCGCGAGCTGTTCCGCACGGCCGCCGCCGACATCGTCGCCTCCTACGGCACCGAGGAGGCGCCGTCGGGCGACGTCGACCAGGGCGCCCTGGTGGAGCTGGTGGGCGGCGCGGTCTCGGACCTCACCGCGGCCACCCTCGCCGGGACGCTGCGCGCGGTCGTGGGCGCCCGCTGGGGCGACACCCTGCCCACCCGGTTCGCCATCATCGGCATGGGCCGGTTCGGCGGGCACGAACTGGGCTACGGCTCCGACGCGGACGTCCTCTTCGTGCACGAGCCGCGCGACGGCGTCGAGGAGCAGGAGGCCGCGCGAGCCGCCACCACCGTCGTCGAGGAGATGCGGCGGCTGCTCCAGATCCCCAGCTCCGACCCGCCCCTCCTCATCGACGCCGACCTGCGGCCGGAGGGCAAGTCCGGGCCGCTCGTGCGGACCCTCACGTCGTACGAGGCGTACTACCGCCGCTGGTCGCTGGTGTGGGAGTCCCAGGCACTGCTGCGCGCGGAGCCCGTCGCGGGCGACGAGGACCTGGGCCGCCGCTTCATCGACCTCGTCGACCCGCTGCGGTACCCGGCCAAGGGGCTGGCCGACGACGCCGTACGGGAGATCCGGCGGCTCAAGGCCCGCATGGAGTCCGAGCGGCTCCCGCGTGGCGCCGACCCCACACTGCACACCAAGCTGGGGCGCGGCGGGCTGTCCGACGTCGAGTGGACCGTGCAACTCCTCCAGCTCCGCCACGGCTGGGCCGAGCCGGGCCTGCGCACCACGCGGACCCGACGCGCCCTGGCCGCCGCGTGCGCCGCCGGACTGATCTCCGAGGCGGACACGGCGACCCTGGACGAGGCGTGGGTGCTCGCGACGCGGGTACGGAACGCCGTGATGCTCGTCCGGGGGCGTGCCGGCGACACGTTCCCGTCGGGCGGCCGTGAACTCGCCGCGGTGGGGCGCTACCTGGGGTATGGCCCCGGTCATGTCGGCGACATGCTGGACGACTACCGGCGTACGACGCGGAGGGCGCGGGGTGTCGTGGAGCACCTCTTCTACGGGGCGTGAGCGCTCCGCTGGGCGGGCTGGGGCGCAGGAGGTGGGTGGGTGCGGCTTCGTCGTGGGCGTCCGCGGGTTCTTTGTGGCTGGTCGCGCAGTTCCCCGCGCCCCTTAGGGGCGCGAGGTCCCGCAGGTCCTCGGTTTCTGCGGCGCCGTCGTGGCTGGAGCGCCTACGCGTGGGAAGCGGGTCGGGGGCACGCCGGGGGGTCTCCGTCCTCGGTCCGGCGGTCCTCAGGGCCCGTGCGGGACCCGGCGGCGGACGCCGGCCGCTGCGGGCGGACACCCCCCGGCACGCCCCCTCGCGTACGTACGCGCCTGCGGGCCGGCGGGGGTGGCGGTGCCTTGTCCGCGTCGGGTGCGCCCGTGCTTTTCAGGGGCGCGGGGAACTGCGCGACCAGCCACGACGGGCCCGCAGCCGACGACCGACAGAACCCGGCAGACGAGACCTCGTTCGAAGCCGGAGGCACCCGCGGGAGCGAGTACGGCAACACCCCGTACCAGAGCCGGGCCACCGTGTAGCCGAACGCGAGGCAGACGAGCCCGCCCACCGCGTCGAGCCAGAAGTGGTTGGCCGTGGCCACGATGACGACGAGGGTGGCCGCCGGGTAGAGGAGCCCCAGGACGCGGGCCCAGGGAACCGAGGCGAGCGCGAAGATCGTCAGGCCGCACCACACGGACCAGCCGATGTGCATGGACGGCATCGCCGCGTACTGGTTCGACATGTGTTTCAGGTCCCCGGAGGCCATGGAACCCCAGGTCTGGTGGACCAGGACCGTGTCGACGAAGTCGCCGCCCGTCATCAGGCGGGGCGGGGCCAGCGGGTAGAAGTAGTAGCCCACCAGCGCCACGGCCGTCGTCGCGAAGAGCACCAGACGGGTCGCCGCGTAGCGGCCGGGGTGACGGCGGTAGAGCCAGACCAGGACGCCGAGGGTCACCACGAAGTGCAGGGTGGCGTAGTAGTAGTTCATGCCCACGACCAGCCACTTCACCGAGTTAACGGCGTGGTTCACCGAACCCTCGACCGCGATCCCGAGGTGCTGCTCCACCTTCCACAGCCAGTCGGCGTTGGCGAGGGCCTCGTGCTTCTGCTCCGGCACCGCGTTGCGGATCAGGGAGTACGTCCAGTAGCTGACCGCGATCAGCAGGATCTCGAACCAGAAGCGGGGGCGCCGAGGCGTGCGCAACCGGCGCAGGCGGGTGTGCCCCACCGCCTCGTCCGCGACGGGGAGTGGAGCGGCCGCATCACGGCCACCCGGCGTCGTCACGGTCGTGTCACCCATGGGCACAGAGTTTGCCAGAAAAGACTTCCCCTCCAGATCATCCCTCGGTCGGGTCCCTGACGCACCCTGTTCGTCGTAGACAGGGGTCGACGCATCATGCCCGCGTACCGGTGCGGACCGCCGGTTCTCCGACCTACGGACGAGACCGGTCCCCAGGGGCCGAAGCGGTCGAACCTCGCACCACCAGCTCCGGCATGAACACGAACTCACTGTGGGGTGCCGGTGTCCCGCCGATCTCCTCCAGGAGCGTACGGACGGCGGCCTGGCCCATGGCCGGGACCGGCTTGCGGATCGTGGTCAGGGGCGGGTCCGTGAAGGCGATCAGGGGGGAGTCGTCGAAGCCGACGACGGACACGTCCCGCGGCACGTCCAGGCCCTTCTGGCGGGCCGCCCTGATCGCGCCCAGCGCCATCATGTCGCTCGCGCACACCACCGCCGTGCAGTCCCGCTCGATGAGCGCCGTCGCCGCCGCCTGGCCGCCCTCCAGGGTGTACAGCGAGTGCTGGACGAGCTCCGTCTCGACGGCCTGGGCCGTCAGGCCCAGCTGGTCCTGCATCGTGCGCACGAAGCCCTCGATCTTGCGCTGCACCGGCACGAAACGCTTCGGGCCGAGGGCGAGGCCTACGCGGGTGTGACCGAGGGAGACGAGATGCGTCACCGCGAGGGTCATGGCCGCGCGGTCGTCCGGCGAGATGAAGGGGGCCTGGACCTTCGGTGAGAAACCGTCCACGAGGACGAAGGGCACGCCCTGGGCGCGCAGTTGCTCGTAGCGCTGCGTGTCGGCGGTGGTGTCCGCGTGCAGCCCCGAGACGTAGATGACGCCGGCGACCCCGCGGTCCACCAGCATCTCCGTCAGCTCGTCCTCGGTGGAGCCGCCGGGTGTCTGCGTGGCCAGCACCGGGGTGTAGCCCTGCCGGGTCAGCGCCTGGCCGATGACCTGGGCCAGGGCGGGGAATATCGGGTTCTCCAGCTCCGGGGTGATCAGGCCCACCAGACCGGCGCTGCGCTGCCTGAGGCGTACGGGCCGCTCGTAGCCCAGTACGTCGAGCGCGGCCAGTACGGACTGGCGGGTGGTCGCTGCGACGCCCGGCTTCCCGTTCAGGACGCGGCTGACAGTCGCCTCGCTGACCCCCGCCTGGGCCGCGATGTCGGCAAGCCGTGTGGTCACAGCACCGGACTGTACCGGCCGGGTCTCCGCTTGCCCACCGGCCTTGCGCCGGGTGCGGGCGGGGGTGCGGCCCGCTGCGGGCTGCTGCGTCATCGCGGTCCCTCGTGATTCTGGTCGGTGTCCGTCGGTGTCCGGTCCGCAACGGATGATCCCCGCCCATGAAACGTATGGCAAGTACTTGCAGAGCCTTGCATGAAGGTCATGAGGGGCCGCCGACCCCATGAAAGCCGATCTCACGGCGGCCGCGCGCAGGTCACGCACTGGTAACTCTCGCGATCCCTTGCACTTTTTTGCTGCAAGGTCTTTCGCAACGATTGCAACGCTGTTACGTTCACGTCGCCCGGCGGCCTCCCCCCAGTGCCGGCCTCGATCGAGCGGGGGGCCCTCACCCTCAAGGAGAACTCATGCGGCGTGGCATAGCGGCCACCGCGCTGGTGGCGTCCCTCGCCCTCGCGGCGACGGCCTGCGGCGGAAGCGACAGCGGCGACAGCGCCGGCGGTCCGGTCACCATCACCTGGTGGGACACCTCCAACGCCACCAACGAGGCGCCGACGTACCAGGCCCTGGTCAAGGACTTCGAGAAGGCCAACAAGGACATCAAGGTCAAGTACGTCAACGTCCCCTTCGACCAGGCGCAGAACAAGTTCGACACGGCCGCCGGTTCCAAGGGCGCCCCCGACGTGCTGCGCTCCGAGGTCGGCTGGACGCCCGCCTTCGCCAAGAAGAGCTACTTCCTGCCGCTGGACGGCACCGAGGCGCTCGCCGACCAGGACAAGTTCCAGGCGAGCCTCATCAAGCAGGCCCAGTACGAGGGCAAGACGTACGGCGTCCCGTTCACCACCGACACCCTCGCGCTCGTCTACAACAAGAAGCTCTTCGAGCAGGCCGGCATCAAGGAAGCCCCGAGGACCTGGGACGACCTGAAGAAGGCCGCCGCCACGATCAAGGACAAGACCGGCGTCGACGGCTACTGGGGCTCCACCCAGGCCTACTACGCCCAGACCTTCCTCTACGGCGAGGGCAGCGACACGGTCGACGCCGACGCCAAGAAGATCACGGTCACCTCGCCCGCCGCCAAGAAGGGCTACGAGACCTGGCTGGGCCTGTTCGACGGCAAGGGCCTGCACAAGGCCGACACCACCGCCGACGCCTACGCCCACATCCAGGAGGCGTTCGTCAGCGGCAAGGTCGCCGCGATCATCCAGGGCCCCTGGGAGATCACGAACTTCTACAAGGGTTCCGCCTTCAAGGACAAGGCCAACCTCGGCATCGCCACCGTCCCGGCCGGCTCCACCGGCAAGGCGGGCGCCCCGACCGGCGGCCACAACCTCTCCGTGTACGCGGGCTCGGACAAGGCCCACCAGGAGGCCGCGCTGAAGTTCGTGAAGTTCATGACCTCGGCGAAGTCCCAGGAGACCATCGCCTTGAAGAACTCCACGCTGCCGACGCGTGACGACGCCTACACCGCCGAAGTCAAGGCCGACCCGGGCATCGCCGGCTACCAGGGGGTGCTCTCCGCCGCCCAGCCGCGTCCGGCCCTGCCCGAGTACAGCTCCCTGTGGAGCCCGCTGGACACCGAGCTGAACCAGATCGCCGGCGGCAAGGAGTCCCTCGACAAGGGGCTGAGCAACGCCGAGACCGCGATCGCGAAGCTGGTCCCGGACTTCAGCAAGTGACTCCCAGTGGCCGCCGCATCAGCCTCACTTCGGGGGACGGATGCGGCGGTCACCGGCCTGTACACCGGCTCAGCCCCTTGACCTCCCAGAAGGTGTCGAACCATGACAGTCGCCATCGACCGCGCGACCGGCGAGCGCCGCGGTGAGCGGGCGCCGCGCCCCGGCCCGCTGACGCGTCTGAAGCACGCCTATCAGAAGTACTGGTACGCGTACGCCATGATCGCCCCCGTGGCCGTCGTGCTCGGCGTCCTCGTGCTCTACCCCCTGGTGTACGGCGTCTACCTGTCGCTCACCGACGCCGACAGCCTCAACTCGGCCCGCACCATCGGCGTCAACCACATCGAGGCCACCTACCAGTTCATCGGCCTCGACAACTACGCCGACATCCTGTGGGGCGACACCGCCTACGACCGCTTCTGGTCGCACTTCATCTGGACGTTTCTCTGGACGGCCGCCTGCGTGACGCTCCACTACTGCATCGGCCTCGGCCTCGCCCTGCTGCTCAACCAGAGGATCCGCGGGCGGACCCTCTACCGCCTGATCCTGGTCCTGCCGTGGGCCGTGCCCACCTTCGTCACCGTCTTCGGCTGGCGGTTCATGCTCGCCGACAGCGGCGTCATCAACTCGGCCCTCGACGCCCTGCACCTGCCCGCGCCGCAGTGGCTGGAGGAGACCTTCTGGCAGCGGTTCGCCGCGATCATGGTCAACACCTGGTGCGGTGTGCCGTTCATGATGGTCTCGCTGCTCGGCGGACTGCAGTCCATCGACGCGTCCCTCTACGAGGCCGCCGAGATGGACGGCGCGAGCGCCTGGCAGCGGTTCCGGTACGTCACCCTGCCGGGCCTGAGCTCGGTCAGCTCCACCGTCGTCCTGCTCGGCGTGATCTGGACCTTCAACCAGTTCACGATCATCTTCCTGCTGTTCGGCGGCACCGCACCCGACACCGACATCCTCGTCACCTGGGCGTACTACCTGGGCTTCGGGCAGCAGCCGCGTGACTTCGCGCAGTCGGCGGCCTACGGCATCCTGCTCCTCTCCATCCTGGTCGTCTTCACCGCCGGCTACCGCCGCTGGCTGAACCGCAACGATCCGCAGCTCGCGATCTGAGGCAGGAGTCCCCATGAGCACCCCAACCCTCACGACCTCCTCGGCGGCGGACCGGGCACCCTCCAGCGCCGCACCGCGCAAGGCACGCCGGCGCGGTGAGAAGAGCCCCGGCGCCCTGCTCGCCACGCACGCCGTCCTGGCCGTCGCGAGCCTCATCGCGCTCTTCCCGGTGGCCTGGCTGGTCTTCCTGTCCCTGGGCCCGGACAAGGACGACTACCTCCACCCCGGGCGCATCCTCGGGAAGATGACGTTCGACAACTACGTCTTCGTGCTGCGGGAGACGAGGTTCTTCGACTGGCTGTGGAGCACCCTCGTCGTCTCGCTCGGCACCACGGTCATCGGCGTCCTGGTCGCCGCGACGACCGGCTACGCGGTCTCCCGGATGCGCTTCCCTGGCTACAAGAAGTTCATGTGGGTGCTGCTGGTGACCCAGATGTTCCCGATAGCCGTACTGATCGTGCCGATGTACCAGATTCTGTCGGAACTCCAGCTCATCGACAGTTACCTTGGCCTCGTCCTCGTCTACTGCTCGACGGCCGTGCCGTACTGTGCCTGGCTCCTCAAGGGCTACTTCGACACGATCCCGTTCGAGATCGACGAGGCGGGACGCGTCGACGGGCTGACCCCCTTCGGCACGTTCGCGCGGCTGATCCTGCCGCTGGCCAAACCCGGCCTGGCGGTCGCCGCGTTCTACAGCTTCATCACCGCGTTCGGTGAGGTCGCCTTCGCCTCGACGTTCATGCTGTCCGACACGAAGTACACCTTCGCCGTCGGTCTGCAGAGCTTCGTCAGCGAGCACGACGCACAGCGCCAGTACATGGCCGCGACCGCCGTGCTGGTCGCCGTCCCCGTCTCGGTGTTCTTCTATCTCGTACAGAAGAACCTGGTGACCGGGCTGACGGCGGGCGGCACGAAGGGCTGACCCGACCCGGACTCCCGCGCGCCCCGCCGCGCGGGTGGCGGCCGTGGTGCCTCATCCGACCCCGTCGCACCACGGCCGCCCTCGTCACCCGACCCGAGACACCGATGACCCGAACCCGACCTTCCTTACGCACCAAGGACGCCATGAGCCAGCACTCCGCCGACCCGTCCCCGGCCCTGTCCCAGGCCCCCTCGTCGACGACGGCCCTCGCCACCGTTGCCGGACACCACGACTGGTGGCGCGACGCGGTGATCTACCAGGTGTACCCGCGCAGCTTCGCCGACAGCGACGGCGACGGCATGGGGGACCTTGAGGGCGTACGCTCGCGCCTGCCGTACCTGCGCGACCTGGGCGTGGACGCCGTCTGGCTGTCCCCCTTCTACTCCTCGCCGCAGGCCGACGCCGGCTACGACGTGGCCGACTACCGCGCCGTGGACCCCATGTTCGGCAACCTCCTCGACGCCGACGCCCTGATCCGCGACGCCCACGCGCTGGGGCTCCGCATCATCGTCGACCTCGTCCCCAACCACTCCTCCGACCAGCACGAGTGGTTCAAGCGGGCGGTGGCAGAGGGGCCCGGCTCCCCGCTCCGGGACCGCTACCACTTCCGCCCCGGCAAGGGCCCGACGGGCGACCTCCCGCCGAACGACTGGGAGTCCATCTTCGGCGGCCCGGCGTGGACGCGGGTCACCGAACCGGACGGCACGCCCGGCGAGTGGTACCTGCACCTCTTCGCGCCCGAGCAGCCCGACTTCGACTGGAACCACCCGGCGGTCGGCGACGAGTTCCGCTCGATCCTGCGCTTCTGGCTGGACATGGGCGTCGACGGCTTCCGCATCGACGTCGCCCACGGCCTGGTCAAGGCGGCCGGACTGCCCGACATCGGGTCCCACGACCAGGTGAAACTGCTGGGCAACGATGTCATGCCGTTCTTCGACCAGGACGGTGTGCACGAGATCTACCGCCAGTGGCGGCTGATCCTCGACGAGTACGCGGGCGACAGGATCTTCGTGGCGGAAGCCTGGACACCGACCATCGAGCGCACCGCGAACTACGTCCGCCCCGACGAACTGCACCAGGCGTTCAACTTCCAGTACCTGAGCACCCACTGGGACGCCGCCGAGCTCCGTACGGTCATCGACCGCACCCTCGACGCGATGCGCCCGGTCGGCGCCCCCGCCACGTGGGTGCTGTCGAACCACGACGTCACCCGCCACGCCACGCGCTTCGCCAACGAGGCGGGGCTCGGCACCCAGATCCGCTCGGCGGGCGACCGGGAGCTGGGCCTGCGCAGGGCGCGCGCGGCGACCCTGCTGATGCTGGCGCTGCCCGGCTCGGCGTACCTGTACCAGGGCGAGGAGCTCGGCCTGCCCGACGTGGTGGACCTGCCGGACGAGGTGCGCCAGGACCCCGCCTACTTCCGGGGCGCGGGCCAGGACGGCTTCCGTGACGGCTGCCGGGTGCCGATCCCGTGGACACGCGAGGGCTCGTCGTACGGCTTCGGAACGGGTGGTTCATGGCTCCCGCAGCCCGCGGACTGGGCGGAGCTGAGCGTGGAGGCGCAGACCGGCGTGCCCGGCTCCACCCTGGAGCTGTACCGCGCCGCGCTCGCCGTACGCCGTGCCCAGCCCGACCTGGGCGCGGGCGACGCGGTGGAGTGGCTGAAGGCCCCGGAGGGCGTCCTCGCCTTCCGGCGCGGCGAGTTCGTGTGTGTCGCGAACACGACGGGCGAGGCGGTGCGGATCCCGTCGTACGGCCGCGTGCTCGTCACCAGCGGTGAGGTGACGGTCGCGGACGACGAGGCGAAGCTGCCGGCGGACACGACCGTGTGGTGGACGACGAGCTGACGGTCCCGGGAGGGCAGGGTCTCCCAGCGGTCGGCGGCCGGCCTCCCCGGGCCGGCCGCACCCTGGGCGGGCCGCCCGCCCCCGCCTCAGATCCGGGCCGGGGAGCCGGGCCCTTCCCAGGTGACGTCGCAGGCGTCGCAGCTCCAGTGGAAGTGCTGATGAGTCCGGCTCCCGCGCGGCACGAGCTTTCTCACCGGGGTGCCGCACGACCAGCAGGCAGCCTGGATCCTGACGTGGTTGTTGTCGAGGGCGGCGGTCACGGGCCCGGAGACGGGCAGCGAATCCGGAGATGAGACGGGGGGCACGATCAGTTCCTCGGCGCGCGGGGGCTGTGAATCCTGCTATTGGACCACGTGCACCTGGCATTCCGGTCCGTGAATGCGCACCAAAGTTGAAAAGGTGACGGATCTCGCCCCTGAGCGCCGGCCGACTGCGGGAAAGGAGACAAAGAGCAGTCCGGCCCTTGCTGTGTGTGACGGAACCACGGGTGGGACGGGGCGCCCTTTCCCACCCGGATCCGTCGTCCGAACGGCCGGTCAGAGAATTCCGACGTCCCGGAAAGCCGAGCGCACCGTTTGCGCGGCATTCCTCGCCACCTTGCCCTCGCGGGCGAGAATGCGCGCCTGCGCGCTGAGCACCGTGGCCGCGTCGGCGAATTTCGCGGTCGCCCAGAGGTTCTGCAGCGCGGCGTACCAGATCATGCCGGCCTGAGTGGTTCCGATCTCCATCGCGACCAGGTAGAAGGCCCGGTTCGGAATGCCACTGTTGATGTGCACACCCTGGTTGTCCTCCGGCCCCGCGAAGTAGTCGTCCATGTGCGCGGGCTGCGGGTCCTTCCCCATGACGGGGTTGTCGAATGCCGTGCCGGGGTGGGCCATCGACCTGAGGGCCTCGCCGTACAGGTCCTCGGCCATGATCTCGTCGCCGATGAGCCAGTTGGCCGTCCCCGCGTCCTCCTTCCGCATGTGCTGCTCCATCAAGCTCCCGAACACGTCCGCGAAGTGCTCGTTGAGGGCTCCGGACTGACCCTGGTACTCGAGTTTGGCGGTGTACTGGACGACGCCGTGCGTCAGCTCGTGCCCCAGGACGTCGGGAGACTTGCTGAAGTCCGTGAAGATCATTCCGTCGCCGTTTCCGAGAACGATGTTCTTCTCGTCCCAGAAGGCGTTGTCGAAATCGACGCCGAAATTGACGTACACGTTGATGTCCATGCCCCGGTGGTCGATGCTGTCGCGGCCGAGGACTTCGGCGTAGTACGTGCGCACCGCTCCGACGTGGTCGTATGCCGTGTTCGCGTTCTTGGGGGAGCCGACCGCGGGGTCGCTCTCACCGCGGACCTTCTGGGCCGAGGCCAGGTCCCACTGGTGCTGGGCGTCATGAATGAGGCGGTCGGACTTTCCCGGCCGGGGAGTCGTCAACGTCGCCAGGTCGATCGTGCTGCGCGCCCTGCGGTCGCGGAACTGCTTGCTCGCGGTCGCCGACAGTGTGGCCGGATGCGGCTCCCTGGTGTCGACTCCCGTGACTTTCGCGATGTGGTCGAGGATGTGAGGAGGGACGAACTGGCACTTCGGGCCGCTGTGGCGGTGGCATCGCATGCGACGGGACCTTTCGGGCCGGGTGTGGGGGACATCCCAGGGCTACCCCGCCGACCGCCCATGCGGTGTCCGTCGCTGCGCCAATCACCCCTCTGGCCCTTGGGTGCCACCCGGGGGCGCGGAGTGACCTGCCTCGGGTCGCGGGCCACCCGAACGGCGCGGTGCCCGGAGGGTTGACCGTTGAACGAGGAAACTCGTACCGTCAGCCCTGCTGAAAAGTTTCAGTCTTCTTTCAGCAAGAACCTTCAACGCCGCCCTTCGTGGCGCCCTTCAACGACGAAGGACCCCCACATGGCCAGCAGAACCCTCTCCGGCGCCCTGGTCCTCACGGCAGCCGCAGCCAATATTGTCATGTCCCCGACTGTCGCACAGGCCTCCCCGCCCGGAAGCAAGGACGTCACCGCCGTCCTCTTCGAGTGGAAGTTCGACTCGGTCGCCAGGGAGTGCGCCAGCACCCTCGGCCCCGCCGGATACGGATACGTCCAGGTCTCGCCGCCCGGCGAGCACATCCAGGGCTCCCAGTGGTGGACCTCGTACCAGCCGGTGAGCTACAAGATCGCCGGTCGGCTCGGGGACGCGACCGCGTTCCGGAACATGGTGAACACCTGCCACGCGGCCGGTGTGAAGGTCGTCGTCGACACGGTCGTCAACCACATGTCGGCCGGAAGCGGCACCGGCACGGGCGGCTCCTCGTACAGCAAGTACACCTACCCCGGCCTGTACTCCTCGTACGACTTCGACGACTGCACCGCGCGGATCACCAACTACCAGGACCGCTGGAACGTCCAGCACTGCGAACTCGTAGGCCTCGCCGACCTGGACACCGGCGAGGACTACGTCCGCTCGGCGATCGCCGGTTACATGAACAGCCTGCTCGGCTACGGCGTCGACGGCTTCCGCATCGACGCGGCCAAGCACATCGACACGGCCGACCTCGCCGCCATCAAGTCACGGCTGACGAACCCGAACGCCTACTGGAAGCAGGAGGTCATATACGGCAGCGGCGAGGCCGTGCAGCCGACGGAGTACACCGGCAACGGCGACGTCCAGGAGTTCCGCTACGCCTACGACCTCAAGCGCGTCTTCAACAACGAGAACCTCGCCTACCTGAAGAACTACGGCGAGGGCTGGGGCTACATGAGCAACTCCGTCGCCGGCGTCTTCGTCGACAACCACGACACCGAGCGCAATGGCTCCACGCTCAGCTACAAGGACAACGCCAACTACACCCTGGCGAACGTCTTCATGCTCGCCTGGCCGTACGGCGCGCCCGACATCAACTCCGGGTACGAGTTCTCCGACACGGACGCCGGACCGCCGAACGGGGGCACCGTGAACGCCTGCTGGCAGGACGGCTGGAAGTGCCAGCACGCCTGGCCCGAGATCCGGCGCATGGTCGCCTTCCGCAACGCCACGCGCGGCGAGCCCGTCACCAACTGGTGGGACAACGGGGGCGACGCCATCGCCTTCGGCCGGGGGAACAAGGGCTTCGTGGCCATCAACCACGAGTCCGGCTCCCTGAGCAGGACGTACCAGACCTCGCTGCCGGCTGGCACGTACTGCGATGTGCAGAACAACCGGACGGTGAGCGTGAACTTCAGTGGGCAGTTCACCGCCACGCTGGGCTCGAACACGGCCCTGGCGATCCACTCGGGCAAGTCGAGCTGCTGAGCCGCCCGACGTGACTCCTGCCGCGTGCCGGGCGCGGGCCGAAAACCGGTGGACGCGCCGCCCCGCGCCGCCCTACCGTCACCGGCGTCCTGAGCCCTACTCCAGACGAGGTGCGTTTGATGACGGTCCGAGTCCCGGCGGCCGACTGCGGTCGTCCGTCCTTCGCGAACGCCATGACCTCATCGGACGTAAGGACTCCCACTCGTGGATCTTCCACGCATCCATACCGTTCAAGAAAGCACTCACCGCATCCTGAACCCCTTCACCGGTGACAAACTCGCCACCCTGGGGCAGGCGCTGCACCTGGCGCCCGGGACGCGCGCGCTCGACCTCGCCAGCGGAGCGGGCGAGTTGTTGTGCACCTGGGCGCGCGACCATCGCATCACCGGGACCGGGGTGGACATCAGCACGGTGTTCACCGCGCGGGCCCGCGCCCGTGCCGTCGAACTCGGCGTCGCCGACCGGGTGCGCTTCGTCCACGGGGACGCGTCCGGGTACGTCGCGGACGAGCCGGTCGACCTCGCCGCGTGCGTCGGCGCCACGGGGATCGGTGGCGGACTGTCCGGCACGGTCGAGTTGCTGGGCCGCAGCCTCCGGCCCGGAGGGCTGATGCTGATCGGCGAGCCGTACTGGCGCAGGCAACCGCCGGACCAGGAGACCGTCGAGGCCTGCCACGCCGAGCGCGAGGACGACTTCCGGTCGCTCGCCGGGCTGATCGAGCAGTTCGGTGACCTCGGCTACGACGTGGTCGAGATGGTGCTGGCCGATCAGGACAGCTGGGATCGGTACCGGGCGGCCCAGTGGTTCAACATGCGGCGCTGGCTCGATCGATACCCGGACGACGAACTGGCTGTCGAGCTGAGGGCCGAGTTGTCGGTGGGGCCTGTGCGTTATGCGCGGTACGAGCGTGAGTATCTCGGGTGGGGAGTGTTCGCGCTGATGGGGCGCTGACGGTGACGTGGGTTGTGAGGGCGCGGGGGTTGTGAGGGGGCGGGGGCTGTTGTGGTGGCTGGGAGCTGTTGTGGTGGGTGGGTGGGTTGGTCCGGTTTGGGTGTGGCTGGTCGCGCAGTTCCCCGCGCCCCTCGAGAACCGCGCAGTTCCCCGCCCCGCGCGCGCCTGAGGCCAGCGTCAGCCGCGCCATCCAGCCCCTCCGGCGTTTGAGGAGCGGGGTCCGGGGCGGAGCCCCGGGGACGGGACTTCGGTTCTAGTGGTCCTCGCAACACCCCAGTTAGGGGTGCGATGGACTTCGAGATCCGCAAGGTTCGCAAGGCTCAGGGGCCTGTGAAGCTCC
>NZ_JBVIEE010000034.1:0-96391 GCF_055572015.1 Streptomyces sp. NPDC030840 | reverse complement strand
TTCGAGCTGAAGTACCGCGGCGCCCGGTTCTCGCTCGGTTACGGCGCCTGCCCGAACCTGGAGGACCGCGCCAAGATCGCCGAGCTGCTGGAGCCCGAGCGGATCGGCGTCCACCTGTCGGAGGAGTTCCAGCTCCACCCCGAGCAGTCCACCGACGCGATCGTGATCCACCACCCCGAAGCCAAGTACTTCAACGCGCGCTAGTCCTCGTCCACGGCCGCGCCGGGTCCTGTCCACGACATGACCCGGCCGGCGCACGCGTGGGCCCCGTGAGTGCTCACGTGCCGGAAGCCCAAACCGAGCGCTTCGTCGAACGGCGTCGTAGACTGGTCGGTCCACCGCAGGCCGGTTCCCTACCCGGGAACCGGCCTGCTCGTCCCACAAGGAGGTGCGCCGGATGACGACAACGGTCCCCGCGCTCGGTACCCAGACGGCCGAAGGCTCAGCGCTGCAGGCTGTGCTCCTCGACATGGACGGAACCCTGGTGGACACCGAGGGATTCTGGTGGGACGTCGAGGTCGAGGTCTTCGCGGGCCTCGGTCACGCGCTCGACGACTCCTGGCGCCATGTCGTGGTCGGCGGCCCCATGACCCGCAGCGCCGGCTTCCTCATCGAGGCCACGGGCGCCGACATCACCCTCGCCGAGCTCACGGTGCTGCTCAACGACGGGTTCGAGGACCGCATCGGGCGCACACTGCCGCTCATGCCGGGCGCCGCCCGGCTACTCGGCGAACTCGCCGCGCACGGCATCCCCACCGCCCTGGTCTCCGCCTCCCACCGGCGCATCATCGACCGTGTCCTGACCTCGCTCGGCCCCCAGCACTTCGCGCTGACCGTCGCGGGCGACGAGGTGGAGAGGACCAAGCCGCACCCCGACCCGTACCTGCTGGCGGCCGCCGGACTGAGCGCCGACCCGGCCAGATGCGCCGTCATCGAGGACACGGCGACCGGTGTCGCGGCCGCGGAGGCCGCCGGCTGCCACGTCGTCGCGGTCCCCTCCGTGGCGCCCATCGCCCCCGCCGCCCGGCGCACGGTCGTCACCTCACTCGAAGAAGTCGATCTCCCTTTTCTCCGTGGGCTGTTGACGATTTGACCACGGAAATGCAACGGCCGTTCACCCAGGGTGCTCCATTGAATCCGCGATAAAGCAAAGGATCTTCACGGCCCCGCGGTGGGAAATTCGGTTTCAGCGCGCCCTGGCTGAATTGCGATACCCGTCGACCGTCATGCGCTGGTGTGAGCTTCACCACCCGTCCAAAGGTCGACAGGAAAGCTCACGTGTGCATTCTCCGTCCGTTCCGTGTCGATCGGCACGCCTTTGTGTCCCGATTGGTGCAGCGTGCACTAATCATTCCACTGACCGTCTGTTCAGTGTGTCCGCAGTCGGTTCCGCAGCGTGATGACCCCTCAACTCCGCTGTGTGCAAACCACTCTCGGGGCGCGCACTAATCTCTTTCCGAGAACATCGCGTACCCCGCGCCCCGCCCGCACACCCCAGCTGCCGGGACCGCGGAAAGACAGCTCTGGAGACACACGAGCATGAACCGCAAGACTCTGGTGTTGCCGGCCGTCCTCGGCCTGCTCACCCCCGTGCTCGCCGCCTGTGGCGGCTCCGACGCCGGGAGCGGTGATGACGCGATCGTCGTGGGAACCACCGACCGGTTCACGGCCTCCAGCGACACACCCGCACCGCTCGACCCCGCCTACGCGTACGACGTCGGCACCTGGAACGTCCTCCGCCAGACCGTGCAGACCCTGATGGCGCAGCCCCGAGGCGACGGCGAACCCGAGCCCGAGGCCGCCCAGAGCTGCCGCTTCACCGACACCGGCAACGAGCGCTACGCCTGCACCCTCCGCGACGGCCTGAAGTTCGCCGACGGCACCCCGATCACCGCCGAGGACGTGAAGTTCTCCATCGACCGGGCGCGGTCCATCAAGGCCGACAGCGGCGTGTTCGCGCTGCTGTCGACGATCCAGCTCGTGGAGACCAAGGGCGACCGCGGGATCATCTTCCACCTCAACGAGCCCGACGCCACCTTCCCGTACAAGCTGTCCACGCCCGTCGCCGGCATCGTCAACCCGGACGACTACGACAAGAAGAAGCTGCGCGACGGCTTCGACGTCGACGGCTCCGGCCCGTACACCCTCAAGGCCGAGACCAAGGGCGACGACATGGTCAGGGCCGTCTTCACCAGGAACCCCCACTACAAGGGCCTGCTGAAGCCGAAGAACGACGAGGTCGTGCTGCGCTCCTTCGACGACGCCGACGCCATGGGCGCCGCGCTCGACAAGGGCGACATCGACCTGATGACCCGCACCATGACGCCGGAACAGATCGACAAGTTCTCCAACTCCTCCGGCGACATCGACCTCATCGAGACCTCCGGCCTGGAAATCCGCTACCTCGGCTTCAACACCGACGCCTCCCCGGTCGAGGCCAAGGCCGTCCGCCAGGCCGTGGCCCAGCTCATCGACCGCGGAGCCCTCGTCTCCAAGGTCTACGGCACCCAGGCCGAACCGCTCTTCTCGCTGGTCCCCGCCAGCATCACCGGCCACTCCAACTCGTTCTTCAACAAGTACGGCGAGCCGAGCAAGGCCAAGGCCAGGGCGATCCTCGCCGGAGCCGGCATCACCACCCCGGTGAAACTGACCCTGAACTACACCACCGACCACTACGGCGCCGCCACCAAGCCGGAGTTCGAGCAACTGCGACAACAGCTCAACGACAGCGGCCTGTTCGACGCCGACATCAAGGGCGCACCCTGGTCCACGTTCCAGCCCGCCGAACGCAAGGGCGAGTACGCGGCCTTCGGCATGGGCTGGTTCCCGGACTTCCCGGACGCCGACAACTACCTCTCGCCGTTCCTCGACAAGGACAACTTCCTGCGCCTGCCCTACACCAACAGCGAGATCCGGACCACGCTGCTCCCCGAGTCCCGCCGCGAGGCCGACCGCCTCACCGCCTCGGAAACCCTCACCGGCATCCAGGACATCGTGGCCGACGATGTACCGATCCTTCCGCTGTGGCAGGGCAAGCAGTACGTCGCCGTCAGGGACGACATCACGGGCGGTGAGTACGCCCTCAACTCCGCCTCCACACTCCAGCTGTGGGAGCTCGGCCGCGGTGTGAGCGGCTGACCACCCGACACCTCACCCCCCACTCCGGGCTCCGCCGGGCCCGGAGGTTCCGCATACCGACGACACAAGGCACCCGTAAGTGAACATGCGTAACCAATTGACGGTCCTGTCCATCACCACCGGACTGGCCGTCGGCCTGCTCACCGGCTGTGGCTCCGGCACGGGCGACTCCTCCGACAGCGGATCCGCCGTCGTGATGGGCATGTCCGACGAGGTAGTGGCCACCGACCCCGCGTCCGGCTACGACCCGGGCTCCTGGCTGCTCTTCAACAACGTCTTCCAGTCGCTGCTGAGCTTCCCCAACGGCGCCACGGAACCCGAACCGGAGGCCGCCGAGGAGTGCAGCTTCACCGACAGCCGCGCGACACGCTACGAGTGCGAGCTCAAGGACGGCCTGAAGTTCAGCAACGGTGAGTCCCTCACCTCGGAGGACGTCAAGTTCTCCTTCGACCGCATGCTGAAGATCAACGACGAGGCCGGCCCGGCCATCATGTTCCCCATGCTCGACAAGGTCGAGACCCCCGACGACAAGACCGTCGTCTTCCACCTCAAGTACCCCGACGCCACCTTCCCCAGCAAGATTGCCTCCGGCGCCGGCTCGATCGTCGACCACCGCTCCTACGACGCCGACAAGCTCCGCAAGGACGGCGGCGCCGTCGGCTCCGGCCCCTACAAGCTCGACTCCTTCGGCAAGGACGAGGCCGTCTTCTCCGTCAACGAGAACTACAAGGGCAACGCCGACGTGGAGAACTCCGGCGTCACCCTCAAGTTCTTCCACGGCGACCAGACCGCCCTGAAGACCGCCCTGCGCGAGGACGAACTCGACCTCGCCTACCGCGGACTCAGCTCCACCGACATCGCCGACATCGAGGCGGACAGCTCCAGCCAGAGCGCCGTCGACATCGTCGACGGCACCGGAGCCGAGGTCCAGCACCTGGTCTTCAACATGAACGACCCCGTCGCGGGCAAGCTCGGCGTCCGCAAGGCCATGGCCTACCTGCTGGACCGCGAGGCCCTCGTCGAGAAGGTCTACCAGGGCACGGCGACACCGCTGTACTCGATCATCCCCGCCGGCATCGCCGGCCACAACACGGCCTTCTTCGACACCTACGGCGCCCGCCCGTCCAAGAGCAAGGCCGAGGCCGCCCTGCGCGCCGACGGCATCACCGGCAAGGTCGAGCTGACCCTCTGGTCCACGCCGTCACGCTACGGCCCCTCCACCGACCAGGAGTTCCAGGCGATCGCCAAGCAGCTCAACGACAGCGGACTGTTCGACGCGACCGTGAAGTCCGTGCCCTTCGAGCAGTACGAGAAGGACATCGCCGCGGGCAAGTACGGCGTGTACGTCAAGGGCTGGGTGCCCGACTACCCGGACCCCGACAACTTCACCAGCCCCTTCTTCGGCGACGGCAACGTCCTCGGCAACAACTACACCAACAAGACGATCACCGGCACGCTCATCCCGAAGACCGCCGCCGAGAGCGAGCGCTCCGCGACCGAGCAGGAGTACGCCCAGCTCCAGAACATCGTCGCCGAGGACGTCCCGGTCCTCCCCGTCTGGCAGGCCAAGCAGTACGCGGTCGCCAAGGACAACGTCTACGGCCTGGAGTACTGCCTCGACGCGTCCACGGTGTTCCGCTTCTGGGAGATCAGCAAGGACTGACACCCCGGGTAGTACGTAGAGGGCGCCCCCTCCTGGGAGGGGGCGCCCTCTACTGTCGTACGCCCTTGCTCATGCCATCGCCGTACCCGCTACTGCGCGCCGGGGCGCACCAGCCCGCTCTCGTACGCGTACACCGCGGCCTGCACACGGTCACGCAGACCCAGCTTCGTCAGGACGTGGCCCACGTGCGTCTTGACCGTGGTCTCGCTGACGAAGAGATCAGCCGCGATCTCCGCGTTCGACAACCCGCGCGCCACCAGCTTCAGCACCTCGACCTCGCGGTCGGTCAGCGTGTGCAGCGTGTCCGGCACCGGCTCGTCACCGGACGGCAGATGCGTGGCGTACTTGTCGAGAAGCCGGCGCGTGATGCTCGGCGCGAGCATCGCCTCACCCGCGGCCACCACCCGGATCGCCTGCACCAGCTCGTTGGCCGGAGCGTCCTTGAGCAGGAAACCGCTGGCGCCCGCCCGCAGCGCCTCCACGACGTACTCGTCGAGGTCGAAGGTCGTCAGGACCAGCACCTTCGCCGGACCGTCCCGGCCGGGACCGGTGATCTGCCGGGTCGCCTCCACCCCGTCCATCCGCGGCATGCGGATGTCCATCAGAACCACATCGGGCTGCAGGGCCCGCACCTGGTCGAGTGCCTGAAGGCCGTCCCCGGCCTCCCCCACGACCGCGATGTCCTGCTCCGCCTCCAGGATCATCCGGAAGCCGGTGCGCAACAGCGGCTGGTCGTCGACCAGTAGGACGCGGATGGCCACGTAAGTCTCCTTCGCTAGTCCGGCCCCATTCTGCCCTGAGGGCCTCCACCCGACGCGGGCGACCTCACCGGCAGCGGATACGGCGGGGGAGTACCACCGAATTCCGGACAGACCGCCTGGTGATCGCACCAGCCACAGAGCTTCGTGGGCCGCGGCCGCCAGTTCCCCGTCTCAGTGGCCACGCTGATCGCCTCCCACAGCGCGAGCAACTTGCGCTCCACGCGCTCCAGATCCGCGAGGACCGGGTCATACGTCAGCACGTCCCCACTGCCCAGATAGACCAGCTGGAGCCGGCGCGGGACCACTCCCTTCAGACGCCACACCACCAGGGCGTAGAACTTCATCTGGAACAGCGCGCCCTCGGCGTACTCGGGTCTGGGAGCCTTGCCCGTCTTGTAGTCGACGATCCGCACCTCACCCGTCGGCGCGACATCGACACGGTCGATGATCCCGCGCAGCCTCAGTCCGGACTCCAGCTCCGCCTCCACGAACAACTCGCGCTCGGCGGGCTCCAGCCGTGTCGGATCCTCCAGCGTGAACCAGCGCTCCACGAGCCGCTCGGCCTCCGTGAGCCACCGGGCCAGCCGCTCACCCTCGGGGTCGTCCGCGAACAGCTCCACGACCTCCGGCCTCGACTCACGCAGCCGGTCCCACTGGCCGGGGACGAGCGCCTTGGCCCGCGGCGCCGTACGCTCCGTCGCCGGGGCGTCGAACAGCCGCTCCAGCACCGCGTGCACCAGCGTGCCGCGCGTGGCCGCCTCGCTCGGCTTCTCCGGGAGCCTGTCGATCACCCGGAAGCGGTAGAGCAGAGGGCACTGCATGAAATCACTGGCGCGGGAGGGCGAGAGTGACGCGGGAGGCGCGGCGGCCACCGCTCGGGCCCCCGCCGCGGGCGCGACACCGTAGCCCTCACTGCCGGAGCCCGCCGCGCCGGTGCCTTCGGTGCTGGTTTCCATGACCACAGACCATACGGGTCGCCACTGACAGTGACACGGCCGGTGCGCGGCTCCCCGAGACAACGAGCACGGCCGCGCGTTCCACCGCGCCGGAACGGCACGAGAACAGAGGGGGTGCCGGGGCGGAACGAGCGGCGACGACCGCATAGCATCGACCACAGACCCTTCCGTCCCGCACCACCGGGCGCGGAAGACGCAACGAACGAGGGGACACCGTGGACGAGAGCGGCGGGAGCGGGCAGCCGCGGTCCGGCAGCGACAAGGCGACCGAGCGCCCTGCGGGGCAGCCGGCCCGGACCGCCGGCACCGCACGCCCCGACCCGGAGACCGGCCGGCACGCACCGGCACCCCACACCCCGGCCTCCGGCACCACTCCCACACCGCCCGAGCCCCCGGCCGGCCACGAGCCGGCCGCACCCGCCGACCCGTCCCCGGAAGACCCCGGCTCCGCCCGCGACCGCGAGCCGGCCGCACCCGCCGACCCGTCCCCGGAAGACCCCGGCTCCACCCGCGACCGCGAGCCGGCCGCACCCGCCGAGCCGCCCGAGGACACTCCCGGCCCTCCCACCGAGCCGCCGGCGGACCACAGGACCCCGGACCGTCCCGCGTCCGACGCCGGCCCCGCGGCCCCCGCACGCACCGGGGCCCCCGCCGGCCACGCGGCGCCCAACGTCACCGGGCCCTCCGCCGACCACCGGCCCTCCGCGGACCCCAAGCCCCGGACGGACACCCCGGCCGGTGACTTCGGCAGCCGCACCCCCGCCACCTCCGGTGGCCGCAAGCCGCCCAAGCGGCCCAAGGAACCCGGCGGCGGCATCCTCATGGGACGGCCCTTCGGCGTGCCCGTGTACGTCGCGCCCAGCTGGTTCCTCGTGGCCGCGCTGATCACCTGGGTGTTCGGCGGCCAGCTCGACCGCGTACTGCCCGAACTCGGCGGCACCCGCTACCTCGTGTCGCTGTTCTTCGCGGTGGCCTTCTACGCCTCCGTACTCGTCCACGAACTCGCCCACACCGTCGCCGCGCTGCGCTTCAAACTGCCCGTCCGGCGCATCCAGCTGCAGTTCTTCGGCGGCGTCTCCGAGATCGAGAAGGAGTCCGAGACACCGGGCCGCGAGTTCGTACTGGCCTTCGTCGGACCCCTGCTCTCACTGGTCCTCGCGGGCGTCTTCTACGGCGCCCTCCAGGCCGTCGAACCCGGCACCGTCCCCGGCGTGCTCCTGGCCGGACTGATGATCTCCAACCTGATCGTGGCCGCGTTCAACCTCCTGCCCGGACTGCCCCTCGACGGCGGCCGCATGCTCCGCGCCGTCGTCTGGAAGATCACCGGCAAACCCATGACCGGCACCGTCGCCGCCGCCTGGGTCGGCCGCGCCCTCGCCGTGTCCGTACTGATCGGCCTGCCCCTGCTCACCCAGTCCGGCGCGCTCGGCGCCGACGCCGAGGACCTCGGCGGCATGGACACCGTCACCGACGCCCTGCTCGCCGCCATCCTCGCCGCGATCATCTGGACCGGCGCCGGAAACAGCCTGCGCATGGCCCGCCTGCGCGAGCACCTGCCCGAACTGCGCGCCCGCAACCTCACCCGCCGCGCCGTCCCCGTCGAGACCGACACCCCGCTCTCCGAAGCCCTGCGCCGCGCCAACGACGCCGGCGCCCGCGCCCTCGTCGTCGTCGACGCCGACGGCGAACCCCTGTCCCTGGTCCGCGAGGCCGCCATCGTCGGCGTCCCCGAACACCGCCGCCCCTGGGTCGCCGTCAGCGGACTCGCCCAGGACCTCACCGACGGCATGCGCGTCTCCGCGGAACTCGCCGGCGAAGACCTCCTCGACGCCCTGCGCGCCACCCCCGCCACCGAGTACCTGGTGGTCGAGGAGTCCGGCGAGATCTACGGCGTGCTGTCCGCGGCCGACGTGGAGCGCGCGTTCGTCAAGGCGATGGCCCGGCCGAACTGAGCCCCGCCCTCCCCGAACGGTGGTCTGCGGCCCCCTCCAGGACCGGTAGGCTGGTCACATGTCCGAACCGACCGGTGCCGCCCGCCGTCGCGGGCCCTTCAAGGTCGGGGACCAGGTACAGCTGACCGACCCCAAGGGACGCCACTACACGTTCACGCTCGAAGCCGGGAAGAACTTCCACACCCACAAGGGTTCCTTCCCGCACGACGAGCTGATCGGCGCGCCCGAGGGCAGTGTCGTCCGCACCACGGGGAACGTCGCCTACCTGGCGCTGCGCCCCCTGCTCCCCGACTACGTCCTGTCCATGCCCCGCGGCGCCGCCGTGGTCTACCCCAAGGACGCGGGGCAGATCCTCGCCTTCGCCGACATCTTCCCCGGCGCCCGCGTCGTGGAAGCCGGCGTCGGCTCCGGCTCCCTCAGCAGCTTCCTGCTGCGGGCCATCGGCGACCAGGGCATGCTGCACTCCTATGAGCGCCGCGCGGACTTCGCCGAGATCGCGCAGGCCAACGTCGAACGCTACTTCGGCGGCCCCCACCCCGCCTGGCAGCTCACCGTCGGAGACCTCCAGGACAACCTCAGCGACACCGACGTCGACCGGGTCATCCTCGACATGCTCGCCCCCTGGGAGTGCCTCGAAGCCGTCTCCAAGGCGCTCGTCCCCGGCGGCATCCTCTGCTGCTACGTGGCGACCACCACCCAGCTCGCCCGGACCGTCGAATCCATCCGCGAGATCGGCTGCTTCAACGAGCCGACCGCATGGGAGACGATGATCCGCAACTGGCACATCGAAGGCCTGGCCGTCCGCCCCGACCACCGGATGATCGGCCACACCGGATTCCTGCTGACCGCCCGCCGCCTCGCCGACGGCGTCGAACCACCCATGCGCCGCCGCCGCCCCGCCAAGGGCGCCTACGGCGAGGACTACGCCGGGCCGAACGCCGACGGAGGCGCCGGCCACTGAGGCGGCCCGGTGCCGCGTACAACGCACGAGCGCCGTGGCCGAGTTCCCCGACCTGCCGGGGAACTCGGCCACGGCGCTCCTGTGTTGACGTCACACCAGTTCCTGTCGACAAGCCGACACAACCACCGCGCTACGGCGCCCCCACGCGCCCCAACTCAGTGAACGCGCACCAAAAGTGCCCACCCCGCCGTTCCACCGCGCTGTGACGTGTGGCACGATGCGGTCCACCCCCACCGGCACAGCCCTCACAGGAGACACATCTCTCGTGCAGCAATCCGCCGTCCCGGAACTGGCACACACGCACTCCCGCCCCATCCACTGGGTCGCCACGGCCACCGCCCTCTCCGCCGTCGTCGCCCTGTCCTCGCTGCTGCAACCCGACCCGGCGACGGCGGTCCAGGCCGGCCCCGAGACACGGTCCGCCCCGCCCTCCGCGACCGCCCCGAACCCCGTCGGCGTCGACTTCCCCATCGAATGCGGACCGTCCAAGGCGGTCGTGCGGAAGAAGGCCTCCGGGGACCTCGACGGCGACGGCGTCCCCGAGACAGTCGCCGTGGTCCACTGCGACGCGGGCTCCGGCACCCCACCCGACGGCGTCTACGTCCTCACCCAGGGCACCGCACCCAAGCCCCGCGTGGTCGCCACCCTCGTCGATCCGAAGGACCGGTTCACCGTCAAGGACTTCGCCGTCCGTGACGGCGCGGTGACGGCAACCCTCCTCGGCTACTCCTCGATCGACGTACCGAGTTGCTGCCCCGACGTGACCGACCGCGCCAAGTGGCAATGGCAGAACGGCGCGTTCGTCCGCTCCACACCCTCCGGCGCGCTGGGCGTGTGACCAACGCCTCGCCCAGCGGGCCCACCGCGGCCCCGCCGATGTGAGAAAACAGACATCAGTGACGTTGTGTGCGTGCCGCGTCACTCACTGTCAGGCCCGTACACCTCGACCCTGTCCGAAACCCGACGCACATGGATGCACTCGCCCGGACACTCCTTCGCGGAGTCCGCGACATCCGTGAGAAGCGTCAGCGGCACGGGTGTTGTGGCCCCCGGGGCCTGCAGCAACTCGTCGTCCGCGCCCTTCACGTAGGCCAGGCCGTCGATGTCGAGCTCGAAGACCTCGGGGGCGTACTGGGCGCAGATACCGTCACCGGTGCACAGGTCCTGGTCGATCCAGACCTCCAGGGCCTCTCCGCCTGCTCCGGCCTCCTGCTGCACGGTCATCTCTCCTGCCGTTTCCTGCGCCGACCGATCCGAAATGAAGGCAAGTCGGCCCAGCTCTGACGGGTGTTGAACACTTCGACCCTACCTCCGGCCGCTTCCCAATCATGTTCCGTGGGTATTCCCCTGGCGTGAGGGAGAGCGCAAGGGTGAAGATCGGACACACCTTGACAGTCTTTGTGATCTAGGGGTTTCAATCGACACCCACCCAGGTAGGGTCTGGAAGCGTCCAGCTCCCCTTGGAGGAGGTGAGGACCGTGGCAGCCCACGACGACGACATGAACCGCGGCATCCGCCCGGGACGAGGGTCCGACGACCCGGCCGGGCAGATTGCCTACCTTGAGCAGGAGATCGCCGTCCTGCGACGCAAGCTCGCCGACTCTCCGCGACACACGAGGATTCTCGAAGAGCGGATCGTCGAGCTGCAGACCAACCTGGCCGGCGTGTCCGCCCAGAACGAGCGACTCGCGAACACGCTCCGTGAGGCCCGCGACCAGATCGTGGCCCTCAAGGAAGAGGTCGACCGGCTCGCACAGCCGCCGGCCGGCTTCGGTGTCTTCCTCACGGCGAACGAGGACGGCACGGCCGACATCTTCACCGGAGGCCGCAAGCTCCGGGTGAACGTCAGCCCCAGCGTCGAGCTCGACGAGCTCCGGCGCGGCCAGGAAGTAATGCTCAACGAAGCGCTCAACGTGGTCGAGGCCATGGAATTCGAGCGCGTCGGGGACATCGTCACCCTCAAGGAGATCCTTGAGGACGGCGAGCGCGCCCTGGTGCTCGGGCACACCGACGAGGAACGGGTGGTACGGCTCGCCGAGCCGCTGCTGGACGTCACCATCCGCCCCGGCGACGCCCTGCTGCTCGAACCCAGGTCCGGCTACGTCTACGAGGTCGTACCGAAGAGCGAAGTCGAGGAACTCGTCCTCGAAGAGGTACCCGACATCGGCTACGAGCAGATCGGTGGTCTGGGCAACCAGATCGAGATGATCCGCGACGCCGTAGAGCTCCCGTACCTCTACCCCGACCTCTTCAAGGAGCACGAGCTGCGCCCCCCGAAGGGCGTCCTGCTCTACGGCCCCCCCGGATGCGGCAAGACACTCATCGCCAAGGCCGTGGCGAACTCACTCGCCAAGAAGGTCGCCGAGGTGACCGGCCAGGCCCAGGGCAAGAGCTTCTTCCTCAACATCAAGGGCCCCGAGCTCCTCAACAAGTACGTCGGCGAGACCGAGCGGCAGATCCGCCTCGTCTTCCAGCGCGCACGCGAGAAGGCCAGCGAGGGCACCCCCGTCATCGTCTTCTTCGACGAGATGGAATCCCTCTTCCGCACCCGCGGCTCGGGCGTCAGCTCGGACGTCGAGAACACGATCGTCCCCCAGCTGCTCGCAGAGATCGACGGCGTGGAAGGCCTGCAGAACGTGGTCGTGATCGGCGCCTCCAACCGCGAGGACATGATCGACCCCGCCATCCTGCGCCCCGGCCGCCTCGACGTGAAGATCAAGATCGAGCGTCCGGACGCCGAAGCGGCCAAGGACATCTTCGCCAAGTACCTCACCGAGCGTCTCCCGCTGCACGGAGACGACCTCAGCGAGCACAGCGGCGACAAGACCACCACGGTCCAGAGCATGATCCAGACCGCGGTGGAACAGATGTACGCCGAATCGGAGGAAAACCGCTTCCTGGAGGTCACCTACGCCAACGGCGACAAGGAAGTTCTCTACTTCAAGGACTTCAACTCCGGCGCCATGATCGAGAACATCGTCGGCCGCGCCAAGAAGATGGCCATCAAGGACTTCCTCGAGAAGAACCAGAAGGGCCTCAGGGTCTCCCACCTCCTGCAGGCGTGCGTGGACGAGTTCAAGGAGAATGAAGACCTGCCCAACACGACAAACCCGGACGACTGGGCCCGGATCTCCGGAAAGAAGGGCGAACGGATCGTCTACATCCGTACCCTGATCACCGGAAAGCAGGGTGCGGACACCGGACGCTCCATCGACACGGTGGCCAACACCGGACAGTACCTGTAACAGACAGGGCGGCTGCGGGTGCCCTCCACGGGTACCCGCAGCCGACTGTTTTCAGGGCACGGCTGGAGCACAGCAATGACGCAAATGATCTCCCCACCAGCGCAGAGGCGTTCTAGGCTCTTTCGTACCGCCGAGTCGCACAGTGCGGGGACGGGCACCGCACACGCACCCGAGCGCCAGCGGTACTTGAGCGCCGCCCCCGACCGAGGGCGCCGCCCGGCAAGGAGGGCCGCATGACCGTACGGCGAGTAATGGGCATCGAGACGGAGTACGGCATCTCCGTCCCCGGCCACCCCAACGCCAATGCCATGCTCACCTCATCCCAGATCGTCAACGCCTACGCCGCGGCGATGCACCGGGCCCGCCGGGCCCGCTGGGACTTCGAGGAGGAGAACCCGCTACGGGACGCGCGAGGCTTCGACCTCGCCCGCGAGGCCGCCGACGCCAGCCAGCTCACCGACGAGGACATCGGTCTGGCCAACGTGATCCTCACCAACGGCGCACGGCTGTACGTCGACCACGCCCACCCGGAATACAGCGCCCCCGAGGTCACCAACCCACGCGACGCCGTCCTCTGGGACAAGGCCGGCGAGCGGATCATGGCAGAAGCCGCCGAACGCGCGGCCCAGCTCCCCGGCGCCCAGCCGATCCATCTCTACAAGAACAACACCGACAACAAGGGCGCCTCCTACGGCACGCACGAGAACTACCTGATGAAGCGGGAAACCCCCTTCTCGGACATCGTGCGCCACCTCACCCCGTTCTTCGTCTCCCGCCAGGTCTTCGCCGGAGCCGGCCGCGTCGGCATCGGCCAGGACGGCCACGAACACGGCTTCCAGCTCAGCCAGCGCGCCGACTACTTCGAGGTCGAGGTGGGTCTGGAGACGACGCTGAAACGCCCGATCATCAACACGCGCGACGAACCCCACGCGGACGCGGAGAAATACCGCCGCCTGCACGTGATCATCGGCGACGCGAACCTCTCGGAAATCTCGACGTACCTGAAGCTGGGCACCACGTCGCTGGTCCTCTCCATGATCGAGGACGGCTTCATCGCCGTCGACCTGGCCGTCGACCAGCCCGTACGCACCCTCCACCAGGTCTCGCACGACCCGACCCTCAAGCGCCTGGTAACGCTCCGCAGCGGCCGCACACTGACCGCCGTCCAGCTCCAGATGGAGTACTACGAGCTCTCGCGCAAGTACGTGGAGGAGCGGTTCGGGGCGGACGTCGACGAACAGACCAAGGACATCCTCAGCCGCTGGGAGGACACCCTCACCCGGCTGGAGAACGACCCGATGAGCCTCTCCGGAGAACTCGACTGGGTCGCCAAGCGCGAGCTCATGGAGGGCTACCGGCGCCGCGACAACCTCGACTGGGACGCGGCCCGGCTGCACCTCATCGACCTCCAGTACGCCGACGTACGGGCCGAGAAGGGCCTCTACAACCGCCTCGTGGCCCGCGGCAAGATCAAGCGGCTCCTCGACGAGGACGACGTGGAACGGGCCCGTACGAAGCCACCGGAGGACACCCGCGCCTACTTCCGCGGGCGCTGCCTGGAGCAGTACGCCGACGACGTCGCGGCGGCCTCCTGGGACTCGGTGATCTTCGACCTGCCCGGCCGGGACTCCCTCCAGCGCGTCCCAACCCTGGAACCACTTCGCGGAACGCGTAATCACGTCAAGGAGCTCCTGGACCGCTGCCGCACGGCAGAAGACCTGGTCAGGGTCCTGTCCGGCGGCTGAGCGGGCGCTTGGACGGGGGAGTCCGGGCAGGGTGGAAACGACCAGGTCCGGGAATCATCGAGGTGGTCCCCGGACGTTGTAGTAACTGCGGGGCCAATGTCAGACCGGGCTTGTAGGGTCTGATCAAGACCGATCGGCAGCAATGCCGACCATGTCGGGCGAAACGAGCGGGGTGAGGGTTATGGCGACCAAGGACACCGGCGGCGGACAGCAGAAGGCAACGCGCTCGACCGAGGAGGTCGAGGAGCAGGCACCTGAGGCACAGGCGAGCGAGGACCTCAAGGAGCGGCAGGAGAAGCTGTCGGACGACGTGGACTCCGTCTTGGACGAAATCGATGATGTCCTGGAAGAGAACGCCGAGGACTTCGTGCGCTCTTTCGTTCAAAAGGGCGGAGAATAGCCTTCGTATCCAAGGTTGCGGGGGCGCTGGAGTTGCAAAACGAAGAAGATGTGAAGCGCTGTGTGCGGTGCGGGGAAGACAAGCCGCGCACAGCCTTCGCTCGTAAGCGAACGAACCTCGATGGCTTGCAGCGGCATTGCCGAGACTGTGCATCGGACTATCACCGAGCACGTCAGCAAAGCCTGGGAAAGAACGTTCGCCCCAGGGCGGAGGTCCCTGAGGGGCACAAGCTCTGTCTGAAGTGCGGTGAGGTCAAGCCGCGGAGTGAGTGGCATCGCAACGCGACTGCTTCCGACGGCCTGTCGACGCGCTGCAAGGCGTGCCGAGGGGTCGAAGGACGCGCGGGCTACCTGAAGCGTCAGTACGGCATCACCGAAACCGAACGCGACGAGTTGATCGCCTCTCAAGGAGGCGTCTGTTGCATCTGTCTGTCAGCCCTGCCAGCACATGTGGATCACTGCCACGAGACGGGTAGGGTCCGTGGCGTACTGTGCTTCAGCTGCAACGCGGCACTGGGGCAGTTCAAGGATCGGCCCGACGTGATAAGGCGGGCTGCGACATACGTGGAAGGAAACGCGTGGAAGCCAATCCTCGTAGCACCGGGCGTCTACCAGCTGCCTTCCTGACGCCTGGGTCGTCCTCGTTCATGGACTTCCTGTCCGAGCACCAGCCGGAGATGCTCCCCGGCAACCGGCAGCTGCCGCCCACCCAGGGCGTGATCGAGGCGCCGCACGGCACGACGATCGTGGCCGTGACGTTCCCGGGTGGTGTGGTGCTGGCCGGTGACCGGCGGGCCACCATGGGGAACGTCATTGCTCAGCGTGACATTGAGAAGGTGTTCCCGGCGGACGAGTACTCGGCCGTCGGTATCGCCGGCACCGCCGGTCTGGCCGTCGAGATGGTCAAGCTCTTCCAGCTGGAGCTGGAGCACTTCGAGAAGGTCGAGGGTGCCCAGCTGTCGCTGGAGGGCAAGGCGAACCGCTTGTCGACGATGATCCGTTCCAACCTCGGCATGGCCATGCAGGGCCTGGCCGTGGTCCCGCTGTTCGCCGGGTATGACGTCGATCGCGAGAAGGGCCGGATCTTCTCGTACGACGTGACGGGCGGCCGTTCCGAGGAGACGAACTTCGCGGCCACGGGCTCGGGGTCGATCTTCGCGCGCGGCGCCATGAAGAAGCTTTTCCGTGACGACCTGTCCGAGGCCGACGCCACGACCCTGGTGGTGCAGGCCCTGTACGACGCGGCCGACGACGACTCGGCGACGGGCGGTCCGGATGTCGCCCGCCGGATCTATCCGATCGTCACCGTGATCACCGAGGACGGCTTCCGCCGGCTCACCGAGGAGGAGTCCTCCGAGATCGCCCGCTCGATCCTGGAGCGGCGCCTGGAGCAGCCCGACGGCCCGCGGGCCGCGCTGCTGTAGCGGCGGCCGACTCTTGTCAAGGTGATCCAGTGACTTCCACAGAAAGGGACGGATAACCGGTGTCGACGCCGTTCTATGTCTCACCTCAGCAGGCGATGGCGGACCGGGCGGAGTACGCCCGTAAGGGCATCGCCCGTGGCCGCAGCCTGGTCGTGCTGCAGTACGCCGACGGCATCGTGTTCGTCGGCGAGAACCCGTCCCGTGCGCTGCACAAGTTCAGCGAGATCTATGACCGGATCGGTTTCGCGGCCGCCGGCAAGTACAACGAGTACGAGAACCTGCGGATCGGCGGCGTCCGCTACGCCGATCTTCGGGGTTACACCTACGACCGTGACGACGTGACCGCCCGGGGTCTGGCGAACGTGTACGCGCAGACGCTGGGCACGATCTTCTCCTCCGCGGCGGAGAAGCCGTACGAGGTGGAGTTGGTGGTCGCCGAGGTGGGGGAGACCCCGGAGGGTGACCAGATCTATCGTCTGCCGCACGACGGTTCGATCGTGGATGAGCACGGTTCGGTGGCGGTCGGCGGTAACGCGGAGCAGATCAGCGGTTACCTCGACCAGCGGCACCGGGACGGTATGTCGCTCGCCGAGGCGTTGAAGCTGGCTGTGCAGGCCTTGTCCCGTGACACGAACGGCAGCGAGCGGGAGATTCCCTCGGAGCGCCTGGAGGTCGCGGTTCTGGACCGTACGCGTCCGCAGCAGCGCAAGTTCAAGCGCATCGTGGGCCGCCAGCTGTCTCGTCTGCTGGAGGCCGGCGGTGCGGAGACGGCCGCGGAGGCCGAGGACTCCGACGAGGAGAAGTAGAGCTCGCCGGTACAGCCGTCAGTACACCCACCGCCCGACAGCACGCCCCGGCCGTCCAGGCCGGGGCGCGCGGCGTCAGGGCGCCAGGGAGCGGGGCACTGCGACCAGTCACCGACGCCCCGCAGACAGCAACGCCACCTCCAGGCGCTCACCCGCCTGGCGGCGCCGTAGAGCCCCGTACCACCAGCTCCACCGGAATGTCCCCGCCCTCCGGCGTACGGCCCTCCAGGACCGCCAGCAGGGCCTGCATGCCCCGTTCTCCGAAGAGTTCCGCGTCCAGGCGGACGGTGGTGAGTTCCGGGTCGAGGGCCTGGGCGAGGGCGAGGTCGTCCAGGCCGGTGACGGAGATGTCTTCGGGGATGCGCAGGCCCAGGCGGCGAGCGGCCTTGTAGGCGCCGGCGGCCAGTTTGTCGTCGTCGCAGACGAGTGCCGTGGGGCGCGGGTCCGGGCCTGGCGCCGAGAGGGCCGTCTCCGCAGCGGTTACGGCGTCCTCGATGGAGATGGGCGCCCGGGCCGTCCGGAGCCGTGTCCCGGGTACCGCCGACAACCGCGCCGCGAGTTCGCGCGCTCGCACGTCGAAGGTCCAGGACGGGATGTCGGCCGCCAGGTGCAGGAAGTGGCGGTGGCCGAGGCCGAGCAGGTGGTCGGTGACCTGTCGTACGCCGTCGGCGATGTCGAGGTTGACCGTCGCCGCGCCGAGGCTGCCCTCCGGGTCGCTGTCGAGCATGACGAGGGGCAGCTGGTCGCCCCGGATATCCGTCAACGCGTCGGCGGCCATCGAGGAGGCGATCACGCCGTCGAGGGCTGCCTGTGCCGAGGCGAAGGGGTTGCGGGCCGGTCCGATGCCTTCCGGGGAGGGGTACAGCACCACGCCGAAGCCGTGGTGTGCCGCGACGCGGGCCGCGCCGGTGTAGACGCCTCCGAAGAACTCGGTCGTCAGGGCGGGGACCACGAGCAGGACGGTTCGGGTGTGGCCGAGCCGGAGGTTGCGGGCGGCGAGGTTGGGCCGGTAGCCGAGGGCGCGGGCGGCCTCCCGGACTCGTTCCGCGGTGGCCTGTGACACCCGTCCGTGCCACTTGTCGCCGAGGACGAGGGAGACCGCGGCCTGGGACACCCCGGCGGCCTGGGCGACGTCGCGGCTCGTGGGGCGGGTACTGCCTGGTGCCACCGTGCCCTGCTCCTTCGTCTGGACTGGCTTCAGGATCGTTTCAAGGATCGCTTCTGGACTTGTGAACAGCGCACATGGTACGTATGACGAGCCACGTTATACGTAACACTTCCGTGAGAAGGGTGGGTCCATGGCCGCCGGATACCTGGAGATCCTCAGGGCACGGCACGCCGCGCGTCTGCTGACCGGCACGCTCGTGGGCCGGCTGCCGAACATCACGGCTGCGATCGCCGTCATGCTCTTCGTGCGGGCGGAGGGCGGTACGTACAGCCTCGCGGGGGCCCTGGTCGCCGTGTACGGCGTCGCCAACGCCGTGGGGCAGCCGGTGCTCGGCCGTCTCGTGGATCTTCACGGGCAGCCCCGTGTCCAGTTGCCGGCCGCACTCGTCTCGGCGCTCGGGATGACCGTGTTCGCCTTCGCCGGTATCGGGTCGCTGGTCCCGGCGTACGCGGCGGTGACGGTCGCCGGGCTCTTCACGCCTCCTCTGGAGGGGGGTCTGCGGGCGCTGTGGCCTTCTGTCCTCCCCAAGGAGGAGCAGGTGCACAGGGCGTACGCGATGGACGCCGTGGCGCAGGAGGTCATGTTCACCGTCGGGCCGCTGCTCGTGACGCTGAGCGTGTCGGTGTGGTCCGCCCGGACCGCACTCGTCCTGCTGAACGTCATCGGTGTCCTGGGTGCCCTCTCGGTCGTCGTGTCGCCGCCCTCGCGTGCGTGGCGGTCGGCGCCGCGCGAGGCTCACTGGCTGGGCGCGCTGCGTTCGCCGGGGCTGCTGGTGATGCTGTCGGCGTTCCTGTTCGTCGGTATCGCGCTGGGTTCGATCACGGTGGCCGCCGTGTCGTACGCGGACGGTCACGGGGGTGACGCGGTGTACGGCTGGCTGATGGCGGGCCTGGGGCTGGGTGCGCTGGTGGGGGGCACTGTGTACGGGGCGCGGCGGTGGGCCGGTGTGCCGGAGCGCCGGCTGCGGGTGCTGGTGGCCCTTCTTGCGGTCTGTTACCTGCCGCTGGTGCTCATGCCCGGTCCGGTCGCGATGACGGGGCTGACGGCGCTGGCCGGTGTCTTTCTCGCGCCCGCCATCGCCTGTGCCTTCGTCCTCGTGGACCGGCACGCGCCGAGGGGGACGGTCACTGAGGCGTTCTCGTGGCTGGTGACGACGTTCACGGTGGGGATGTCGGTCGGTACGGGGCTGGCGGGGCCCGTCGTGGAGGCGGGTGGCGCCGTGTGGGGCTTTGTGGTGCCGGGTGCCGCGGGGGGTGTCGCCGTGCTGGTCCTGCTGGTCACCGGGCGGGTCCTGGAGGCTCCTGGTGAGGGCGCGGTGGTCGCGGCCTCTTCGGAAAATGATCCAAACCGTGCTGTCGAACCCCGTTTCAGCTCGGGGGATCGGGCGTAATGTTCAGTCATGGACCGCCGCATTTTCGGGCTGGAGAACGAGTACGGCGTCACGTGCACGTTCAGGGGACAGCGCCGCCTGTCTCCTGACGAGGTGGCGCGGTACCTCTTCCGCCGTGTCGTGTCATGGGGCCGCAGCAGCAATGTGTTTCTGCGGAACGGGGCCCGTCTCTATCTCGACGTGGGCTCTCATCCGGAATACGCGACACCCGAATGTGACAACGTGACCGAGCTGGTCACTCACGACAAGGCCGGCGAGCGCATTCTCGAAGGACTGCTGGTCGACGCCGAACGCCGCCTGCACGAGGAGGGGATCGCGGGCGACGTCTACCTGTTCAAGAACAACACCGACTCGGCGGGCAACTCCTACGGTTGCCATGAGAACTATCTGGTGGCGCGGCACGGGGAGTTCTCCCGGCTCGCGGACATCCTCATTCCGTTCCTGGTCACACGGCAGTTGCTGTGCGGGGCGGGCAAGGTGCTGCAGACTCCGCGTGGTGCGGTGTACTGCGTCAGTCAGCGCGCCGAGCACATCTGGGAGGGCGTCTCGTCGGCGACGACCCGGTCGCGGCCGATCATCAACACGCGCGACGAGCCGCACGCGGATGCGGAGCGTTACCGCCGTCTGCATGTGATCGTGGGCGACTCGAACATGTCCGAGACGACCATGCTCCTCAAGGTCGGGGCCACCGACCTGGTGCTCCGCATGATCGAGGCGGGCACCGTGATGCGTGATCTGACCCTGGAGAACCCGATCCGGGCGATCCGCGAGGTCAGCCATGACATCACCGGGCGCCGGAAGGTGCGTCTGGCCAGTGGCCGTGAGGCGTCCGCCCTGGAGGTGCAGCGCGAGTACTACGAGAAGGCCGTGGACTTCTGCGAGCGCCGCGGTATCCGTACCGGCACGGTCGAGCAGGTCCTGGAGCTGTGGGGCCGCACGCTGGACGCGATCGAGTCGGAGGATCTCGACCGGATCGGTACCGAGATCGACTGGGTCATGAAGTACAAGCTCATCGAGCGGTACCGCGCCAAGCACAACATGACCATGTCGCATCCGCGGGTCGCTCAGATAGACCTCGCCTACCACGACATCCACCGGCGTCGTGGGCTGTACTACCTGTTGGAGAAGAAGGGGCAGGCCACCCGGATCTGCAACGATCTGAAGATCTTCGAGGGGAAGTCGGTTCCGCCGCAGACCACGCGGGCCCGGCTGCGTGGTGACTTCATCCGGCGGGCGCAGGAGCAGCGTCGTGACTTCACGGTCGACTGGGTGCACCTCAAGCTGAACGATCAGGCTCAGCGTACGGTGCTGTGCAAGGACCCGTTCCGTTCGGTGGACGACCGGGTGGAGAAGCTGATCGCCGGTATGTGAGCCGGCACCGGCTCGCCGTGGCGTCGCCGCGCGGGCCGTGTGGGGCGCCCTGTGCCCGGAGGGGGAGTACCTCCGGGCACAGGGCGCTTCTGGTGTCGGGCGCTTTACGCGTGTGGCGGCATGTGTGTGGCGGGCATGTGGGTGGCGGCTTTCGGCCCGTTTCCTGCCGACCCGTTGTTCGCCGGGACGCTGGGGGTGCGCCGACGACATCTCGTCACGGGAGAGCGACGCGGTGTGTGCGACGCGCCATGACCGTGGCTGCGGCATTGCTGTGATTTCTCGCGTGCGGGAATTTCGAGAGATATCGGCGCACAATAGGGATCAATGTGCGCTGTGCCGTGTCCGCCGCGCGTACTGATCGCCTTGCCGCGGGGGCGGCGTGTCTTGCGATGATCTGCCCTGGGAGCGCGTACGACGTAGAGTGGCGCCCATTGCCCTCGCCCCCGAGCCCAGTTGGACTGATGAACTACAACACGAAACGACGCGTCGCCGCGCTGCTGGCTGTTCCCGCCCTGTTGTTCACCGCCGCGTGCGGTTCGGACGACGGGGACAACGGCGATACGGCTGAAGGCGTCGCCCAGGTCAAGGGGAAGGCCGGGGCGAAGCCCGAGATCTCCGTGCCCAAGGACGGCGAGCCGTCCAAGAAGACCGTGACCGAGACGGTCTCGGAGGGCAGCGGGAGTGTGATCAAGGCCTCCGACTTCGTCCGGCTGGACTGGACGGTCCAGAAGTGGGGCAGTGACAAGGAACTCGGTGGCACCTGGGCGGCGGCGGCCGGCGGCAAGGCGTCCCGGCCGCAGTCCGTCGAGCAGATCGGCAAGCAGAGTCAGCAGCTGCCGGAGAAGGTTCTCGACGCCGTGAAGGGCAAGAAGTCGGGCAGCCGGATCCTCGTGCAGGGCACGGCGGGTGATCTCCTCGGTCAGAACCTGAACCCGTCCTCGGGCATCGCCGCGAAGGATGTGCTGATCTGGGTGGTGGACCCCGTGGGTGCCGCCGCCGTGGACGCCAAGGCCGAGGCCAAGGGCGAGCAGGCGGCCACCGGTGAGGGGATGCCCGAGGTGAAGGCGCCGTCGCAGAAGGCGGCGACCATCACCATTCCCAAGGGCGTCAAGGCGCCGAAGGACCTCGAGCAGCAGGTGCTGATCAAGGGCAGCGGCAAGAAGGTCGAGGCGGGCCAGGGGCTCGTCGCCCAGTACACCGGGGTCAAGTGGGAGGACGGCAAGAAGTTCGACTCCTCCTGGGATCACGGTGGCGCCACCGCTTTCCAGATCGGTACCGGCTCCGTGGTGCAGGGCTGGGACAAGGGCCTCGTCGGCAAGAACGTGGGCGACCGGGTGCTGCTGGTGATCCCGCCCTCCCTCGGCTACGGCGCGACGCCGAGCAGTGAGCTGGCCAAGAACACGCTGGTCTTCGTGGTGGACATCCTCGGCGCCGTCTGACCGAGGTGTGCTGACCGAGATCGTCTGTGAGACTGTTCCCGACGCAGGTCACGCAACAAGGAGTAATGAAGTGAGCATCGACAAGCCCGAGATCGACTTCCCGGGCGGCGAGCCCCCGAAGGACCTTGAGATCAAGGACATCTGGGAGGGTGACGGTCCGGTCGCGAAGGCGGGCGACACCGTCTCCGTCCACTACGTGGGCGTGGCCTTCTCCACCGGCGAGGAGTTCGACGCGTCCTGGAACCGCGGCACGCCGCTGCAGTTCCAGCTCGGTGCCGGCCAGGTCATCGCGGGCTGGGACCAGGGCGTGCAGGGCATGAAGGTCGGCGGGCGCCGTCAGCTGACCATCCCCGCGCACCTCGCCTACGGCGACCGCGGTGCCGGCGGCGGCCGTATCGCCCCCGGTGAGACGCTGATCTTCGTATGCGACCTGGTCGCGGTCTGATCCGTCCCAGGAGCGCGCCGTCGGCGGTCGTGCGTGCGGTGCCACCGGGACGTGCCGGTGGCCCGGCGGGTGATCGTCGGAGGCGATGCGATCGCCGTACGGGGCGGTCGTCGTACGCCGTGTGACCGGGACCCGACCGGACCCGATCATCTGGGCCCATGCCTGTGCGGGCATGGGCCCTCGGCTTTTGCCGGGGTACCGCGGGGCGGTACGGTCATCCGTCAGAAGGGCCGACCGAGAGGACGTAGGGCGTCGATGGCCATTGCCAAGGCCGAGCGGCTGATGAACCTGGCGCTGTGTCTGCTGGGGACGCGGCGGCCGCTGAGCAAGCGTGAACTGCGCCAGTCCATCGAGGCCTATCTGGAAGCCGGGTCCGACGACTCCTTCAACCGGATGTTCGAGCGCGACAAGGATGATCTGCGCGAACTCGGTCTGGTCATCGAGACGGTGGAGAACCTCGACGGTGAGGTCGGCTATCTGGCCCGCCGTGACAGCAACCGCCTCCCGCCCATCACCCTGGACGCCGAGGAGGCCGCCGCGCTCGGTCTCGCCGCGAAGGTGTGGCAGCAGGCCCGTCTGGCGGGCGCGGCCAGTGGTGCTCTGCAGAAGCTGCGTGCGGCCGGTCTGCCGGAGGACGTCGACCCGTACGGGGCCCACGGTGCTCTGGAGCCCCGTATCCCCGTGCACGAGGCCGCTTTCGAGCCACTGATGCTCGCTTGCCGGGACCGCCGCCCGGTCGTCTTCGACTACCGCAAGGCCACCGCCGCCCGCCCCGAGCCGCGTACGGTCGAGCCGTGGGCGCTGGAGTGCTGGCGCGGCCACTGGTATCTGGCCGGCTGGGACCGTGACCGCGGTGCCGAGCGGGTCTTCCGGTTGTCCCGCATCACGGGGAGGGTGCGCTCCCGCAGCGGTACCTTCACCGCCGAGGTGCCGGATGTCGTCACGGTGCGCGAGACCGTGGCGAGCTGGGCGGGGGAGACCGCCGACCGCTCCGCGCTGATCCGGCTGCGTACGGGCGCCGGGTACCCCTTGCGGGCGAAGGCCACCTCGGTACGGGAACTCGGCGACGGCTGGGACGAGTTGGAGATTCCGTACGGGCACGGTCTGGATGCCTGGCTGGTGGAGTTCGGGCCCGACGTGGTGGTCCTGGAGCCGGCCGAGTTGCGGGCCGACGTGGTGGACCGGCTGCGCGCCGTGGCCAAGGGCTGAGGGGGATGTAAGAAAGTGGTGGGAAAACCGGCCAGGCCGGCGAACGCCATCGACCAGACCCGGCGGATGCTCTCCCTGGTCACGTATCTCAGGGAGCGCCCCGGCGCCCGCGTCGAGGACGTCGCCCGCGCGTTCGGGATCAGCGAGGACGAGCTGATCTCCGACCTGGACGTGCTGCCCCTGTGCGGCACCAGCTTCCGTGGCGGCGACCTGCTCGACATCGACACCGACGGTGACCGGATCTGGTGGCACAATCCGGACGATGTCGCCGAGCCGCTGCGGCTGGCCGCGGACGAGGCGACGGCCCTGCTCGTGGCCGCCCGGGCCGTGTCGACGCTGCCGGGTCTGCGTGAGGGCGACCGGCAGGCGCTGCTGCGGGCCACGGCCAAGGTGGAGGCGGCCGCGGGGGAGGCGGCCGGAGCCAGCTCCCGGCTCTCGGTGACCTTCGAGTCGGAGGGCGGTGTCTTCGCGGACGTCGACCGCGCGATCTCCGAGCGCCGCCGTCTGTGGATCCGCTACTACTCACCGGCCCGCGACGAGCTCACCGAGCGCGAGATCGACCCGATCCGCCTGGTCAGCGTCGGTCACACCTACGTCGAGGCCTGGTGCCGTCGCTCCGAGGCGCGCCGTACGTTCCGGCTCGACCGGGTTGCCGAGATCAAGATCCTCGACGAGCCGTCCGCGCCGCCCGAGATCGAGTTGCGTGACCTCTCCGAGGCGCTCGTGCAGCCCGCGGCGGAGGATCCCGAGGTGGTGGTCGAGGTGGGGCCGGGCGGCCGCTGGGTCGCCGAGTACTACCCGCACGACAGCGCCGATGAACTGCCGGACGGTGGTCTGCGTATCACTCTGCGGACCCCCGATCCCGCGTCGTTGCGGCGGCTGGCCCTGCGGCTCGGGCGGGACGGCCGGATCATCTCGCCCGAGGACCTCGCGGACAGCGCGCGGCAGGCGGCGCGGGAGGCCCTGGCGGCGTACGACGGGCCGCAGGCCGGGCCTGACCTGCCGTCCCCGGGGCGCGGCGAGTCCGAAGGCGTCCCGTGCGTGCCTCACGCGGGTTCAGGGCCGGCGGTAGGACAGGCGTGACGGAGCCGAGGGGACGCGCCGGTGTCCGGAGCGCGATCGCGCGGAGGCCTGTGGGGCCGAGCACGGTCGCGGGCCTGGTGCCGGTCGGTGCGCCCCGGAGACCGAGGCACCACGACGAAGGGGAGCATGGGCTGTGAGCGGGTCGGTGATGTCCGGGGCCGGGTCGGTGACGCCCGGTGTGCGGGACGTCGAGGAGATGTCCGTGGCGGTGGCGTTCGCGGGCATGAAGAGAGTGGCCGACGTGGTGTTCAGGGCCGGCTGCCCCGACTGCAGGGCCAGCTTCGAGCTGGGTGCCCGTGAACTGCGGCTGGCCATCGGGGCCACCAGCAGGACCACGTTCTACTCGTTCACCTGCCCGGGGTGCGGGGTGGCCGTGCGCAAGCCCGCCGGCGAGCGCATCGTCGAACTGCTCACCGGCGGCGGGGTGCGGACGCTGCGGCTGCACTCGGCGGTCTAGCGGCGCCGGGCGGAGTCCCTCGATGGAGGTCCGCTTGAGCGAAGCCGGAGCTACGTGGGTCTTTGGCTGGTGCGGCGAGTGGGCCCCTCCCAGGCCGTTGAGGCAGCGGGGGAGCGTGCCGGGCGGTGTGGGTGCGTGGCCGAACGTCCCTGGCGTCGCTTAGGCTCGGCGTCATGTTGTGGCCGATGCTCGCGATCGCTGTGGGGTTCCTGGGTCTCGCCGTCCTCGGTGTGCTCGCCGTCCGGGTCTTCCTGGAGGCGCAGCGCCTGGGCAGGCAGGTCAGCGACTCGGCGAGCCGTATCAGCCGCGCCGCTGAGGAGTTGGAGCGGGCGTCGGCGAGCGCGGCCCGCTCTGTGGGCGGACTGTGAGTCCGGGCGGGGCCCTCTGTGAGTCGCGGAGACCGGGTGCTTTGGGCCACTTCGCCCTGTCACCTTCTCACCTTGGGCAGGTACGCTCTTGGCGCGACCCGGAGAACGAGGCGCGGGTCGCAGATTGGGAGTACGCACAGGGATTGCCCGACGTTCACCCCTGAGCGTTACGATCGCTGCCAGCACGACCAGTCGGACACTTGTCCGATCGGTCGGACAGTACCCCACACCCGCTGCCTCGGTGAGAAGGTAAAGACATATGTTCGGAAGGCTCGGCGCTCCCGAGATCATTCTCATCCTCGTCGTCATCATCCTGCTGTTCGGCGCGAAGAAGCTTCCGGACATGGCCCGTTCGCTCGGCAAGTCCGCGCGCATCCTCAAGAGCGAGGCCAAGGCGATGAAGTCGGAGGGCCAGGACAACTCGACGGCCGCCTCCGCTCCGCCGCACGACGACACTCCCGCTCAGCGCACCATCCAGGCGGCACCCGGTGACGTGACCAGCTCCCGCCCGGTCACCGAGCCGACGGACACGACCAAGCGCTGACGCAGGGCCGGTGGCAACCGGCCCGCCGCACGAGATGGGAACGTGGGTTGCTGAAGTCTGCCCGCAAAGAGGAGAAGGATCCCGAGGGGCGGATGCCCCTCGTGGAGCACCTTCGTGAGCTCCGCAACCGGCTCGCGAAGGCGCTGCTGGCCATCGTCGCCGTCACCGTCGTCGCCGCCTTCTTCTACAACGACATCATCAACTTCTTCACCAAGCCGATCCTCGAGTCGGTCGGTTGCGACCAGTCCTTCCAGGAGCTGGCGAAGCAGCCCAAGGACACCACCTGTGCGCAGATCACGATCAACGGTCTGCTCACCCCCTTCACCCTGGCGCTGAAGGTGTCCCTGATGGCGGGCGTCGTCCTCGCCTCGCCGATCTGGCTCTTCCAGCTGTGGGCGTTCGTCGCGCCGGGACTGCACAAGCATGAGAAGAAGTACGCCTACGCGTTCGTCGGGACCGGCGTCCCGCTCTTCCTCGCCGGCGCCTTCTTCGCCTACACGGTGCTGCCCACCACCGCGAAGGTCCTGATCACGTTCACGCCCATGGGCGTGGACAACCTGCTTCCGCTGGACGACCTGCTCGACCTGGTCACGCGCATGGTGATCGTCTTCGGCCTCTCGTTCGAGCTGCCGCTGCTTCTGGTCCTGCTCAACTTCTCCGGCGTCATCACCGGCAAGCGCATGCTCGGCTGGTGGCGCGGCATGATCATGGGCATCACGGTCTTCGCGGCCGTCGCCACGCCCAGCACCGACCCGCTGACCATGATGGGGCTCGCCGGACCGATCTGGATCCTGTACTTCGTTGCCGTCGCCGTCTCGCTCCTCAACGACCGCCGCAGGTCGCGCCGCGATGCCCTGGGTCCCGCCGACGACGAGGCCTCGGAGCTCGACCTCACCCCCGAGGACATCGGCGAGGTCGAGACCGTGTCGGCGAGCCGCGCGCTGCCCGAGGGAACCGGCACGGACCGGGTCAACGGCTACGACGACGTGACCTGACGCACGGGGAGGACCACCAGCCCGCAGCGGGCCACGGCCGGGGCGCCCGGACGGCGCAGCCGGCCGCTTCCGCGTCGGACCCTCCACCCATGGCCGATCCGGATAATGATCGTCCTGTTGTCAGTGGGGGCCGGTAGTCTCGAAAGCACGATGACAGAGGACCTCTCACCGGCCGAGCGGTACGCGGCAGCCCGTAGGCGCGCTGCCGAGCAGGCCACCGCGCTCGCTTCCTTCCGCGAGATGTACGACTTCGGTCTCGACCCCTTCCAGATCGAGGCATGCCAGGCACTCGAGGCGGGGAAGGGCGTGCTGGTCGCCGCCCCCACCGGCTCCGGCAAGACGATCGTCGGCGAGTTCGCCGTCCACCTCGCCCTGAACCAGGGCAAGAAGTGCTTCTACACGACGCCCATCAAGGCGCTGTCCAACCAGAAGTACGCCGACCTGTGCCGCCGTTACGGTACGGAGAAGGTCGGCCTGCTCACCGGCGACAACAGCGTCAACTCCGATGCGCCGGTGGTCGTGATGACCACCGAAGTCCTGCGGAACATGCTGTACGCGGGCTCGCAGACCCTCCTCGGCCTCGGCTACGTGGTCATGGACGAGGTGCATTACCTCTCCGACCGCTTCCGAGGCGCCGTCTGGGAGGAAGTGATCATCCACCTCCCCGAGTCGGTGACCCTGGTGTCACTGTCGGCGACCGTGTCGAACGCCGAGGAGTTCGGCGACTGGCTCGACACGGTCCGCGGCGACACCGAGGTCATCGTCTCCGAGCACCGTCCGGTGCCGCTGTTCCAGCACGTGCTGGCCGGCCGCCGCATGTACGACCTCTTCGAAGAGGGAGAGGGAAACAAGAAGGCGGTCAACCCCGACCTGACGCGTATGGCCCGTATGGAGGCCAGTCGGCCCTCGTACCAGGACCGCAGGCGCGGCCGGTCCATGCGCGAGGCCGACCGCGAGCGCGAGCGCAGACAGCGGTCGCGGGTGTGGATCCCGAGCCGGCCGGAAGTCATCGAACGGCTGGACGCCGAGGGCCTGTTGCCCGCCATCACGTTCATCTTCAGCCGCGCGGCCTGCGAGGCCGCCGTCCAGCAGTGCCTGTACGCGGGATTGCGGCTGAACGACGACGAGGCACGCCTGAGGGTGCGCGCCCTGGTGGAGGAACGCACGGCCACGATCCCCGCCGAGGACCTCCACGTCCTTGGCTACTACGAGTGGCTGGAGGGCCTGGAGCGCGGCATCGCGGCCCACCACGCGGGCATGCTGCCGACGTTCAAGGAGGTCGTCGAGGAGCTGTTCGTGCGGGGCCTGGTCAAGGCCGTGTTCGCGACCGAGACCCTCGCCCTCGGCATCAACATGCCCGCGCGCTCCGTGGTGCTGGAGAAGCTCGTCAAGTGGAACGGCGAGCAGCACGCCGACATCACACCCGGCGAGTACACGCAGTTGACCGGGCGCGCCGGACGCCGCGGCATCGACGTCGAGGGCCACGCCGTCGTGCTCTGGCAGCGCGGCATGAACCCCGACCACCTCGCCGGGCTCGCCGGCACGCGCACGTACCCGCTGCGGTCCAGCTTCAAGCCGTCGTACAACATGGCGGTGAACCTGGTCGAGCAGTTCGGCCGGCACCGCTCCCGCGAGCTGCTGGAGACGTCCTTCGCCCAGTTCCAGGCCGACAGGTCGGTCGTCGGGATCTCCCGCCAGGTCCAGCGCAACGAGGAGGGCCTGGAGGGCTACAGGGCCTCCATGACCTGCCATCTCGGCGACTTCGAGGAGTACGCGCGGCTGCGCCGCGAACTCAAGGACCGCGAGAACGAGCTGGCCAGGCAGGGCGCGGCCCAGCGGCGCGCCGAGGCGGCCGTGGCGCTGGAGAAGCTCAAGCCGGGCGACGTCATCCACGTCCCCACCGGCAAGTACGCGGGCCTGGCCCTGGTGCTGGATCCGGGCCTGCCGGCCGGCCGTTCCAACGGCCACCGCGGCTTCGAGTACCACGACGGCCCGCGCCCCCTCGTCCTCACCGCCGAGCGGCAGGTCAAGCGGCTGGCGTCCATGGACTTCCCGGTGCCCGTCGTCGCCCTGGAGCGGATGCGGATCCCCAAGTCCTTCAACCCGCGCTCACCGCAGTCGCGCCGGGACCTGGCGTCCGCGCTGCGCACCAAGGCGGGGCATCTCGTCCCCGACCGGCACCGCAAGAAGCGGTCCGTGGCCGCCGACGACCGCGAGATCGCCCGCCTGCGCGCCGAGCTGCGCGCCCACCCCTGCCACGGGTGCAGCGACCGCGAGGACCACGCCCGCTGGGCCGAGCGCTACCACCGCCTCAAGCGCGACACGTCCCAGTTGGAACGCCGCATCGAGGGCCGCACGAACACGATCGCGCGGACCTTCGACCGGATCGTCGCCCTGCTGACGGAGCTCGACTACCTGCGTGGCGACGAGGTCACCGAGCACGGCCGGCGGCTCGCCCGGCTGTACGGCGAGCTCGACCTGCTCGCCAGCGAGTGCCTGCGCGCCAGGGTCTGGGAGGGGCTCGGGCCCGCCGAACTCGCCGCGTGCGTCTCGGCGCTGGTGTACGAGGCCCGGGTCGGCGACGACGCGCTGGCACCGAAGCTGCCGTCCGGCAAGGCCAAGGCGGCGCTCGGTGAGATGGTCCGCATCTGGGGGCGGCTCGACGGGCTGGAGGAGGAGTTCCGCATCAGCCAGACCGAGGGTGTCGGCCAGCGCGAGCCCGACCTCGGTTTCGCCTGGGCCGCGTACATGTGGGCCTCCGGCAAGGGGCTGGACGAGGTGCTGCGCGAGGCGGAGATGCCGGCCGGTGACTTCGTGCGGTGGTGCAAGCAGGTCATCGATGTGCTCGGGCAGATCTCGGCGGCGGCGCCTTCTTCTGCGGAGGGCTCGACGGTGGCGAAGAGTGCGCGTAAGGCTGTTGACGGGCTGTTGCGGGGGGTTGTGGCTTACTCGTCGGTGGGGTAGTTCTGGCGGGGCTTCGTTTGGGGTGGTCGGGGTGTGCGGCCGGCTGCCCGTCGTAGGTGGTTGCTCGCGCAGTTCCCCGCGCCCCTAGCGGGGCGCGTTCAGGTACCCCCTCCAGCCGCCGTACTCCGTGATGTCGGTTGCCCCTTGGAGCGCGGCCGGCTCGCACAGGAAACCCGGTACATGGGTGCCGTCCGCCAACTCCACGCGGCCCAGAGCCATCGGGCGGGGCAGCGTGGTGAGCAGGCGGCCCAGGCCCTCCGCCGGGAGGCGCCATACCTCCGCCTCGATCGCGGACCCGCCCTCGCCGACGTGGACGAGGCCCGGCTTCGGCGGGTCGGTCGCCAGTGCGCGCAGGCGGTAGACCGGGGCCGTCGTGGTCGTACGGTCGAGGCGGGCGCCCAGGGCCAGGAGCTGCGGGTTCAGCGGCTGACCGGACAAGTGGGCGCCGACCACCGCGAGCCGTGTCTCCGGCTGGAGCAGCGCGGCGATGCGGGCCAGGCGTTCGTCCGTGAACGCGGGGCCGATCAGCATCACGCCGAAGGGAAGTCCGTTCACCTCGCCCGCCGGGACGGCGACCGCCGCCTGGTCGAAGAGGTTCGTGGAGTTGGTGAAGCGGCCCAGGCGGGCGTTGGCGCCCAGAGGGTCGGCGGCGACCTCGGCGAGGGTCGGGTGGCCCGGGGTGGTGGGCAGTACCAGGGCGTCCGCGTCGGCGAGTTCGGCCAGGGCGCGCGTGCGCAGGACGGCCAGGCGGTCCTGGTCGGCGAAGAGCTGGTGGGCGGGGATGTCGCGGGCGCGGGTGATGATGCCGGCGACGGTGGGGTCGAGCCCGTCGCCACCCTCGTCGGTCAACTTGTCGATAAAACTCCCCACCGCTGTGTAGCGCTCGGCCACGAACGCGCCCTGGTAGAGCATCGTGGCGGCCTCGGTGAACGGAGCCAGGTCGATCACGCGGACCTCGGCGCCCGCCGTGACGAGCTGAGCCACCGCCGCCTCGTACGCCTCGGCCCAGCCCTCGTCCAGTTCGCCGAGCTGCGACGGCGACGCGACCGCGATGCGCCACGGCCCGGGGGTGCGCTGGGGGAGCGGCGGGAGGGCACGGGCGGGCGGGGACGTCATATGGGTGAGTGCCCGCTCGGCCTCCGGGAGGGTGCGGGCGAACACGGTCACGCAGTCGAGGGAGGCACAGGCCGGTACGACACCGGTCGTGGGGACGAGCCCTCGCGTGGGTTTCAGACCGACGACGCCGTTGAAGGCGGCGGGGACGCGGCCCGAGCCGGCCGTGTCCGTGCCGAGGGCCAGGTCGACGATGCCGAGCGCCACCGCCACGGCCGAGCCGGAACTGGAGCCGCCGCTGATCCTCGCCGGGTCGTGGGCGCCCCGGACGGCGCCGTAGGGGGAACGGGTGCCGACCAGGCCCGTCGCGAACTGGTCCAGGTTCGTGGTGCCCAGGACGATCGCGCCGGCCGCGCGGAGGCGGGCGACGACGGGGGAGTCGGCCTTCGGCGTGTACGCGTAGGCGGGGCACCCCGCGGTGGTGAGGAGGCCTTGGACGTCGATGTTGCCCTTGGCGGCGACGAGCCGTCCGGCGAGGGGGAGGTGCTCTCCGGCGGCCAGGCGCTCGTCGATCGCCCGGGCTTCGGCCTCCACCTCTGCCTGGGGCCGCAGGTCGATCCAGATCTCCGGGCGGTCCACTGCCTCGACGCGGGCGTAGGCCAGCTGGACTCTCGTGACTGTGGAGGTCGACATCCGTGCTCCTTGGCTGGGGTGGGTCTGTCGGCTGCGGGCCGGGGGCGGGCACAGACCACCCCCGGGCGGAGTATCAGGTCGCGCTCGACCCCGTGGGCCTCAGAACGATCAGCGCCGTGCCCGCCTCCACCTGGGTGCCCGGTGCGGTGAGGATCTCGTGGACCACGCCGCCGGCCGGGGCCAGAACCCTGGACTCCATCTTCATGGCCTCCAGGGTCAGCAGGGGCTGGCCGGTGGTCACCGTGTCGCCCTCGCGTACGTTCACCTGCCAGACGGACGCGGCGAACTCGGCCTCCACCAGGTGGCCGCCCTCCGGGACGGTTACCGTGGCAGGGGGAGCCACGGGTGTGCCGGCCGCCTCGGCGCGGGCGAACTCGCCCGCGGCCTCCCAGGCGTCCCGCTCCGCGGCGAACGCGGCACCCTGCCGGGCACGGAACTCGGCGATGGAGTCGGCGTGTTCGGCGAGGAACGCCTCGTACTCGGCCAGCGAGAACGTGCCCTCCTCGATGCGCGGCACGAAGCGGCCCGAGACGATGTCGGCGCGGAGGTCGAGGAGTTCGCCGGCGTCGACCGGGTACCACCTGATCCGGTCGAAGAAGCGCAGCAGCCACGGTGAGCCGGGCTCGAAGGCGCCGCGCTGCTGCCAGCCGGACCAGACCTGGGTCGTACGGCCGACGAACTGGTAGCCGCCGGGCCCCTCCATGCCGTAGACGCACAGGTACGCCCCGCCGATGCCGACCGAGTTCTCGGCGGTCCACGTCCGCGCCGGGTTGTACTTCGTCGTCACGAGGCGATGGCGCGGGTCCAGGGGAGTGGCGACCGGGGCACCGAGGTAGACGTCGCCCAGACCGAGGACGAGGTACTCCGCCTCGAAGACCGTGCGGTACACGTCCTCGACCGACTCCAGCCCGTTGACGCGGCGGATGAACTCGATGTTCCACGGGCACCAGGGCGCGTCGTCGCGTACGCCGGCCATGTAGCGGGCGATCGCCTCGCGGGTGGCCGGGTCGTCCCAGGAGAGGGGGAGGTGCACCGTGCGGGACGGGACCACCAGTGCGTCGGCCGGAGGCAGGGCCGCGGTGATCTCCCGTACGGTCGCGAGGAGTTCGGACTGGGGAAGGACCGAGGGGTCCGTCTGGATCTGGAGGGAGCGGATGCCCGGGGTCAGGTCCGTGACGCCGTCGAGCGCGGCCGTGGCGACCGCCTGCATCAGCGCGTGGACCCGCATCCGCAGCGCCAGGTCCAGCTGCATCGGCCCGAACTCGACGAGCAGGTTGTCGTCGCCGCTGCGGCGGTAGGTGATGTCACCGTCGCGGGCCAGGACGCCGCCGTCGACGATCGCGGGCCGGGCGGATCCGTCCTCGGCGACCGGCAGGAAGCGCACGGTGTCGCCCGGGCGCAGCTGGCCCAGCTTCCAGCGTTCCGTCGTCGCCACCGTCGCGGGGCAGACGAAGCCACCGAGCGAGGGGCCGTCGGGACCCAGCAGTACCGGCATGTCGCCGGTGTAGTCGACGGCGCCCACCGAGTAGGGCGTGTCGTGGATGTTGGAGGGATGCAGGCCGGCCTCTCCGCCGTCCGTGCGGGCCCAGCGGGGCTTGGGGCCGACCAGGCGGACCCCCGTGCGCGCCGAGTTGAAGTGCACCTTCCAGTCGGCCGCGTAGAAGTCGTGGATGTCCTCCTCGGTGAAGAACTCCGGTGCGGCATGGGGGCCTTCGAGGGCGCCCACCTGCCAGGAGGAAGCGAACTCCGGGCGCTCCCCGGCGGGCACCGGAGAGCCTTCGGTGACAGCGCATCCGTGGAGCACGTCTCCCGGTCGCAGGGCCCGCCCGCCGTGCCCTCCGAAACCGCCCAGCGTGAAGGTGGCCGCGCTGCCGAGGAACGGAGGGACGTCCAGGCCACCGCCCGCGAACAGCACATACGTCCGCAGGCCGTGCTCCGTCGGCGCGCCCACGTCCAGCAGGGCTCCGGCGGGTATCGTGACCGGCTCCCACTGGGCGACCGGCGAACCGTCCACGGTCACCGGTGCGGGCGCCCCGGTCACGCACACCGTGGTGGCGTGGGTGAACCGCAACGACGGCCCCCGCAGGGTGCATTCGAGTCCGGGGGCGCCCTCGGGGTTGCCGAGCGCCCGGTTGCCGAGGCGGAAGGACAGGTCGTCCATCGGGCCGCACGGGGGAACGCCCACCTGCCAGTAGCCGGCGCGGCCCGGCCAGTCCTGCACGGTGGTGAGTGTGCCGCCGGAGACGACCTCGACGCGCGGCGTCGGATCGCTGATCCCGGAGAGGGTGCCCGTGGAGTGGGCGGCGGTGGCGAAGGCCGGGTCGGCGAGGGCCGCCCGCACCAGGCCCAGGTTCGTCTCGACGCCGTCGATCCGGGTCCCTGCCAGCGCCTCGTCCAGCCTCCGCAGGGCGTGGGCGCGGTCATGCCCGTACGCGACGACCTTCGCGAGCATCGGGTCGTACGACGTCGTCACCTCGGTGCCCGTCTCCACCCAGCTGTCCACGCGCACGCCCGGCGGGAACTCGACCCTGGTGAGCAGGCCCGCGCTGGGGCGGTGGTCGCGTGAGGGGTCCTCGGCGTACAGGCGGGCCTCGACGGCGTGGCCGCGGGGTGCGCCGGGGGCCCGTACGACCGAGGCGTCGCCCTGTGCGAGACGCAGCATCCAGGCCACGAGGTCGACGCCGTAGATCTCCTCGGTGACCGGGTGCTCCACCTGGAGCCGGGTGTTGACCTCCAGGAAGTACGCCTCCTCGCGCGCCGCGTCGTACACGAACTCCACTGTTCCGGCGGAGCGGTAGGCGACGCTCGCGCAGAGGTCGCGGGCAGAGGCGGCGAGTTCGGCGCGTACGTGGTCGGGAAGACCGGGGGCCGGCGCCTCCTCCAGGACCTTCTGGTGACGGCGCTGGAGGGAGCAGTCGCGGTCGCCGAAGGTGACGACCAGGCCCTCGCCGTCGCCGAAGACCTGCACCTCCACGTGGCGGGCGTGTTCTACGAGGCGTTCCAGGAACACTCCCGCCGTGGAGAAGGACGCGGCGGCGACCCGCTGTACCCGCTCCCAGGCCTCGGACAGTTCACCGGCGGACCGGCATGCCGACATGCCGATACCGCCCCCGCCGCCGGTGGCTTTCAGCATCACCGGATAGCCGATGCGGTCGGCCTCGGACAGGGCCTCGTCCAGGTCCGTCAGCAGGTCCGTGCCCGGTGCGAGCGGCACCCCGGCCGCCTCCGCCGCGGCCCTGGCCGTGTGCTTGGCGCCGAAGAGCTCCAGCTGCTCCGCCGTGGGCCCCACGAACACGATGCCGTCGTCCTCGCAGCGCCGGGCGAAGGCCGCGTCCTCGGAGAGGAAGCCGTAACCGGGGTGGATCGCGCCCGCGCCGGTGTCCTTGGCGGCCTTCAGGACGAGGTCGGCGTCGAGGTAGGACTCCTTCGCGGGCGCGGGGCCGAGGCGTACGGCGTGGTCGGCGAGCCGTACGTGGGGCGCGGAGCGGTCGGCGTCGGAGTACACGGCGACCGTGCGCAGGCCCAGCTCGCGCGCGGTGCGGATGACGCGTACGGCGATCTCACCGCGGTTGGCGACCAGCAGCGTGTCGAAGGTCATGACGCCGGGCCCGTATCGCCGTCGGCCGTGTCCGTCCCCGCCTGCGTGACGGTCATCTCCACCGGTGTCGGGTCGAAGCCGTTGCAGGGGTTGTTGATCTGGGGGCAGTTGGAGACCAGGACGAGCACGTCGCGTTCGGCGCGCAGGGTCAGGGCGAGGCCGGGGGCGGAGATGCCGTCGACGATGCCGAGGGTGCCGTCCTTCTCGACGGGCACGTTCATGTACCAGTTGATGTTGGAGACGAGGTCGCGCTTGCCGAGGCCGTAACGGGCGCCCTCCGCGAGGAAGTTGTCCACGCAGGCGTGCTGGGACCAGGTGTGGTGGCCGTACCGGAGGGTGTTCGACTCCTTGGAGCAGGCGCCGCCGACCGTGTCGTGCCGGCCGACGTCGTCGGCGACCACGGTCATCAGCGCGGTGTGCTCGTTGGACAGCAGCACGCTGCCCGCCGTCAGGAAGATGTTGCCCTGGGCGTGGATCGTGTCGGGGGCGCTGTAGCGGACCGAGGTGTCGTGGGCGTCGTACACGAGGAAGTCGACGGCCTGGTTGCCGTGCAGGTCGGTGATGGTGAGGGAGTCGCCCGCGCGTATGACGGACGACCAGGGCGCCCTGGCCGGAACGACGGTCTTCATGCGAGCCCCTTCGCGGCGAGGAATTCGGCGGTGTTCAGGAAGGCGCGGCGGCCCTCGGGAGTGGCGTCCCACAGTGGGTCGCCCGGCCGGGTGGGGGCCGAGCGCCAGGCGAGCACCTCCAGGGGGGTGCTCACGTAGTCCGCGCGCGGGTCGGCGGGGTGGGGCACGTTCGCGAGCAGGACGGTCACGTCCTGCTCGGTGCGCAGGGTCACGCTGCCGCCGGGTCCGGCGGAACCGGTGAAGTCGAGGGTGCCGTCGTCACGGACCTCCACGCCCTGGAAGAACGACAGCGAGGGCGGCAGGTCGCGGGGTGTGAGCCCGTTCTTGGCGGCGGCCAGCTTGAACAGCTCCCGGCCGGCGGGGGAGGCGGACTGCGGTGCGCCGTCCCCGTACCGCTCGGTGTTCCGTACGAGGGTGGAGGTGCCGCACAACGCGTCGTGCCGTCCGGAGGTGTCGGCGATCACGGAGGCGAGGACGCGGCCCTGGTCGGACAGGAGCAGCCGCCCCTCGCCGAGGTAGGCGTTCCACTGCACCTTGACGGTGTCGGCCACGTTCAGGCGTTCCCAGGGGCGGTCGGCGGCGTGGAGGAGCAGGTGCGCGCAGGCGTCGCCGCGCAGGTCGGTCAGGCGCAGCTCCGTGCCGCGGGCCAGCACCTTGTGCGTGTAGTTGCCGCCCGCCACTGTCTCGGCCCACACCAGGTGCCCCGCCTCGCAGGGCGGAGCCGGCCAGTCGCCCGCCGGCACGACGGGCATCGCGTCGGCCCGTGTGCCCTCCTGCGCCCGGGCGTGGGCCCGTGCTCCGTACGTGGTCTCGGTCGCCATCGCGGAACCTCCGGCTGCTCCGGTGATTTCTGTCGCTCGACAGAAATTAGGTGCGGGCCGGGTCGGGGGTGTGTTCCGGAGGTTAGCGGCCGGTTACCGAAAGCTCACGGCGGGTTTCGGGCGTGGGTCGCGCCCCGAAGGGGTGCGGGGCTGTGTTCATGTGCGGCTCCGCCGCGTGGGCGCGAGCAGCCACTTCGTGCCCGCAGCCGGCCACCGACGGATACCCGGCAGGCGAGACCGACCGGCCGGACCCCCGGCGGGGCATGCGAGGATCGCACGCATGGGAAGCAGTCGTGCGCGCCGCGTCGGAAGGCCGCGGGCCGAGCAGCGGCCGGAGACCGGTCTGTCGCCTCGCGACGAACTGCTCGCGGCCGCCGCGGAGTTGTTCACGACGCGCGGCTACGCCGCCACCACCACTCGGGCCGTCGCCGAGCGGGCCGGCATGCGGCAGGCGTCCATGTACCACTACGTCTCCGGCAAGGAGGAACTCCTCGCCGCACTCCTGGAGTCCACGGTCACCCCCTCGCTCGCCCTGGCCCGCGAACTGCTCGCGCAGGACGCGACGCCCGCCGAGGCCCGGCTGTGGGAGCTGTGCCGTACCGACGTGGAGTTGCTCTGCGGCGGCCCCCACAACCTCGGCGGGCTCTACCTGCTGCCCGAGGTACGCGCCGAACGCTTCGCGGGCTTCCACGCCGTACGCGCCGAACTCAAGGACGCCTACCGCCAGTTGATCGCCGCGAGTCGTGCGGGCGGGGGGCTCGCCAAGAGTGAGCTTGACCTGCGGACGGACCTGGTGTTCGGGCTGATCGAGGGCGTCATCCTGGTGCACCGCTCGGACCCGGAGCGCTCGGTCGCGGTGTTCGCCGAGGCCACCGCGGACGCGGCCCTCCGGATCGTCGGCGTCTGAATTCGGGCCCGGGCCCCCTCGGCTCTCCGGCCGCGGCGTGGCTGTCAACAGCCGGGAACCCTGTTCGCCCGTTCGTGATTACCTGACGTGTTCGATTAATAGCTGAGCGTATAAATGGGTTGAGCGTACTCCGGGCCCCTTGCCCGTTTCAGGCGCTTGCTGAATATGACATAGCGATGATCCGGTCGGACTAAGCTCGCCCGCAGCGCACCGGGTTGAGGTGTAATCGTGCGCTTGTTCCCAAAAATACCGAAGATCCAGTTTGGGATCCCTCGAACCCCAGCAAGACCCCCGATCCCAGCCGATTCGTCTCAGAGGGCATACATGGTGAGTGTTCCATCGCCTCCCAGTGGCCGTGAACTTCCCTACGCGCGCGTGCTGTTGCCGCCCGCCATACTGCTGGCCGCGGCGACCGGGGCCGCCGCCGCCCTGCTGACGGGGCCCGCCCGGACCGCCGTCGTCTGGTGCGGAGCCATCACGACCGTCCTGGTCGTCGCGGTCGCGTCCCAGGTCGTGCGCCGCGGCCGGCAACTCCGGGCCCTGCGCGCCGAGTGCGCGCAGCGGACCTCCTACCTGGAACAGCGCGTCGCATCCCACGACCAGGAGATCCTGCGCCTCGGCAGGGAGATCCTGCCCGCGATGCTGGAGCGGCTCGCCGGCGGAGAGCCCCCCTCGGAGGTGATTCGCCTGGGCATCGCCGAGAACCCCGTCTACAGCAACCTGCCCGAGTCGCAGCGTTCGCTGATCCACACGGTCCTCGACATCATCGACCGCGAGGACGCCCGGCGTGACTCCTCGCAGCGCGCCTTCGTCAACATCGCACGGCGCGTTCAGGCGATCGTGCACCAGCAGAACGTGGAACTCCGCGAGATGGAGGAGGACCACGGGCGCAACCCCGACGTCTTCGACGACCTGCTGCGCATCGACCACGGCACCGCGCTGATCGGCCGGCTCGCCGACTCCATCGCCGTCCTCGGCGGCGGAGGCCCCGGCCGCCAGTGGCCCGAGCCCGTGCCGCTGTACAGCGTGCTGCGCGGCGCCATGTCCCGCATCCTGGAGTACCGCCGCATCGAGCTGCACTCCATCGCGAAGGTCAACATCGCCGGGGTGTCCGTCGAGCCGCTCATCCACGCCGCGGCGGAACTCCTCGACAACGCCACCCGGTACTCGCCGCCCCAGACCAAGGTGCACGTGACCGCGATCGAGGTGCAGACCGGCGTCGCCGTCGAGATCGAGGACGCCGGCGTCAGCCTCAGCGAGGAGTCCCGCGCCAAGGCGGAGAGGATGCTCGCCCTGGCCCAGGCGGGCGCGGACTTCCAGGAGCTCGGCGACACCCCGCGCCTCGGCCTCGCCGTCGTGGGCCGTCTCTCGACGATGTTCAACATGCAGGTCTCGCTGCGGCAGTCCGCTTACGGCGGTGTCCGCGCCGTCCTCGTCGTCCCGCGCGACATGCTCACCGACGAGCCCGCCACCAGCTTCGCCCACGGCATCGGCGCCGCCGCCACGCCCGCACTGAACAACGGCGGCGTCAAGGGGCCCGAGCGTGCGCAGAAGCGGCGCCGTCCGACCACCGGCCCGCGCGTTCCGTCCTCGGCCGAGTCCCTGGCGGGCATGGACGACGACGTCCCCGTCGTCACCGAGTGGACCGCCAACGGCCTTCCGCAGCGCCGCAGCCGGGTGACGACGCCGCTCAGCCAGCGGATGGCCGAGGCCGCCGCCGCGGAGGCAGCCGCCGAGGCGGCGAGGGCCGCCACGCCCGTATGGGAGCCGGAGCCGGAGAAGATCGAACCGCCCGGGGCGTGGATCGAGGAGTTCTGGGCCGGCCTCAAGGGCGACCCGGACCCGAACGCCTTCACCAGGAACCCGGACGACCCGACAACTCTCACCGCTGACAACCAGTCGGCCCACAAGGAGGCCGACGACGAGGGGGACCTCAAGTGACCATGCCGCGAGCCAACTTCGACTGGATGCTCAAGGATCTCGCCGACGGAGTACCGGGCGTCCAGCAGGTGGTGGTGCTCTCCGCCGACGGACTGCGCATCGCACGGTACGGCGGTGACCCGGACGCCGCCGACCGTGTCGCCGCGGCCTGCGCGGGCCTGCAGAGCCTGGCCGGCGCCGTCGCCGCCGAGATCGCCACCGGTGACGGCCGGATGCGCGTGGTCATCATCGAGATTCAGGGCGGCTACTTCTACATGATGGAAGCGGGCCCCAACGCCTACCTCGCGGTCCTCGCCAACGCGGTCGCGGAACCCGGCATGATGAGCAACCGCATGCGCGACCTCGTCGCCCGTATCGGCTCCCATCTGACGAGTCCGCCCCGGCGCAACGGGCAGACCGTATGACGCCTCCACAGCGCCGGCGGCGCCACCCCAAGGAACAGCCCCCGCCGCCACCCACGAGTGAGGCCGCACACGACGGCCCTCCGCCGAAGAATCCCGAGCGGCTGTACATCATCACGGGAGGGGCCGTCGAGGACGGCGAGCGGGCCCCGATCGACCTCGTGACGTTGATCGTGGCGAGCGCCGAACTGCCGCCTTCCGCCACGCCGGAGCAGTCGGCGCTGCTCCGGATCTGCCAGGCACCCCTGTCCGTGGCCGAGATCTCGGCCTACCTCAACCTGCCGTTCAGCGTGGTGACCGTCCTGCTCACCGAGCTGCTGGCGGCCGATCTGGTACAGGCGCGCGCCCCGATCGTCCAGCAGGCGCGGGCCGACCGTTCCCTCCTCGAAGCGGTGATGCATGGACTTCAAAAGCTCTGACCCCGTCACGGGTCCTCGGACCGAGGACCACCTGCCGCACACGGCAGAGGCCGGGGTGAAGATCGTGATCGTGGGCGGCTTCGGAGTCGGCAAGACCACCATGGTCGGTTCCGTCAGTGAGATCAGGCCGCTGACGACCGAGGAGACCATGACGCAGGCCGGCATCGGAGTCGACGACAACTACGGCTCCGAGTCCAAGACGGCCACCACCGTGGCCATGGACTTCGGCCGCATCAGCATCACGGACCAGCTCGTGCTCTACCTCTTCGGCACCCCCGGCCAGGAACGCTTCTGGTTCCTGTGGAACGGCCTGTTCGAGGGCGCCCTCGGCGCCGTCGTCCTGCTCGACACCCGCCGCCTGGAGGTCAGCTTCGACGTCATCGGGCGCCTGGAGGAGCGGGGCGTGCCGTTCGTGGTCGCCGTCAACACCTTCCCGGACGCCCCCCGCTACCCCATCGAGGAGCTCCGCTCGGCGCTCGACCTGCCCAGGGAGATCCCCATCGTGGAGTGCGACGTGCGGCGGCGGGCCTCCAGCCGGGACGTACTGATGACGTTGCTGCGCTTCTTGCACGCGCTGGCTCGGGCGAAGGCACCGGCGTGAGCCCGCGGTCTCCCTGAGCCGCCGTCGCCTGAGCCGCACGGCGGTACGAGTGCCGCTCTCCTTTCGTCCGGCCCGGAGCCCGTGAGCCTCAGGGCGCCATCACCCCTTGACACCACCGAACCCAACTTCAGCTTCGGAGCGACCATCGTGACGCCTGAATCCCTCTCCCCGACCGACACGGACGACCCCATGGCCGCCCCGCCCCCCGGCTGCCCCGCGCACGGCATGGGCCCCGGTGGCCTGCGCCGGCTGTACGGCCCCGAGGCGGAGGACCTCGGAGCCCTGTACGAGAAACTCCGCGCCGAGCACGGCGCGGTGGCTCCCGCGCTGCTGCACGAGGACGTGCCGATCTGGGTGGTGCTCGGTCACGGCGAGAACATGCACATGGTGCGGACCCCTTCGCAGTACAGCCGTGACACCCGGTTGTGGGCCCCCTTGCAGGACGGCACGGTCAAGCCGGATCACCCGCTCATGCCGCATCTCGCCTGGCAGCCCCTCTGCTGCCACGCCGAGGGCGACGAGCACCTGCGGCTGCGCGGCGCGGTGACCGGCGCCATGTCGACGATCGACCACCGGGGCATCCGCCGCCACATCAACCGCGCGACCCAGCACCTCGTCAACGAGTTCTGCGAGAAGGGCAGAGCCGACCTGGTCAGCCAGTTCGCCGAGCGCCTGCCGATGATGGTGATGTGCCAGATCCTGGGCATGCCCGACGAGTACAACGACCGGATCGTGGAGGCCGCCCGCGACCTGCCCAAGGGCACCGAGACCGCCATCGCCAGCAACGCGTACATCATGGACGTCCTGACGCGGCTCACCGCCCGCCGCCGCGCGGAACCCAAGGACGACTTCACCAGCCACCTCATCAACCAACCGGCGCGGCTCACCGACGAGGAGGTCAGCCAGCACCTGCGCCTCGTCCTGATCGTCGCGTACGAGAGCACCGCCAACCTCCTCGCCAACGTACTGCGGGTGGTGCTCACCGATCCGCGGTTCCGCGCCCAGCTCAACGGCGGCCAGATGACGGTGCCCCAGGCGGTCGAACAGTCCATGTGGGACGAGCCGCCGTTCAGCACCGTCCTCGCCTACTTCGCCAAGCAGGAGACCGAGCTGGGCGGCCAGCGCATCCGCAAGGGCGACGGCCTCATCATGGGTATCGCGCCGGGCAACGTCGACCCGCGCGTCCGGCCCGACTCCAAGGCCAACATGCACGGCAACCGCTCTCACCTCGCCTTCAGCGGCGGTCCCCACGAGTGCCCGGGCCAGGACATCGGCCGTGCCATCGCCGATGTCGGCGTCGACGCGCTTCTGACCCGCCTTCCCGACGTCGAACTCGCCTGCGACGAGCACGAGCTGAGCTGGCGGGCGTCCATCTCGAACCGGCACCTGGTGGAACTGCCGGTGAAGTTCGCGCCCAAGCCCCAACAGGACGTCATGGCGCGACCCGCTCACCCCGTGTCGTCACAGCGGCCCAGTAACTGGCAGGCCGGCACGCCACAGCCGCGGACGGCGGCACCGGAGCCCGCCTCGGCTGCTGCTGGGACACCGGCGCCGACGCCATCGCCCGAACCGGCCGCCCGGCCGGGCGTGTTCGGGCGCCTCCTGCGCTGGTGGCGTGGCCACTGAGCAGCCCCGGCACCGCGGCTACCCGGCCCACTCCTCGTACGACGACCATGCCCGCAGCACACGCGGGCTGACGAACCGGTGCTCGCACCCGGTGATCGGGTCGGTGAACTCCAGCAACCGTGCGAGCAGTTGGAGCGGCCGCCGGAAGTCACCGGCCGCCACGGGGCCGGTCACCACCGGATAGAGGGGATCACCGAGGATCGGCACCCCCAGGGCGCTCATGTGCACCCTCAGCTGGTGCGTCTGCCCGGTACGCGGTACCAACCGGTACCGGGCACGCCCGTTCCGGTGTTCCAGCAACTCGACCCGGCTGACGGCGTTGGGCTCGCCCTCGACCTCGCGGGCCGCCACGACTCCGCGCTCCTTGACGATCCGGCTGCGCACGGTGCGCGGCAGGGCCAGTGCGGGGTCGTACGGGGCGACCGCCTCGTATTCCTTCGCCACTCGCCGGTCGCGGAACAGCGACTGGTACGCGCCGCGCTCCTCGGGGCGCACGGTGAACAGCACCAGCCCGGCCGTCAGCCGGTCCAGTCGGTGTGCGGCGCTCAGCGCCGGGGCTCCCAGCTCCCGCCGCAGCCGGGCCAGTGCCGTCTCGGCGACATGGCTGCCACGAGGGGTGGTGGCCAGGAAGTGCGGCTTGTCGGCCACCACGACGTGCTCGTCCTGGTACACGACGTCGATCGTGAACGGCACGCGCTCCTCGTCGGGCAGCTCCCGGTGGAACCACACGAACATCCCCGGCGCGTATGTCATGTCCCTCGGCACCGGACGCCCCTCGGCGTCCACGATCCGCCCCGCGTCGAGCATCCCGTCGATCACCCCGGCCCCGGCCGAGAGCCGGTCGACGAGATGATCCCGCACGGTCGCCCAGGCGCTTCCGGGCGGCAACCGTACGCGCACCGCGTCCACCCCGTCGCGTTGCGGCAGGGGAGAGAGCGGGGGCGGGGTGCGGCGTCTCATCAGGATCAAGCGTACGAGGCAGCGCTGACAGGGGGCGAGGCGACGCCGAAAAGCGATGTGCCCCGGCTGCGCCCGTTGGCAGGATGCTGCGCATGCCCTACCTCAACCGCGCGGTCCTCACCGCCGGCACTCTCGCCCAGTTCCCTCAGCCGACGATCCCTGCCGCTGACGGCCTGCTGTTGCGCCCTTGGACAGCGCAGGACGTCCCAGCCGTCCACGAGGCCTTCCAGGATCCGGTCATACATCAGTGGCATGTCCGTGCGGCCGACTCCGAGGACGAGGTACGGGGCTGGATCGACGAGTGGAAGCAGGAGTGGGAGAGGGAGGACAAGGCACAGTGGGCCGTCGTTGACACGGACACCGACCGGCTGAGAGGACGCGTGGCCCTGCGGAGCATCCGGCTGGACGAGGGGACGGCGGAGGTCGCGTACTGGACCGTTGCCGCCAAGGCCGGGTTCGCCCTGGAGGGCACCAAACGCAGCGCCCTCCTCCACCAGGACGGCTGGCACGACATGCACCTGCACGCGCGCTTGCAGGGGGACTGACCCTCCACGCGCGCGTGCACGGCGCATGGGTCCTGTGCTCGTGTACGGGGAGGGTCGGGAGCGGCGCTTACGCGAGGATGTCGTCGTTGTAGGCCGGGCCGCCGATGTGGCGGTAGCGCCCGGTGCGCTCGCCCCAGTAGTAGTTGCCGGCGATCCACGACCGGCAGCCTTCGACGCTGGTCTCAACGGCCCGCAGTTCTGTTGTGCTCAGATGCATGCCCTGGCAGATGTCCAGGAGTTCGGTGGCCCGGCGGACGAAGCCGGCTATGGCCTGCTCCGTCATGATGGCCGCGCGCTGCCGTGCTTCGAGCAGGCCGCAGCCGTACTGGTGCTGAAGGGTGAGCACCAGGTTGTTCTGGGCTTCATGCCGGGCCTTTTCCCGCAGCTCGGACTGGATGTCGTTGGTGAAAGCCACGGCGTCCACCGCGTTATGCCGCATGGCTTGGAATGCTGGCAGAGCCGCTACATGAGCGGGCACTTCGAATCCTGCGGTCCATTCGGACTGGTCCAGGCACCAGTGGATTCCCACGGTGAGCCGGCGCAGCGGGATGTAATCCTCGACGGTGAGCCACTGGTCGACGAAAGCGGTCTCTCGCAGGTAGGCGAGAAGCCAGCGGGCGCAGTTCGCCGCGAAACGGTCGCACCAGGCAGCAGACATGCGGGACTGCTTTTCCCGCCAGATGTCCCGGTACGCCCGGGTCGCCGGCGTTGACAGTCCTAAAGGAGCGTCGTTCTGTCGAAACATGATGGCGACCATCTCGTGTGCCACGCCGTGCAGGAGCTTGTCCCTCCCTTGCTCCTCGGGGTCGAACTGGTCGTCTATGAGGAAGGCGAGTGAGTGGAACTTCGCCGCGTTGATCAACCCTTCTTCGGTCGCGTCGGGAAATGTGACGGCCATCATCAAAGGCACGTCCCAGGACCCCCACTCGGCGACGGCTTCAGGAGACCGCAGGATCTCGTGCTTCTGCAGCCAGGACAGGGCCGCTTCCCGGGCGGCCTCCCTGTGCGGGCTTATTCGCACCGGAAAGGGAATGTTCAGATCGACGCCTGAAGGCGTGTTCTCGCGGTGAAGTTCACGCGTGTGGCTGGATCCGTGAGCAGGGCTGGGAAAAGGGTTCATGCCGGACAGGCCTCCGTTTCTTGGCGCAGCGGAATGTGAGTTCCTTGCCGGTAATCAATTGCGCCGCGAGCGATGCGATCAGCTCGCGATCGGCCAGCGGGCGCACAGGGCGGCCAGGGGCACCGCACCAACTGATGCGTGTGCCCGGCCAGGGTGACGGCCCCAGCTGACCGGACAGGAGCAGAGCCTTTCACGATGCCCTCCGGGTGGCGGAGTCGACCAAGTCCGTGAACTACGCGCTGTGCTCTGGAAGCTGTGCCTTCGGCGGGGCTGACTCGTGCACGAATGGGCCTGCTGGCGGAACCGGTCGGACGGGGCCTTGCCACCTGCCTGCTGGGCGGTGTCGTCGGCCGCGGCCTTCGAGGCGGCCGCCGGACGGCGCGGTGAATCGGTGGTTGTCACCGCCACGACAGTGCGTGGGCGGCCAGGTCGTGGATCCCGTCCAACCTTCCAGCGCCCCTCCGTGTTTCGTCAACTGTTCGGGGCGGGGGGCTGGCAGGCGTTACCCCCCACGGGCGCGGTGCGACACCCCCTCATGCCGTCAACTCACCCCGACCGCCCCGCCACTTCGCACCATGCGATGGTTTCCAGCCGTCGGAAAGGGCGTGCGGCCCGGCGCATGGACGGACCCTCCGTTGCGGAAGCGGTTCGTTGCTGAGGCAGGGCGCTTCGAGCTGTCCCACCTCCAGTTCCGGGCCACGAGCTGTGGGCCGCGCGTGCCCCGGGACTGTTTGCGCATGTACGTGGGCTGCCGGCGGTCGAGGAAGACATCACTCAGCGGCCACGGAGTCCTAGGGAGCCGGTTCTGGGAGGGCCTGAGCAGGCTCGGCAGCGGCGTGTCCGCGTTGTGCGCGCGTCAGCCGGTACAGGACCCCGAGCCCTACGGTCACCAGCAAGAACAACACCGTGAACCACTGGAAGTACCAGTGTCCACCCGCAGGGTCGTACACCTCCGCGCGCGGCCAGGCCAGGTTGACGGTCATGACGAGGCCGTAGAGGAGGGCGAGCGCGTTGACCGGGAGGCCCCAGCGGCCCAGGGAGAACAGAGGGGCGCCCGTCTCGTCGGTGCCGTCGACGGCGAAGCGTCCGCGCAGGCGGGCCACCAGCAGCGGGCCGGTGACCATCGCGTACGCCAGGTACAGCATCACGATGCAGGTCGTGCCGATGGCGAGGAACGCCTCCGGAGAGGCGAAGTTGAGGAGCAGGAGGGCCGCCGCGAGGACGCCGACCACCAGGGCGGGTGCGCTGGGCATGCCGGTGCGGGTGTTGACCTTCGCGAGCCGGCCGGAGAAGGGCAGTTGGCCGTCGCGGGCCATCGAGAAGAGCATGCGGCAGGCCGCCGTCTGGATGGCGAGGGTCGCCACCGCGATGGCCACCACCACGTCGGCGAGCAGGAGACGGCCGACACCGTCGCCGAGACTGCTGGTCAGGACGTAGCTCAGGCCCTCGACGGCCAGCTTGCCGTCGGTGAGGCTGGGCGCTGCGAGCAGGCCGCCGAGCACGAGCAGACTGGCCAGCAGTCCGGCCGCGCCGAGTGCGGTGAGGATGGTGCGGGGCGCGGTGCGGCGCGGGTGGTGCGTCTCCTCGCTCATCTCGCCCGCGCTGTCGAAGCCGATCATCACGTACGCCGCGGCGAAGGAGCCCACGAGCAGGGCTCCGAAGAGACCGGTACTGCCCTCGGCCGTGTGGAACGTGATGCCGGGGGAGCGCTCGGAGTGGGTCAGCAGCAGCACGATGATCAGGGCGGCACCGATGATCTCGGCGGTCACACCGACGCGGTTGACCACCGACAGCACACGGTTGTCGAGGACGTTGACGAGTGTGGTGAGAGCCAGCAGGATCACGCCGAGGACGGCCGCGTTGGCCGCTCCGGTGGCGGACGTGGGCGCCGGATCGCCCCCGACGAGCTGGAAGCCCGACCAGATGGCCGGCATCACCATCTGCAGCGCGAGCGCCGCCGCGGCGACCACCACGATCTGCCCGATCACCATGATCCAGCCCGCGAACCAGCCGAAGGTGAGGTTCGACAGGCGCGACGACCACTGGTAGATCGCGCCCGAGATCGGGTAGCGGGCGGCCAGCTCCGCGAAGCACGCGGCCACGAGCAACTGGCCGATCAGCACGGCCGGCCAGGTCCAGAAGAAGACGGGACCGCCGAACGCGTACCCGAAGGCGAAGAACTGGAAGACGGTCGTCAGGACCGAGATGAAGGAGAACCCCGCGGCGAACGAGGCGTACCTGCCGAGGCTGCGGTGCAGTTCCTGGCGGTAGCCGAACGCCATCAGGGAGCGTTCGTCGGACGATCCAGCGGGATCGGGGCGGACATCAGGTGGAGTGGTGCTCGTCATGGAGGCGACCTGCCTTCGCACAGCGCACGGAGTTCCTGTCGGGCGACAGAAATTAGGGAGTGGCTGTTTCGCGGGCATGACGCGGTGATGTCCTGAGCGGGCCCAATTTCTCACGGCCCCGTTGGACCTTACCGGGGGCGTATGTCGTGTCTCTTGGCTCGGTGGCTCGGTGGCTCGGTGGCTCGGTGGCTCGGTGGCTCGGTGGCTCGGGACGCGATATGTCCGTGGCCGGATGGCCCGGTGGCCCCGGCCCGGGAGAGCCCCGAGAAGGTGCTCGCCGACGGACGGCGCGGGTCGCGCCCCTCGCGGACGGGGTCGGCGCGGCACTCGGCGCGCTACTGGCGCGTCGCATGCCCTCCTGGATGCGGCGCGTCGCCGACCTCGATCCGCTTGACCGGGCGATGGTCACGGGCCGTTCGGCGCTGTCCGAGCAGCCGGACTGCCGTGGCCGTGGCCGTGGTCGGCCGCGGCGGAGCGCTTCTCCCGTTCACGGTGGCGGCGGTGTGGCTGTTCACGGGCGCGTTCCGGTCGTACCAGCGGTCGGTGGGGCGCCAGTCGTTGATGTCCCGTAGGAGGAACCGCCGTTCAGGAGGCGGCCACCGCCCCCGCGGCCGCCGCACCCCGCGGCCGCCCACCTCCGACGAGCGGGTAGGCGGCGGTGGGCCGACGGCGGTGGGGTGGCAGCGGCGGCGGGCCGGCGGCGGTGGTCATGCGGCGGTCGGTCGGGCGCCTTGCGTGCCGGTCACGCGCTCGTGGCCGCGCCCTCCTGCTCCTCCTCCACCCGCGCGTTCCACTCGCGCTTGGTCGCCTGCCAGTTGTCCTCGTTGTGCCCGAGCCGCCAGTAGCCGGAGATCGACAGGTCCTCGCGCGGGACCTGGCGCTCGACGCGGAGCAGTCGCCGCAACTCCTTCACCAGCCCCGCCTCGCCGTGGACGAACGCGTGCAGGCGGCCCTCGGGGAACTCCAGCGCGCGGACGGCCTCGACCAGGGCCTCACCGGTGGGACGGTCACCGCGGTGCAGCCAGACGACCTCCACGTCGGAGGCGATCTTCTGCTCCTCGTCGGCGTCGGACACCTCGATGAAGGCGAAGGCCCTGGCGCCGTCGGGCATCGCCTCCAGCGAGGCGGCGATCGCGGGCAGGGCGCTCTCGTCACCGGCGAGCAGATGCCAGTCGGCGTCAGGGTTCGGCGCGTAGGCACCGCCGGGGCCCAGCAGCCGGACGACCTCACCCGGCTGGACCCGCGTGGCCCACGGGCCGGCGAGGCCCTCGTCGCCGTGGATCACGAAGTCCAGGGTGAGTTCGCGTAGTTGGGGGTCCCAGGCGCGGACCGTGTACGTCCGGGTCACGGGCCACTGCTCGCGAGGGAACTCCGCACGGATCCGCTCCATGTCGAAGGGCTCCGGGTAGGTCACGCCGTCCGGTCCGAAGAGCAGCTTCACATAGTGGTCGGTGCTGCCCCTCGTGGCGAACTCGGCGAGACCCTCGCCGCCGAGGACGACACGCTGCATGTGCGGGGTCAGCCGCTCGGTGCGGACGACTCTCGCGGAGTGGGGCTTCGGGGCCCTGCGTACCGGACGCTCTGCCATGGCGGCCTCCCAAATACCTAGCTTAGGCTTACCTAAGCTAACACCTTCCCCCCGGCAACACCTCATGCTCGAAGCGTCGATGACCACGGCGGGCGTTGACCTGCCCGCCCCCCAAGTGCCCCCTCACGCCCCGGGTACCGCCGGAAGACGAGCCATACCCTGTGGCGGAGGAATCGTTCTGCGATCGGAGTGGCGCCGCATCTCCGCCAGGACGTCATCCGCCGAGACGCCATCCGCTGGGACGTGAGTAATCCGCAGGATGGTGAGAACCGCGTGAGGACTGCCGCCCGCGCTCTGCTCCGCCCGCCTTCGCGGTCCGCCCGCATGCGTGTTCCGTCCGCCTTCGCGGTCCGCGCGGCGCGCTTTGCCGTCAGGTCCCGCGGTGCGCGTACCGGTCAGGTCCGCAGCGTCGTGAGCAGCCGCTGCAGCGAACCGCCCAGGCCCCAGCGTGTGGCGAGCCCGTCCAGCCTCGCCGCATCCCGCGGTTCGCGCGGGAGCGCCGTGTCCACCTCGGGCAAGGGTACGTCGCCGGCGACCCGGACGACCCGGGGGGCCACCGCGACGTAGGGGCGGGCCTCGTCGAGCCTCCTGCGCTGGGACGGCGTGAGCTTCGCCGACGGGTCGTCGACCGCCGCCATGATCCCGGCCAGGTCCCCGAACTCGGCCAGCAGCTTCGCCGCCGTCTTCTCACCGATGCCCGGCACCCCGGGCAGCCCGTCGCTCGGGTCGCCGCGCAGCAGTGCCAGATCCGCGTACCCGGCGCCGCCCACGCCGTACTTCTCGTGCAGCACCGCCTCATCGGTGAGCTGCAGCGTGCCGACGCCCTTGAGGGGGTACAGCACGCGGACCGCGCGGGCGTCGTCGACCAGCTGGTACAGGTCGCGGTCGCCGGTGACGATGTCCACCGGGCCCTTCGCCCGCGCCGTGAACGTGCCGATCACGTCGTCCGCCTCGTACCCCTCGACGCCCACGCGCGCGATGCCCAGCGCGTCCAGGACGTCCTCGATGACCGGCACCTGCGGCGACAGCGTGTCCGGCACCTCCTCCTCGTCCGGGCCCACCTCGTGCTCCTCGGCCACGCGGTGCGCCTTGTAGGAGGGGATCAGGTCGACCCGCCACTGCGGCCGCCAGTCCGCGTCCATGCAGGCCACCAGGTCGTCGGGCCGGTGGTCCCTGACCAGGCGGTCGATGAAGTCGAGCAGTCCGCGCACGGCGTTCACGGGGGTGCCGTCCGGAGCCTTCACGGAGTCCGGCACCCCGAAGTAGGCGCGGAAGTACAACGAGGCGGTGTCGAGGAGCATCAGGCGTCGGGTCACCTTCCGCATCATGCCGTACGGCGCTGACAGCGGGCGTCCGACGCATCCCCGGAAGTGCCGCGGCGGCCGGGGTGAAGGGCTTGTGAAACGAGGCACCCGCAGCGTTTGAGCTGCTCGGGCGAGGGCAGGTGCGCGCCCGGAGCAGGGTCGGTTGCGCCTTCAACCACGTTCGCCGAGCGGATCCGCCGGAGCGTGGACAGCGGCCGGGCGGAGTACGCCCACGGGGCCCGGCGGGCGGAGCCCGCCACGCTCCACGGCCCGTCGGCGGGGGCACGGGCCGTCCTGCTGCGAGAAGAGAGGTATCCGTGTCATCCAGGCTTGAGGCCGAGAACCTGTACAAGGTCTTCGGCAGACGACCCGACGAGGCGGTTCAACGGCTCCGCGGCGGAGCCGACCGCGAGGAACTGCGCGCCGAGGGCACCACCGCGGCCGTGATCGACGCCTCCTTCACGGTGGAGCCCGGGCAGATCTTCGTCGTCATGGGCCTCTCCGGTTCGGGAAAGTCCACGCTGCTGCGCATGCTCAACGGACTGCTGGAGCCCACCGCCGGACGGGTGCGCTTCGACGGCCAGGACCTCACCGCGATCGGCGACCGCGAGCTGCGCGAGGTCCGCTCGAAGAAGATCAGCATGGTCTTCCAGCACTTCGCGCTGTTCCCGCACCGCAGCGTTCGCGAGAACGCCGCCTACGGCCTGGAAGTGCAGGGCGTGCCCCGCGCCGAGCGCGAGCGTCGCGCCGACGAGGCGCTCGCCCTGTGCGGCCTGGTCGGCTGGGAGAAGTCCTGGCCCGACGAACTGTCCGGCGGCATGCAGCAGCGCGTGGGGCTGGCCCGGGCCCTCGCCACCGACGCCGACCTGCTGCTCATGGACGAGTCCTTCAGCGCCCTCGACCCGCTGATCCGCCGTGACATGCAGGACCAGCTGCTCGACCTGCAGAAGACCCTCAAGAAGACCATCGTGTTCATCACGCACGACCTCAACGAGGCCATGCGCCTGGGTGACCGCATCGCCGTCATGCGCGACGGACGCATCGTCCAGAACGGCACCGCCGAGGACATCCTGATCCGCCCCGCGGACGACTACGTCGCCTCCTTCATCCAGGACGTCGACCGCTCCCGCGTGCTCACCGCGGGCGCCGTCATGGACCGGGACGTCCGAGGCGACGAGGCGGACTGCGGCTGCGAGACGGCGACCCCCGACACCCCGTTCACCGAGCTGTGCGCGATCAGCGCCCGCCTGTCGCACCCGGTCGCGGTCCTCGACGCGGAACGAGGGCTGGTGGGCGTCGTCACGGGACAACGCCTCGTCGGCTTCCTCGGCGACGAGCGGACCGCCCCCGCGACCTGCGACTCCCCGCGGGACACCGACGGCGACAAGGCGGTGGCCCGTGCCTAGGATCCCTCTCGGCGACTGGGTCAACGACACGGTCGACTGGCTGCTCGGCCACATGGCCTGGCTCTTCGACTTCCTCAAGACCGTCTTCGTCGGCACCTACGACGGCATCGACGCCGTCCTCCAGGCCCCCGAACCCCTCCTGCTCGCGGGCATCTTCGCCGTGCTCGCCTTCTGGCTGCGCGGTACGACGGCCGGTGTCCTCACCTTCGCGGGCTTCGCCTTCATCGACTCCCTCGAACTGTGGGAGAACGCGATGGTGACCCTGTCGCTCGTCCTCGTCGCCACGATCATCGCGCTCGTCGTGGCCGTGCCGGTGGGCATCTGGGCCGCGCGCTCCGACCGGGTCAGCGGGCTGGTCCGGCCGATCCTTGACTTCATGCAGACGCTGCCCGCGATGATCTACCTCATCCCGGCGATCCTGTTCTTCGGCACCGGCGCCTCCGCGGGCATCGTCGCCACCCTGATCTTCGCGCTCGCCCCCGGTGTGCGCATGACGGAGCTGGGCATCCGCCAGGTCGACAAGGAACTGGTCGAGGCCGCCGAGGCGTTCGGCACCACACCCCGCAACACACTGCTGCGCGTCCAGTTGCCGCTCGCGCTGCCCACCGTCATGGCCGGCGTCAACCAGGTCATCATGCTGGGCCTGTCCATGGCCGCGATCGCCGGCATGGTCGGCACCGGCGGCCTCGGCGGCGACGTCAACGAGGCCATCGGCCAGCTCAACGTGGGCCTCGGCTCCGAGGCCGGGGTCGCCATCGTCATCCTCGCGATCTACCTCGACCGCATGACCAGCGCCCTGGGGACCCAGGTCTCCCCGCTGGGCCGCCGCGCCGCCGTCAGGGCGCGCGCCGCCCAGGGCCTGAAGATCTGGTCGTACCGGCCCCGCCCGCAGGTCGCCGTAATCGGTGTCGTGATCCTCGCCCTCGTGGCGGGCGGCATGGGCGTCTTCGGCGGCGACGGCGGCGGCACGACCACGGCCGCCGCCGGCGGCAAGGACGTCGGCCAGGGCAAGAAGATCACTATCGGCTACATCCCCTGGGACGAGGGCGTCGCCTCCACCTACCTGTGGAAGGAGATCCTCGAGGAGCGCGGCTTCCAGGTGGACGCCAAGCAGTTCGAGGCCGGTCCGCTCTACACCTCCCTCGCGGCGGGCAACGTCGACTTCCAGACCGACGCCTGGCTGCCGACGACTCACGAGCAGTACTGGAAGAAGTACGGCAGCGAACTCGACGATCTCGGAGCCTGGTACGGCCAGACCTCGCTGGAGCTGAGCGTGCCGTCGTACATGAAGGGCGTCGACTCGCTGGCGGACCTCAAGGGCAGGGCCGCCACCTTCGGCGGGAAGATCACCGGCATCGAGTCCAGCGCCGGCGAGATGGCCCTGCTCAAGAGCAAGGTCCTCAAGGAGTACGGGCTCGACAAGGAGTACAAGGTCGTCGACAGCTCCACGCCGGCGATGCTGGCCGAGCTCAAGCGGGCCTACAGCGAGAAGGAACCGATCGTCGTCACGCTCTGGTCACCGCACTGGGCGTACAACGACTACGACCTGAGGAAGCTCAAGGACCCCAAGGGCGCCTGGGGCAAGGGCGACGGCGTGCACACCGTGGCCCGCAAGGGCTTCGCCAGCGAGAACCCGGTCGTCGGCACGTGGCTGAAGAACTTCCGGATGACCGAGAAGCAGCTCACCAGCCTGGAAGCCGAGATCAACAAGGCGGGCAAGGGCAAGCAGCAGGACGCCGTGCGCGCCTGGCTCAAGCGGAACCCGGACCTCGTCGACAAGCTGGCCCCGGTCGCGGGCGGCACCGGTGCGACTCCGGCCGAGGCCGAGCGGCCCATCGACGTGGCCTGGTTCCCCTGGGACGAGGACATCGCCGTCACCTACCTCTGGAAGAACGTCCTGGAGCGGCGCGGCTACCAGCTGAACCTCAAGCAGATGGACGTCGGCCCGGTCTACACCGGCCTCGCCTCCGGCGACCTCGACCTCAACTTCGACGCCTGGCTGCCGTACGCGCAGAAGAACTACTGGGACAAGAGCAAGGACAGACTCGCCGACCTCGGCACCTGGTACGAGCCGACCTCGCTGGAGGTCTCCGTGCCCTCCTACGTCAAGGGCGTCACGTCCTACGAGGACCTCAAGGGCAAGGCCGACCTCTTCGACGGGAAGATCATCGGCATCGAGCCGGGCACGGGCGAGATGAACCTGCTCAAGACCAAGGTCCTGCCCGGCTACGGCCTGGACAAGGAGTACGACGTCGTCGACGGCTCCACGCCCGCGATGCTCGCCGAGCTCAAGCGCGCCTACGCCAGGAAGCAGCCCATCGCCGTCGTCCTCTGGTCGCCGCACTGGGCGTACAGCCAGTACGACCTCACCAAGCTGAAGGACGACAAGAAGCTCTTCGGCGAGGGCAACACGATCCGCACCATCGCCAACGAGAAGTTCCCCGAGCGGTACCCGCAACTCACCAAGTGGATCAGGAACTTCAAGATGAGCGAGGACGAGCTCGGGACCCTGGAGGCCGAGATCAACAAGCGCGGCCAGGGCCACGAGGAGGAAGCGGTCGCCGCGTGGCTGAAGGAGCACCCGGACATGGTCGGCCGCATGACCCCGCGGTAGCAGCGTCCCACGGGGACCGCCCGAGGGGTGGGTCTCTCCCGTGTCCGAACGGCGTGTTCCAGTGCCGTCGTCGGCGACGACGGCACTGCGGCAACGTACTGGCGTACGAGATGGATCCGGCCAACCACGTCGGGGTCCGCGGCCACGCCGGCCCCAGGGCCCTGCTGACCGGGGCGCGGACCGCACGTACGATCGCGCCCCGCATCCTCTCGCGCTGCGCCCCGAGTGGTCGGCGGTCGTCGGCCACTCCGCCGCGCGCGACCTACCGTCCATGACTCACTACTCTGCGCTACTTCACAATCTGGCAGGCCACGGCGGAGAATCGACTCGACAGTGCCCTCGAAGGCCGGGGGACCGGCGGCACCGCGGGCGACCGCGTACGCCTCCGGCTCACCACCGCCGCGACGTCGTGAACCAGCGGGTGCGCCCGCGGTCCGGCGACCGGACGAGCCGGTCGGCCGGCGCCCCGTGCTCACGGCGACGGCGAAGCCGTTACCAGCCCGTCCGCGGTTCTCCTCACCGAACTGGAGAGGCGCCCCGCGCCCCTGGCCAGCCTCTTTGTCCTGCCGGACGAAGAGGCGCCGGGGAAGGCGGGCCGCTCTCTCCACTGGCGCGAACTGTGACCCTGACCGTCACCCGAATTGACATCGATGTGACGGGCGCATGAAACGGTTTGCCGAACATGCGTAGGGTGCAGAGAACTCATCAGGGAAGGCGCGCCGGATGAGTCGCGGAACAGTGGTGTATCAGTAGCGGCTGTACCAAGTGGAGCAGCCGTGCCGGACAGCGGCGGACCGACGAGCGAAGGAGGGAGCCGGAGCTATGGGCGACCACAAAGAACAGCCCCTTCGGGTAGGCGCGGCCGTCCGGCGGCGGCGCCGGACACTGGAGCTCACTCTCGCCGTCGTCGCCGAGCGCAGCGGCCTGTCGGTCCCCTTCCTCAGCCAGGTCGAGAACGAGCGGGCCCGCCCCAGCAAGCCGTCCCTGGAGCGCATCGCCGACGCTCTCCGCACGACGGCCGTCGAACTGCTCGCCGCGGCCGACCCCGCGTGCAGCGTCGACGTGGTGCGCGCCGACACGGACGCCTACGCGCCGACCGGGTCCACCACGCGCTCCCTGGTGCGCGGACACCACCAGCTGCACGCCTACGAGGTCACCGGCGACCACGACGAGGGCCGGGAAGTCCAGCACCGCAACGACGAGTTGATGTACGTGGCCGACGGTGCCGTCGAGGTCGAGGCGGAGGGCCGCGCCCACCGGCTGGGGCGCGGTGACACGATGTACCTGACCGGCGGCGTACGGCACCGGTGGCGGGCCGCGGTGCCCGACACCCGGGTGATCGTGGTCGCCGTGGCGGACCACATCGAGGCCCTGGAGGACCGGCACCGTCGTGGTGGGTGACCCCCTCGTGCCCCGTGTCGTCTCCCTCGTCCCCTCGCTGACCGAGGCCGTGGCGCTCTCCGTGCCCGGCGCGCTGGTCGGCGCCACCGACTGGTGCACCCACCCCGCCGATCTGGGCGTCGTACGGATCGGCGGCACCAAGAACCCGAAGACCGACCGGATCATCGGGCTGTCGCCCGATCTGGTGATCGCCAACGAGGAGGAGAACCGCGAGCCCGACCTGACCGCGCTGCGGGAGGCGGGCGTCGAGGTCCTCGTCACCGAGGTACGGGACGTCCCGGGGGCCTTCCGCGAACTGGAGCGGGTGCTGCGGGCGTGCGGCGCGCCGACGAGGCCCCGGTGGCTGGACGAGGCGGAGGAGGCCTGGTCCCGGCTGCCGTCCCCCGACCGCCGTACGACCGCCGTGGTACCGATCTGGCGCCGGCCCTGGATGGTCCTCGGGCGGGACACCTTCGCGGGGGACGTCCTGGCGCGGCTCGGCGTGGACAACCTGTACGCGGCACACGCGGACCGTTACCCGCGCGTTCCCGTCGAGGAGCTGCGGGCCGCCGGACCCGATGTCGTCGTCCTGCCGGACGAGCCGTACCGCTTCACCGCCGCCGACGGACCCGAGGCGTTCCCGGGGCTGCCGTGCGCACTGGTCAGCGGGCGTCATCTCACCTGGTACGGGCCGTCGTTGACACAGGCACCGCGGGCGCTGGGCGAGGCGCTGCGGGCAGCGCTCCGCTGATCCCGGACCCCACCAGGGACCTCACGCCGGGACGGACATAAGCTGGCTTTAGGGGCATGGGGCAGGGGCGAGGGCATGGGCAAGGGAAAGGCTGAGGAGCAGGGCGGCGGGGGTGCCGCGCCCCGGGGCGGGCTCGCCCACCGGGTGCCGGATCTCGGCGCCCTGGAGCTGTTGCTGGCCGTGGCGCGGCTGGGCTCGCTCGGGCGGGCCGCGCGGGAGCTGGGCATCACCCAGCCGGCGGCGAGCAGCCGGATCCGTTCCATGGAGCGGCAGCTGGGCGTGGCCCTGGTCGACCGGTCACCCCGGGGTTCGCGGCTCACGGACGCGGGTGCCCTGGTCACGGACTGGGCGCGGCGAGTGGTGGAGGCGGCCGAGGCGTTCGACGCGGGGGCGCAGGCGCTGCGGGACCGGCGCGACTCCCGGCTGCGTGTCGCCGCGAGCATGACGATCGCGGAGTACCTGCTGCCGGGGTGGCTCATCGCGCTGCGCGCCCAGCGGCCGGACACGGCGGTCTCACTGCTCGCGGGCAACTCGGCGGTCGTCGCGGAGCGATTGCTGGACGGGGAGGCGGACCTGGGGTTCGTGGAGGGCGTCAGCGTGCCCACGGGCCTTGACTCGGCGGTCGTCGCCCACGACAGGCTGATCGTGGTGGCCGCGCCGGGGCACCCGTGGGCACGGCGCCGCAAGCCGCTGGACGCGGGTGAGCTCGCGGCGACGCCGCTGATCCTCCGGGAGGAAGGGTCCGGTACGCGGCAGGTGCTCGACGCGGCGCTGGGGGGTCTGGCGCGGCCGTTGATCGAGCTGTCCTCGACGACCGCGGTGAAGGCCGCGGCGGTGAGTGGGGCGGGGCCCGCCGTCCTGAGCGAACTCGCCCTCGGTGAGGAGCTGTCGGCGCGGCGTCTGGTCAGTGTTCCTCTGGACGGCGTCCACCTGCGGCGGGCCCTGCGGGCGGTGTGGCCCACGGGGCATCGCCCCACGGGGCCGGGACGGGATCTGCTGGCGCTGACGCGGAGCCGGGTGGGGTGACGGGGGGCAGCAGCGTTGTTTTCGCCCCCGCCGCCCCTACCCGTCCCATCCCCAGGGGCGCTGCCCCTTCGACCCCGCTCGGGGCTCCGCCCCCGGACCCCGGTTTCGGGGGCTCCGCCCCCGGACCCCCGCTCCTCAAGCGCCGGAGGGGCTGGATTTTCCAGCCCGTCCGGCGCTTGAGGACGAGGCCGTCAGGCCGACGGCGGAGGTCTGGGGGCGCAGCCCTCAGGGATGGGACGGGTAGGGACGGCGGGGGCGAGGAAAAGCGGTGGAGACCGCCACGCTCCAACCGCCACGATGCCGGACATGACCTTCCCCGCCCCACCGGCCGCAGGCGTTCGGACCCCCTGGGACGCCCTGCCCGTCACGGTACGCGCCGCCGTCGCCGGCGTGCTCGGCGCGCCCGTCGTACGGGCGGTCACCCAGACGGGCGGGTTCTCCCCCGGCGTGGCCGCGCGCGTGACCACGGCCGAAGGCCGACGGGCCTTCGTGAAGGCGGTGAGCGCGGAGGCCAACCCGGTCAGCCCGGGCATGCACCGCGAGGAGGCGCGGAACGCCGCGGCCCTGCCCCACGACGTCCCCGCGCCCGCCCTCCTCGGCTCGTACGACGACGGCACCTGGGTCGCGCTCGTCTTCGAGGACGTGGCGGGCCGGCAGCCGCACGTCCCGTGGCGCGAGGGAGAGCTGGCGCGCGTGCTGGACGCCGTGGGGGAGTTGAGCCGGCTCCTCACACCCGCGCCCCTCGACGGCCCGACGGTTGTCGAGGACCTGGCCGACGCCTTTGACGGGTGGCGGCAGATGACCGACGAGGGCGACGGCGGAGACGGGCTCGACCCCTGGACGGTGACCCATCTGCCGCGTCTCGCCGAACTGGCCGCATCCTGGACGTCCCTGGCCGTCGGCGACACCCTCGCCCACTGCGACCTGCGCGCCGACAACATCCTGCTCACGGAGGACGGGCGTGTCGTCTTCGTCGACTGGCCGCACGCACGGCGCGGGGCCGCGCCCTGGTTCGACCTGCTGCTCATGCTGCCGTCGGTGCGGGCGCAGGGCGGTCCCGATCCGGAGGAGGTGTTCGCCGCGCATCCGCTGGGACGGGACGCCGAGCCGGACGCGGTCACCGCGACCCTCGCGGGCTTCGCCGGGTTCATGATCAGAAGCTGCCGGCAGCCATCGCCACCGGGCCTGCCGACCCTGCGCGCCTTCCAGCGGGCGCAGGGCGAGGCCGCGCTGGAGTGGCTCAGGAGGCGGCTCGGGGAATAGCCCGGGAACGGCTGGGAGTGCTCAGGAGACGGCGCCGGAGGCGACCTGGGAAGCCGCCCGGGTGAGGGCTCGCATCACGCGCGTGTCCTCACCCATCTCCGGGTGCCACTGGACGCCGAGCACCCAGGTCCGACCCGGCAGCTCGACCGCCTCCACGGTGCCGTCCTCCGCGTGAGCCGAGGCGACGAGCCCCTCGCCGAGACGGTCCACCGCCTGGTGGTGGTAGGTCGGCACGGACGTCTCCTCGGGGGCGATGTCCGCGTAGAGGGTGCCCGGCACGGGCTTCACCGAGTGGCGGCCGAACACGCCCACCTGTGTGACGTGGCCGTCGAGGTGCTGGACCAGCGTCCCGCCGAGGGCCACGTTGAGGAGCTGCATACCGCGGCAGATCCCCAGCAGTGGAAGTCCGGCGGCCAGGGCCGCGCGGATCAGGGCGAGCTCCCAGGCGTCGCGTTCCGGTGCGGGCGGACCGGTGCGGGGAGAGCGCTCGGCACCGTAGCGGTCGGGGTCGACATCGGGGCCGCCCGCGATCACCAGGCCGTCGAGACGGGCGACCGTCCCGGCGGCGTACGACGGGTCGTCCGGCGGCAGCATCGCGGCGAGCCCGCCCGCCGCCTGGACGAGCCGCGGATAGCCGACCGGCAGCAGGGCTGCCTCCAGCTCCCAGACGCCCCAGCGGGCGCCGGGCTCCAGATACGTACTCACACCGATCAGCGGCCTGGTCACCTGTTGCTCCTTCGCGGCGAACTGGTCGGGGCCCGGACCGGCCGGGCCGCGGCAAACGGGTCGTCCCGGGACGGTGGCGCCCCGGGACTGTGTCGTTCCAGGACGTCTCAGTCCCGTGCCAACTCTGCCTCGGCAGCCGCCAGCGCCGCGAACTCCTCCTCCGGCGCCTTCGCCACCAGGTGCTTGCGGCTGTAGAGCCCGAAGTACGCGACCGCGACCGCGTAGACCGCGAGCGCGATGAGCGCCGCCGTCACGTCCACCAGGAACGTGGCCACCAGCGCCGCGCAGGCGAGGACCAGGGCGACCGACGACGTCAGCACGCCTCCCGGCGTACGGTACGGCCGTTCCAGGTCCGGCTCGCGGCGGCGCAGGACGATGTGCGACAGCGACATCAGCGCATAGCTGATCGTGGCGCCGAAGACGGCGATGTTCAGCATGCGCATGCCGTCACCCGTGGCCGCCGCCAGCGCGAAGCCGATCGTGCCCGGCACCAGCAGGCCCAGGTAAGGGGCCTTGCGGCTGCTGGTGAGGGAGAGGAAGCGGGGCAGGTAGCCCGCGCGGGAGAGGGCGAACAGCTGGCGGGAGCCGGCGTAGATGAGGGAGAAGAACGACGCGACCAGACCCGCGAGGCCCGCGTAGTTCACGATCCTGCTCAGCGGCGTGGGCTCGCCGTCCGGCTGGAGCGCCTCGACGAGGGGGTTGCCCGCATCCTGGATGGCGGCCGAGCCGCGTGCCCCGGCGGCGGCGAAGAACGTGACCACGGCCAGGACCACGAGGACGCCCATCGACCAGCGGATCGCCTTCGGCAGCGTACGGGCCGGGTCCCTGGTCTCCTCGGCGGCGAGCGGCACACCTTCGACGCCCAGGAAGAACCACATGCCGAACGGGAACGCCGCCCAGATGCCCAGCAGACCCATGGGCAGCCAGGAGCTCGCGCCCAGGGCGGACGAGTCGACCGGGATGTCGTCGAGCGACGAGGCGTCGAAACCGGGCAGCGCGCCCAGGGCGAACACGACCAGGGCGGCCACCGCGATGCCCGTGACGATGAAGCTGAAGAGCAGCGCCTCGCCCACGCCCCACAGATGGATGCCCAGGAAGATCGCGAAGCAGACCAGGTACATCGGCCAGCCGGACTCCAGGCCGAACAGGCCCAGCGACTCGACGTAGTCCCCGATGAAGATGACGATGGCGGCAGGCGCGAGAACGTACTCGATGAGGATCGCCGTGCCGGTCAGGAAGCCGCCCCACGGGCCGAGCGCGCGGCGCGCGAAACCGTAGCCGCCGCCCGCGGTGGGCAGGACCGAGGACAGTTCGGCGAGGGCGAAGACCATGCAGGCGTACATCGCGCCCATGAGCACCATGGCGATCGCCAGGCCGCCGAAGCCGCCCTCGGCCAGGCCGAAGTTCCAGCCCGAGTAGTCACCGGACACGACATAGGCGACGCCGAGGCCGGTCAGCAGCACCCAGCCGGCGCTGCCCCGGCGCAGCGTCCTGCGTTCCAGATAGTCGTCCGCCTCTTCGGCGGTGGGCGTGCTGGTGGATTCCAGGGACATGGCGCGACTCCCCACGGGGCGGCGGATGCGGATTTTCTTCCGGGCACGGTGGGGTCGACCGATTCCCGGGTCAATGGATCGAGTCCATACCTTTGCCCGGCCGGTGGCACGAAAGCAATACCCGTGCGTTACGCGGCCGTAAATGCGTGCGTGACGGGGAGGCGGAGCCGTCCCGCCCGGTCGGACGGGCGGTGTCCCCCCGTCATGGAGCGCAGGCGCCGCGAGCTCTCCGCATCCCGGCCCGTCCGACGCGCGGCGCGCGCCCCGCGACCTGGTGTCCGCCGCGTTCCGGGGGTGTGCCACGGCCAAGGCGTCCGCCGCGTCCCGGGCGTCCGCCATGGCCCGGGTTCGTTCACCCCAGGAAGCCGCGCAGCAGGGCCGCCGTGCCCGCGCAGTGTTCGCGCGCGATCTCCCGCGCCCCGTCGGCGTCCCCGTCGAGCACGGCCTCCACCAGGGCGGTGTGCTGCCGCTGCGAGTGCTCCAGGTTGCGCACCAGCAACGGGATGCAGTCGAGGAGGTCGTTCACGGTCGCGCGGACGGCCGCGTACTGGGCGGTGAGCGTGGGGGAGCCGGACAGTTCGGCGAGAGTGAGGTGCAGCAGCGTGTCCAGCCTGCGGTACTCGGCGAGCGGGGCGTCGTGCGTGCGGGCGAGCGCCTCGCGGAGCAGGCCGGCCCGATCGTCGTCGAGGCCGTGCGCCGCGCACAGTCCGGCCGCGCCCACCTCCAGCACCTCGCGGAAGCGGAGCGTGTCCTCCAGGTCCACGTCCTTCAAGCGGCGGCGCAGCTCGTCCTCGCCGGGGGCGTCGGTGCGGGGAACCACGAAGGTCCCGCCGTACCGGCCGCGCCGCGCTTCGACCAGGCCCTGGTCCTGCAGGACCTTCAGTGCCTCGCGCAGCGTCACCCGGCTGATCCCGAGGCGCTCGGCCAGCTCGCGCTCCGACGGCAGCCGCTCACCGCCCGGGACCAGGCCGAGTCTGACGACCTGGAGGATCTGCTCCAGGGCCTCCTCGAAGCCGTTGCCCGCCCGCACCGGCCGCAGCACGGACGTCAGCCGGTCGTTGGCCTCGGGCATCCCGTGCTCCGTCCCCGCCTGCGACATGTGGCCGCACCCCCTTCCCAATTAATGGTCGCGGGTAATACCTTATGGCTCCCGGCTTGGCCGAAGAAGCCCTAAGGAGGCTTTCCCGTGGCAGACCGCACACCCCCGCTCGCTGTCGAGGAGTTGCGCGCCCTCGTCGCGGGCGGCGAGATCGACACCGTCGTCCTTGCCTTCCCCGACATGCAAGGGCGCCTCCAGGGCAAGCGGTTCGCCGCGCGCTTCTTCCTCGACGAGGTGCTCGCGCACGGCACGGAGGGCTGCAACTACCTGCTCGCCGTCGACACCGAGATGAACACCGTCGACGGGTACGAGATGTCCTCCTGGGACCGGGGCTACGGCGACTTCGCCATGCACCCCGACCTGAGCACACTGCGCCGGGTGCCCTGGAACGAGGGTACGGCGATGCTGATCGCGGACCTGGCCTGGAACGACGGCACACCGGTCGTCGCCGCCCCCCGCCAGATCCTGCGCCGCCAGCTCGACCGCCTCGCCGCACTCGGCTACACCGCCCAGGTCGGCACCGAGCTGGAGTTCATCGTCTTCAAGGACACCTACGAACAGGCCTGGGACGCGGGCTACAGAGGGCTCACCCCGGCCAACCAGTACAACATCGACTACTCGGTGCTCGGGACGGGCCGTATCGAGCCGCTGCTGCGCCGGATAAGGAACGAGATGGCGGGGGCCGGCCTGACCGTCGAGTCCGCCAAGGGCGAGTGCAACCCCGGCCAGCACGAGATCGCCTTCAAGTACGACGAGGCCCTGGTCACCTGCGACCAGCACGCCATCTACAAGACCGGCGCCAAGGAGATCGCCGCCCAGCAGGGCGTGTCGCTCACCTTCATGGCCAAGTACAACGAGCGCGAGGGCAACTCCTGCCACATCCACCTGTCGCTGACGGACGCCGACGGCACCAACGTCATGGCCGGTTCCGCGGACGACCCCGGCGGCATGTCACCCGTCATGCGGCACTTCCTCGCCGGACAGCTCGCCGCGCTCCGTGACTTCTCCCTGCTGTACGCGCCCAACATCAACTCGTACAAGCGGTTCCAGCCGGGCTCGTTCGCGCCGACCGCCGTCGCCTGGGGCCACGACAACCGGACCTGCGCGCTCCGGGTCGTCGGCCACGGCCGCTCCACGCGGTTCGAGAACCGGCTCCCGGGCGGTGACGTCAACCCGCACCTCGCCGTCGCGGGCCTGGTCGCGGCCGGGCTGTACGGCATCGAGCAGAAGCTGGAGCTTCCCGAGGCCTGCCCGGGGAACGCGTACACCGCCGACTACGCGCACGTGCCCACCACCCTGCGCGAGGCCGCCGAGCTCTGGGAGACCAGCCCCATCGCCAAGGCCGCCTTCGGCGACGAGGTGGTCGCGCACTACCGCAACATGGCGCGCGTGGAGCTGGAGGCCTTCGACGCCGCGGTGACCGACTGGGAGCTGCGCCGCTCCTTCGAACGCATGTGAGAGGTCCCCTCTTGTCCGAGCACCACGACCAGCACGAGCACGAACTCCAGGTACTCAACCCGGCCACCGAGGAGGTCGTCGCCACCGTCCCGGCCGCCACCGCACAGGACGTGGACGCGGCCGTCGTACGGGCCGCCCGTGCCCAGAGCGAGTGGGCGGCCCTCGCCCCCGCCGACCGTGCCCGGCTCCTGCGCCGCTTCGCCGCGACCGTGGACGAGCACATCGAGGAGCTGGCGCGGCTGGAGGTCCGCGAAGCCGGACACACCGTCGGCAACGCGCGCTGGGAGGCGGGCAACGTCCGCGACCTGCTCGACTACGCGGCCGGAGGCGTCGAGCGGCTCACCGGACGCCAGATCCCGGTCGCCGGCGGCCTGGACGTCACGTTCCACGAACCCCTCGGCGTCGTGGGCGTGATCGCGCCCTGGAACTTCCCGATGCCCATCGCAGCCTGGGGCACCGCCCCCGCGCTCGCGGCCGGCAACGCGGTCATCCTCAAGCCCGCCGAGACGACCCCGCTCACCGCTCTCCGCCTGGCCGAACTCGCCCTGGCGGCAGGGCTTCCGGAGGGGCTGTTCCAGGTGCTGCCCGGCCACGGCACCGTCGCGGGCAACGCCCTCGTCGAGCACCCCGGCATCGCGAAGATCGTGTTCACCGGCTCCACCGCCGTGGGCAAGCAGGTGCTGGCGAAGGGCTCGGCCCTGCTCAAGCGCGTCACCCTCGAACTCGGCGGCAAGAGCCCCAACATCGTCTTCGCCGACGCCGACATCGAGGCCGCCGCGTCCGCCACCCCCATGTCGTTCCTCGACAACTCCGGACAGGACTGCTGCGCCCGCACCCGCATCCTCGTGCAGCGGTCCGTGTACGACCGGTTCCTCGACCTGCTCGCGCCCGCGATCGAGTCCGTTCTCGTCGGTGACCCGGCCGACGAGAACACGCAGATGGGGCCGCTGATCTCCAAGGTCCAGCTGGACCGCGTCCGTTCCTACGTCGACCCGGACGCGCCCGGCATCCGCGGCAAGGCCCCCGAAGGCCCCGGCTTCTGGTTCCCGCCCACCGTCCTGACCGGAGTCGAGCCCCACGCGCGCGTGGCCGCCGAGGAGGTCTTCGGCCCGGTGGCGGTGGTCCTGCCCTTCGAGGACGAGGCGGACGCGATCCGGCTGGCCAACGACACGCCGTACGGCCTCTCCGGCTCCCTGTGGACCCGCGACGTCGGCCGGGCGCTGCGCGTCTCCCAGGCCGTCCGCGCGGGGAACCTGTCCGTCAACTCCCACTCCAGCGTCCGCTACTCCACCCCCTTCGGCGGCTTCAAGCAGTCGGGCATCGGCCGCGAGCTCGGCCCGGACGCGCTCACCGCCTTCACCGAAACCAAGAACGTCTTCATCAGCACGGAGGCCTGAGCCGCACATGAGCGACACCACCGGCACCACCGGCACCACCGAAGAAAGCATCTGCCGCCGCCTCGTCGGCCGTACCGCCGTCATCACCGGCGCGGGCAGCGGCATCGGTCTCGCCGCCGCGCGCCGCCTCGCCTCCGAAGGGGCCCACGTGGTCTGCGGCGACGTCGACGACACGCGCGGCAAGGCGGTCGCCGACGAGGTCGGCGGGACCTTCGTGAAGGTCGACGTCACCGACCCCGAACAGGTCGAGGCGCTCTTCAGGACCGCCTACGAGACCTACGGCAGCGTCGACATCGCGTTCAACAACGCGGGCATCTCGCCGCCCGACGACGACTCCATCCTGGAGACCGGACTGGAGGCGTGGAAGAGGGTCCAGGAGGTCAACCTCACCTCCGTGTACCTGTGCTGCAAGGCCGCGATCCCCTACATGCGGCGCCAGGGGAAGGGCTCCATCATCAACACCGCGTCGTTCGTGGCCCGCATGGGCGCGGCGACCTCCCAGATCTCGTACACGGCCTCCAAGGGTGGTGTGCTGGCCATGTCCCGCGAGCTGGGTGTGCAGTTCGCGAGGGAGGGCATCCGCGTGAACGCGCTGTGCCCCGGCCCGGTCAACACACCCCTCCTGCAGGAGCTGTTCGCCAAGGACCCGGAGCGGGCCGCCCGCCGCCTCGTGCACATCCCGCTCGGGCGGTTCGCGGAGGCGACGGAGATCGCGGCGGCCGTCGCGTTCCTCGCCAGCGACGACTCGTCCTTCGTCAACGCCACCGACTTCCTGGTGGACGGCGGCATCTCGGGCGCGTACGTCACCCCGCTCTAGCCACGCGACAGACCCCTGGCGCCACCGCGGTCGCGCCAGGGGCCCGGTCAACACCCCGCTCAGAGGAAGGTGTGGCCCTCTCCGCGGTACGTCGGCACGGTGGCCGTCACCTCGTCGTCCGCCACGAGGTGCAGCACGTCGAACCGTTCGCACAGCTCGCCGGCCTTGGCGTGCCGGAACCACACCTTGTCGCCGATGAGGAGGTCGTCGGCGGGCGCGCCCAGCAGCGGCGTCTGGACCTCGCCGGGTCCTTCCTGCGGGTCGTACCTCAGTCCCTCGGGCAGGTACGGGACGGGCAGCCGGTCGCGGCCCGCGGCGCCCGAGGCCGGGTAGCCGCCGCCCAGGACGGTGACCACGCCGACCCCCGGACGGCGGACGACGGGCTGCGCGAACAGCGCGGCCGGACGGCCCCTGAACGAGGTGTAGTTGTCGAACAACCGCGGCACGTACAGCCCCGACCCGGCCCCGATCTCGGTGACCGCGTCCTCGGCGGCGGTGTGCTGAATGCTGCCCGTGCCCCCGCCGTTGACGAACTCCAGGTCGGGCGCCACCGCGCGGACGGCGCGCACGACCTCGGCGCGCCGCTCGGCGAGTTCCTTCTTCGCGGCGGCCTGCATCAGCCGGACGGCCCGCGAGCGGAACGGCCGCCCCGCGAGCGAGTCACCGACACCGGCGATGTGCCCCTCGTACGCCATGATCCCGACCAGCCTGAACCCGGGCCGCCGGGCGACCGTACGGGCCATCTCGGCGACCTGGGCGGGGGAGTGGAGCGGGGAGCGCCGGGCGCCGACCCGCACACGTCCGCCGAGCAGCTTCAAGGACGTGTCCAACTCCAGGCAGACCCGTACGACTTCGGAACCGCCCGCGCGGGAGTCGTCGATGAGCTGGAGCTGGGCGGGATCGTCGATCATGACGGTCACGGCGCCGGCGAGCTTGGGGTCACCGGTCAGTTCGGCGAAGCCCGAGCGGTCCGCCGACGGATAGGCCAGCAGCACGTCGTCGAAGCCGGACCGCGCCAGCCACAGGGACTCGGCGAGCGTGAAGGACATGATGCCCGCGAAACCCTCGCGTCCCAGGACGCGTTCGAGGAGTGCCCGGCAGCGGACGGACTTGCTGGCCACACGGATCGGCTTGCCGCCGGCCCTGCGGAGCATGTCGTCGGCGTTCGCGTCGAAGGCGTCCAGGTCGACGATCGCGAGCGGGGCGTCGAGATGAGCGGTGGCCCGGTCGTAGCGGGCGCGGTCAGCGGAACGGGCAGTCATGAACGAAGCCTGCCAGACTCGATTACCGCTGGGTAGGGGGACGTTCCGGGCAGATCGCCCGGGTGTGCGGACTGGTTCCGTCTTGGCACGTGGCAACCCGTAGAGTGACGCGCACACATGGGGACGACCTCGGCCGTGGATGGCCATGCCCCGCCACGGGTACGGATGCCCGTGGCGACATCCGGGCAGGCGGCTCCCGGACGGCGACCGCTCCCCACGGGCGGTCGTACGCCAGGACGGTCTCCGCGGCGGCCTGACACGAGGAAACGGGGGGTGCATGAGTACCGAAGCGCGTCGCGCCTCCATCCCCCCACGCCCCACGACTCCGCCCCGTCCACCGGCGCCTCCGCGGACGCCGGGTGGGAACGGTTCCACCGCACCCGGGGACGGCGAGGCCCAGTCCGCGCAGGAGGGCCCGCAGCCGGGCTCGGCCGCGAACAGCGCCGTGCCGGGCGGATCCCGATCCACGAGTGCCCCGTTGCCACCGCCGCGCCCCGCGCCCGCTCCGGCGCCCCCGCGACCACCGGCCGCCGGCGCACCGCCCATGCCTCCCTCCGCCCCGCCGGGCACACCGCCGGGCGCCTCCCGCGACACGAGCTCCCCCAAGCCCGGGGCGGCCCCACAGCGGTCGCGGCCGCACGACTTCCGCCGGGCCGCCGCACAGGGCAACGCACCGGGCACCCTGCCCCCACCCGCGGCCTCGGCGCGCTTCCCCGACGCCCCACCACCGGCGCCGGCGGACGCGCCGAACCGGCCCGGCGCCGCGCCGTCCGGCGCCGCCGGCGCTCCGCCGAGGCCCACGGCGGAGCCACGCCGAGCCGCCCCGCCCGAGGAGCCGCCCCGCTGGACACCCGCGTGGAGCTCCTCGCGGCGCTCCGTCGAGGCCCTCGACAGGGCCCTCGGCCCACGCCCCGAACGCCCGTACATCACCTTCGCGCGGCCCGAGACGTACCACCCCGAGACACGCGACGCCACGCGCGCGCGGCCCAGCCGCTCGCGCACGCTGGCGGCCGCCGCCTGCGTCGTCCTGGGCCTGGGACTCATCGGCGGCGCGGTGACCGGGAGCTGGCTCACCGGAGACACGGACGCCGACGGCGACCGAGGCCGCTTCGCCGCCGCCGGACAGCTGTGGCACAGCGTGCCCGTCGACCAGCTGTTCCCGCGCACCATCCACGGCGAGGGCGCCGGACCCGGCGGCGCGGACCGGACCTGGACGCGGATCGCCGTCGCCCCCGACAGCGGCTGCCGGAACGCCTTCGACCCGTTGCTCCGCAAGGCCCTCGCCCCGGCCGGCTGCCTGCGGCTGCTCCGCGCCACCTACACCGACGCCACCCGCAGCAACGTCACCACCGTGGGCCTGCTCTTCACCACGGCCGACTCCGCCGCCATGTCCTCCCTGAAGTCGCGCTTCGCGAAGGAGGGCCTGGACCGGCGCGCCGACCTGATGCCCCTCCCGTACGCGGCGAAGGGCACCGTCGCCGCCGGCTTCGGCGCCGAGCAGCGTGCCTCCTGGACCCTCTCCGTCCTCACCGACGCGCCGGTCGTCGTCTACGCCGTCTCCGGCTTCGCCGACGGCCGCACCGTCACCGAGCCGCAGCCCGCCGAGGAGGCCATGAAGACCGGCGCCACCACGGCCCCCGCCCAGGCGGGCCTCGGCCACGAGGCCCAGGGCCTCGCCGACCGCGTCGAACGCGGCTTCCGCAAGACGGTCGCCGCCGCCGGGGACGAACCCTCATGACCCGTACGCCGCCCGTGAAAGCCCGCACGGACCGCAGGAGTGGCCGCAGGACCGGCGGCAGGACCGGCGCGCTGAGCGTCCTTCTCGCCGCCTCCCTCGTCCTCGTCCCGTCCACCACCGCCCACGCGGACAGCATCCGTAACCAGCAGTGGGGCCTGGACGCCCTCCACACGACGGAGGCCTGGCGGACCACCAAGGGCGAGGGCGTCACCGTGGCCGTCCTCGACACCGGCGTCGACGACGAGCACCCCGACCTGGTGGGCAACGTCCTGCCCGGCAAGGACATGGTCGGCTTCGGGGCGAGCCGGGGCGACCGCGCCTGGGCCCGGCACGGCACCGCCATGGCCGGGATCATCGCCGGCCACGGACACGGCCCGGGAGGCGGGGACGGTGTCCTGGGCATCGCCCCGGCTGCGAAGATCCTCCCGGTCCGCGTCATCCTCGAGGACGGCGACTCGGCCCGCACCAAGGCCCGCAACACCCGCGGCAACGCCCTCGCCGAGGGCATCCGATGGGCCGCCGACCACGGCGCCGACGTCATCAACATGTCCCTGGGCGACGACTCCAAGTCCGCCCACCCCGAACCCGCCGAGGACGCCGCCGTCCAGTACGCCCTCAAGAAGGGCTCCGTCGTCGTCGCCTCCGCGGGCAACGGCGGCGAGAAGGGCGACCACATCTCGTACCCCGCGGCCTACCCGGGGGTCATCGCCGCCACCGCCGTCGACAAGTACGGCACCCGCGCCTCCTTCTCCACCCGCCGCTGGTACGCCACCGTCAGCGCCCCCGGCGACGACGTCGTCATCGCCGACCCGGACCGCAAGTACTACGAGGGCTGGGGCACGAGCGCGGCGGCCGCGTTCGTCTCCGGCGCGGTCGCCCTCGTCCGGGCGGCCCACCCCGGCCTGACCCCCGCCCAGATCAAGCAGCTCCTGGAGGACACGGCCCGGGACGCGCCGGCGGGCGGCCGGGACGACTCCCACGGCTTCGGCTTCGTCGACCCGGCGGCCGCGATCAAGGTGGGCGGCAGGATCAAACCCCAGGGGCTCCACCCGGCGGCGTACGGCAGTGAGTACTTCGGAAACGGCCCGGACGCGTCCCAGGAGGACGACAGCGCCTTCAGCTGGGCCGCCCCGGTCGCGGGCGGCATGGGCATCCTGCTGCTGGGCGGGGCCGTGGTGCTGTGGCGGGGCCGGGGGCGACCGGACTACCACACGGACCGCTACGGCCTCTGAGCCGGTACGAGACCCCGGACGGTTACCGCGACTGCCGCTCCCGCGCCGCGACGGTCTCCACGCTTTCGGCGCCCCCGCCCCCGCCCCCGTCCTCGTCCGCGAACGCCGACACCGCCGCCTGCGCGGCCGCCTCCACCAGCGCGACGCCCTTCGCCTTGGTGGTGTTGCCTTTCGACAGCACCGCGACGAGGTAGTCGTGCCCGTCCGCGGTGACGCGCCCGATGCTGTTGATGTCCCACAGCCCGGTCGTGCTGCGGGGCAGCCACCCGTTCTTCAGGGCGAACTCCGACCCGGCCGCCGACACACCCCAGTCCTGGTCCACGGCGATCCGCCCCATCAACTCCCGCACGTACGCCCGCGAGGCCTCGCTCAGCTCCGAGTCCTCCCCGAACACCTGCTGGAGGAGGACCAGTTGATCCGCCGCCGTGGTCTGGGTCAGCCCCCACAGCAGCCCGTCGCCGCCCTCGGTGCCGGTCAGCCCGAAGCGCTCGTTCGCCGCGTCGAGACCCGCCCCCTGGCCGATCGCCTTCCACAGCGCGGTCGCGGACGCGTTGTCACTGTTCTCGATCATCGCGGTGGCGTACGCCTTCTCCTGCGCGGTGAGCCCCCGGCCCGCGTCCTGCGCCTGCAGGAGCAGCGTCGCCAGGATGTCGGCCTTCACGATGCTCGCGGTGTCGAACCGCGCCTTCCCGTACACCGCGCTCTGCCCGGACTCCACGTCCAGTACGGCCACGGACACGTCGGCGCCGTCCTCGACCGTCACCTCCTCCAGCGCGGCCGCGAGCAGCGCGTCGTGATCCACCTCGGGCGCCGCCACAGGCTGCAACGAAGCCTCCTCCGTAGCCTCTTGCGCACTCGCCGAGGCGGACGCCGAGGGCGAGGACGATGACGCCGACGACGATACGGTGCCCTCCGAGCCGTGCGCCCGTCCCTTCACGAAGACGGCCCCGGCGGCCGTGCCGGTCATCATGACCGCGGCGGCCAGCGCCGAGCAGAGGACGGGACGGCGCCGGGCCGGCCGAGCGCGACGGGCTCTGTGAGGAGGCATGCCGCGATGCTTCAGGCCCGCACTGTGCGCCGGGTTAGCCGTTTGTTAGATGCGTGTCAGGGATTGCTGAGAAACCCGTGAGCGCGGTGAACGCCGCGTTTCCGGCCCCGCAAAGGCGCAGGAGGCTTCCCCCGATAGGGTCGGTGACCGTGGCGAACAAGAACATTCCCGACCCTGGTTTCTCCGACGACGACGGCTCCGCCGATCCCCGGCTGAGCGCGGCGCTCACGGCCTGGGCCGAGGACCGCTCGGCCGTGGGGCCCGTCCTGGAGGCGCTCAAGGGGGCCCGGCTGCTCGTCCCCGTCGTGGCCGTCCTCGGTGAGGTCGAGGAGGACGAGAGGGGCTTGCGCCGCGAAAAGACCAGCGACATGGCGGTGCCGACCCTGAAGGCGGGGAACCGCACCGCCCTGCCCGCCTTCACCTCCACCGACGCGCTCGCCCGCTGGGACCCCGCCGCCCGCCCCGTCGCCGTACCCCTGCACCAGGCCCTCCAGGCCGCGGCCCACGAGAAGGCCGACACGATCGTGCTGGACATGGCCGGACCGGTGCCGTACGAGCTGACCGGGCCCGCGCTGCTCGCCCTCGCCGAGGGGCGCACGACCACGGACCCGCTCGCCGACCCGGCCGTCGTCGAGGCCGTACGCGACGCCGTGGCCGCCGAGCCCGCCGTGCTCCGTGCCCACCTCGGGCCGGGACAGGCAGACGGCACCCTCGCCCTCGTCCTGGACCCGTCCGCGCCCCCGGCCGAGGCCGCCCGGGCGGTCGCGCAGCGCCTCGCCGCCGACGAGACGCTGCGGGCCCGCCTGGTGCGCGGCCTCGACCTGGCACTGCTGCCGGCCGGGACCACGCCACCGGGCGAGCCCTTGTACGTACGTGACTGAACCAGCGGTGGAGCTCGTCGAACGGGCGCGTCAGCCGTAGACCGCGCCCGTGTACTTCTCGCCCGGGCCCTGTCCCGGCTCGTCCGGGACCAGCGACGCCTCGCGGAACGCCAGCTGCAGGGACTTCAGGCCGTCGCGCAGCGGGGCCGCGTGGAAGGAGCTGATCTCGGTCGCGGACGCGTCGAGGAGACCGGCGAGGGCGTGCACCAGCTTGCGGGCCTCGTCCAAATCCTTGTACTTGTCGCCCTCCTCGGTGAGACCGAGCTTCACGGCGGCGGCGCTCATCAGGTTCACCGCGACCGTCACGATCACCTCGACCGCCGGGACCTCCGCGATGTCGCGGGCCATGCTGTCGAAGTCGGGATTCGAGGCGGAGCCGGGAGCATCCGCGGAGCCGGGAGCATCCGCGGAGCCGGGGGTGCCGGCCGGGCCCGAGGGGGAGGTGTCACTCATGTCCCACACGATAGGCCCAGCCGCCGTGGTGCCCGAGCGCGGGAGGCGCCCGCACGCTGGTTCGCACCTGCCCTCGGTAGCTGCTAACCTTGGGTGACGACCGGTCGGACGCGCCAAAGGAAAAACAGCGTGTTCGACCCGCAAGTGGAGGCTCCGAACTCCCACCTGACCCTCCTCCGGGACGGCAGGTCACCGGTCAGGCGGCCACCACCGTTCCGTACGGACGGTGGAGTCGCCCGAAGCGCGCCCCGCGGTTCACTGCGGCGGTGCTCCGGCAGTCTGGAGCTCCCGCCTGTGTCCCGTCCGGGGCATTTTTCATGCGCCGCGATGGTTGGTCCCTATGTCAACCAGACATACACGGCGGTCCGCCAGACCGTCGTGGGGTGCTACCGAGGAGGATCCATCAGCGCCGAGCCCCGCATCAACGACCGGATTCGCGTTCCCGAGGTGCGACTTGTCGGTCCCAGTGGCGAGCAGGTGGGCATTGTCCCGCTGGCCAAGGCACTGGAGCTTGCGCAGGAGTACGACCTGGACCTGGTCGAGGTCGCGGCGAACGCCCGTCCGCCCGTGTGCAAGCTCATGGACTACGGGAAGTTCAAGTACGAGTCGGCCATGAAGGCCCGTGAGGCGCGCAAGAACCAGGCGCACACGGTCATCAAGGAGATGAAGCTCCGGCCGAAGATCGACCCGCACGACTACGACACCAAGAAGGGTCACGTCGTCCGGTTCCTCAAGCAGGGCGACAAGGTCAAGATCACGATCATGTTCCGTGGTCGCGAGCAGTCCCGGCCCGAGCTGGGCTACCGACTGCTGCAGCGGCTCGCGGAAGACGTCCAGGACCTCGGTTTCGTCGAGTCGAACCCGAAGCAGGACGGCCGCAACATGATCATGGTTCTCGGTCCGCACAAGAAGAAGACCGAGGCGATGGCCGAGGCCCGTGAGGCGCAGGCGGCCCGCAAGGCCGAGGCGAAGGCCAACCCAGGCCGCTCGCAGAACGCCGCCGAGGCCGAGGAGCCTGCCGAGGAGCCCGCCGAGGCGTGATTCCCCGGGACGCGAGTCCAGGGGATCGCCCTGGGCCGACAGTCCAGGGATGTCAACCGATAGACAGGACGTTCCACCGTGCCCGGTTTCGCGACCGGGCACCGGAGCGCCATGACGAGGAGAGTAACGGCGCTATGCCGAAGAACAAGTCGCACAGCGGTTCCAGGAAGCGCTTCAAGGTCACCGGCTCGGGCAAGGTGCTCCGTGAGCGCGCCGGCATTCGCCACTACAACGAGCACAAGTCGTCCCGCGTGACGCGTCGCCTCACCGGCAACGCCGAGATGGCCCCGGGCGACGCCAAGAAGATCAAGAAGCTTCTCGGCAAGTGAGGCGGGGAGCGCCCGACGCCCGACCGGCGTCCGGCGCCCGCCTTCACCGAGAGACCGGGACCCATTCGTTTCCGGGCCGTGTGAGGAACCACCGCGGCCCCGCTACAAGGAGTTAGAGAAGTGGCACGCGTCAAGCGGGCAGTCAACGCCCACAAGAAGCGCCGGGCGATCCTCGAGCAGGCCTCCGGTTACCGCGGTCAGCGTTCGCGCCTGTACCGCAAGGCCAAGGAGCAGGTCACCCACTCGCTGGTCTACAACTACAACGACCGCAAGAAGCGCAAGGGCGACTTCCGTCAGCTGTGGATCCAGCGCATCAACGCCGCTGCCCGCGCCAACGGCATCACGTACAACCGCTTCATCCAGGGTCTGAAGGCCGCGAACATCGAGGTCGACCGCAAGATCCTGGCCGAGCTGGCCGTCAACGACGCGGGCGCGTTCGCCGCGCTCGTCGAGGTCGCGCAGAAGGCGCTGCCGAGCGACGTCAACGCGCCGAAGGCGGCGTGACGCTGCGTGACGCTGCGCCGGCTTCGGCCGCGTACGTGACGTGACCCGGACCCGCAGGCCGTTTCCCGCCTGCGGGTCCGAGTGCGTCCGGACCCGGTTTCCTCGCCCGCCGCCCCTGCCCGTCCCGTCCCTGGGGGCTGCGCCCCCAGACCCCCGCTTGTCGGCCTTCGGCCTCGTCCTCAAACGCCGGACGGGCTGAAACATCACGGACCCCCGAAGGTGCCCCCATGCCCTCCGCCCCCGAGCTGATCTCCCCGCGCTCCGCTCGCGTCTTGGCCGCGCGGCGGCTCGCCAAGCGGAACTTCCGAGGGAAGGAACAGCTGTTCCTCGCGGAGGGGCCGCAGGCCGTGCGGGAGGCGGCCGGGCACCGGACCGACGGCACACCCACCCTCGTCGAACTGTTCGTGACCCTCGACGCCGCGGAGCGCTACGCCGACATCGTGGGAGAGGCACGCACGGCAGGAGCCCGCGTGCACCTCGCGTCCGAGGACGTGATCGCCGACATCTCCACCACGGTGACCCCGCAGGGGCTCGTGGGGGTGTGCCGGTTCCTCGACACCCCCTTCGAGGACGTGCTCAGGGCCCGCCCCCGGCTCGTCGCCGTCCTCGCCCATGTACGGGACCCCGGAAACGCCGGCACCGTGCTGCGGTGCGCCGATGCCGCCGGGGCCGAGGCCGTCGTACTCACCGACGCGTCCGTCGACCTGTACAACCCCAAGGCCGTGCGGGCCTCCGTGGGCTCCCTCTTCCACCTGCCCGTCGCCGTCGGCGTGCCCGTCGAGGCGGCCGTGGCCGGGCTCAGGGAAGCCGGGGTGCGCGTGGTCGCCGCCGACGGGGCAGGGGACGACGACCTCGACGACCAGCTGGACAAAGGGGCCATGGGCGGGCCTACCGCCTGGGTTTTCGGCAACGAGGCGTGGGGACTTCCGGAGGAGACGCGTGCGCTGGCCGACGCCGTCGTGCGCGTTCCCATCCACGGAAAGGCCGAAAGCCTGAACCTCGCGACCGCCGCCGCCGTATGTCTCTACGCGTCCGCCCGTGCACAGCGCGCCTCGGGAGGGTGCCGTTCCGTCACCCTCGGCTAGTAGGGTGGCGGGCTCGGGGGCCCTCCCCCCGAGCTCTCGGCTGCTTTCCCAGGTTCCCGGCTCCGCTCGAACAGGGAGGACCCCCATGAGCAGGGAGGACCCCCATGCAAGACGAGAGGTGGGGTACGGGGATGAGTGTCGGCACGAGCAGGGCGCCGGGCGCACGGGACGTGTGCGCCGAGGCGGCCACGACCCGGCACGGTGACCTCGCCGAGCTCGGCGTCGACCCCGACGACCTCCCGGACGGACTCGTCGTCGCGGACGAGCAGGGCCGTGTCATCTGCTTCAACGCCGCCGCCGCCCGGATCACCGCCGTCCCCGCCGGCGAAGCCCTCGGACTCCGGCTTGACGCGGCTCTTCCGTTAGAGGACCTGGAGGGCCGCCGGTGGTGGCAGCTGACGGATCCTTACGGCGGGCTCTCCATCCGCGTCGGGCAGCCCGAGCGGAACCTGCTGCTGCCCGGTGGCCGTGAGGTGCTCGTCTCCGCACGCTACGTCCGTACCGAACCCACCGGGCCCGTCCACCGGGTCGTCGTCTCGCTCCGCGACACCGAGGCACGCCGCCGCACCGAGCGCAGCCACGCCGAACTGATCGCCACCGTCGCCCATGAGCTGCGCTCGCCGCTCACCTCCGTCAAGGGGTTCACCGCCACCCTGCTCGCCAAGTGGGAACGGTTCACGGACGACCAGAAGAAGCTGATGCTGGAGACCGTCGACGCCGACGCGAATCGTGTCACCCGGCTCATCGCCGAGCTCCTCGACATCTCGCGCATCGACTCCGGGCGGCTCGAAGTGCGCCGCCAGCCCGTCGACATCGGTGCCGCCGTCGGACGGCACATCCAGGCGTACGTCGCCGCCGGTCAGCCCGCCGACCGCTTCCTGCTGCGCATCCAGCAGCCCCTGCCCTCCCTGTGGGCCGACCCCGACAAGATCGACCAGGTGCTCAGCAACCTGCTGGAAAATGCCGTGCGCCACGGCGAGGGAACCGTCACCATTGACGTCCAGCCCTCGGCGTCCCCCCGCGAAGGAGAGGACGGCGAGAACACCGCCACGTCGGTCACGGTGAGCGACGAGGGCCCCGGCATCCCGGAGGAGTCCATGAACCGCGTCTTCACCCGCTTCTGGCGGGGCAGCAAGCGCGGTGGCACGGGCCTCGGGCTCTACATCGTCAAGGGCATCGTCGAGGCCCACGGCGGCACCATCACGGTCGGCCGCGCCCCCGCCGGCGGCGCCGAGTTCCGATTTACGTTGCCCGTGGGCACCCCGGCGTATCTCCAGTAACGCCGACCGAGGCCCCACGGGCACATTCACCTGCGTCAGCCCCGTTAGACTCAAGTTTTGGCACCTTTGTGTCCCGGAGTCGGTGACGATCCGTGATCGGACCGTGATTCGGATCAGTGACGGGGACCATCAGCCAGCCAACCGGAAGCACGGGAAGAGATGTCGGCACCCAATAAGTCGTACGACCCTGTCGAGGTCGAGGCGTTGAAACCGGAAGAGATCGAGCGCATGCGGGACGAGGCGCTCACCGCCTTCGCCGCCGCGGACTCCCTCGACGCGCTCCAGGAGGCCAAGGTCGCCCACACCGGCGGCACCTCCCCGCTGGCCCTCGCCAACCGCGAGATCGGCGCCCTGCCCCCGCACGCCAAGGCCGCCGCGGGAAAGCTGGTCGGCCAGGCCCGTGGCGCCGTCAACAAGGGCCTCGCCGCCCGCCAGGCCGAGCTGGAGGCCGAGCGGGACGCCCGTGTGCTGGTCGAGGAGGCGGTGGACGTCACGCTGCCGTACGACCGCGTACCGGCCGGCGCCCGCCACCCGCTGACCACGCTCTCCGAGCGCATCGAGGACATCTTCGTGGCCATGGGCTACGAGGTCGCCGAGGGCCCTGAGGTCGAAGCCGAGTGGTTCAACTTCGACGCGCTCAACATCGGCCCGGACCACCCGGCGCGCGGCGAGGCCGACACCTTCTTCATCGAGGGCCCGGAGGGGTCCGGCAACTCCGGTGTCGTGCTGCGCACCCACACCTCGCCGGTGCAGATCCGCTCCCTGCTCGACCGCGAGCTGCCGGTCTACGTGATCTGCCCCGGTGTCGTCTACCGCACCGACGAGCTGGACGCCACCCACACGCCGGTCTTCCGCCAGGTCGAGCTGCTCGCCGTGGACGAGGGCCTGACCATGGCCGACCTCAAGGGCACCCTCGACCACATGGTCCAGTCGCTGTTCGGCGAGGACATGAAGACCCGGCTCAGGCCGAACTTCTTCCCGTTCACCGAGCCGTCCGCCGAGATGGACATGGTGTGCTACGTCTGCCGCGGCGAGTCCGTCGGCAACCCCGACCGCCCCTGCCGCACCTGCTCCTCCGAGGGCTGGATCGAGCTCGGCGGCTGCGGCATGGTCAACCCCAAGGTCCTGACGGCCTGCGGCGTCGACCCCGAGAAGTACAGCGGATTCGCCTTCGGTTTCGGCATCGAGCGAATGCTGATGTTCCGCCACAACGTCGAAGACATGCGAGACATGGTCGAGGGTGACGTCCGGTTCACCCGGCCGTTCGGGATGGAGATCTGATGCGGGTCCCGCTTTCCTGGCTGCGGGAGTACGTCGACCTGCCGGCGACTGAGACCGGGCGCGACGTCCAGGCCAAGCTCATTTCGGCCGGTCTGGAGGTCGAGACCGTCGACCACCTCGGCGCCGACCTCAAGGGGCCGCTCGTCGTCGGCCAGGTGCTGACCATCGAGGAGCTGGAGGGCTTCAAGAAGCCGATCCGCTTCTGCACCGTCGACGTCGGCACCGCCAACGGCACCGGTGAGCCGCAGGAGATCGTCTGCGGCGCGCGCAACTTCGCCGTCGGCGACAAGGTCGTCGTGGTCCTCCCGGGCGCCGTGCTGCCCGGCGGCTTCGCGATCTCGGCCCGCAAGACGTACGGCCGGAACTCGCACGGCATGATCTGCTCCAGCGACGAGCTGGGCATGGGCGACGACGGCACCAAGGGCATCATCGTCCTGCCACCGGAGTCCGAGGTCGGCAAGGACGCCATCGAGCTGCTCGAACTGGTCGACGAGGTCCTCGACATCGCCGTCACCGCCAACCGAGGCGACTGCCTGTCCATCCGCGGCGTCGCCCGTGAGACGGCCATCGCCTACGGTCTGCCGCTGCGCGACCCGGCGCTGCTCGACGTGCCCGTCCCGAACGCGTTCGGCTACCCCGTCGAGGTCTCCGACGCCGCCGGCTGCGACCGCTTCACCGCCCGTACGGTCACCGGCCTCGACCCGGAGGCGCGGTCCCCGATCTGGCTCAAGCGCCGGCTGCAGAAGGTCGGCATGCGCCCGATCTCGCTCGCCGTCGACATCACCAACTACGTGATGATGGAGCTCGGCCAGCCGCTGCACGCGTACGACCGGGGGCTCGTCCAGGGCACGATCGGCGTGCGCCGGGCCGAGGAGGGCGAGAAGATCACCACCCTCGACGGTGTCACGCGCACCCTGCACGCCGAGGACCTGGTGATCACCGACGAGCGCGGCCCGATCGGTCTGGCGGGCGTCATGGGCGGTGCCAACACCGAGATCGCCGACCACGATGCCACCGAGAACGGGGCGAACGCCTCCACGGACGTCGTCATCGAGGCCGCCCACTTCGACCAGGTCGCGATCGCGCGTACGGCCCGCCGCCACAAGCTGTCGTCGGAGGCGTCCCGCCGCTTCGAGCGCGGTGTCGACCCGCTGGCCGCGGCCGCCGCCGCCCAGCGCACCGTCGACCTGCTGGTCCTGCTCGCGGGCGGCACCGCCGACGCCGGTGTCACCGAGGTCGTCGCGCCGTCCGCGTCCCGGACGGTCACCATGCCGGCCCACCACCCGGACAAGGTCGCGGGCGTCGTCTACGGCCGCGAGACCGTCGTACGCCGCCTCCAGGACGTCGGCTGCACCGTGACCGGGCAGGACGAGCTGACCGTGACCGTGCCGTCGTGGCGGCCCGACCTCACCGAGCCGAACGACCTGGCGGAGGAGGTCATCCGCCTGGAGGGCTACGAGAACCTGCCCTCCACGCTGCCCAAGCCCCCCTCGGGCCGCGGACTGACCCACCGGCAGCGGCTGCACCGCCGCGTCGGCCGGGCCCTGGCCGGCGCCGGCTACGTCGAGGCGCCGAACTACCCGTTCATCAGCGAGCAGGTCTTCGACCAGCTCGGGCTGGACGCCGCCGACCCGGCCCGCCGTGTCGTCAAGCTCGTCAACCCGCTGAGCGACGAGGAGCCGGCGCTGCGCACGTCACTGCTGCCGGGCCTGCTCGGCGCGCTGCGGCGCAACGACGGGCGGGGCTCGCACGACCTCGCCCTGTTCGAGACCGGGCTGGTCTTCCTCCCGCGCGAGGACCAGCGCGTCGCCGCCTCGCTGCCCGTCGACCGCCGCCCGAGCGACGAGGAGATCGCGTCGCTGGGTGCCGCGCTGCCCGAGCAGCCGCGCCACGTCGCCGTCGTCCTCGCGGGCGCCCGCGAGCAGGCCGGCTGGTGGGGCAAGGGCCGTCCGGCCGACTGGGCCGACGCCGTCGAGGCCGCGCGGACGGTGGCCCGCGAGGCCGGCGCCGAGCTGGTCATCCGCAAGGGCCAGTACGGGCCGTGGCACCCCGGGCGCTGCGCCGAGCTGGCGATCACCGTCGACGGAGCCGAGCGGGTCGTGGGCCACGCGGGTGAGCTGCACCCCCGTGTGGTGAAGGCCCTGGGCCTGCCCGCGCGTGCCTCGGCGATGGAGCTCGACCTGGACGCGCTGGAGCGGGCCGGCGACGGCACGCCCCAGGCGCCGGGCATCTCCACGTTCCCGGTCGCCACGCAGGATGTCGCGCTCGTCGTGGACGAGTACGTCCCGGCGGCGGACGTCGAGGCCGCGCTGCGCGAGGGCGCCGGTGAACTGCTGGAGTCCATCCGGCTGTTCGACGTCTACGAGAACGCCGAGCAGCTCGGGGAGGGGCGGAAGTCCCTGGCGTACGCGCTCCGCTTCCGCGCGGGTGACCGGACTCTGACGGTCGACGAGGCGTCGGCGGCCCGGGATGCGGCGGTTGCCCTGGCGGGCGAGCGTACGGGGGCTGTTCTGCGAGGGTAGTCGCCGCGGGGGACCGCGTTGTGCGGCCGACCGCGGGTTCGCCGTGGCCGGCCGCGCCCACGCGGCGGGGCCGCACCATGTAACGGCCCCGCGCCCTGGCGCTGCGCTCCCACGCGCCCTCCAGGGAGCTTTCGCTCTCTTCTTGTGCGCCCCTGGCCCCGCATCGGTCACTTCACTCATTCGGGTGACAAGTCGGGGCGATCTGGCCCGATCGGGGCATGCGGCCGACAGAATCGGACCGGCCTTCCGGGGTCATCTGTGTGCTGTCCGGGCCTGATGGGGGGCCATCGGCATGTTTCGTACCAGGGCTGGGGCCAGGATCGTCAGCGGCGCCGTGTTCCTCGCTGTCGGCACCGGGCTGATGCTGCACCTCGGGCATGTGCTGTTCCGGGAGCTGCGACAGGTCCGCAGGGCCGCCGGCGCCGCACAGGGCGCCCTGCTCAGGCTGCTGCCCGCGCGCATCGACGGGCTGGCCGCGGCCGCCGCACAACTGTCGGCCGACCGAGGTGCCGGCGCCGGAGGGGACCTCTACGACGTGGTCGCCACCGAGCACGGTGTGCGGGTGGTGATGGGCGACGTCCGCGGGCACGGCAGCGGTGCGATCGGCACCGTCGCCGCCGTCCTCGGCTGCTTCCGCGAGGCCGTACACGACGAGGTCGAACTCGCCTGCCTGCTCAGGAGGCTGGACCACGCGCTCGCCCGGCACCTGCGCGAGCGGGCCGCGGCGGCACCGGACGCCGACAACCCGGTCGCCGAGGAATTCGTGACGGTACTGCTGCTGGAGATCCGGCGCGACGGCGCACTGCGCGCCCTCAACTGCGGCCACCCCTGGCCTTACCTCCTCGGCGACGGCCGCGCACAACCCCTCACCGGCGCCGACCCCCTGCCCCCACTCGGGCTGTTCCCCCTCCCCGCCGAGCTCCCACCCGTCGACTGCGGCCGACTCCAGCCGGGTGAGGCCCTGTTCCTCCACACCGACGGCGTCACCGACGCCAGGGACGCCCACGGCAGGTTCTTCCCGCTGCCCACCGTGCTCGCCGAGGCGGCCCGCACCCGCCCCCTCTCACCGGAGCAGGTGCTCCGCACCGTGTCCGCCCAACTCCTCTGTCACACCGGCGGAGGGCCCGCGGACGACGTGGCGGTCCTGGTCCTGCGAAACGACCGGCGCGCCCCAGTAGGGGCGCGGGGAACTGCGCGACCAGCCACAACGAACCCGCAGCCGACAAACAACGTGTAGTCACCCCGCTCCACCGGCGGAGCCAACCGGCGGAGCGCACCGGCGGAGCCGTCCGCCCCGCCACGGAGTGTCGGGCAGGCAGCTGGGCGGACGGCGTGGAATCGGGCCACCGCACTGTACGAGGGGGAGCCGGCGGCCCGGCCGGCCTCTTCACGAGGCATTTCAGTCAATCGGTCCCAAACTCTCCGCGGCACCGCACGCAGAGCACGGATACGAGCACTCGGTTCACACCCCGTGTGAAAGGGGAAGCGCTACGCTGCTCGCGGCCGGTACGAGCCACCGGAGGGCACCCATGCAGCCCAACACGCTGCTCGACGCGATCCTCGACGAGGCCGGGATCTCCCACGCGGGCCTCGCCGCCCATGTGAACCAGGCAGGGCGCGCCCGCGGTCTCGCCCTCAGGTACGAACACACCGCGGTGGCACGGTGGTTGAAGGGCCAGCGCCCGCGCGGCCAGGTGCCCGACCTGATCTGCGAGGTGCTCGCCACCCGGCTGCACCGCACCGTCACCCTCGACGACATCGGACTCGGCATCCCCGGCGAGCCGGCCGGCACCCACGGTTCGTCGCTCTCCGGCTTCGTGGAGCGCGCCACCGCGCTGTGGCGCTCCGACGAACAGCAGCGCCCGCACATCCTCGGTGCCCCGGCCGTCACCGGAACCCCCGCCGTGATGCCCGTGTGGGAGTGGGAGAACCCGCCCGAGGACGTGGACGTCTCGCGCGGCGGCCGGCACCAGGTCAGCATGGCCGACATCGAGATGCTGCGCGCGGCCCGCACGCACTACGAGCAGATGTACCGCAAGGCGGGCGGCATAGCGACGCGCACCCGTATCGTCGGCTTCCTCAACGCCGAGGCCGCGCCCCTGCTGCGGGGCAGCTACACCGATGCCACGGGGCGTCAACTCCACCGTGCCACGGGCGGGTTGGTGGCCGTCGCGGGCATCTGTGCGTACGACTCCGACGCCCACGGGCTCGCCCAGCGCTACTTCCACCAGGCGCTGCGGCTGGCGAAGGCCAGCGGGGACCGGGGGCTCGGCGCGTATGTGATCGCGCTGCTCGTGAACCAGTCGCTGTTCATGAAGGAGTACCGGCAGGCGGTCGCCTTCGCGGAGGCCGCGCTGCGCGCCGCGGGCAGGCACATCACCCCGGCGCTCGCCTCGGACCTGTACGCGATGCAGGCCAAGGCGTACGCGCACCTCGGCGACGGCACGAGCGCGCTGTCCTGCATCCGGCGTGCCGAGCAGGCCGCCGAGCGCATCCGGCGCGGGTACGAGCCGGACGAGACCGGCTATGTCCAGCCCGGCCTGGTCAACGTGCAGGTGGCGGAGGCCCTGCTCAGTCTCGGCGATCTGACGGCGGCGGCCGAGCACGCCACCCACGCGGTGGACACGCCGGCGCACGACCGGGGGCGCGTCCACCGGCTCGCCATGCTCAGCCAGATCGAACTGCGGCAGGGCAACGCCGACAAGGCGGTGGCGACCGCCGTCGAGATGGCCGAGACGGCGAGAGGGATGGAGTCCCAGCGGCTGCGCGACAGACTGCGGGCGGTGCGTGAGCACCTCGTACGCAGCGGCTGCGCCGGTACGGCCGAAGCGGCCGAACTCATCGACGGGGCACTGCGCGTACCGCTGTAGCGTGGAAGGCGTACCGAGGAAGACTGTGCCCCTCTGCGCCTCTCCGCTCAGAACGTACGGGAAGACCGCACCTCCGCTGTGTCGCGAGCGGGCCGCCATGCGCTCACTGTGCGCCTGCTGTCAGGCATGTCCTGCTGCGATATTGCCACTTACTCGGCGGAAGGTGGCAGAACCGTGCAGTGGACGAAACAGAACGAACGAACTGTGTATGAAAATCGCTGGTTCAGCGTCAATCTCGCGGATGTCGAGCTGCCGGACGGGCGGCACCTCGATCACTTCCTCATACGGCTGCGGCCCGTGGCCGTGGCGACGGTGGTGAACGAGGCGAACGAGGTGCTGCTGCTGTGGCGGCACCGTTTCATCACCGACAGCTGGGGGTGGGAGCTCGCCGCGGGCGTGGTCGACGACGGCGAGGACGTCGCCGAGGCGGCGGCCCGCGAACTGGAGGAGGAGACCGGCTGGCGGCCGGGACCCCTGCGTCACCTGATGAGCGTCGAGCCCTCCAACGGGCTCACCGACGCCAAGCACCACATCTTCTGGGCCGACGATGGCACCTACGTCGGCCACCCCGTGGACGACTTCGAGTCCGACCGCCGGGAATGGGTTTCCCTCAAGCTCGTTCCCGACATGGTCGCCCGCGGCGAGGTCCCGGCCGCCAACATGGCAGCCGCGCTGCTCCTCCTGCACCATCTGAGGCTCGGGCAGGACGCCATGCCCTGATCCCCCCAACGGCGTCCGGCGAGTTCAGCGGCCCACGGCCTGCCAGATCGCCACGACGAGCGCGCCCACGGCCGTGAGCGCCGCCACCGCGGGCAGCGGCCATCGGGTGTGCTCCAGGGCGACGATCCGTGCGCTCAGGTCGTCGACCTCCTTGGCGGTCTGCTCGGTACGGTGACTGAGCAGGGTGATCCCTCCCTCAACGCGGGCGTGCGCCACGTCGAGGCGGCGGCGTAACTCTGCGAGTTCACCGTGGACCACGGGATGCTCGGGGTCGGTGGCCACGAGTCCCACTCCTTTCTGTAGTCGTCTCACCCTTGCAGGCGCACGTGCAGTCAACTCCCCTGGTGGACGACTGGGGAGCGTGTGCGAGGGGCATATGCGTGCCCAGCGCGCACACGGTGTGTGAATGCCGTGGGCCCGGCACCTGCTTCGGTGCCGGGCCCACGGGCATGCCAAGTTCAACGGACGGTAATCAGGTTGACCCGCCATCAGGCCTACGGCGGCATCAGGGCCTACGGCGCATCAGACCGACGCGCCATCGGGCTTTCGCTCCATCAGGGGTACGTGTAGAAGCCCGACCCCGACTTCCGGCCCAGCCGGCCCGCGTCGACCATGCGCTGGAGCAGCGGGGGAGCGGCGTACAGCGGCTCCTTGTACTCCTCGTACATCGAGTAAGCCACCGAGGCCACCGTGTCCAGGCCGATCAGGTCGGAGAGCTTGAGCGGGCCCATCGGGTGGGCACAACCCAGCTCCATGCCGTTGTCGATGTCCTCACGGCTGGCGATGCCCGACTCGAACATCCGGATCGCGGAGAGCAGGTACGGGATCAGCAGCGCGTTGACCACGAAGCCGGACCGGTCCTGGGCGCGGATCGCGTGCTTGCCCAGCACCTTCTCCGTGAAGAGCTGGGCCCGGCTCAGCGTGCCCTCGGAGGTGGTGAGCGCGGGGATCAGCTCGACCAGCTGCTGCACGGGCGCCGGGTTGAAGAAGTGGATGCCGATGACCTGGTCGGGCCGCGAGGTGGCCACCGCCAGCTTCACCAGCGGGATGGACGAGGTGTTGGAGGCGAGGATCGCGTCCGGGCGGGTCACCACCTGGTCGAGCACCTGGAAGATCTCGGTCTTGACCTGCTCGTTCTCGACGACGGCCTCGATCACCAGGTCACGGTCCGCGAACTCGCCGAGGTCGGTGGTGAAGCTCAGCCGCGCCTGCGTCGCGTCCCGCTCCTCCTCGGTGATCTTGCCGCGCTCGGCCGCCTTCGACAGGGAGTTGTACAGCCGCGTACGGCCGATCTCCAGTGCCTCGCCGGTGGTCTCGGCGACCATCACGTCCAGTCCGGCGCGGGCGCACACCTCGGCGATGCCCGCTCCCATCTGGCCGCAGCCCACCACTCCGACGCGTGCGATATCTACCGAACTGCCTGTCACATCGTCCCTCTCGCCGGTCCACGGATCATCACAGGAAACCCGGGGATCAGGTCCTGCGCCAAACCCGCACGTTACCTTCGGCGGCTACTGATCAGTATCGCGGGTCGCGCATGGCAGGCTTTCCGGGCACGGGCGCTCGCAACGGGGCGGGTTCCCGGCACGCTCACGAAAGGCACGGGAATGAGCCGTATGTCGCGGCGTCTGTTCGCCGGGGCGATGCTCGGCGGCCTGGTCACGGCGGGAGGCGCGGCCGCCTGGGGCGCCACCACAGGGGACGACGACAACGACGACAAGGCCAGGCGCGAGGCGCCCACCACCGCACTGCGCGGCATGTGGCTGGCCTCCGTCACCAACCGCGACTGGCCCTCCCGCCCCGGTCTGACCGCAAAGCAGCAGCGCGCCGAACTCATCGGGCACCTCGACACGGCCGTGAAGCGCCGCCTCAACGCGGTGATCTTCCAGGTCCGGCCCGCGGCCGACGCCCTCTGGCCGTCGCCGTACGAGCCGTGGTCGCAGTACCTCACCGGAACCCAGGGCAAGGACCCCGGGTGGGACCCGCTGGGCACGGCGGTCGAGGAAGCCCACGCGCGAGGGCTGGAGCTGCACGCCTGGTTCAACCCGTACCGCGTCGCACTCCACGACGACCCGAGGAAGCTGGCCGCCTCCCACCCCGCGCGCAAGCACCCGGACTGGGTCGTCTCCTACGGCGGCAAGCTCTACTACAACCCCGGCATCCCGGCGGTGCGCGCCTTCGTCCAGAACGCCATGCTCGACGCCGTGCGCCGGTACCCGGTCGACGCCGTGCACTGGGACGACTACTTCTACCCCTACCCGGTCGCGGGGCAGACCTTCGGCGACGACGCGGCGTACGACAAGTACGGCGGCGGCTTCTCCAGCCGTGCCGCCTGGCGGCGCGACAACATCGACAAACTGGTGCGCGAGACGGCGGCGAAGATCAAGCAGATCCGGCCCGGCACCCAGCTCGGCATCAGCCCCTTCGGCGTGTGGCGCAACGCCGCCACCGACCCGCTCGGCTCCGACACGAAGGCCGGCGTGCAGACGTACGACGACCTTTACGCGGACACCCGGAAATGGGTCCGCAAGCACTGGATCGACTACATCTGCCCGCAGCTGTACTGGAACATCGGCCTCGCCGCCGCCGACTACGCCAAACTGGTCCCCTGGTGGGCGAAGGTCGCCGACGGCAGCGGGACACGGCTGTACGTGGGGGAGGCGCTGTACAAGGCCGGGGACCCGGCACAGCCGGCGGCCTGGCAGAAGCCCGGGGAACTGTCGCGCCACCTCACCCTCGCCGGGAAGTACCCGCAGGTGAGGGGGCACGTGTTCTTCTCGGCCAAGGAGGTCGAGGAGGACAGGATCGGCGCGATGGCCCGCGTCGTCGCCGACCACTACAAGCAGCGGGTCGACCCGCCGAGCTGACCCAGGGGCGTCGCGCCCCGGTGCACCCTGCCGCGACCCGGTACGCCCGGTGCCCCGGGGCTTGACCGGCCCCGCCGCGGTGCTCAGCCACCTGGGCGGCCGGTCCCGAGGGTCGGTCGCCGGTGGCTGGTGGCTGGTGGCCGGAGGCTCGTCCACTCCTGCTGCGGCGCCCACGCATCCGGGGCACCGGCGGCGCGCGGTGCCGGTGGTCGGTCGGTGTCGGCCGGTGGCCCGGCCTGTTCCGACCCGGCGCGGTGTCCCGAGCGGGCTTGGCGCGGCCCGGGCGCGGGCCGGAAGTGGCTGGTCGCGCAGTTCCCCGCGCCCCTGCAAGCCGGCCCCTCCACGCTCCTTACGGGGCGCGGCCCCACACAATCCGGCCCCTCCGGCATGTGAGGAGCGGGGTCCGGGGTGGAGCCCCGGGGACGGGACGGTAAGGGGCGGCGGGGGCGAGAAACACCTCCAACGGCCGGGGCGCCGGCCGGAAGCCCAGGGCCGTGCGGCGCCGGGCCGCCGACACCGTGCTCCGTACCCTCGCCCCGTGAGGGGGCGGGGCTTGGCCGCCGTCCGCGGCGGCGCGATCAGCCCCACCAGCCCGCGGATTCATCACCCGCTTCCGCGGAGCGCCTAGTGTGCGGGCTCCCCGCGGTGACGGACGACCGAGTCCGGTCCGGGGGACATCAGGGCCTCGTGCCCGTCGTCCTCGAAACGGACCCGGAACGGGGGAGTGCCGTTCGGTCCCAGTACCTCGACGATCATCGCGGTCCTGTCGTGCTGCCCGACGGTCCGGCCGTGCACCAGCAGGATGTCGCCTACGTCTGCACGCATCTGGAGGGCCTCCTCGTTCGCGCAGGAGTGGTCCGTAATCGCAGTCTATGGCGGATGGCGCCGGATGGGACCGGCAAGGGCACCGCGGTCGAGCGGTCAGCCACGCGCCCGCTGCGTGACCGCGATGCAGACCAGTACGGCCGCGGCCGTCACGGGCGCGGCGGGAGTGAGCTGCTCACCGAGCAGCAGCACCGACCACACCAGTGTGAGCAGAGGCTGTGCCAGCTGCAACTGACTCGCCTTCGGGATGCCGATGGCGGCCATGCCCCGGTACCAGACCACCAGACCCAGGAACTGCGAGCCCGCGGCGACCCACAGCAGCCCGGTAACACCGTGCGCGGTCAGTAGCACCGGCTCGTACGACAGCGCCACCAGCGCCCCCGGCACGGTGAGCGGCAGACACATCACCAGCGCCCAGCCGATCACCTGCCAGCCGGGCATGACCCGGGCCAGCCGGCCGCCCTCGGTGTAACCGGCCGCGCACACCAGCAGTGCGCCGAACAGGTACAGATCCGCCGCCGTGAGGGCGCCGCCGCTCTGCCCCACGGTGAAAGCGATCACGGCGGCCGCGCCCGCGAGGGCCGCCGCCCAGAAGGTCCAGGAGGGGCGGGTGCCCACGCGCAGGGCGGAGAACAGGGCGGTCGTGAGCGGGAGCAGGCCGACGACGACGGCGGCGTGCGCGGTCGTCGAGGTCTGGAGGGCCAGCGTCGTCAGGAGCGGGAAGCCCACGACGACCCCCGCGGCGACGACCGCGAGCCCCGCCCAGTGGCGGCGGCCGGGCAGCGGAACGCGCAGGACCAGCAGACAGCCGCCGGCGAGCACGGCGGCGAGGACGGTTCGTACGGCCACCAAGGACCAGGGCCCGAAGCCCTCCAGCCCCCAGGCGGTGGCGGGAAAAGTGAGGGAGAAGGCGGCCACACCGAGGGCGGCCTGGAGGGTGCCGACGGTACGGGGGCTCTCCCGTGGGGCGCTGACCGCTACCCTGGTCGGCGCAGTAGCGCTACTGTGTGCTCTCATGCATGAGCGTAACAGTGTCGGTGAACTGGCGAAACGGCTTAGACAGGAGCTCGACCGCTACTCCCCGGGCGGAAAGCTGCCGTCGAGCCGCGCACTGGTCGAACGCTTCAAGGTCAGCCCGGTGACCGTCTCGCGCGCCCTGGCGCAACTGTCCGCCGAGGGGCTGGTGGTCACGCGCCCCGGCGCGGGCGCCTTCCGCGCCGAGCCGCGCGGGACCCCCGCTCCCGCCGGGGACACCTCGTGGCAGGAGGTCGCGCTGAGCGCGGACGGCGCCGCCGACCTGGTGCCACGGACCGTGGACGCCTCGGGGGTACTGGCCTCGCTCGCGGCCCCGCCGCCGGGCGTGATCGAGTTCAACGGGGGTTATCTGCACCCGTCGTTGCAGCCCGAGCAGGCGATGGGCGCCGCCCTGTCGCGGGCGGGGCGCCGTCCCGGGGCATGGGCACGGCCACCCGTGGAGGGGGTTCCTGAGCTGCGGGAGTGGTTCGCGCGCGGCATCGGGGGCGCCGTCACCGCGGCCGAGGTGCTCGTCACGGCGGGTGGTCAGTCCGCGTTGACCACCGCGCTGCGCGCCCTCGCGCCGCCGGGCGCGCCGGTGCTCGTCGAGTCGCCCACGTACCCCGGCATGCTGGCGATCGCGCGGGCGGCAGGCCTGCGCCCCGTCCCGGTTCCCGTGGACGCGGACGGGGTGAGGCCGGTGCTGCTCGCCGACGCGTTCCGGGCGACCGGCGCGCGGGTGTTCGTCTGCCAGCCGCTGTTCCAGAACCCCACCGGCGCCCTGCTCTCCGCCGAGCGGCGGGGCGAGGTGCTGCGGATCGCGCGCGAGGCGGGCGCGTTCGTGGTCGAGGACGACTTCGTGCGGCGGCTCGTGCACGAGGACGCGGGGCCGCTGCCGCGTCCACTGGCGGCCGAGGACCCCGACGGGGTGGTCGTCCACGTCTGCTCGCTCACCAAGGCGACCTCGCCCAGCTTCCGGGTGGGCGCCCTCGCGGCCCGCGGGCCCGTGCTGGAGCGGCTGCGCGCCATCCAGGTCGTCGACACCTTCTTCGTGCCGCGCCCGCTGCAGGAGGCCGCCCTCGAACTCGTGGGCTCCCCGGCCTGGTCACGGCATCTGCGGGCGGTGTCGGCGGAGCTGAGGCGCCGCCGGGACACGATGACGTCCGCCCTGCGCCTTGAGCTGCCCGAGTACTGCCTGCCGCACATCCCGTCCGGCGGCTATCACCTGTGGCTGCGCCTGCCTGACGGAACAGACGAGTACGTCCTGGTCGCCGAGGCGCTCCGCGCGGGCGTCGCCGTCACTCCCGGGCGCCCCTACTTCAGCGCCGAACCCCCGGCCGCCCACCTCCGGCTGAGTTTCGCCGGCGTGGCGGGGACCGGGGAGATCACCGCGGGGGTGCGGAGGCTGAGGGCGGCGGGAAACACTTCGGCAGCGCTCCCCTGAGCTGCGAACGTCCCGCCATGACCGACGAGCCTGCCCTCCCCGAGGGCTACGAGATCTCCTTCGACCCGACCGCATCGACCTCGGGCGGGTCCACCGCTGGCTGTCCACGGACGCGTACGGGGCCATCGGCCGGCCCCGCGAGAAGCAGGAGCGCGCGATCGCCGGGTCGCTCAACTTCGGGGCGTACGAGGTGTCCTCGGGTGAGCAGGTCGCCTACGCGCGGGTGGTGACCGACCGGGCCACGTTCGCGTGGCTCTGCGACGTGTACGTCGACCGGCAGGCACGCGGGAAGGGCCTGGGCGTCGCCCTGGTCGCGGCCGTGCGCGAGCACCTGCGGCCGTACGGGCTGAGGCGCGTCCTGCTCGCGACCCATGACGCGCACGGCGTCTACGGCTCGGGTTCCGTGCACTGGACAAGCCGGACCAGTGGATGGCGTTCGCGTACGCCGGGGACGGCGACGGGGCGGAGTGAGCCTCGCGACCCCCTGGGTCACTGCTGGATAACGCCCATTGACCTGCAGAGTCCCGCGTTCCAGTATCGCCGCATGCATCTTCGGGTCACGTTCGTCGCCGCCGCGCGCAGCGCCTCGCTGCTCGCCGAGCGCTTCGGGGACGACCGGCCGATGGACCAGGCCGGCTGGGACGAGGTGCAGCGCGCCGCCCCTGACCTCGTCCCGCTGGCCGCGGCCGAGTTGCGCTACTGCTCGCCCACGCCGCGCAGCCGGGCCACCGGTGACGCCCTCGGTTACGCTCCGCTGGCGCAGCCCGCACTGCGGGACTGCGACATGGGCCGGTGGCGCGGGTTCACGCTCGGCGAGGCGATGGCCCGGGAGCCGCAAGCGGTCGACGCGTGGCTCGCCGATCCGCGTGCGACCCCGCACGGAGGGGAGTCCCTGCACTCCTTCATCGCCCGTGTCGGCGAATGGCTCGACACACGTCCCGCTGACGACGGCGGCCGCATCGTCGCCGTGGCCGAACCCTCCGTCGTCCGGGCCGCGCTCGTCTACGCGCTCAAGGCCCCGCCGTCGACCTACTGGAACATCGACGTCCGCCCTCTGTCGACGGCCACCGTCGCCGGCCACTCCGGCCGCTGGCGCCTGCGTCTGGACGGGACGGCGGACCTGGCCTAGGCGCCCCGGGCGCGTGTGTAGTCGGTCGTCAGGACCAGGTTCTTGGCGGGGCCGCGCACGCGCCACACCGTGCACCAGTGGTCCGCGTCGTACACCGTGAACTCGCCCCGGTAGAGGTCCGCAGAGCAGGGATGGTCGGCCGTCCAGTGGCCCGAGGTGAGGTCCAGGCCGTGGAACGGGCGGTCGTCCGCGAACCTGACGTCCGCGGTGCCGGGAGCGGCGCCGGGCAGGAAACGCAGCGTCCGCTCCGCGGGGCGGGGGACACCCCGCCAGGTGAAGGTGCCGGATTCGTGATGCAGGAGCCCGCCGCCGTCCAGCGGGCTGAAAGCGGTCGTGCCCTCGAAGCAGCCCTCGTCACCGCCGGCGAGGTCGCGCGCCGAGCGTTGTACGTGCCATCGCCCGGCGAGGTACGCCAGAACGTCCGGCACCGGCAGGCACTCGTCCATCCATCCCTCGCTTTCGTACCTTCGGCAACTTTCGCTGCCGCGTGACCCATTGACGCGTCCCAGTCACCTCCCTATCTTGCCGTTCGAAGTGCTGATCATTGTCTGGAATTTCGAACAACTCCCATCGCTGAGCCGCGGAGTATCCATGTCACACAGCACCACTCGCAATCGCTGGAGACTTGCCCTCGGGGCAAGCGCTTTCCTGTTGGCGGCGGGCGTCATCCCGGCCCCCGCGCACGCCGAGGACGTCACCGACTACGCGATCACCGTCGACCCCACCGCCAAGGGCGCGAAGATCGACGACACGATGTACGGCGTCTTCTTCGAGGACATCAACCGGGCCGCGGACGGAGGCCTGTACGCCGAGCTCGTGCAGAACCGGTCCTTCGAGTACTCCACCGCCGACAACGGCTCGTACACCCCCCTCACGTCCTGGGCGGTCGACGGCACCGCGCAGGTCCTGAACGACGACGGACGACTCAACGAGCGCAACCGCAACTACCTCTCCCTCGGCGCGGGTTCGTCCGTGACGAACGCGGGCTACAACACCGGCGTCCACGTCGAGGAGGGCAAGAGATACGACTTCTCGGTGTGGGCGCGCGCCGAGAGCGGCAGCACCCTCACCGTCACCCTCAAGGACGCCGACGGCACCCTGGCGACCGCCCGCCGGGTGACCGTGAAGGGCGGCTGGGCCAAGTACACCGCCGCCTTCACCGCGACCCGTACCAGCTCCGTCGGGCGTCTGAGTGTGGCCTCCTCGGGCGCCGCCGCACTCGACATGGTGTCGCTGTTCCCGCGCGACACCTACAAGCACCAGCCCAACGGCCTGCGCAAGGACCTCGCGGAGAAGGTCGCCGCCCTGCGTCCGGGCTTCGTCCGCTTCCCCGGCGGCTGCCTGGTCAACACCGGCTCCATGCAGGACTACAGCGAGGCCTCGGGCTGGCAGCGCAAGCGCTCCTACCAGTGGAAGGACACCATCGGCCCGGTCGAGCAGCGCCCCACGAACGCCAACTTCTGGGGCTACAACCAGAGTTACGGACTCGGCTACTACGAGTACTTCCGCTTCTCGGAGGACATCGGCGCCATGCCGCTGCCCGTCGTCCCGGCCCTGGTCACCGGCTGCGGCCAGAACAAGGCCACCGACGACGACGCGCTCCTCAAGCGCCATGTCCAGGACACCCTGGACCTCATCGAGTTCGCCAACGGCCCGGTGACGTCGACGTGGGGCAGGAAGCGCGCCCAGATGGGCCACCCCAAGCCCTTCCACCTCACCCACCTCGCGGTCGGCAACGAGGAGAACCTGCCGAACGAGTTCTTCGCCCGGTTCCAGCGGTTCCGCGCCGCGATCGAGGCCAAGTACCCCGACATCACGGTGATCTCCAACTCGGGCCCGGACGACTCCGGTTCGACCTTCGACACGGCCTGGAAGCTGAACAGGGACGCCAAGGTCGACATGGTCGACGAGCACTACTACAACAGCCCGCAGTGGTTCCTGCAGAACAACGACCGTTACGACTCCTACGACCGCGGCGGCCCGAAGGTCTTCCTCGGCGAGTACGCGTCCCAGGGCAACACCTTCAAGAACGGCCTCACCGAAGCCGCGTTCATGACGGGTCTGGAGCGCAACGCGGACATCGTCAAACTCGCCTCGTACGCACCGCTGTTCGCGGACGAGGACTATGTGCAGTGGCGCCCGGACCTGATCTGGTTCAACAACCATGCCTCCTGGAACTCGGCCAACTACGAGGTCCAGAAGCTCTTCATGACCAACGTCGGCGACCGTGTGGTGCCGTCGACCGCGACCGGCACGCCCTCCATGACCGCCCCCATCTCGGGCGCCGTCGGCCTGTCGACGTGGGCGACCACCGCCGCGTACGACGACGTGAAGGTCACGAGCGCGGACGGGCAGACGCTGCTCAGCGACGACTTCAGCGCCGACGCCTCGAAGTGGAACCACACCGGCGGCGGCAGCTGGAGCATCCAGGACGGGCAGTACGTGCAGACCGACGTGGCCGCCGAGAACACCATGGTCTCGGCCGGCGACACCTCCTGGCACGACTACGACCTGAAGGTGAAGGCCACCAAGAAGTCCGGCAAGGAGGGCTTCCTGGTCGCCTTCGGCGTCAAGGACACCGGCAACTACTACTGGTGGAACCTCGGGGGCTGGAACAACACCACGTCGGCGGTCGAGCAGGCCGTGGACGGCGGAAAGTCGTCGCTGATCTCGAAGCCGGGGACCATCGAGACGGGCCGTACGTACGACATCGAGGTCAAGGTGCGGGGCCGTCAGGTGACCCTCTACCTCGACGGCCAGGAGTGGGGCAGCTTCAAGGACGACAAGCCGACCGAGCCCTTCCGGCAGGTGGTGACGGAGGACGCCAGGACCGGTGACCTGATCGTCAAGGTCGTCAACGCCCAGGCGGCACAGGCCCGTACGGCCGTCGATCTCGGCGGCGCGAAGGTCCGCTCCACGGCCCGGGTGACCACGCTCAAGGCGGCCCCGGACGCGGTGAACACCGAGACCGAGACGCCGGTCGCGCCGGTGACGTCCACGTTCACCGGGGTGGCCGACAGGTTCACGTACACCTTCCCGGCCAACTCCGTGACGTTCCTGCGGATCAAACAGAAGTAGGCGTTCGGTGATCCCGCGGGCGGCTCAGGCGCCGAAGTACGCCTGGGCCGCCCGTACCCCTTCCGTCGGCGCGTCCACCTCCTCGGGGGCGTTGTACGGTCGTTCAGGACCTGGCCCGCGTCGTGCGACCCCGGGAGCGCCCGTGGGGGGAGTGGCCGGGGCGGTGAGCCTATGCTGGCGCGCATGCAGTCCTACACGATCGGCCAGGCGGCGCGGCTGCTCGGGGTGAGCCCGGACACCGCGCGGCGGTGGGCGGACGCGGGGCGGGTGGCGACCCGCCGCGACGAGACCGGGCGACGGCTCATCGACGGGAAGGACCTCGCCGCGTTCTCCGTGGAGCTGGCCGGCACCGGCGGCGATGAGGACGTCTCGTACACCTCGGCCCGCAACGCCTTCCCCGGCATCGTCACCGCCGTGAAACTCGGTGACGTCGCGGCCCAGGTGGAGATCCAGGCGGGCCCGCACCGGCTGGTCTCGCTGCTGACCCGGGAGGCCGTGGAGGAACTGGGCCTCGAGGTCGGCATGGAGGCCACCGCCCGGGTGAAGTCGACGAACGTGCACATCGACCGCTCCTGAGCGGCGGAGGTCCGGGCGACGGCCAAGGTGACGCCGACACACGCGCGCCCCGCCTGACGCGACGCGGCAGCGGCGCCCTGGCAGACTGCGGCGAGGAACGCACTGGGGATTCCCACCGGCCGACCCGCCCCTTCTCTGTGACGCGCTCCATGAGCCTGTCCATCCGCAACCGGCTGCCCGGCACGGTGTGCGGCATCGCCACCGGCGGCGCCATGGCCACGGTCAAGGTCACCGTCGCGGGCGGTGAACTCACCGCCGCGATCACCGCGGACGCGGTCGCCGACCTGGGGCTCGCGAACGGTTCCTCCGTCACCGCGTTGATCAAGTCCACCGAGGTCTCCCTCGCCGCCGGATGAGCCACCCGGCCCCTTGCTCCGGGTGTGACCGAGAACTTTAGTTGGCGAATCATGTTCTGAGACGCGCAGGTCGGGAGCGCGTGGAGAATCTTTGTTGGCAAATTATGAGAGGGATAGTTGGCAAATCATGGACTTGGATGTTCACTGTGCGTGAGCGATGGGGCGAGCCGGTTCCTCGTCGGTAATGCCGACCACCTGGCGAACTCGATCCTGTAGGCGTCGGACGTTCGGGGTTACTGACTCTGAAAGCGTGATGTCGTCATGGTGAGGCGGCCACCAGTCCGGTTCCGGTGAGACAGCCATCGAGAACGTCGTGGCGGTACTGGAGC
>NZ_JBVIEE010000033.1:0-96646 GCF_055572015.1 Streptomyces sp. NPDC030840 | reverse complement strand
GACTCACCCTCTACCAGATCCTCGACACCCTCCAAGACCTGCTGAACTGCTGGACCGGCACCTGCACCACCTGCCACCAACCCCTACCCAGCAGAACCACACCAAGATCAAGACAGACCTAACGGAGTCCTACTAGTGCTCTGACCGCATTGGCCCGCCGGGTTGGTGGTCGGGGCGTTTGGATGTGCGGTGACGTCCGATCCGAGTGCTGGGGGTGCGGTGGCTGAGCCTGTCCGAGTGCGCAGACTGACCAACCAGGAGGGGCAGAAGCTGCAGCAGATCGTGCGTCGGGGCAGCGCCAGCTCGGTGTGCTGCCGGCGCGCGATGATGCTGTTGGCCTCGGCCGGCGGGACCGGGTTCCGGTGATTGCCCAGCTGGTGCAGGCCGACGAGGACACCGCGAAAGGCGGCGGCACGAGCTGAGCATAGGCGGAGGCCTCGGCCAGGCAGTCGGCATCAATGGCCAGGTGACCAGGCTCGTCCCGCCGAGGACCTGGCGGAAGAGAGAAGAAGGGCTATGTCCCAGATCGATCTCACTGTGCCCGTGGGTGCGCTGACCGAGGAAGGCGCGGCGAGCATCAAACGGGGCCTGGCGCGTGCCCTGCTCACGTGGGGAGGGCGCACCCGGCCGGGAGATATTCCGTTCCCTGCTGTAGTCCTGCCTGCATGTGCTGCCTGCCGGGGCGCTGGTCACCGCAGCCGATGACGCCCGCGCTTCCGGGTCGACGTCACCGTGCCGTTCGGGGTCCTCGATGACGAGCGGCGCCCAGGTCTGGTTGGAGAGGCGACGGAACTGGTGCTGGCCGCCGCGGGGCTCGGTGCGGACCAGGCGCTCCGGGTGTGCGTGCTCATCCATGAGCAGCCGGACGGGACTTGGGGAGCAGGCGGCAAGATCATGCGCTGTACCGAGGTTGAGGGACTCGCCACGGACTGAGGACATGAGTCCGCTGTCGCGGTGCACGCTCGCATCAGGCGCCGGCGCGAGCCCGGGTGCCTGCCGTGATCCGGGGCGGGGTCAGTCGGTCATGACCTGACGGAGCAGGTCCACGAGCGGCTGTACGGGGACGGTGGGGTCGAACGCGCGCTGGACGCCGATGCCGATCCCGAGACTGAGAAGGACGAAGGCGGCGGTGTCCGCGGGCATGTGGGGCGTGACGCCCAGTTCCTGCATCTGAGCCCGGATGAGGTCCGCGAGGGCCTCGGTGACGGCGCGCCGTCGGTGGGCGAGCTGTTCGCAGACGTGTGCGTCGCGGCGGTTGGCGGTGGCGAACTCGACTTCCAGTGCGGTCCACGAGCTGTCGCCTATGTGCTGCTCGGCCCACCGGGCGAAACCCGCGAGCCTGTCCTCCAGGCGGGGCGCGTCTCCCATCTCGGCGGCGATGTACGCCACTTGCTGCAGGGCAATGCGGTCCAGGACGGCCAGGCAAAGCTCGTTCTTGGTCGCGAAGTTGGAGTACACCGCGCCCTTCGAGTAGCCGGCGGCCTCCGCGACCCGCTCGATGGAGGTCTTCGTGAAGCCATCGCGCAGGAAGAGGTCGTGCGCGGTGTCGAGGACGTGTTCGCGGGTGCGGGCCTGGCTCTCGGTCCGGGTCAGTCTTGCCACGCATGCAGAATACCGCTAGCTTCCGGATTCCATTGGTATCTGAATTCCAGGGGGATCTGTGGTTCCAAGTCGTGCACTGGTGGTCGGGTGCGGCGGCACGCTCGGCTTCGCCTGGACCGTCGCCGCGCTCACCGCAGTGGAAGCGGAGCTGGACTGGGACGTGCGGACCGCCGAGGTGTCGGTGGGGACGTCCGCCGGCGCAGAAGTCGTGTCCGCTCTCGGCTCCGGGCGGTCCGTGTCCGACCTGCTCGCGGCGGTACGGGGAGACACTGGCGCGGACCCGGTGCTACTCGGACACGTCCACGCCCACCCGGGTGCACTGCCTCCCGTCCCGTGGCCCGGGCTGCCGGGGTCGGGGCTGGTGACCGCTGCCGTACGCGGCCGGGTCTCGCCGGGGTCGGGGCTGGTGGGGCTGCTGCCGCGCGGCCGGGGTGATGCGCGTTGGCTGCACCGCTTCGGTGCCGCGCTGACCGAGGGCCGCCCGTGGCCGGATTCCACGCACACCTGGCTGGTGGCGGCCGACGCGCGCTCGGGCCGGCGGGTCGCGTTCGGCGCGCCGGGAGCTCCGGCCACGGACCTGGGCAGCGCGATCGCCGCGTCCTGGGCGATCCCGGGCTGGTTCCCGCCGGTGCGGATCGACGGGCGGACCTACCTCGACGGCGGCGCCGTGTCCCCGACCTCGGCGGACCTCCTCGTACCCCTGGGCGTGGACGAGGTGGTGATCGTCGCTCCCATGTCGACCTCCGGGGGCGCACCCGCCACCGGCCTGAGCCGTCTCGAACGGATCCTGCGCCGCTGGATGACCCGGACCGTCGACGCCGAAGAACGCCTCTTGCGTGCGGCGGGATGCCGCGTCGTCCGAATCGAGCCCGGGGTGGAGGAACTGGCCGTGATGGGGGCCAACTTCATGGACCCACGGCGGCGTACGGCCACGCTCGACATCTCCCTGCGCACCGCACCCGACCGCGTCAAGCGAGCCATCGACAGGAGCATTGCGGCATGAGCACACACGTCGAGGTCATCGTCGTCGGCGCCGGCATCTCCGGGGTTGGCGCCGGGGCCAGGCTCCGCGGCGCCGGTATCCGGGACTTCCTGATCATCGAGGCGGCCGACGACTTCGGCGGCACGTGGCGGGCGAACACCTATCCCGGCTGCCAGTGCGACGTACCGTCCCGCCTCTACAGCTACTCCTTCGCTCCGAACCCGGACTGGACGCGGGTGTACGCGCACCAGCCGGAAATCCTCACGTACGTGAGGCGGGTCGCCGACACGTACCGGCTGCGCGAACACACCCGGTTCGGGGTGCGTATGACCGAAGCGCGATGGCAGCCCGGCCAGGCCCGCTGGCTCGTCCGCACCGACGCCGGTGAGTTCACCGCCCGGTTCCTGATCGCCGGCGCCGGCCCGTGGAACGAGCCTCTCGTCCCGGACGTCCCCGGCCTCGACGGTTTCCCCGGCGAGGTGTTCCACTCCGCGCGCTGGAACCACGACTACGACCTGCGCGGCAAGCGCGTCGCGGTGCTCGGCACCGGCGCCTCGGCCGTGCAGTTCGTCCCGGCGATCGCCCCCGACGTCGCCCGCTTGCATGTGTTCCAGCGCACCGCCCAGTGGGTGCTGCCCAAGCTGGACCATCACATACCGAAGGCCGAACGGTGGGCGATGCGCCACCTGCCGGGCGCGCGAGCCGCGGTGGCAGGGCTGGAGTACCGGGCCATGGAGACGCTCGGACATGGATTCCGGCGCCCCGGGCTGATGCGTGGCGTCCAGGCCATCGCACGGGCCCACCTGTGGGCCACGGTCCGCGACGCCGAACTGCGCCGCAAGCTGACCCCCCACTACACCATCGGCTGCAAGCGCATCCTGTTCTCCAACCACTACTACCCCGCGTTGAGGCGATCCAATGTCGACGTGCACGCCGCCGCGGTGCACGCCGTCGAAGGCAACACCGTGCACGGCGCCGACGGCAGCGCCGCCGAGGTGGACGCGATCATCCTCGGCACCGGCTTCCACATCCTCGACATGCCGCTCGCGGGCCTGGTCCGAGACGGAGCCGGCCACTCGCTCGCCGACCGCTGGCAGGGCTCCCCCGAGGCGTACCTCGGCACCGTCGTCGCGGGCTTCCCCAACGCCTTCCTGCTCCTCGGCCCCGGCCTGGGCACCGGGCACTCGTCGGCGTTCGCCATTCTGGAGGCACAGCTCGACCTCGTCCTGGGCGCCATCAAGGCCGCACGGGAGGAGAGTTGGGCGGTGCTGGAGGTACGCGGCGACGTGCAGACCGCCTACAACGCCCGGCTGCAGACCGCGCTGGCCGGCACCGTCTACAACGCCGGTGGGTGCAGGAGCTACTACCTCGACGCCAACGGCCGCAACAGCTTCAGCTGGCCCTGGTCCACCGACCGGCTTCGCGCCGAAATCGGTCGCTTCGAGCCGCAGGACTTCACCGCTTCCTGAGCCGAGGGAACTCATCGCGCCAACAGCGTCCGCAGGGGGCGGGGGCCTGCGCTGCGGAGTGGCTAGTGTCCGATCCGGCCGAAGGGGAGGGCTGGCTCGGCGAGATCGAAGGGCTCCGCGTCAGCCTGGCCGGCGCCGAGGCCAAGATCGGCCAGATCGACTCCGCAGCAGCGGGTGGGCCCATCCTGCTGGGGCTGCCAGCTGCGCGGTCTGCTCGGCAGGGGTGATAGGGGCCCTGCGAGGAAGAGACAGCCGGCGGGCTCAGGCCGGAAGGGCAGTGTCTGCTCCGGGGTGAGGTCGTAGCGCAGGCGTGCGAAGCGGACCGGGTGACGGTATCGCTGGCGTCGATGACGGTGGCGGTGGCGGCGACGAACTCGGCGACCGTGTTCGGCCGGACCGGGCGGTACTCCACTTGGGTCAGTGGGTGATCGTGGGGCCGTCCTGGTGTATGGGTGCGTGAGTCAGGCCGACGCGGTCAGACCCGGCTGTGGAGGGGGCCTGAGTTGTAGGTGATCGCGTCGGTGAATGCCTGGGGCAGGTCGAAGGGGTGGCCGGTGGTGTCGGCGTAGGCGCGGTGCAGGTTGAGGACGATGCGTTCCGCGTCGGGCAGGTCGGCGAACGGGCCGAGGCGGCAGATGCGTGCCGCTTGCAGGGGTGTGAGGCCGTCGCGAAGGCCGGCCTGGGCGGTGGTGTGGACGAGTCGGTAGTACGCGCGGTGCTGGTCGAGCACCGTCGGCAGGGTGTGTGCGTCGATGACGGGGCCGTGGCCCGGTACCACGTGTTCGGGTGCGAAGGAGGCGATCCAGTCCAGGGAGCGCAGGGCGCCGTCCAGGGAGCCCATGAACACCAGGGGGGTGACGCGGTGGAAGAGCAGGTCTCCGGCGAACAGCACGCGTTGTGCGGGGAGCCAGGCGATCAGGTCGCCTCTGGTGTGGGCGGGGTGGCCGGGGTGGTGGAGTTCGATGGGATGGCTGTCGCTGTGCAGGGTGAGTGCTGTGCGGATGGTGAGGTCCGGGGCGCGCCGGGTGACCGCGCCCCAGTCGGGGACGGGCTGCCAGATCGGTGGGCAGCCGTCGATGACGGTGTCGGTCAGGATGCCTTCGCGGGTGGCTTCGTGCGCGATGACCACTGTGGTGGGGGGCAGCAGGCTGTTGCCGTGGGTGTGGTCGCCGTGCAGGTGGGTGTTGACCAGGTAGCGGATCGGTGTGCCTGGTGCCGCCCGGCCGACGGCGCCCAGCAGGTCCCGGGTGCGGTTCTCGGTGGCGCAGGTGTCGATGAGGACGATGTGGTCGTCGGTGATGACGAACCCGGCGTTGTTGATCCACCAGGAACCGTCCTGCTGGATCCAGGCGTACACACCCGGGGCCACGGCGTGGGCTGTGCCCGCGGTGTTCGGTGGCAGGCTCGGGGCGGGGGTCATGGGCGGCCTCCGTGGTGCGGGTGCGAGGTGGCCCGCAGGTCGCCGGCGGGGCGCTCGGCAGGCTCGGTCACGCGGCAGATCTGGGTTCCCAGGTGCCCGACGCTGAGGGTGACGGTGTCTCCCGGAGCCAGGGGCGGGTGGGCGTCGAGCCCGCGGCGTCCCCACAGTTCGGCCAGGCAGCCGCCGCCGCAGGTCCCGGAGCCGAGGATGTCGCCGGTGCGGACCTCGGTGCCCCGCGATGCGTAGGCGATCATCTGGGCGTAGCTGAAGGCCATGTTGCTCCACATGTCCTCGCCGACGGCGGTCCCGTTGACGGCCGCCGTCATCCGCAGGCCGTAGGCGTTGCCCGCGCGGTGGGGCTCCAGTTCGTCGGGGGTGACGAACACCGGGCCGAGCGTGGTGGCGCTGTCCTTGCCCTTGGCGGGGCCGAGGCGGACCTGCATCTCCGTGAACTGCAGGTCGCGTGCGGACCAGTCGTTCATCAGCACGTATCCGGCGATGTGGGACTCGGCCTCGTCGACGCTCAGGTCCCGGCCGGCTCGGCCGATCACGGCGGCGACCTCCAGTTCGAAGTCGAAGCGCGTGCAGCCCGGCGGGATGCGCACGTCGTCCTGCGGGCCCTGGATGGCGTAGGGGTTGGTGAAGTAGAAGGCCGGAGCCTCGTACCACTGCTCGGGCGGGCCTGCCTCTGGTCCGCCCAGTCTGGCCACGCCCTCGACGTGGCTCTCGAAGGTCATGAAGTCCCGCACGGTCGGCGGCTGGGGAATCGGCGCCCGCAGCCTGAGCGAGGCGTAGGGGTGCACGGCACGGGGATCGCACAACGCGTTGTCCGCAGCGTCGCGCAACCGCTGCGGGTCCTCGAGCAGGTCGATGAGACGGACACCGGGTGGGAGCGCGTGGACGAGGTCGTCGGCGTCGAGTACGCCGACGCGGTCGCCGTCGTCGCTGTCGATGTCGCCGTCGTTCTCGGTGTAGGTGACGAAGCGCATGATCACTTTCCGGACTTCTGGTGTTCCGGAGCCGCCTGGAGTTCCGACGACATGCGGGCGATGAAGCCCCATGCTTCCGGCGGGGTGCCGGGCAGGGGTCGCCCGGCGTCGGCGAGCCGGCCGAGGACTGTTTCGGCCGAGGCGTCAGCCCGTGCGAGCAGGGCCGGAAGGTCGGTGCCGGTGAGGCGGCCGTCGCGCTTGGCGAAGCGGCCGGCGACCAGGACGTGGCGGATGTCGGCGGGGGTGGTCTGGAAGACGAGGGTGCCGGCGGGGTCGAGGTGCGGGTGCTGGGACATGCCGGGCCCGCCGGTCACGATGATGTCGGCCTGCTTGCCGGGGGTGAGGCTGCCGATGCGGTGATCGAGTCCGATCGCCTCGGCCGCGTTGACGGTGGTCCAGGCCAGCGCCTCCTGCGCGGTGACGGTCACCTCGGTGGGGTCTGAGCCGGCGAGGTTGAGGTTCTCGGTGTCGGCCCAGCGTTGGAAGGCCAGGCCCATGCGGGTCTGGGTGAACAGGTCGCCGGTGTTGAGGGAGACGACGTCGCAGGACAGGGTCGGTTTGATGCCGTGCAGGCGGGCGGCTGCGAAGGCGGGGCGACCCATGCCCATGTTGAGTTCGGTCTCCACCGAGATCGACAGCTTGGCGCCGTGGTCGGCCAGCAGGCGCCACTCCTCGTCGGTGAGGGTGTTGCAGTGCACGTGGACCTGGTCCGGTCCGAGCAGGCCCGCCGCGGCGAATTCACGCACGCCGCTCGGCAGTGACCACACGCAGCCGGTGTGTGTGACGATCAGCGCGTCGTGTTCGCGGGCGGCGGCGATCTCGGCGCGGGTGGTGTCGAACGGCCGCGTGCCGTACTCGGTGAGCGCCACCCCGAGGGTCAGCAGCGCGTCCCGGCTCGGGAAGTGGGTGTCGGCGACGCGCCGGAAGTCCGCCAGGCGCGAGGCGTGGTCGGTGAAGTGCGGCGGCTGGAGCGGGTTCGACTCGAAGAAGCCGTAGCCGAACACCGCGCGGATTCCCGCGTCCCGCAGCCCGGTGATCGCGGCGTCGGCGTGCTCGGGCGTGTTGTTGCAGTGCGAGAAGTCCAGGATCGTGGTGACGCCGGAGTTCAGGGCGTCCAGGGCGCCGAGGTGATTGCCCAGGTGGACGTCTTCGGCGAGGTAGGCCGGCGAGACGCCGAGCCGGATGCCGAACAGGTAGTCCGCCAGGGTCCAGTCGGCGCACAGGGCGCGCAGCTGCGTCTGCCAGGTGTGCCGGTGTGTGTCGATCATGCCGGGTGCCACGATGTGTCCCGTGACGTCCACCGTCTCCGCCTCGTCGACGGAGAGGTCCGGTGCCACCGCGGCGATCACACCGTCCTCGATCAGCACATCGCCCCGGGGCAGGTTCCCCAGATGCGGATCCATGGTGAGGACGGTGCCGCCGCGCAGCACAACGCGATGCCGAGCCATGATGATGACTCCTTCGTCATCCGAGCCACAGAGGCAGTGCCTCCCGTGGACTCACCACACCAGAGGATCACGCCAGGGATCATCAGCCGAAACGGTTGTGAACCGGCCGCGACCGAGGTGTTGACGGCCCGGGCTCCTCTGGCGTAGACGGAAGCACCGGCAGTGCGGCGGTACGGAACGGCACGGAGGCACAGGCATGGACATCCGGGCGCTCCGCTACGCGGTGACACTGGCGGAGGAACTGCACTTCGGCAGGGCTGCGCAGCGGCACTACATCAGCCCCCAGCCCTTCGGCCGCCACATCCAGCGGCTGGAACGGGAACTGGGCACCAAGCTCTTCGAACGCACCAGCCGCCACGTGGCCCTCACCCCTGAGGGCGAGCGACTGATCGCCGAAGCCCGAGCCCTCCTCGACACCGTGGACTCCCTCACCGAACACCGCCGCCGCTGCGCCACCGACGAAAAGCTCCTCACGCTGGGAGTCCTGGGATTCGGACTCGCCGAACACTGGCCGGATCTCACCGCGAAAGTGCACGGCCACGATCCTGAAATCGCCTTCTCCTACGCCGAACTGGACCTGGCCGACCAGTACGAAGCGGTCCGCAGCCACCGGGTCGACGTGGGCATCGTCCAGTACGTCGGCCCCGTCGACGGGCTCGTTTTCGAGCACGCCCTGACCATGCCCCGGGTCGTGGTCGTCCCCGCCCGCTCCCCTCTCGCCGACGCCGACCGGCTGACCGAAGCCGACCTCAGTGACAGCCCGTGGCTGCCCACCGCCCTCGCTCATCCCGCGCTCGAAGCATGGTCCGGCCCCGCCGCCGACGGATCCCACAGCCGCGGCGCCCTGCGCCACCCCGCCGCCATACCAGGAGCCGTGGCGACAACCGGCCGCATAGCCCTGCACGCCGAAGCCGCCGGCCGCTTCTACCCACACCCGGACGTCCGGTTCGTCCCGCTCGACGGACCGCCCGTGGAGATCGCCGTCGCCACCCGCGCCACCGACGACCGCCACGCCATCGCCGCCGTCCGCCACGCCACCCGCCTTCTCGGCAGAGTCCGGTAAGCCGACCAGAAGATCTGCGGGGCGCAGGGATCCAACGTCCTGACGTCCGCGATGATCACCCCGCCACCGGCCTGGACGTTCGGCGCCGTCGGCGCGGCTGCCCCACTGCTGAATCCCGCGCCGGGGCCGCGCTCCATCGTGGGGCGAGAGTGTGGCTGCCGTCCGGTCGGCACCCAAACAAAGATCATTCCACCCGTCGGTGTGATGATCACGGCAGCTCCAGCGAGTCGGACCGGGTGCGCCTACGGGTGCGCCGCCAAGCTCGTCGGGGCGTTTACGGCCGACTCTGCGGGTCTGTCCACGGGTACCGGCAAACCCGCTGCACCATGTGCAGCCGGGGATCGCCACGAACCCAACGCGGCGCTAGTTCAGAGAAGCCACCGCACCGACCACCAAGCCGGCGAGCCAAGAGGGCAGACCTCGGGTGACGGCGGCGGGCCCCCGGTGTGCGAGCGACCTGTCGTCCGCTCGCTTCCCCCGTCCAGGCGTCCGGAAAGCCGGCTGCGTCCTGTGGGCCAGTTCCGCGTCGGCCAGTGATGAGGTTCGTCAATGGGCGAAGCCTCATCACCGGCTCGGCTCATTTCTCCGCTTGCCCGGCCGTTTCGCCCCTGTGACCCGCCACCAGAGCCCGGGTCGCTGTCGTCGCGCGGGCGGCGATCTCCTCCACGGCCCGCTCCGACGCGCCGAACTCCCCGTCGATCAGTCGTGCCGCATACCCGCGCATGAGCGAGCAGATCGCGTCCAGCAGGGCGTGGGCGGACTCCGCGTCGGGAGCCAGCTCCAGCGCTGACGGCAGCAGCAGGTCCGCCAGCGCGCGGTTGCCCTCGCGCAGCTCGGGGTTGGCCTCCAGCAGGGAGGGAGCGGTCAGCAGTTCGTACCCGCCACGGAGGTCGGCGGCGACGCGGACGTACGCGGCCACGACCGCGGCCAGCCGCTCCGTCGGCGTCTTCGCGGTGCCGAGCACCTCCAGGAAGAGCTCCTTCACCCTGTTCAGGACATCGAGGGAGGCGGCGACCAGCAGAGCGTCCCGGTCGGCGAAGTGGCGGTAGGGGGCTCCCGGGCTGACACCGGTGCGGCGCGCGGCCTCGATGACGGAGAAGCGACGCACCCCTACCTCGTCGACGATCTCCAGGGTGGCCCGGACCAGCGCGGTGGCGAGGTCGCCGTGGTGATAGCTCTCGCGCCCGCGCCTCCGCTCCGTCATTGCCATTGCCGCAGTTTACCGAGGTCGGGCGGGACCGCGGAGCCTGGCCGCGAGCGCCTGCCGGGACCGTTCGACGCGCAGCGGCAGGTCACGTACGCGCACCCCGGTGGCGTGGTGGAACGCGTTGGCGATCGCCGCGGCGGTGCCGACGATCCCGAGTTCGCCGATGCCCCTGACGTCGGTGGGGTCGGCGGGGCCGCCCGGCTCGTCCAGCCACACCGCCTCCAGGTCGCGGATGTCGGCGTTGGCCGCGACGTGGTAGGCGGCGAGGTCCTGTTCGGCGAAGTCGCCGAAGCCGGGGGCGAGTTCGCCGCTCTCCAGCAGGGCCATGGAGGCTCCCATCGTCATGGCTCCGAGGAACTGCGAGCGCGCCGTCCTCGGATTGAGGATCCTGCCGGCCGCGAACACCCCGAGCAGCCGGTCGAGCATGATCTCACCGGTGTCGGTGTCCACTCGTACCTGCGCGAACTGCGCTCCGTGGGTGTGCCCGGGCGTGTGCTCCCCCAGGTCCTCGGTCGTGTCGGCCAGCACTTCCAAACCGTCGTCCGGCACGCTGCCGCCGTGCGCGAAGAGCTCCGCCGCCAGCAACCGGCACGCCTTGTGGACGGCCCGGCTCCACGAGGAGGTGCCCATCGAACCGCCGGCGGCTGCGGCGAAGCCGAACGACGCCCGCCCGATGTCGAGGCGGACCCGGTCGAGCGGCGCGCTGAGCGCGTCGGCGGCCACCTGGTGAAGCACGGTGCGCGCGCCCGTCCCGATGTCGACGGCGCCGACCGTGACCCGGTACGTGCCGTCCGGTTCGACGCGGGCGCGTGCCTGGGTCGGCAGGGCGGTGTACGGGTGGTAGGAGACGGCGACACCGGTGCCGACCAGCCAGCGGCCCTCGCGCCCCGCACCGGGGGAGGGGGCGCGCCGGTCCCAGCCGAACCGCGCGGCGCCTTCACGCAGGCAGGAGGCGCGTTCGCGAGCGCCGTCCGTCTCGGGCTGGTTGCGGAGCCGCAGTTCGATCGGGTCGATGCCGAGAGCGCAGGCCAGTTCGTCCATCGCCGACTCCAGCGCGAACATCCCCGGCGTGTACCCGGGCGCGCGGAACCAGCCGGGCGGCGGCACGTCGAGCGCCACTACCCGCGCCGTGGCGCGCAGGTGGGGTACGGCGTACAGGGTCGGGGTTGGGGCCACCGTCTCTTCCGTGTACTCCATCAGCGTCGAGCACTGGTGGACGGCGTCATGGTCGACCGCGACGAGCCGCCCGTCGCGGTCGGCACCGAGCCGCAGCCGCTGGATCGTGGGCGTGCGGTACGGGACCAGGGACACCATCTGCCGCCGGGTCAGCGCGATCTTCACCGGGCGTCCGACGGCGCGTGCCGCGAGGGCGACGAGGACGGTGGGGACGCGCGGCATCGCCTTGGAGCCGAAACCGCCGCCGACGTGCTCGGAGACGACCTCCACCGCCGACTCCTCCAGGCCGAACAGTGTGGCGAGGGCCTGGGCGCTGAAGTGCGGGGCCTGGTCGCTGTTGTGCAGCGTCAGCCGGTCCCCGTCCCAGGAGGCGATGGTGGCGTGCGGTTCCAGCGGGCTGGTGTGTTCGGCGGGGGTGGTGTAGGTCGCCTCGATACGCACCGGCGCGTCCGCGAGCGCCCGCTCCACGTCGCCGAACGCCACGGCGGCAGGCAAGCCGACGCTCATTCTCTCCGGCTGGCGTATCGCTTCGTGGTCGGCGCGCAGCACCACGTCGTGCGGCTGCCGCTCGTACGTCACGCGCACCGCAGCGGCGGCCTCGCGGGCCGCTTCCAGTGAGAGGGCCACCACCGCCGCCACGGCCTGGCCGTGATAGGCCACCTCGGGTGACTGGAGAACGTACAGGTCCGCCATGGAGACGAAGGCGCTCCTGGCACCCGGCCGCAGCCGGGGCGTGTTGTCCTGGTCCAGAACCGCGAGCACGCCGGGCACGGCCAGCGCGGCGGACGGATCGACCTTCCGTACCCGGCCCCGCGCGATGGTCGCGCCGACCGGCCAGACGTACGCGACGTCCGGTACCGGGTACTCGTAGGCGTACCGGGCGCTGCCGGTGACCTTGTCGAGACTGTCGGCGCGCACCAATGGGGCGCCGGTGGGGTGTTCACTCCGCTCGGCCGTGGTCATCGTCGCTCACCGGTTTCGGTCGGTTCGGCAACCAGGTCCCGGACGCACGCGGTGACCAGGTCGCGGGCCAGGTCGAGCTTGAACGCGTTGTCGGGCAGCGGGCGTGCCCCGGCGAGTTCGGCGTCCATCGCCGCGCGCACCGCGGCGCCGTCGGGCCGCCGCCCGCGAAGACGCTCCTCGGCGATCCAGGCCCGCCACGGCCGCGGGGCGACGCCGCCCAGCGCGATACGGATGTCCCGCAGCGCGCCGTCGTCGCCTACGGACACCGAGACGGCGGCGCTGACCAGAGCGAACGCGTACGACCGGCGATCGCGCACCTTCCGGTAGCGCATCGCGGCCCCGGACGGGGGCGGCGGCACCTCCACACCGGTGATCAGATCGCCGGGCGCGAGCAGGGTCTCCCGATGCGGAGTGCTCCCGGGCAGCAGGTACAGGTCCTCGACCGGCACCGCGTACGCGCCACCGTCGGCGGACCGCACCCTCGCCATCGCATCCAGCGCCACCAGGCCGACGGCCAGGTCGGAGGGGTGGGTGGCCACGCAGTGGTCCGAGGTGCCGAGCACGGCCAGCTCCCGGTGTGCGCCGTGAACGGCCGGGCAGCCGGAGCCGGGGGACCGCTTGTTGCAGGGCTTGGTGACGTCGTGGAAGTAGCCGCAACGGGTGCGCTGCAGCAGGTTGCCGCCGACGGTGGCGGCCGAGCGCAGCTGCCCGGAGGCCCCCGCGAGCAGCGCCCCCGCGAGCAGCGGGAAGCGGCGGCGGATGCCGGGGTCCCCGGCCAGCGGGGCGTTGCGCACCGCCGCGCCGATCAGCACGGACCCGTCGGCACGGTGTTCGATCCGGTCGTAGGGCAGCCGCGAGACGTCCACCAGGAGGCCGGGGCTAGTCACGCCGAGCTTCATCAGGTCCACCAGGTTGGTGCCACCGCCCAGGTAGACCGCGTCGGGTCGCCCCGCGACCAGCGTCTGGGCCTCCTGCGCGTCCGTCGCGCGTACGTAGGCGAACTCCCTCATGCCGCGCCCCTGTTCCCGCGGTCCGGGCTCTCGGCTGCGGCTTCGAGAACGGCCGCGACGATGCCGCCGTACGCCCCGCACCGGCACAGGTTGCCGCTCATGCGCTCGCGGACCTCGTCGGCCTCCAGTTCGACCACGTCCGCCGCGAGATCCTCGGTCACATGGCTGGGCCAGCCGCGCTCGGCCTCCGCCAGCGCGCCGATAGCGGAGCAGATCTGGCCCGGGGTGCAGTACCCGCACTGCAGTCCCTCGTGGTCGCGGAACGCCTGCTGCACCGGGTGCAGCCTGTCACCCTCCGCCAGGCCCTCGACGGTCACGATCTCCCTGCCCTCGGCCGTCACCGCCAGGGTCAGGCAGCTGTTCACGCGCTCGCCGTCCACCAGGACGGTGCAGGCGCCGCACTGACCGTGGTCGCAGCCCTTCTTTGTGCCGGTGAGGCCGAGCCGCTCGCGCAGGGCGTCGAGCAGGGTGACGCGGTTGTCGAGAGTGAGGTGGTGCTCGCTCGCGTTGATCCGCAGGGTCACAGCGCTGCTCAGGGAGTCCTGCCGGTGGGGGGTGACGGAGCTGTCCGGAGGTGAATGTGAGAGGCTCATACATGCAATGTAACAGTCCCTTACATCAGTCTGTGACGGTGAGCTGATGCGTGACGTGCTGGACGACCTCGACCGGTGGTGGCGGGCGGACGAGCCGGTGGCCATGGCCACGGTGGTGTCCACCTGGCAGTCCGCACCCCGCCCGCCGGGCGCCGCCATGCTGGTCGGCGCCGACGGCACGGCGGTCGGCAGCCTCTCGGGCGGCTGCGTGGAAAGCGCCGTCTACGACACCGCCCAGGACGTCCTCGCCACGGGCGCCCCGGTGCTCCAGCGGTACGGGGTCGGCGACGACGACGCGTTCGCCGTAGGTCTGCCCTGCGGCGGAACCATCGACGTCCTCGTGGAGCGGATCGACCGCGCCGGATTCCCGCAGCTCGGCGAGGTGGCCGCGTCCGTGCGCTCCGGAGAGCCCGTGGCCGTGGTGGTCCGTGTCGCCGCGAACGGCCCCGGCCCTCTGGCCCGTCTGGTGGTGTGGCCGGACCGTACGGCGGGATCCCTCGGCTCGGTACGCCTCGACGGCACAGTCGCCGCCGACGCGCGCTCCCTGCTCGCCGACGGGCGCACCGGCACGCTCCGCTACAGCCCCGAGGGCGAGTGCGAGGGCGAGGACCTCACCTTTCTCGTCTCCGTGCTGGCCGTCCCGCCCCGCATGATCGTGTTCGGCGCCACCGACTTCGCGGCGGCCACGGCCCGCATCGGCGTGTTCCTCGGCCGCCGGGTGACCGTCTGCGACGCCCGCCCCGTCTTCGCCACCGAGTACAGGTTCCCGGAAGCCGCCGAGGTGGTCGTGGACTGGCCCCACCGCTATCTGCGCGCGGAGGCGGACGCGGGACGCGTGGACGAGCGCACGGCCGTCTGTGTCCTCACCCACGACCCGAAGTTCGACGTCCCGGTCCTGGAGGTCGCCCTGCGCCTCCCCCTGGCCTACGTCGGCGCGATGGGCTCCCGCCGCACGCACGCTGACCGCCTGGCCCGCCTCCGCGCCTGCGGCCTCACCGACGGGGAGCTGTCCCGCCTGTCTTCTCCGCTGGGCCTCGACCTGGGCGGCCGTACGCCCGAGGAGACGGCGGTGAGCATCGCGGCGGAGATCATCGCCAAGCGGTGGGGCGGGAGCGGAGAGCGGCTGTCCCTCAGCGAGGGCCCCATCCATCAGGCGTCCTGAGAACACCAACACGTCGAGCCAACGGATCGGAAAGGAACGAACCACGTGACCAAGGAGACCCACCCCTCATCGAGACCATCCGCAGCGCGCGGCATGGCGATTCTGGGGCTGGCTGCGATGACCTTCTCGCTGGCGCAGACGTCCATCGCACCGGCCCTGGGCGACATGACCGCCTCGCTGCACGCCGACGCGCAGGACATGGCATGGGCGTTCACCGGCTACCTGGTGTCGGCCGCGGTCCTGACACCGGTGATCGGGCGGCTCGGCGACATGTTCGGCAAGCGGCGGCTGCTCGTGATCGCGCTGGTGCTGTTCGCGGCGGGCAGTGCCATGGCCGCGTCGGCGGACAACCTGGCCCTGGTGGTGGCCGGCCGGGTCGTCATGGGCGCGGGTGGCGGCATCTTCCCGCTGTGCTTCGGCATCGTCCGCGACACCTTCCCCGAACGGCGACGCGCCAGAGCGGTGGGCCTGGTGTCCGCCATCTCCGGTATCGGCGGCGGCATCGGCCTGCTGATGGGCGGCCTGCTGGTGGACCACGCCTCGTACCGCTGGATCTTCTGGGCCGGTACGGCGATGGCGCTCCTCGCGGCCGTCGCGGCGCAGACGCTGTTGCCGGAGTCCGCGAACCGAGCACCTGGCCGGGTCGACCTGTGGGGCACCTTGCTGCTGGCCATGGGTATCAGCGTCCCGCTGATCGCCGTCAGCCAGGCCACCAAGTGGGGCTGGACGAGCGGCCGAACCCTCGGGTTGATCGCCCTCGGCGTGGCGGTTCTGGCGCTGTTGGTGCTGGTGGAGCGGCGGACGGCCGAGCCCCTGGTGGACATGGCCGTCCTTCGGCGACGGCCGGTACTGATGACCAACCTGGCCACCCTGCTGGTCGGCTTCGGCATGTTCGGGGTCTTCCTGCTGGTGCCCCAGCTCGTGCAGACACCCGAGTCGTCCGGCTACGGCTTCGGCGCCGACGCGACCCGCGCGGGACTGCTCATGCTCCCGGGCTCCCTGACGATGCTGGTCGCGGGACCGTTCTCCGGTCTGCTGAGCAGCCGCTTCGGGAGCAAGGTGCCCTTGGCCCTGGGCGGCGTGATCAGCGCCGCGGGCCTGTTCGCCCTCGCGGCGGACCACGGCTCCCAGGGCGCTGTGCTCGGATTCACCGTGCTCGCCTTCGCCGGGATCGGCCTGAGCTTCGCCGCCATGCCCAACATGATCGTCGACTCCGTGGAGGCCGCCAGAACCGGAGAGGCGACCGGCGTGAACACGCTGGTGCGCTCGGTCGGCTCATCGCTCGGCAGCCAGGTCATCGCCGGAATCCTCGCCAGCAGTGTGACCGCCGCGGGCCCGCTGCCCACCGACCACGCCTACACGGTCTCCTTCGTGGTCGCCGCCGGCGGCGCGCTCGCCGCCACCGCCGTGACGCTGCTCATTCCGCGCCCCCGGGGCGGCCACGGTGTACCCGACGTAGAGGGGGCCGCCGCCGCACCGCTCCCTGCCCGCGTCCAGCTTCCTCGGGGTCTTGATTGACAGACCGGCAGCCGCACGATCGAATAGGAAACGACTATGGGTCGTTTTTATTTGTGGTGTCCCTTCGGGATACGCCCGATGACGAAAGGTCGGCATGAATCTCTCCGGTGTGGGTGTGTGGAGTCCTGGGCTGGGCTACGGCGATCCGGCCGAGGCCGCCGACGCGGCGGCGGAGCTGGAGGAGCTGGGGTTCAGCGCGTTGTGGGTGCCGGACCCCGGCGGGCCCGAAGTGTTCGACGCGGTCGGCCGGCTGCTGGCCGCCACCCGCCGGACGGTGGTCGCGACCGGCGTACTGAACCTGTGGGCCCACACGCCGACGGCGGTCGCCGCGTCGTACGCCTCGCTGTCCGCCACGCACGGGGACCGGTTCCTGTTGGGCGTCGGCGTGGGTCACGCCCATCGCGTCGACGCCCTGGAACCCGGCCGCTACCGTCGGCCGCTGGCCGCGATGACGGCGTTCCTCGACGGGCTGGACACGGCGGACGATCCGGTGCCGTCCGAGGGCCGGGTGCTCGCCGCGCTCGGCCCCAAGATGCTGGAGGTGGCTGCGAAGCGGGCCCGGGGCGTGCACCCCTACCTCGTCACCCCCGAGCACACGCGCCGAGCCCGCGAGGCCGTGGGCGACGGAGGGCTCGTCCTCCCGGAACAGACGGTCGTCCTCGCCACGGACGCGGACGAAGCACGTGCCGTCGCGGGCGACTGGCTGCGGTCGTATCTCGCCCAGCCGAACTACGCCAACAGCCTCCTGCGGCTGGGATTCACGGAAGAGGACGTGACGACGGTGAGCGACCGCCTGTTCGGCGCCGTGATCGCCTGGGGAGACGAGGCGGCGGTGAAGCGCCGGGTCGACGAGCACCGGGCCGCCGGCGCCGACCATGTCGCCCTTCAAGTCCTCACCGCCGAGTCGACCGCCTCACCTCTGACGGCTCTTCCCCGCACGCAGTGGCGCCGCCTCGCCGCTGCCCTGATCTAGCACCGGGAGCGGTTCATGCGGGTTGTCATCTTCGGGGCGTCCGGAATGATCGGCCAGGGTGTGCTGCGCGCCTGCCTTCTGGACCAGCAAGTCGACTCCATCCTGCTGGTGGTGCGCAGCCTTCTGGACGTGGACCATCCGAAGGTCCGGCAGGTCGTCCATACCGATTTCACGGATTTCACGGCCGTGCGAGACGAGTTCGAGCATCTGGACGCCGGCTTCTACTGCGCGGGCGTCTCCTCGGCCGGCCGCAGTGAGGAGGAGTACTTCCGGATCACCCATGACCACACGCTGGCGGCTGCCGACGCGGTGAGTGCCGCCAACCCGTCCCTGACCTTCACCTTCGTGTCGGGGGAGGGCGCCTCCGAAGCGAGCCGCTCGACGTGGGCCCGGGTCCTGGGGCGTACCGAGAACGCACTGCTGAGGATGCCGTTCAACGCGTATGTCTTCCGGCCCTTGTACATCCGGCCCCGCAACGGCGCCGTCCCTCAAACCCCTGCCTACCGTCTGATGTACCGGCTCACGTCGTGGCTGTACCCCCTGCTGCACCGGCTGGCACCGTCGCACACGACCACGACCGAGCACCTGGGCCGCGCGATGATCGCCGTCGTACACCTCCAAGGCAGCGCTCCCACTGTGCTGCACAGCCCTGACATCAACCGGTTGGGAGCCGCCGTCGGGGGAGCGGCGCCCGGAGGAGAACTCCGATGAGGGAAGGCCGGGGCCGGACTGGGCGCGATCACCGTGGCGCGGTTCGCGCCGACGCGGTCCGGCAGGGCGGCCGGGGAGCCGGACGGCAGCGTCGAGGAACTGCCTGACGCGGGCGGCGGGCATGGGGACCGCCAGAGCCTCTGTCTCCCCGCGTCCTACTCGCCCCGGAGGAGTCGCTGCTGCGGCGGTTGCTCCCTGGGGTCTGGCGTATGAGGGGGTGGTGGACCCCTGCTGCGGATACGTATGGCCGGCCACGGACGGGGGCTCTGTATCCGGCGCTGTGGCGATGCGACTGTCGAGCGGCGGATGGGCGTGTGTCTGCGGTGTGCCGGCACTTGCGCCAGTGACGCACGGGCGGCCGCTGCCATGACCGAGTGATGCTGCACGTACTCAGGGAAGGATTTGCCGTTCCCGCTTCTACAGAGCGAGGACAGAAACGATGCCCGTCGTGGCTGGGCGCGGTCATCTTCGCCCGGCAGCACCCCTCGACGACGGCCCAATGTGACCCATTCAAGGCGCTCGCCGTCCAGTCGGCATCGTGACCGCAGCCGCCGTGCCCAAGACATGCTGCCCGATCAGGTCGCAGGAACGGCCCAGAAGGCAGTCAGGAACCGTCTGTCTCTCGTGGCTTGAGGTCGGGCGGGTAGCCCTTTGCGCGGAGCCAGGTGTCGAGGGCGAGAGCGACGATGTCTCCGTGCGGTACGCCGGTGTCGGCGTTGTAGCGCCGGATCCGGCGTTGGAGCTCGAGGACTTCGGGGACGGCGTGGTTGAACTGTCCGCGTTTGGTGTGCCGGTTTCTGATGACGTCCAGGGTGTCCGGGTGCGGCGTGAGAACGTCATCGGTCTGCTGGGGCTCGGCGTCGAGCGCGTCGGCGATTTCACGTAGTCGGCGGGCGTAGGGGGAGTGATCAGGCACGCGAGCTGCTCCGGTCGGTCCGGATAGGCGGATAGCTATCCGCCTATTGGGTTATTGGAATAGTCGGCACGGGGCGGCCGCCCCCTTGCGCGAGGGGGGCCGCCCTGTGCCTTGCGGTCGGGTCAGAACCCGCGAGTGGTGAGCCACTCGTCCAGCGCGACGGAGACGATGTCGCCGATGGGCAGGTGGTCGAGTTCGTTGTCCAGCGCGAAGCGCTTGAGCCGCTTCTTCAACTTCAGCGCCGCGGGGACCGACGAGTCGAGACTCTCGCGCGTGATGATGCGCTGGTTGAGAACGACGGCGGTCTCAGGAATGTCCTTGGGACGGCCGGATCCCTGGGCCCACGGTGTTCCTTCGCTGGGCGCTGCCTGCGATGGCGCATCCTGTTCCTGGTGAGCCCATGGAACATCGGTCCTCACCGGGAACCCGTTGCCGCCTGCCGCCGGCGAATCTGCGGGGCGAAGCGCCACCTCGGCGCCCGAGGCTGCGCCAGGAGCTGTGGACGGGCCGTGCTGCACAACGGGTGCGGCTGGCTGCGTGGGCTGGATGGCAGGTGCTGCGGGCTTAGCAGCCGGGAGCACAGGCGGTACCTGCCACTCCATCGGCTGACCGGGGGATTCCGTCCCCGCGTCGATGGCGGCGACGGCTGGGCGAACTGGCTGACTGGCGGTCGGCTCCGGGACGGGCCTGCTCGGAGCCTCAGCAGTCGACTTAGGGGAGGGCTGTGCCACTTCGGGCATCGCCTCGGCCTCGCCCCGTGCCGACCCCTCGGGGTTGGGAACGGTGGAAGGAGCGGGCTGAACCTGCGGCTCGCGTGCAGTGGGACGGCCTTCGTCCGGGGTGGCGGCCTGTTCGGCGGCGTACTGCTCGGGGGTGAGCTCGGCGGCCGGGGGAGGAGGCGGAGGGGTCGTCTTTCTGGCCCCGCCCAGGGCACGCCCGCCGGTGCGGCGGGCTGGCGGCTTCAGCCTCTCGTTCTTCTCGCTCATGCCTGGGTCAGCTCCTTCATCAGCTCGGCGTACTCGCTCAGTTCGGTCGGGATTTCGCCGAAGGCCTCCATGTAGTGCACCCAGGAGTGGATGGTGGTCTCGGCGAGCGGGAACGGCTCGTCGCGGTTCGGGCCGATGCCCTCGCCGTCGGCGGGCTCCAGCAGCTGCTCCTTCGCCCGGCTGGGCAGACTGGTGCGGTCGTCGGCCTTGACCAGCACCACATGGGCGGTGACGTCGCGCTCGTTGCGGGCGGCGGCGCGCTCGGCCTCGTCGAAGGTGGCCACGAGCTTGCGGCGCTCGATCTTGGTGGGTGCGACCGGTACGAGCAGCCGGTTCGCCTCGGTGACAGCCTCGTGGAAGATGCGGGCGCTGCCGCCGCCGGCGTCGACCACGATCGCGCCGAACTCGGACCGCTTGGCCCGGATGTACTCGGCGATGTCGTCGAACGGGTACCGCTCGATGACCAGGTTGGCGGGGATGTCGAAGCCGGCGGCCTGGGCGACCTTGAACCAGTCGTAGGCGGACTGGCTGGTGGCGTCGGCGTCCAGCAGCAGTGTCGGCAGGTCGAGGACGACGGCGTAGTAGAGGGCGATGAACCAGGCGGAGGTGGTCTTGCCGGTGCCGCCCTTGAGCATGCCGACGACGATGACGAAGGCGTCCCAGGGGCTCGCTGTAGCAGCGGCCAGGGTCTTGATACGGGTGTTCTCACTCACGTGTGCTTGATCTCCTGAATCGGGAAAGGTGCGTGGACTTGTGTACGTCGGTGAGAAGGCCGACGCACGGAGGCGGCTGAGTGCGGACGGAGGAGGGGCTCGTGCTGCAGGGCTGGGTCCGGGATGGCATACCATCGGTCCCGTGATCTGCCGGGCCCAGCCGGGGACACGCGCTTGGGCGCTCATGACCGCTTCCTCGGGGTGCGGGCCGGGCCGTGGTTGTGCTTGGGCCGCATGCGGGTGCCCGCTTGGTGCAGGATCCGATACACGGTGGCGATCGAGTAGTTGCACTCCTGGGCGAGGTCCGGGACCGTGGCGCCGGCCTCGTACCGCGTGCGCAGGGACAGCGCGAGCTTCTGACGCTCGATGGCCCGCGCTGCGGCGCGCATCCGCAGCGTCTGCTGCGTGGTGCGCACGGTGCCGCCGGCATCGATCAGCAGACGCCGGGCACCACGCCTTGTCTCGCCTGCCGTTGCGGCGAGTTCGGCCAGGGTGGCCCCGTGCTCCTCGTACAGGGTGCGCAGGCGAGCGGCGAGACGTTGGCGGGCTTGTGGGTCCTGGCGCATCCTGCGTGTCTGCCACGACGTGCGCATCACGGTCCCGGCTTCGTGCAGCCGGTTAAGGACAGTGCCGTAGGACAGCCCGCTGGCGGCAACGAGTTCGTCGACAGTGGCGCCGGACTCATACTGCTTGCGCAGGGACTCAGGGGACACGCGCTGGCTCTGTTGTGGGTTCATGCGGCGGAGTTCCATTCACTGAGGGCTTCGACGTGGGCGGCGGCCAGCTCGTCGTAACTGCGCTGGTCGGCGGGAGTGATGAGGATCAGGCGGCCGTCCGTGGCGACCCGCCAGTCGGCGGCCGGACGACCTGTGACGGGGTCGAGGACGCGCCCGTCCGGAGCGTGCCACGTCGGCGGGATCTCGTCGGGACGCGGCGCTGGGACCAGGACCTGGTGGCCGTCGCGGACGATCATCACGGCTTTCTTGCGGTGCTCCGCGAGCCGGTCCAACGCTTGTCGATATGTGGCGCGTTGGGCCGCGTGCAGGGCCTTCCGGCGAGCCGCCACGCCTGCGGTGCCGTGATGCTCGGCTACCTTGTCCCAGCCCTGGGCCAGCTCTGCAGCGAGGCACGTATCCCCGTCCGGGAGGCTGCTTCCGAAGCCCTCCAAGGCGCGCGGTGCCAGGGCCCACGTCTCCCCGGCGTGTTGGACGAGGCCGTGGTCGGCGAGGCGTCGCAGGGTGCGGTAGGCGGTGGCGCGGGAGACCGATGAGGTACCGATGAGTTCGGTGACCGTCTGGTGGGGGCGTTGGTGCAGGGCGCTGATGAGCATGAGGGCGGCGCTGCCGAGGCCGTGGTGGGCGAAGGCGTCGTGGCCCATCAGTCGGGCGAGGACGGTGGAGTCGATGTCGGCCGTCGTGGCCGTCTCAGGGGTGGGCCACTCCTCAAGTGCCGGGTCGGGGGGGAACTGAGTGGTCCGGAAACGAGACAACGAAGCTGGGGCACCGTGACCGGAGACAGTGCCGTCGTCGAGGTACCAGGTGGACCCCTCCCGGCCGTGTCCGACCCGAAGTCGGCGCAGCCAGCCCTGCGGCTTGAGGACGGTGTCGTAGACGACCCGCAACGTCGTCCGGGAGATCCCGGCTTCCTCCGCGGTCTGCCGCTCACTGGCGTGGTGCAGGGGACCGCCCGCGATCTCGGCGAAGGTCAGATGCGCCCGCAGCACCCGCAGCGCGGTCCGTCCCCGCTCCCCGCGCCAAGGCGTGGTCTCGATGCGGTCCCGCAGCGCCGCGAGAACCTCGTACGCGTCATGCCGGGAGTCCAGCGCCCTGGTGGCGCTGACCGTTTGGGAGGCGCTGGCCCAGACCCGGCGGATGTAATCCAGGGCACGCGACTGCCCGGACCGCAACGCGATGTTCCTCGCGTGCCGTCCGCCCTCGTGCTCAGGGTGCAGCAGGAGCTGCGTCAGCTGGTCGACGGTTCCGCCGGCGCGGGCCACATGACATGCGATGGCCGCAGTGATCCGATGCCCGTGCTCGGCCGCCCCCTGGCGGTCTGGACGCAGGGCAACGTTCCGGCCGTCGGAGGCGAGCCTGCTGTAACTGCCGGTGGCGTAGCGGCCGGTGAGGTCGCCGAGCAGAATGAGATCGGTCGCGGCCGACGGCAGTCGGGCGTATTCCAAAAGGCCGTGGAATTGGGTGGAGTTTCGTTGAGAGAGGGCGTGATGGGTGCTGTTTGGCACGGTGGGGTCGTCTCGCAAGAACGTGGACGCCACCCAGGCCCGCTAAAACCATGGGTGGTGTCCGGAACCGACCTCCATCGGCGCCAGAAAGGTCTCCAGAATGGCCGTCCTGGAGGCCCTCATTTGCCTGGCCCCGAGTGGAGGCAGGCGTCCCCATCGCAGCTCGACCGAGGTCGAACCAGAGCACCGCCAGAGAGGCCCACTGGTGATCCACACCGGCAACTCAGGTCCCCCAGAGGCCAGTTGCAGAGGTCGCTGCCTCTGACTGCCTCCGAGCGACCCGGGTCGAACCGGGGTCGAATCAGAGCGGTTTCCTCTGACTGCCTCCGATCGCCTCTGCAACCCGTCCTAGCAGGTCACAGCCTCATCGCCCCCACACAAGCGCAGGTCAGAAAGGTGCGCTAGCTGTACCACTGGTTCCTGGCGAAGGCGGTCATATGAGGCATGGGCGGTCCCGTCCCTGTCGGCGGGGCGCCGTCGCCCCGCGTGCCGTGGTTGGAATCAGGGTCGTGAGGCTTGCATCGGCTCGGCAAGACGGCTTCTGTCAGGCGGAAGACCTTCTGTAAAGAGGCTGGTCAGAGCCTTGTTCTTTCAGTCCCTAGTCGCCAGAGTGGAGTGCCGCGTGGTGCGGCCCTTCGGTTCGCGCTCGGGGGAGCCGGCCGCGGCGACGGCGAGTGCGACTACTCACTACGTGGCGTTAATCGCCCAAAATTGTCCACTTGGTTTCAATTATTAAACTCCTCTGTCGGTGGATGCTTGGTACAGCGGCAAGAATCAGCATCACTGCAGGTCAACTGCTGTTCGTTTTGGAGTCTGCGGCCCTCGGGTCGAATCCGGGTCGAATCCGCACCCTTTCAGGCTGTTGAGCCTGTTGCCGCTGGTCAGGGTGGTGTGAGGTCCGCGGGCTGGTTCGCCTTGCGGATGGGGATGGCGCGGCGCACAGTCGGGCTGATGAGCCGCTGAAGAGGCACTGAATGGCGGTGGTCGGCTGCCAGGGGCGGGGCTCACCAGCGGTTCTTCGCTGCTGGTGGCGGTCGTCTTTCGTGATCACGGCCTGCGGAAATGTCTTCAGGCGGGACGGCTGATGGCGAGGGATTGATGGTTCCTGGCCGTAACCGACCTGGCGAGCGTTTCAGGGGCCGTCCGGGAGTCGCTTGGTGGGCGGGTCATGTGGCAAAGGCCCCGCCGTGTTGCGCGGCAGCTGGCGCTGGCTCTCGCAACATCCGGTGCACAAACTGCCGTTCCTCGGCGCCGACACCAGCACAGCCCGGTCGGCTCGCCGTCGCTAACGCCGACCTGGAAGTCTCGGTACCTCAACGAGCTCATGGACGTCCGCGAAGGCCATTGCGTGGCGCTCAAGTAAGTCCTGCCCCCAACTTGGCAGTTGGGGGAGTTCACCCCTCTGCCCGGATCGACACTGGTGTCGTCGGCGGGGAGGTCCCCCGCGCGGGGAGACGGACTGCCCGTGTGCCTGGGCAAACGGGGCAGCCCGGAAGCCCGCTTCAACGGGGCGACCCTCGCTTGGGGCACCGTGAAGGAGGCTGAGCAGGGTTGGCCGACGGAAACGGACCCCTGGATCTGACTCTCCATTCCGGTGAGATCGCGGTTTCTTCGGGATCGTCGGCTCCGGCGTCGGTCTGAGATCTTGGAAGCGGTCTGCAGGGCGCGCAGGCCCAGCGGCTGCGCGTTCTGGCCGAGGGGCGTGCGCTAGCCCCAGCAGCGTCCGCGAACCGGAGCCGGGGATGCCGGGCGAGGACGTCGCCGAAGACGAGCTGAGCGGCGGCCAGTGCGGGTTTTGCACGCTCAAACCACCCCCACCGGCGACGACCTCAACAACCCGCCGTACACCACGTCCGTGGACGTGGTCCAACCATTCCAGACGGGGACGAAGTCTCGCCGAGATTCGGCAGCGCAAGCCCTGAGGACGCCGAGATCGTCAGGAGACGCGCCGCTTCCAAGAACGTCACGCTTCGGCGCGAGCCGCTTCCTCGATGAGCCGGCCGGGACCCGTGGGGTGATTCCCGGCCGGCTCAGCTTTGTACGCCCCGGATCCTCCTGCGGAAGGCGAGGGGGCTCTCGCCGGCGTGCCGGTGGAAGAATTTGCTGAAGTTCGTGGCGCTGGAATAGCCGAGCTGGGCGGCGATCCGGGCGGCGGACTGGTCGCTGTGGGCGAGCAGCCGCTTGGCCTCCAGCAGGACCCGGCGGTCGATGAACTCCTTGGCGGTGACGCCGTCGGCCGCGAGCGTGGCGCGGGAGAGTGTGCGCGCTGAGTAGCCGAGCGTATGGGCGTAGTCCTCGACGCGGCGGACTCGGGCGAAGTCGCGGCCCACCGCGGCCCGGAACCGTGCGTACGGCTCGCCCGGGTCGGCTGCCGGGCTGCCGGGGGCCTGGATGTGGGCAGCACGTAGGACCAGTGCGCCGAGCAGCTGGCGCAGGATGATCACGTGCACCTCCAGTGGAACGCGGCCCAGAGCGCCGAATTCGCCCTCCAGGTGTTCGGCCGCCGTGCGGAGTGCTTCGCGGTCCTCGCCGACCGGCGTGACAAGCGGCGAGGGGTGCGGTTCGTCCAGGCGGGACGCAGCCACCGTGGCAGGGTCGAGGAAATCCCGCGCGAAGAGGATCAGGGTGCCCTCGGCACGCTCGAGGTCACCCCACTGCTGCACCTGGCCGGGACGCACCCACAGCCAGGTTCCCGGTTCGAGGATGTACCCGGTGAAGTCGACCATGTGCCGCAGCCGTCCCTCGGACAGCGTGATCAGGTGGTGGAAGTCTGGGCGCTGGGGGAGCGTGATCCGCCCCTTGCCGAGCCGGATCGGGGCCCGCTCGCGCAGCGCGGCCAGGGAGAGCACCTCCACCCCGGCCGGAGTCCCCACTGGGGCAGCAAAAGCGACATCAGGAATGTGATTCCCCGCGCTGTGTCCAGTTCCGACCATCATCAGTCGCCAGCGTATCCGGGTCGCCCCGGTTTCCGCTCCTACGTTTCTGGTGTGACCGCGACGCAGCACCGCGGCGAACCGCCGGACGGCGGGGACAGAACCTGGTGAGAGGACGACAATCCCGATGACCCCCATGGAGCACGACCAGACCGCAGGCCGCGTCCGCCTGACCTACGCCTTCGACGCGTACTGCGGCTGGTGCTACGGCTTCGGCCCCGCGCTGCACGCATTCGCCGCCGCCAACGCCGACCGGATCGAACTGAGGGTGCTGTCCGGCGGCCTGTTCACCGGGCCACGTGCCCTCCCGATGGCGGCATACCCCCACATCCCCGGTGCCAACGAGCGCATCGCTCAACTGACCGGCGTCACCTTCGGCGAAGGCTACGCCCGCGTACTCGTCGAGGGCGGCGCCGTGATGAATTCCGCCGACGCCGCCACTGGCTTGGTCGCCCTGCGCAGCCAGCCGGGTGTGAACGCCCTCGACGCCGCCGGAGCCATGCAGCGCGCGTGGTATATCGACGGGCGCAGTCTCTCCGACGTGCAGGTCTACCGCGATATCGCTGCCGCGTTCGGGCTGGACCCGGAGGTCGTAGCAGCCGCCTATGCCTCACCCGCCGCTCGCTCCGAAGCGGAGGCCGACTTCTACGAGATACGGCGCTTGGGCGTCGACAGCTATCCGACGCTGCTGCTGCACACCACTCACGGCACCGACCGCCTGGGCGGCCCGGTCTCCTCGGCCGACGCCCTCACGCACGCGCTGGACCAGCACCTGGCCGCCATCGCCCCCTGAACGCGTACCCCGCCTCGGGCGAACACCCACCCCTTCTTGAGACGAAGTCATTCCCCATTGAACGGAGAAACCAATTCCTCCACGCTGACGTAGACCGTTCACACCGGCGGTGACACCGGCCTGCACAAGTCGTCCGTCCTGATCACCGGTGAGCGCGAGGCGCTCCTTGTCACAGCCAGTTCACACTCGCCGAGCAGCACCGGGTTCAAGCGGACATCATCGACAGCGGCAAGGAGCTGACCACCGTCCTGGTGACCACCGTGCGGGCGGCTGCCGCGGGCCCAGGTTGTCGGCTGGGCCCGCCTCTCATCGTGTTCAGCCGAGGCCGTCCGCGCCCACCTGCACCGCCGACTCGTCCAGCAGCGTGTCGGTGACGGGCTGGGGCCGGCCGTCGAGGCCGAGGACGGGAGTGGCCTCCTTGTACCAGGACTCGATGACGGCGTTGCCCCAGAAGTCGCGGCGCCGGTCGTCGTGGACGTTCCAGCGGTACGTCTCGTGGTCGGGGTCGCCGGTGTAGTAGTCGGAGGTGTAGATCTCCACCCGGTGGCCGTCGGGGTCGCGCAGGTAGAGGTAGAAGGCGTTGGAGACGCCGTGCCGGCCTGGGCCGCGTTCGATGTGGTGCTCCTTGCGCAGCGAGCCGAACAGGTCGGCCGCGCGCAGAACCTGGTGGGACTCGTGGGTGGCGACCCCGAGGTGGTGCAGACGAGGGCCCGCGCCGCCGGTGAAGGCGACGTCGTGGACGGTCTGCTTGCGGTACATCCAGGCCGCGTACAGCTCGTGCTCGTCGCCCTCGATGGTCTCGGAGCAGCCGAAGCCGAGGGACTGGTAGTGGGCGTAGGCGGCGGGGATGTCGGGGGTGCAGATGTTGAAGTGGTCCAGGCGGGCGATCTCGGCGCCGTGGCGCAGGTCGTAGCGCTGGATGAGGCGTTCGGCGCGATCGATGTCGTAGAAGAACTCGACGGGGAAGCCCAGCGGATCGACTACGCGCACGGCGTCGCCGACACCCGGGGTGCCTTGGCCCTTCGGCACGCGCTTGACCGGGCGGCCGAGGTCGGTGAAGAACTTCTCGGCCTTGTCCACGTCCTCGGGGGTGCGGACCCGGTAGGCGATGTGGTCCAGGGCGGCCTGTTCACCGCTCCTCAACACCAGGGAGTGGTGGGTGAGTTCGTCGCTGCCGCGCAGACACAGGGTGCCGGCGTCCTCGTACTGGACGTGGAAGCCGAGCATGTCGACCCAGAACCAGCGGGAGGCGGCGAGGTCGGTGACGGCGAGCTGGGCGTAGGCGGATCGGATGACGTCGGGGGCGTCCGGGTGCGGGGTGCTCACGAGGTGGCTCCGAAGCGGGGCGTGTGGACGTCGCCGAGGGCGACGTGGACGATCTTCGATTCGGTGTAGAAGTCGATGGAGTGGGCGCCGCCCTCGCGGCCGACACCGGAGGCCTTAACCCCGCCGAAGGGGGTGCGCAGGTCACGGACGTTGTGCGAGTTGATCCAGAGCATGCCGGACTCGACGGCGTGCGCGATGCGGTGACCGCGCTTGAGGTTGGAGGTCCAGATGTAGGCGGCGAGGCCGAACTGGGTGGCGTTGGCCAGCTCGATCGCCTCCTCCTCGGTGTCGAACGGCGCGACGGCGACGACCGGGCCGAAGATCTCCTCCTGGAAGATACGGGCGTCGCGCTCGACGTCCGCGAACACGGTCGGCTGGAGGTAGTTACCCTCGGCCAGCTGGGCGGGGCGGTTGCCGCCCGCGACCAGCCGGGCCTCCTTCTTGCCGATCTCGACGTAGTTCAGGACGCGCTCGTAGTGCTCGGGGTGGACCAGCGCGCCGACCTCAGTGGCCGGGTCGGCGGGCTCACCGACCCGCACGTTCGCGGCCCGCTCGGCCAGGCGGCGGGTGAACTCCTCGTACACAGGGCGCTCGACCAGGACGCGTGAACCGGCCGTGCAGCGCTCGCCGTTGAGGGAGAACACGCCGAACACGACGGAGTCCAGGGCGGCGTCGAGGTCGGCGTCCGCGAAGATGATGGCCGGGGACTTGCCGCCCAGCTCCATCGAGGTGGTCTTCAGGTGCTGGGCCGAGGAGCGGATGATGTGGCGGCCGGTGTCGGTGGAGCCGGTGAAGGAGATCAGCGGCACGTCCGGGTGGTCGACGAGGGCCTGGCCGGCCTCCTCGCCGATGCCGTGCACGATGTTCACCACGCCCGCCGGGAGGCCGGCCTCGGCGAAGATCTCCGGCCACAGGGACGCGGACAGCGGGGTCCACTCGGCCGGCTTCAGGATGAGCGTGCAGCCGGACGCGAGCGCGGGGGCCAGCTTCCAGCTCTCCAGCATGAACGGGGTGTTCCAGGGCGTGATCAGCCCGGCGACCCCGACGGGGACGCGCACGACATAGCTGAACTGGTCCTCGCCCTGCCGGAACGCCTCCTCGCCGAGGGCGACGACGACGTCCCCGAAGTAGCGGAGGTTCTCCGCGGCGCGGCGCGCCTGGCCCTTCGCCTGGGTGATCGGCAGACCGGTGTCGTACGTCTCGAAGGCGGCCAGCCGGTCATGGCTCGCCTCGACCGCGTCCGCGATCCGGTAGAGCACGTTCGCACGCTCCCGGTTGGATATCCCGGACCAGGCCGGGAAGGCGGCCCGCGCCGCCGTCACGGCACGTTCAACGTCAGCCGACGAACCCCGCGCGGCCTGCGCGTACACGGTGTTGGAGACCGGGTCGGAGACGTCGAAGGTGCGTCCGTCGGCGCTGTCGACCAGTTCGCCGCCGATCCAGTGCCGGATCTCGGAGGGCAGGTTCTCGATGGTCATGGTCAGGTTCCGATCTGTGTGGTGAGGTCGCCGCCCTCGGCGAGCAGCGCGCGGATCTTGGTCAGACCCGCCTCGGTGGGCGACGTCAGCGGCGGGCGGACGTGCGCGGAGGAGATACGGCCCTGCTGGGCGAGCACCCACTTCGCCGGCGCCGGGTTGGTCTCGACGAACAGCAGGTCCACCAGCGGGTGCAGCCGGTAGTGCAGGTCACGGGCCGCGTCGAACTCGCCCGCCTCCCACAGCTCGTACATGCGCGCCACCGCGTTCGGCGCCAGGTTGGCCACCGCCGACACGAAGCCGGCGCCGCCGAGTGCCATCAGCGGCAGGCACAGCAGCTCGATGCCCGACCACACCAGCAGCGACCGCCCGCAGGCGTGCAGCACTCGGGAGAAGTGCTCGAAGTCCTTCGTCGTCTCCTTCACGCCGACGAAGTTCTCGAAGTCCGTGAAGAGCCGCTTGACCGTCTCCGGCGCGATGTCCACGGCCGTGCGGGAAGGCACGTTGTAGGCGACGATCGGCATGTCCGGGAACTCCCGGGCCACCGTCGCGTACCACTCGTACAGGGCCTCCTGCGTGGGCCGCGCGTAATAGGGGGTGATGACCAAGGCGGCGTCCGCACCCAACTCCTGTGCGGCGGCGGTCATTTCGATGGTCTCGTCGAGCTTGTGCGAGCCCGTGCCCGGCATGAACGGGACCCGGTCCCCGACCACCTCGACCGCGGTCCGCATGCCCGCGATCCGCTCCGCGACCGTCTGCGCGCTCGGCTCACCGGTGGACCCGCCCAGCGAGATGCCGTGCGAACCGGACTCCAACTGGAAACGGATCAGCCCGGCCAGGCTGTCGTGGTCGACTGCACCCTCGGCGGTGAAGGGCGTCACGACCGGGGCGATCGAACCCCGGATCCTGGACGGGTCGCTGCGGAACTTCACTGTGTTTCTCCCTTGCACCAGTTCTCATAGACATCCCGCCAGGCAGAGCCCAGCGGATACAGGCCGTCGATGCTCTCGCCCACGGCGACCTGCTCGGCGATGAACCGCTCCTGCCGCTCCTGCTCCCGGCAGTCAGCGACCAGCTCGGCCGCCAGACCCGGGGGAACGACGACGACGCCGTCCACGTCGCCGACGATCAGATCGCCGGGCTGGACCAGGGCGCCGCCGCAGGCGATCGGCACCCCGGTGTCCCACGGGACGTGCCGGCGGCCCAGGACGGACGGATGGCTGCCCGCTGCGAAGACCGGCAGGCCCACATCCGCGACGGCGGCGCTGTCACGGACCGCCCCGTCGGTGACGACACCGGCTGCGCCCCTCTTGGCCGCCCGCAGCGCGAGGATGTCGCCGAGCGTGCCGGCGGACGGGTCGCGCCGGGCGTCCATGACGAGGACGTGCCCGGGGCGCAGCTCCTCGATCGCCCGCTTCTGGGCGTTCATCCCGGTGCCGCACCGCTTGAACAGGTCCTCACGCAGCGGCAGATACCGCAGGGTGTGCGCGACGCCGACCATGTTCTGCGGACCCGGCCGCAGCGGCTGCACGCCGTCGATCGACATGTGGGGCAGGCCACGTGAACGCATCTGTGCGCTGAGCGTCGCCACGGCGACCGAGCGCAGCCCGTCCGCCAGCTTCGGGTCGAGCAGGGGCTCCGGCTCGTACGAGGGTCCATGGGCGGCCTCCCGTTCGGCGGGGTCGGCCCTGGGCATCGCTCCGTACGGGGCGAGCGGATCGCCTTCGGCGACAGGGTTACGCAGCCGCCCGGTGGAGAGCTGTCCGGCGGTGACCTCCACCTCGACCAGGTCACCGGGGCGGACCACCGAAGCACCGGCCGGCGTGCCGGTCAGGATCACGTCTCCCGGTTCCAGAGTCACCAGGCGGGACAGGTCGGCGATCAGCTGCCCGAAGGGGAACAGCAGCGTGTCGGTCGCGTCGTCCTGGACCAGCTCGCCGTTCACCCAGGTCCGCAGCCGCAGCCCGGCCGGGTCGACCTGGCGGGCGTCCAGCAGGCGGGGGCCGACCGGGGTGAAACCGTCAGCCCCCTTGGAGCGGAGGTTGGAACCGCGGTCCGCGTAGCGCAGGTCGTAGACGCCGGCGTCGTTGGCAGCCGTCACCCAGCGGACGTACGACCAACCGTCCTCCGGTGCTACGTGCCGGGCGCGCGAGCCGATGACGAGCGCGATCTCGCCCTCGAAGCCGAGGAGTTCGCACCCGGCCGGCCGGACGATCGCCTCCTTCGTGCCCGCCAGTGACGACGGCGGCTTCAGGAAGTACGACGGTTGCGACGGCACCCGCCCGCGCTCGCGCGCCCGGCTGGGGTAGTTGAGGTGAACGGCGACGATCTTCGTCGGCGGGTTCCCGAGCGGATGCGCCATCAGGGACGCTCCAGGAAGGCCTGCACCCTGGCCTTGTACGGCTCGCGGTCGTACGACTTCACGTACGCGCCCGCCATGCGGACCGGGTCGCCGAAGAAGTAGTACTCGTACAGCGCCTGGCGGCTGGAGAACGCGGAGATGCAGGTGTCCCACACCAGCCGGAACAGCTTCACGCGCTCGGGGCCGGTCAGGGTCGCGGACTGCAGGTAGGTCTCGATGTCGGCGGCGGCGGGCCCGTTGATGTCCAGCTCGGTCGGGGTGGCCATCAGGCCGGAGGCGCCGAGCTTGCGCAGGATCTGCGGGAACCGCTGGTAGAGCTTGGGATAGAGGTTCCGCGCGGCGTTGAGCGGGGCGAAGGCCGGGGTGAGGACACCGTACTGGTTGATCTCGGCGTCGGCCTCGGCTGCCCGCAGGAAGGCCCGAAGCATCTCCAGGGTGGCGATGATCTCTGCGATGTCCTCCTGGACGTGCTGGAACTGCTCGATGCCGATGGCCTCGGTGAGCAGTGACACCAGGCCGAGGATGTATTCGGTCTTGGCGGTGGTGCGGGTGACGACCTGATGGGTCATGTGGACCACTGACGAGGTCTGCGCGTAGAAGCCGTTGCACAGTTCGGCGTCGCCGAGGGCGAAGCAGCGCTCGTAGGGCACGTGCACGTTGTCGAAGACGACCACGCAGTCGGACTCCTCGAAGCGGGAGGCGAGGGGGTGGTCGTGGCGCGGGCGGTCGTGGTCGAGGGGTTCGCGGGCGATGTAACGCAGGCCGGGGGTGTCGTTGGGGATGGCGAAGGCGTAGGAGTACGGCTTGTCCTCGGGGGTGCCGCGCAGCACGGTGGAGGGGAAGACGAGCATCTCGTCGGCGAACGGGGCGATGGTGGCGAGCATGCGCGCACCGCGGATCACCACGCCGTTGTCGTCCTCCTTCACGATCCGTGCGGCAAGCTTGCCGCCGGCCTGCTGGGTGCCGGCCACGGATCGGTTGACCTGCGGCGGGATGAGTGTGTGGGTGCACAGCAGGTCCTCTTCGCGGACCTTTTCGTAGTAGCGGCGGATGTTCTCGCCGAAGGCCGGGTTGACCTGGGCGAACCAGTCGGCGGCGGAGGCGAGCGCCATGAGTGAGCTGTTCATGTAGTCGCCGGTGCGGCCGAGCATGCCGTTGCTGTGGTCCGCCCACACCTTGAACGCCTTGCGGCGCTTGACCAGGTCGTCCGGGGTCTGCGGGGTGAGGAAGGAGGTACCGACGGGTTCGCCCGAGGTGGGAGAGGTGTAGGTGAGAGTGTCCTTGTGTTCGGCGGAGTGCTGGAGGTCGTAGAGCTCCGCGTAGGTGCGCACGACGTTGCGGAAGGCCGGGTGGTCCTGGATCCCGCTGGTGACGGTCTCGCCCTGGATGTGAACCGTGGGGCGGGATTCGGCTAGTCGCTCGAGGTATTCCTTGCCGGTGCGTGCGGCCATGGTCTTGCTCCTGAGAAGTGGTGCGGGCCGGAGGATCGGGGCTGGTCAGATGAGGTGCTCGATGCCATCGGTGGCCTCGGCCGCCGTGGCGAAGCGGCTCCAGGCGTAGGTGAGGGCGTCCCCGTCGCGGTGGCCGAGGTCGGTGACGCGACCGAGGACGAGGGTGTGGTCACCGCCGTCGTACGAGCGCCATGGGTCGCACTCGACCCACGCCAGGGGGTGGGCGAGGCGCGGGACGCGGGCGCCGGCCACCCAGCGGGGTTCGGCCGCGCCCTGCGCTCCAGCGAACTGCCGGGCCAGCGCCTCCTGTTCGGCGCCGAGGATGTTCACGCAGAACGGCCGGTCCGTCAGCTGGGCGTGGCAACGGGCGCGCCGGGCCACGCTGATCAGCACCAGCGGGGGGTCCGCCGAGACGGATGTGAACGAGTTCATCGTCGCGCCGCGCGGGCCGTCGTCGCCTTCGTACGTCACGACGGTGACTCCGGTCGCGAACCGAGACGTACAGGCGCGCAGAGCGCCGGGACTGGGCGGAGCAAGCGCTTCAGGCATGGGGAACTCCATGAGAGCCGGCTGGGCAGCAGGCGGATGCCGTCGATCCTGGAGAGGACGGAGGGGCTCATATACGGATCAAAGCATGTAATCAAAGCTTTGATTAATTGGACAGTACCCTGGCCGCGGGCGCTTGGAAACCCCCGGGAATGAGGATTGTGCGGGCCGCGCCGGCCGGGGCCGACGGCCCGGCAGGGGGACGGCTCAGACTCCCGTTGTGAGCCAGGAACAGCCGGACGCCGGGCATCTGAATTTCTGGCCCTGCATCGACCGCCGTCGACCGGGCCACCCGGGAGTTGCCCGGCACCGATCCGCTCGCGATGCGGCTGGACAACCGGAGACAGTGCCTGGCGCGACAGGGTGACGATAGGCCGGCAGTCTCATCTGCAGCACGACGGTGGCGCGGTGGTGACGACCGGCCGAAGTCGATCGTCGACCCCCGCCGACTCGCAATCAGCCCTCGTCCGGCTCGCTGATCAACTTATCCAGCTCCGCGCCCTCCATCGGACCGGCCTGCAATCTTCCGCGGTCGCCAAGGCGCACGACAGCGCGGCGCGGCTGATCGTTGACGACGAGTTGGGTGACATCGCCACGGGCGTAGTGTCCGGCCGGATCGACGAAGTTCTTCGCCGAGTCGATCCAGGCGAGATCGATGTCGGCGTATGCGATCCCCTCGGCATCAGGCGCGAGAGGCTCCGACAGCACCGAGGTGTCGGGGCCGATGATTCTCGCGATCCCGCCGCCGCCGGTGAAGATCGGCAGGGATCCGTCTTCCGCGATGGAGAACATGCTGGCCGATTCCGCCGACATCAACTGTTGCGCAAGCACGACGAAACAGCTGCCCTCGTACGCGTACGTGACGGTTGCGGCGAGCAGTGACTCCGGCGCCAGCATCGGCACATCGCCGAAGATGCTCAGATTCGGCCACCCGGCCACATGTACCTGCTCATTCTGCGCGTAGAGCGCGAACTTCGACAGCGGCTGAAGGTGCTCGAAGCAGAGAAGTCCCCCCAGCCGGCCGACAGGACTCTCCACGACCGTCAAGTGGGTCCCGTCGCCCTCGCCGAACAGCGTCCGCTCGGCGTGTGTCGGCTTCAGCTTGCGCCGGTACTGCAGAATGTCGCCGTCGGGGCCGATCATCAACTGGCCCATGTAGAGCGAGCCGGCATCCTTCTCGGAAATGCCGACTACGACGGTGAGGCCTTTGCGTCGCGCGGCGTCGCGGATCCGCGCGATGTGCGGACCGTCGAGTGTCGGGGAGTTCGCGTGGTAGCGCGCGACGAACTCACCTTGCTGGTACACCGGCATCGACCACAGGAACACCGGGTAGCCGGACAGCCAAAGCTCCGCGAAGGCGACGAGATCAGCGCCACCATCGGCCGCCTCCTCGATGAGCCTTACGGTCTTCTCGGTCGTCGCGTCCAGGTCGAGCCACACAGGCTCCGCTTGAATCGCTGCCAGTCTGAACGTCATTTCCGCTCCGCTCTCTTATGCGTGGCGAGCACGTTAGGCAGGCGGCCGCGGGACTGTCTCGACCATTCGCGCACACGATTCGACTTCTCCCGCACTCGTTGTTACGAGTGTGTTGCTGCAGGTGCCGGGGGTGCCGCGTGAAGCCGGACACGTGGTCGTGCCGCGGGCTGAGGTATGGTGATCCATGGCTATTTTCGCCGCCGACGCGGTCGAGGATTGGCAGTCGATCGGCAGTCAGGTGTTCGTCCCGTTGATCTGCTCGAGCGATTCCGCGCGATTTCGCGCACGTCTCGATCACCGGGCGAGTCCGTGGGGACCCGCGTTGAGCTTCGTGTCGTCGGAGCCGCTCACGGTCACTCGGTCGGACAGGATGGCCCGCGGCTTCGCGGGGGACGACCTCCTCGTAACTCTTCAGGTGTCCGGGTCGAGTTCGGTCGTGCAGGCGGGTCGCCATGCGCGACTGCGACCGGGAGAACTCGCGATCTACGATCCCAGGTTCTCGTACACGCTCGATCTCAGCGCTGGGGCTCAAAGAGTGATTGTGATGGCCTTGGATCGGCGAGCGCTGGGCATCAGGACGGACGCCGTCCAGGCGTCCGTCGCCCGCACTATGGACGCGGGTATCGCCGGCGTGCCCAGCCTTGCCGCAATGGCCCGGGCGGTATTTTCGGAACCGGATGGGATGCCCGTCAGCGTGGCGCGTGCGATGGAGCACCTTCTCGCCGCGGCCATAGCGCGCGTCAGCGGTGCGACAACAGAGCAGCCAAGCGATGAACGGCTCGTCGAAGCCGTGCGAGCGTACGCGACAGAGCGATTGAGCGACCCCCACCTCGACGTGGCAGAGCTGGCCCGGGCGAACTTCGTGTCGGAGCGCCGGCTGCACTCCGTGTTCGCCGCGGTCGGTGACTCTCCTGCGGCATGGCTACGGCGCGAGCGCGCGGCAGCAGCTGCCCGCCTGCTCGCTGCCTCGGCGCTGCCGATCGCCGAGGTCGGCGCCCGCTGCGGTTATCCCGATCCGACCGTCTTCGGCCGGTTCTTCCGCCGGGAGCACGGGACGTCGCCGAGGGACTTCCGTCAACGAGGCCGGTCGGAGTGAACTGCCGGCGGCTCCCTGAGCGAAGAGGGCCACGGGCCGGCGGACAGTGAAGTCGTGGACCGGCGTGCCAGTGGTGCAGGGCGCGAAGAAGAGGTCCGCGCCGTCGACCGTCATCGACCCACCGGTGCCGGGACGTCCATCGGCACCCGGATGCGTGGCGAAGATGAGTCAAGCGGGCGGGTCCAGCGCGTCGGTATATCGAGGCTCCCGCCTTCCCGGGTACGGAGCAGCGCCGGGTCCGCAGGGCGACCTGCATCGGTCCGTTGCGTGCACGAAGTGCCCGCGCTCTGGCACGTGCGAGGCTGAGGGCCGCAACGACTGGGGCGGCGAAAGTCGGCCGCTAAGGTGACTTCCGCACCGCGCCTTCAAGGACGAGGCCGGTCGAGCATCTGAGGTTCACATGCCGACCTACACGCTGCGCCAGCTCGAGTACTTCGTCGCCGTCGCGGATGCGGGCTCGATATCGGCGGCGGCGGGCGCGCTCCACGTCACCCCGACCGCCGTCGCCTCGGCGATGACCGAGCTTGAACGCATCCTGCACACGCAGCTGATGGTTCGACGCAAGGCTCACGGGATCGTCCTGACCCCGACCGGAACGTTCCTCTACGACCGCGCCGCCGCGCTCCTCCGGGACGCCGAGGAGCTACAGCTCGCGACGGCGAGCGGCGGGACCGAGCTTGTCGGTCCCCTGGTTCTGGGCTGCTACGCCACGCTCGCACCCACCGTCGTTCCGCCCCTGATGCGATGGATCACCGAGCGACATCCTTCCGTCGACCTGACCGTCGTCACCGGCAGTCAGGCAGAGCTGCCACACCGACTGCTCGCCGGGTCGCTGGACTTGGCGGTCGGCTACGATATGGGCCTGCCGCCAGGACTCGACTCGGTTGTGCTGTACGACGCGCCTCCGTACGTGCTCCTGCCGGAGAATCACCCCGCCGCGTCGGCGAGGTCGGTCAGCCTGGCCGACCTCGCCGCGGAGCCGATGATCCTCCTCGACTTCCCGCCCGCCCAGGAGCACACGCTGATGCTCTACGCGGACGCAGGCGTCACACCGACCATCGTGCAGCGGACCACGGACTTCGAACTCACTCGCTCGCTGGTCGCACACGGCTTCGGTTACACGGTCCTCATTCAGCGGCCCGTCCTGCCCACGACCTACGACGGCATGCCTCTGGCCGTCCGAGAGATCGGCCCCTCGGTCCGACCCGCCGTCGTGCGCATGATGTGGCCTCACGACGTGCGACTGACCGACCGGGCGATGGCCCTTGTGGACTTCGCCCAGAGCAATGGGCACCTCCTCGACCCGCGCGCTCACAAGGCCGGGGCCGCATAAACCCAACCTGAAGTTCGTTTGTTGCCAGCTCGTATGAACTTTATTTCGGAGGGGACCGGACTCACACTTCTGACGAACGGAGCCAGAAGGGACGACGTCAACGATGACCTCGGACACGCATGCTCGATCCATCCCCGCGGCGGACTGGGTCACCATCCCGGATCTCTACGCGGACCCGTACCCGATCTACCAACGCCTCCGTGCGGAGGCGCCCATCCACTGGGTCCCCGCGGTCAACCGCTACCTGGTGGTCGGGTACGCAGCGTGCCACACGATTGAGCTCGACCAAGAGCGCTTTACCGCCGACGAGACCAAGTCACTCATGAAGCGCGCGATGGGGCACAGCATGCTCCGCAAGGACGACCCGGAACACGACGTCGAACGAAAGGCCTACGGCGGTGTACTCCGGCCCAGGGCGATCAAGGAGCAGTGGACCGCGGTCTTCGAGCGGAGCTTCATGAAGTACCTGGGACGGCTCCGTGAGGTGGGCCCCGGCGCGGACCTGGTGACGGACTTCGCCGCGCCGTTCGCCGCGGAGAACCTCCGAGTGATCATGGGTTTCGAGAACGCCACGCAGGAGGACATGCAGCGGTGGTCGCAGACCATGATCGACGGAACCGGGAACTACGCCGACGACACCGACGTCTGGGCCGCGGCCGAACGCTCCTCCCGCGAGGTCGATGCGGCGATCGACGAGATGCTGCCGATCCTGCGCGACCGTCCGGACGGCACCTTGTTGTCGTTGCTCGGTGCGTCCGGCATGCCGCTGGAATCGTTGCGGGCGAACCTCAAGATGACGATCGGCGGTGGGCTCAACGAGCCTCGAGACGCCATCGCCACGACGGCCTGGGCCCTGCTCGACCATCCCGCGCAGCTCGCCTCCGTGGTCACCGACGGGCGCTGGTCCGACGCCTTCGAGGAGTCGATCCGATGGGTGGCGCCCATCGGCATGTACCCCCGAGAGGCCACCCGGGACACCGAGCTTGCGGGCCTGCACATCCCCAAGGGCGCGCGACTCGGTATCGCGGTCGGTGCGGCGAACCGGGACCTCGAGGTCTTCGACGACGCCGAGTCCTACGACATTGACCGCCCCCGGAAGCCGCACCTCGCCTTCGGCGGCGGCATTCACTTCTGCGCGGGTGCCTGGGTCGCCCGCGCCTCCGTGGTGAACGTCGCGCTGCCGGGTCTGTTCACCGAGTTGTCCGGCCTGCGACTCGATCCCGACCGACCCGCGGTCTGCGGCGGCTGGGTGTTCCGCGGCGTGACCTCGCTGCCCGTCCTCTGGGACTGACCGCCGAACCCGATCCTCCGAGGAGTTTCCCGTGCCCAAAGTGATCTTCCACCACGACAACGGCAAGACCGATGTCGTCGAAGCGCCCGACGGCGCCTCCGTGATGAAGGCGGCGCTGCAGAACGCCGTCGTCGGCATCGTGGGCGAGTGCGGCGGCCAGGCCATGTGCGCGACCTGCCACGTCTACGTCCGCGACGACTACCTCGATCGGCTGCCGGAGATCGGCGAGGACGAGGAGGAGATGCTGGAGTGCACGGCCGCGCCGCGGGACGCGACCCGCAGCAGGCTCGGGTGTCAGGTGGTCCTCGGCCCGGATCTCGAGGAGGTCGAGGTCGATGTGCCCGGCTTCCAGATATGAGGCGGCCACCGGCAGCATCGTCGTGATCGGCGCCGGCCACGCCGGCGTCCAGGTGGCCGAGGCCCTCCGCGCAGCGGGCCACAACGGGCCGCTGACCCTGGTCGGTGACGAGCCGACCCTGCCCTACCAGCGTCCTCCGTTGTCGAAGGAACACCTCGGCACGGCCGAAGCCGAGCCGCTTCCCCTGCGCGGCTCGCAGTTCTTCGCCGAGCAGCGGATCGAGCTGTGCACGGGTGTGTCGGCCACGGCGATCGACCGGGCAGACAGAACGGTTCACCTGTCCGACGGGCGCGATCTGCCCTACGACAGCCTCGTGATCGCGAGCGGTGCCGCGAACCGCACCCTGCCGGTCCCCGGCTCCGACCTCGAGGGCGTCCACTCCTTGCGCACCCTCGCTGAGGCCGAGGCCATACGGGCCGCGATGGCCGGGTGCGGATCCGCGCTCGTCGTCGGGGCGGGGTTCATCGGACTCGAGTTCGCTGCGGCGGCCCGCAAGCACGGCATCTCCGTCACCGTGGTGGAGGCAGCCGCGCGGCCCCTGGGCCGCGCGCTGTCCGCCGAGATGGCCGAGCACATCGCCGAGGCTCACCGCACCAACGGGGTTGACTTGCGGTGCAGTGCGGGCGTGACCGCGTTCGTCGGCGAGAACGGTCGCGTCCGCGGCGCGTTCGGACCGGACGGCACCGAGTACACGGCCGATCTGGTCCTCGTGGGCATCGGTGTCGTCCCGCGGGACGGTCTGGCCGCAAAGGCGAGGTTGGCGGTGGACAACGGGATCGTCGTCGACGAGCGCCTTCGCACGAGCGACCCCGACATCTACGCGATCGGGGACTGCGCCAGCTTCCCGGACGCGTTCACGGGCACCCGGATTCGTCTCGAGTCGGTTCAGAACGCAACTGACCAGGCCCGGCACGTGGCGGCGGTGATTCTGGGTCGGGAGGACCCCGGCGGATACCAGCAGCTGCCCTGGTTCTGGAGCTACCAGGGGTCCCTGAAGCTGCAGATCGCCGGCCTCCGGCTGCCCGGCGACCGTGCTCGCGTCCTCGGCGACCCGACCGACGGGAAGTTCTCGGTGTGCTGCTACCGCGGGGAACGGCTCGTCGCAGTGGAATCGCTCAACCGGCCCGCCGACCACATGGCCGCCCGCAGGCTGCTCGCCGAGGGGCGCTCACCTGCGCCGGAGCAGCTGGACGATCCCGGCTTCTCCCTCAAGGCCTTCACTCGGGCACTCGCCCCCACGTCCTGAGCACGTCGCGCATGAGGAACCGCGCTGACGACGACGTCCACCGCCGCGGCCCGCATCGCCGACTGGGTTGATCCCGCGGAGGTGATGCTCGACCCCGCCCCGACCTACCGACGACTTGTGCGCGAGAGGCCCGTCGCCTGGGTGCCCACCCTCGGCCGGTACCTGCGCCGGGGTCAGGACGCCTTACCCGTTGATCTCGGTGTCGGCCTCGGCTGCCCGCAGGAAGGCCCGCAGCATCTCCAGGGTGACGATGATCTCTGCGATGTCCTCCTGGACGTGCTGGAACTGTTCGATGCCGATGGCCTCGGTGAGCAGGGACACCAGGCACAGGATGTACTCGGTCCTGGCGGTGGTGCGGGTGACGACCTGGTGGGTTCGGCGTCGCCGAGCGAAGCAGCGCTCAACCGGTCAGCGGAAGCCCCGCGGAGGAGGTTTCTTACCACACACCGTCGGAGGGCAGGCGGTCCGCCCCGGGGGGCACGCGGCCATAGACTCCGAACGTGCCCCAGGAACAGCCGGACAACGAACAACTGCACTTCTGGTCGTTCATCGATCACGCGATCTCACGTACCAGCCGGGAACTGCCGGACGTGGATCCGCTCGCCATGCGCCTGGTACTCACCCTCCACCGCGCCGCGAACATGCTGGTCTACGACCTGGAATCCACCGTCCACCGGCCGCGCGGCTGGTCCTGGCCCGGCTTCCGGGTGCTCTTCGTCGTCTGGCTCGCCGGCCCCGTCGAGGCGAAGAAGGTCGCCGAGCTGTCCGGAATGAGCCGCGCCGCCGTCTCCGCGCTGGTCGCCACGCTGGACAAGGACGGACTCATGACCAAGGAACGGGCCCCGTACGACGGACGCGCCGTCCTCCTGGGCCTGACCGGCAAGGGCCGGGAGGCCATCACGGAGGCGTTCCGCGAACACAACGCCCGCGAACGGGACTGGGCGGGCTCACTCACCGAGGACGAACAGTCCACCCTGGTCGCCCTGTTGGAGAAGCTCACCGCGCAATCCGTGCGGTTCGACGCCCGCCACCGCGCCTGACTCAGGCGCAGCCCACACCAGAGGGCCGGAGCGAGCGGCTACCGGCTCCCGGTGCCCGCCCGCAGCTCGGCGGGCGTGACACCGTAGCGCCGGACGAAGGCCCGGGTGAACGTCGTACGGTCGGTGAAGCCCGTCGCCGAGGCGATGCCGGCGACCGTGCGGTGGGACTGCCGGGGGTCGGTCAGGGCGTGGTGGGCGGCACGCAGGCGTTCGGACCTGATGTAGGCGGCGGGCGACGTACCGGCCTCGGCGAAGAGCTCCCCCATGTAGCGGACGGAGATGCGGTGCCGGCGGGCCAGCGCCTCGGGGGTCAGCCGGGGGTCGGTCAGATTCTCGCCGACGAAGGCGCGCATCGCCGCGAGGAGTGTCTGCCGCCCGATCGGTGCCTCTTCCCTGTCACCCGCGAGTGTGCGCAGCGCGGTGGCCAGCAGGTCCACGGCGGTGTCGCCGAGTTCGGACCGCTGGTCGGCATCGAGATCCACGGCGACCGTGGTCAGCTCGCGCAGGAAGGCCGCCAGGATGCGGGTCGCCGGGCGCTCGGCGGGCAGCGCGAGGCCGCAGATCTCCTCGACGCGGCCGAAGCGACGGCGCAGCTGCTCGCGGGGCACCTGCAGCACGACCTCCCTGGTGTCGGTCGGGAAGAGCAGCCGGTAGGGGCGCGCGGCGTCGTACAGGGCGCCGCCCCCTTGCGGCATCGGGGTCTCCTTCTCGCCTTGGACTACGGCCCCGGAGCCGTTGAGATGCAGCGAGAAGATGAGGTCGTCGCGTGGATCGGTGCGCGTCAGCCGCGGCGTCCGGGTCACCATGGAGAATCCCCGGGTCCGGACTTCCGTCACGGTCAGTCCGGGCTGCAGGACACTCTGCCGTGCCATGCCGTGGAACGTCTCGCACGCCGACGTGAGCGAGAGCGGCACGAAACTCTCGCTGATGACGTGCGCCCATTGCTCGGCGTCGTGAGCGACCAATGCCTTCATCGCTGGTGACCCTGCGCCACGCATGTCACACCTTCATGCCAAGAATGATACGAAAGACAAACAATTATCATGATCACGGCATATGGACCACGCGGCAGCGGGGCCATGACCCAAGAGTAATTGATCAAAGCTTTGATTAACTGACACTACCTTCGGCGGAAGCTCTTGTGAAGATGTGCGAGGACACCACGAGGCCCCCGGCCGGACGGACGCTGTTGGTAAATCCGGGACCTGCGTGACGACGGCCTGTGTGACCCCGTTGGGGCTGTGCAGGCCGTCGTCGTGTTTGCTGGGGTGGGGTCGTGTCGTGGCGCGGGGTTATTTGGCGGAGATCCCAGAGGAGACCGCGCGGGTGGCTCGCGCAGTGTTCCCGAAGGGCTGTCTGGCGATGCGGATGCGAGATGTGCTCGGGCCGGTCTTCACCGACGCCGACTTCGAGGAGCTGTTCCCGGCGCGGGGGCGGCCGGTGATCTCGCCGGCCCGGTTGGCGCTGGTGTCGGTGTTGCAGTTCGCCGAGGGCCTGACCGACCGGCAGGCCGCGCACGCGGTCCGCTCGCGTCTGGACTGGAAGTACGCCCTGTCGCTGGAGCTGACCGACACCGGCTTCGACTTCTCCGTGCTCAGCGAGTTCCGTACTCGGCTGGTCGAGGCGGATGCAGGCCGGGCTGTGTTCGACGCGGTGCTGCGGGCGGCCGGACAGGCCGGGCTGGTGAAGGCGGGCAAGCGGCAGCGCACGGACGCCACGCATGTGCTGGCTGCGACCAGGGACCTGAACCGGCTGGAGTTCGTGGTCGAGACCTTGCGGGCCTCGCTGAACGAGGTTGCAGAGGCGGCCGGGGACTGGCTGATGGCACTGGCGGCGCCGGAGTGGTTCGACCGTTACTCGGCCCGGCCGGAGGACAGCCGTTTCCCGTCCCGGTGGGCGGCCCGCGTCGAGCACGGTGACCAGTGCGGGGCCGACGGCATGGTGCTGCTGGAAGCCGTCTGGTCCGATGCAGCACCTCCTGCCCTGCGGGTTCTGCCTGCGGTGGAGTTCTTGCGCCAGACGTGGGTGCAGCAGTTCCAGCACACCGACGGCGTCGTGCGCTGGCGTGAGTCGAAGGACCTTCCGCCCGGCCTGATCCGCTTACGCACGCCGTATGAGCCCGAGGCCAGGACCGGGGCGAAGCGCGATCTGGGCTGGTCTGGCTACAAGGTTCACCTCAGCGAGACTTGCGAGCCGGACGCTCCGCACCTGATCACGCACGTCCATACCACTCCGGCACCGGTCAACGACGACGCCGTTGTGGAGAACATCCACTCCGCCCTGGCCGAACGCGGCCTTCTGCCGGACGAGCACCTGGTGGACGCCGGATACATCGACGCCGAGCAGATCCACCACGCCCACCGCGATCATGCAGTGGAACTGGTCGGGCCGGTCAAACCGATCACCTCACGTCAGCAGGCGGTATCGGGTCACTTCGACAACACCCACTTCACCATCGACTGGGACCGGCACACTGTCACCTGTCCCGGAGCCAGGCAGAACACCATCTGGCGTGAGGCCACCAGCCACCGGGGCACACCCGTGACCCGCGTCAAGTTCCCGGCCCGCGAGTGCGGCCGGTGCGAGCTGAAGACGTCCTGCACAGACTCGGTTCATGGCCGCTCGCTCACGCTCCGGCCCCGGGCCGAACACGAGATCCTCCAACGAGCACGGGCTGAGCAGGATACCGAGCAGTGGCGAGGGCGTTATGGCCACCGAGCCGGGGTCGAGGGCACCATCTCCCAAGCCGTCCAGGCGTTCGGCCTGCGCAGATCCCGCTACCGCGGACTCGCCAAGACCCGACTGCAACATCACTTCACCGGCGCCGCCGTCAACCTCTCCCGCCTCGATGCCTGGCTCACCGGCAGACCCCTCGCCCGCACCCGCACCTCACCTTTCGCAGCACTCCGCCCCGCTGGATGACATCCAGCGGGGCGGATTTACCAACAGCGTCCGGACGGCAGGGGGCCTCGTGGAGCGGGTCGGTACGAACTCGTTACCGGGCCAGATAGGCCTCGTGCAGCACACCGGGGTGGTCGTCGAGTTCGGCGGGGGTGCCGGAGAACACGAGGCTCCCGCGGTCGAGGACATGGACGGTGTCGGCCAGCGGCACCGCCAGTGTGGCGAACTGCTCCACCAGCAGCACCGTGATACCGCGTGTGGTGAGCGAGCGGACGACCGGCAGCAGCCGGGAAACGACCACCGGAGCCAGTCCGAGGCTCAGCTCGTCGAGCAGCAGCAACCGGGGAGGCGCGATGCGAGTCGACTCGCCGCCGATGAGCGCTCTGGCGAGGACCAGCATCTGCTGTTCGCCCCCCGACAGCAGTCCGGCCCGGGTATGCAGGCGTTTTTCCAGCTCGGGAAAGAGCTCCAGGACCTCGGTGTGCCGCCGGGCAGGAGCGACGACGGCGAGGTTCTCCCGCACCGTCAGGTCGGCGAAGACCGTACGGCCCTGCTCCACATGGCGGATGCCGAGCCTGGCCCGCCCGGTCCGGGACAGCCCGGCCACGTCTCTGCCGCTCAGCCGGACTACACCGGTCCTGGGCCGGACGAGTCCCGACACGGCCTCCAGGAGAGTGGTCTTGCCCGCCCCGTTCGGTCCGAGCAGCACCGCGAGTTCGCCCTCACGGAGGCCCAGCCGGACGTCGCGCAGGACGTCGCCGGCGCCCCGGTCGACGCTGAGGCCCGCGATGTCGAGCAGATGGTCCGTCATGAGCGCACCTCCATGATGGTGCCACCGGCACGGGGCTCGGATCCGCCGTCGGTGCCGAGGTAGGCACGGGCCACGACGGGGTCGTTCAGGACGTCCGCCGGGGTTCCGTTCGCGATCACCCGGCCGAAGTCGAGTGCCGTGGCCTCGTCGCAGCAGCTTGCGACGAGTTCGATGTCGTGCTCGACCAGGAGCACCGAGCATCCGAAGTGCTCGGGGATCTGGGCGATGGCCCGGCCGAGCCTGGCGGACTCCTCGGCGGACAGCCCGGCGGCCGGCTCGTCGAGCAGCACCACGGAGGGCTGCGCGGCCAGGGTCGCGGCCACCTCGACCAGTCTGCGGGTGCCGACATCGGCATCGGCCACCCTGGTATCGGCCGGCGGACACCCGAAGGCCCCGATCAGCCGTTCGACCAGGTCCCGGTCGGCCAGACCGCGTCCCGAGAGGGTGAGGTACTGGCCGATGGTCAGTTGCGGGTTGACCCTGCCCTGCTGGAAGGAGCGCCTGACGCCCTGGCGCGCGCGGAGATGGGGAGGCACACCGTCCATGGGGGTCTCCCGCAGCAGCAGACGTCCGCCGGTGGGCCCGACGAACCCGGAGAGCACGTCGATCAGGGTCGACTTGCCGGCGCCGTTGGGTCCGATCAGTCCATGCACACTGCCTGCCCGGATCGTCAGGTCCACCGAGTCGAGCGCCGTGACGGTCCCGTAGCGGACACTGACACCCGTGGCCCGCAGGACGGGTTCCCCCGGTACCGGCGGCCTGGGGCGAGGGACCGGCTCACCGGCCGGCTCCGGCGCCGTCTTGGCCGCGGGCACGATGTGGCGCTTGCGGTGACGGGCCCGCAGGGCCGCTCTCAGCTGCCCTGCGACACCCTCGGAGCCCGCTGCGAGCGCCTGCAAAGCGGCCAGTGCGAACAGCCCGGGTGCAATGTCCTGCGGCAGGCCCAGCTGGCGCAGCAGCTCCGGGACTACGGTCGTCGCCACGCCGGCCAGCAGGGCTCCTTCTACGTAGGACGAGCCGAACGCCACGGCCGCGGTGAACACCACGATGGACGCCATCGGCTGGAACCCGACCCCACTGAGAATGCCCAGCTGGCCGGCCGTCAGCGCGCCACCCAGACCGGCGACGAAGGCACTGGTCGCGAAGGCCGTCAGCTTCGTGGTGGTGACGCTGTAGCCCAGTGCCGCCGTGGCCCGTTCGCTGTCGCGTACGGCCGTCCAGCGGGCGCCTGTGATGCGCCGGGAGACCGCGGACAGGGCCACGGCCACGACGACCAGCACGAGGACGCAGAGCAGGAAGAAACCGGATTCGGACGAGGCGAAGGAGGGCCGGGCCACCGGAGTACGTGCCGCCGCCCCGGGGAACCCCTTGTCGAACACCATGACGGCGACCGCCCCGCCGAAGGCCAGAGTCGCCACTGCCAGGTTGACCCCGCGCAGCCGTAGCGCCGGGAGTCCGATCAGCACACCCACCGGCACGGCGGCCAGGCCTCCGACCAGGACGAGGACCAGGAACGGCAGCCCCGTGTGCATGCCCAGCCATCCGGTCGTCCAGGCGCCGATGCCCGCGAAGGCCATGGGACACAGGGTGACCATGCCGGCGCGCCCGTGGACGACACCCACGCTCAGCGCGATCAGCGCTCCGAGCACCGCGCTGGTGGCCAGGAACAGCCAGTACGAGGAGAACCCGAAGGCGACCCCGGCAACCGCGAGCAGCAGTGCGCCACCGCCCAGCACCGGGGTGAGTTCAGCGCGCTTCATCCCACACCTGCTTCCGCTGCGACCACAGCAGGGCGACGATCACGACGAGGAACGGCAGGACGGCCTTGTACGCGGAGACGGCCGGCCAGGTGACCGAGACCGACTCGATCACACCGAGGACGAGTCCTCCCGCCAGCGTGGCGGGGACGCTGCGGAAGGCCCCGACCAGCACTGCCGCCAGCGCGGGCAGGATCAGCATGCCCATGGTGCGGAAATCGTCGGAGCGCGCCGGAGCGATGAGCAGCATCGCCACCGAGGACAGGGCGCCGGTGACCGCCCACATGCCGATCGACAGCAGCCGCACCCGAACGCCGAGCAGTTCCGCGGTCGCGGGCCGGGCCGAGACCGCGCGCAGCACCGCGCCGAGTCGGGTACGACCCAGCACGAGGGCCGATCCCGCGGCGAGCAGCATTCCGAGCGCCAGCACCGCGACCGTGTCCAGGGCCACCGTGGCCCCTGCGCCGAGATCGACGACGGTCGTCGGGACCACGGGGGCCACCGGAAGCGGGACGTCGCCGTAGAGCCTGAGGCCCAGGGTGAGCAGTCCCACGGTCACGGCGATCATCGCCGTCGCGCGGACACCGACCTCGCTGTCTTTGAACAGCCAGGTCATCAGGGCGCCGACGGCTGCCGCGAGTACCGTTCCGCACAGCACTCCGAGCGCCGCGGCCGATGCGGCGGTCAGGCCGAGCGCGTCGTAGGCCTCGGCCGCGGTACAGGCACCGAAGGCACCCAGCACGGCCTGGGCGAAGTTCAGCACGCCGGTGGTTCTGAAGAGCAGGACCACACAGCATCCGAGGATCGCGTAGGCGGCGCCGGGGGCCAGGCCGGCGACGGTCATCTGCACCATCTGCGGTTCACCTCCTTCACGGTTGGGGGGTGTCAGCTGTGGACGGGGAGGGTGATCCACTCCTTGGTGGTCACCGTCCACTTCCCGCCCTTTAGGACCACGAACTTGCTGGACTGATTGGGTGCGTGGGTGTCGCCGGGGCCGAAGGAGTACGGCGAACCGATCAGGGGGGTGCGGAAGGAACGGAGTTCGGTCAGCGCCGTGCCCACCGATGCGCGGGTCACCTCGCCCTTGATGCCGAGCAGGACGTTCTCGGCGATGGTGGCGGCCAGGTATCCGCCCTCGGCGAAGGAGGTCAGCGGGATGTCGTTCTTCCTGAGCAGACCCCGCATGTCGTTCATGGCTGCGGAGTCGACCGTGGCGTCGCTGTAGGGCTCGAACTCCGCGTTGGCGTACAGTCCGTTGTCGGCCGAGGCGAGCTGCTTGGCCACCGCGTCGGTGTAGTAGGACGTGAGGCCGATCCAGGTGATGCCGGTCAGCCCGTTTGCCTGCACCGCCTTGCCGACCGCGGCGCCCTGGGCCTCGACACCGTCGACGACGACAGCCTGACAGCCGGACTTCTTCGCCTGCAGGAGAAGGGGGGTCACGTCGTCGGTGGCCTTTCCGATCCGCCCCTTGTAGGTGAGCTTCTTCCCGGTGATGGCCTCCCACCGGTCGTCGGCGGCGTCGAAGGCCGAGCCGAACCCGGGGATGTCGAAGAGCCTGATACGGCAGATCTTCTCCTTCTTGAGGATCTCACTGGCGTAGTAGAGCGACACCGTTACGCCCGTGAAGGGGCCGGTGTTGACCGGGGAGATGTTGGGAGAGCCGAAGCAGACGGGGTCGACACCGGTGCCCTGGATCGAGCGGAGCTTCTGCTTGACGTAGTAGGCGGAGTTGACCGCGCAGTCGAGCAGGCTGGCGCTGCCCGCGTTCAGCACGACCTTGTCCTGTTCCGCCAGCCGCCGCGCGGCCTGCGCCGAGATCGTCGGGTCGCCCTGGTCGTCCTCGACGTGCAGGCGTACGGGGCGTCCCCCGACGCCACCGCACTCGTTGAGGCGGTCGAAGACGGCCTTGACGGCCTGTGAGGCCTCCGGGAAGGTGCAGGGACCGGTGAGAGAGCTGATGTTGCCCACCTCGATCGGCGCACCGGTGGCTTTCTGGGGCGAGAGGTCCGGGGGACACGTCGCCGCTTCGACCTTGGGCTGTTCGCCGGCGGCGACGCCGGTGGTGTCGCGGGTACAGGCTACCGAGCCGAACAGCAGCGCTGCCGTGAGCGCGACGGCGGCAGTGCGGCGAAGGCGGCGGGAGGCGGGCGTGGATCTATGGGGCAGAGGAACTCTCATGGCGGGTGACTCCGGGGCATGTGCAGGGAGAAGGTAGCGGGTGGCCTGACCGGCGAACGGCATCTCACGTGTGCCGGACGGCCGCCCACGGCCTGGGCCTTTCTTCCGGATCAGGCCGACTCCGGCTGACGGAGCTTTTCGGGTGGGCCCAGCCGGCCCCGGCCGGATCCGGAAGACAAGATCTAGTTGTCGAGCTGGGTGGCGAAGCCCGTTGGGGGAAGGCAGTTGACGTACTCGAACTCCGCGGCGCCGGCCGGCAGTACGCAGACCTCGTGCCACAGGCGGAGGTCGAGCTCGAACTCGTGGTGCTGCAGCATCTGGTGGAAGGCGCCGAAGATCGCCTGGTGGGTGGGGTGGTTGACGGTCCACTCCTCCAGGTGGGCCAGTGACAGCCACCACGCGAGCACACAGGTCCGGTCCTGGGGCCGCGACCACGTCTCGTCCAGTTCCTGGACGTAACGGGCTGAGGTGCAGCCGGTGTCCGGGTTGGAGCCGATGTAGGAGGCGCCCGCACGCAGCGTGGGCAGCACGTCCTGCGTGTAGGTGGAGCGCTCGGTGTCCTGGCAGTGAGACCAGTCCTGCGCCGTGCGGATGAGGCACAGGTTGTCGGGATTGGTGAAGCGGATCCGCCGTCCGCGGGCGGCGGTCCGGGCGCGGGCTCCGCCCGGCGCGAGGTCGTCGTGGTGCGACGCGCGGATCCGGTCGCGCATGCCGCCCCAGTAGTCGTGGTGCTCGGTGATCTCGACGGGGGTGAAGTGCGAGACTCCGTTGTCGTGCCATTCGCCGGAGTGCAGCGACTCGAACCGGGTCACCGGGATCGTGGCGACTTCTCTCCAGTGGCCCAGGGTGCCCTCTTCCGGGAGTGAGTCCCACCAGTCGCGGACGGGCTGCGAGGACCGCCACGCGTGGTGGCTTTCGGCGCTGTCCCAATAGGCCAGCACGATCCTGGTGTGCTTCCCCGACTCCTCGACCGGTCGGACCCTGTTGATGTGACGGGGACCTTCCGCGCCGGCCAGCAGGGCGTCCAGTTCCTTGGTGCCGACTTCCAGCTCCGCCGGCGTGGCCGCCTCGACGGCCAGCTGGGCGAAGACGATGCTGTCCGTGGCCTCCGGGAACCGGGAGGTGAAGGCAGGGTAGCTGGGCCGGTGGCCGTCGGGTCTGCGCATAGGTGTCGCCCCTCGTCTTTCGGACGTGTGGTTCAGCCGGTGACGGCGGGCTCGTCGGCAAGGTCATCCAGGTCCGGGAAGAGCGGATCGGTCGGCCCGCCCGGAGTGACCACCGGGTTCTTCGGCCTGTTGTCGAGCAGCAGCCGGGTGGCGTCCGGCTTGGCGTAGTGGCCGGCCGGGTCGGCCGCATTCTTGGCGAGGTCGATGAAGGCCAGGTCGATGTCGGCGATCGCGAGTCCCTCGGCGTGCTCGTCCAGCGGCTTGCTGACCAGCGAGCCGTCGGGACCGTAGACCCGCGAACAGCCGCTGCCGGGCGTCAGCAGGGCGCGCTGTTTGTCCGTGCTCGCGAAGACCCCGACCCCCTCGGCGCTGAGCACCTGGGTCGAGGCCAGCACGAAGCAGCTGCCTTCCAGTGCGTACGTCTGCGTCGCGGCCATGTTGGCGTCGGCTCCGAGCGAGTAGGCGATGCCCTTGTAGAGGCCGAAGGCCGGCCAGCAGGCGATGTGGATCTGCTCGGCCTGCGCGTACATGGCGTACTTGCTGAGTGGCTGAAGGTGTTCCCAGCAGTTGAGAGCGCCGACCCTGCCCAGGTGGGTGTCGACCACCTTCAGGTGGCTGCCGTCGCTCTCGCCGAAGAGGCTGCGCTCGACGTGTGTGGGCTTGAGCTTGCGACGGTGCAGCAGGACGTCCCCGTCCGGACCGATGACGCTCTGGGACATGTACAGGCTGCCGTGGTCCTTCTCGCTGTAGCCGAGCGCCACACTGATGCCGTTGCGACGGGCGGCCTGCCGTATCGCGGTGAGGTGCCTGCTGTCCACGGTCATGGAGTTGGCGTGGTAGCGGGCGATGAACGGCATCTGACCCACGACCGGGCCGAGCCACAGGAACAGCGGGTAGCCCGGAATCCATGTCTCGGGGAAGGCCACGAGAGCCACGTCCTGGCTCGCGGCCTCATCGATGAGGGCGATGGTCTTGTCGACGGTGGCGTCGATGTCGAGCCAGACCGGCTCGGCCTGGACTGCTGCTACGCGGAACGCGGTGGGCATGTCGGTTACTCCTCCCGAGGGGTTCGAAGTGCCTAGAAGCTAGAAGTCCGGCTCTTCGCCGCTGCGGCGTTGCGCGCACGGACATGCGGCGTTCCGGGAAGAACGCGGCCTGCCGGGCGGAGAACGTCAAGGCCCACAGCGTGCTGGGCGTCCCCAGGTCACCAGAAGATCGCCACGTTTTCGCTGACGCCCGGAATGGCCCTTCCGGCAGCAGGCCGCCGAGCGGCTCCACCCGCCGGCCGGCCGGTCCTCACACCGGACCGCTCGCGAAGCCGCGGACACCTACGGCGCGCGGACACCTGCGCGGCCGGCGCCCGGACATGCGCGTGGACACCCTCCGTCCCCGCCCCGGCCCGCCCCGCGGGCGATCGCACCCTGACGGCCTCCGCGCCGATCCGCACAGGCCCCGGGACTGCAGCGGTGGATCGGGGGAGCGCCTTCGGCTACGGCGCCGACTCGGTGGCCGCCGGCCGCCGGTGCCCCGCCAATCCTGCGGACCCGACCCCATACCCGCAGACGTGCGTCGGCCTGGTGCCGGAAGAAGGCTCGCTGCGCCCGTTCAGAAGGCTGAACTGGATATGACCTCGGTGCTCGGCCCGACGACCACCCAGTCGTCCGGGACAGGGGCGCCGCCCAGCTCCAGTGCGACCGCGACATCAGGGTCGTCGGAAACCCGGACGTGCCTGCACAGCAGGCGCATCGGGGTCAGGGTCTCAGTGGTCTCGGCCGAAGTCCCGTGAGCTCAGCCGAAGAAGACCTGCTGCAACAGATAGACGTTGATCGCGGAGATGAGCAGAGCCGCCACCCATCCCAGGAACGTGGTCACGGGCCGGTTGACCAGATCACCCATCAGATCGCTGCGACGGCTGATCAGAACCAGCGGGATCAGCGCGAACGGGATGCCGAACGAGAGCACCACCTGCGACATCAGCAGCACGATGTCCGGCGACACCCCGAGTGCGAGGACGGCCAGCGCGGGCGCCATGGTGACGGCCCGCCGCACGAACAGCGGGATCCGTATCCGCAGGAAGCCCTCCATGATGACCTGACCGGAGTAGGTGCCCACGCCCGACGAGGAGAGGCCGGACGCCAGGAGCGTGGCGGCGAAGGCCAACGCGGCGCCGCCACCGACGATATGGGCGAAGCCCTCGTGCGCGCTGCTCAGGCTGCCGTCGAAACCTCCGGCGGCGCCGTGGAAGACGGCGGCCGCGACGCAGAGCATCGAGAGGTTGATCAGCCCGGCCACTGTCAGGCCCAGCGTGGTGTCGAGGCGCAGTGTGCGCAGGGCACGCTCGCGCTCGGCCGGCCCGTCAGGCCGCTGCCGCTGCGCGGTCAGGGCCGAGTGCAGGTAGATGACGTGCGGCATGACCGTCGCACCAGGACGGCTCGCTCGGCGTTCCGGTCGGCCAGCGCCTCATGGATGTCGCGCAACTCGGCACCCGCACGCGCACCGTCCGCAGGACGCGGCGGCGGGAGTCGGCCGTCACCGTGGCCGACCCCAGATACGAGGAGGGCTTCCTTGCCCACCAGCCTTCGTGCCCCGCGGCAGAGAGGCTACGGCCGCATCGTCGGTCGATGCCTCATGGGGCGCGATGCCGACGTATCCGCCCGTCGGCCGTCTCAGGGGCTGTCTCTACGGGCCAGGATGGCTCTCACCTGGGGCTCCCGACTCCGCTACCATCTCGACCCGATCCAGCAGACGAGTGCGGAGCATACGCCGCAGCCGCACGATCGAGTCCTCGTTGAGGTGGTGCAGCGGATCGTCGTATGCGGTCAGCTCGATCCTCGCGCCCAGTGCGGCCAGGGCGCCGGCCGTCTGCTCGGCCCGCGCGAGAGGGACGAACTCGTCCTCCTCGGCGCACAGCAGCACGACCTCGGTGCCGGGCAGGCCGGTTCCGGGTGCGGCGGACCACGGCCGGGCCTCCGGTCCCAGGTGGCCGCCGGTGTGCAGGAACGCGCCGGCGCACGACGGCTGGTCCCGCAGCAGGTACTCGGAGAGCAGACAGGCTCCTTGGGAGAACCCGAACAGGACCACGTCCTGCGGGCCCCAGCCCATGCGCCCCAGATCGGCGAGATGGGTGCGTACCGTGTCGAGGGCCTGGTCCAGGCGTGGCTGGTTCTCCTCCAGCGGTGCCAGGAAGCCCTGCGGGTACCAGGTGTCGGCGTCGGCTGCCGGGATCACCCATGCAACGCCGGGGAGACGGACGCGATGGGCCTGGTCGGCCATGAACGCAGGGCCCTGTCCTCGTCCGTGCACGGCGTAGACGACCAGCCCGGCCTGGTCGAGGGGCGCGCCGCGCAGCAGCGGCGGGCCTGCCAGGTGCGGGTTATCGGGCGTGGTGGTGAAAGCCGTCCTGTCCATCTCAGGCCGCTCCATCTCAGACCGCCTCGCTGTCTCGTGGGGGCTCCCCGGCCCACGCCCGGGTGAGCAGGTCGGTGAGCTCCTCGACCCCGACCGGGACGGGGTTGCCCGGCGGCACGTGGCGCAGGACCAGGAGGGCCGCCTCGGGGATGTCCTCGCGTCGCATTCCGTGCTCGGCCAGCCCGCGCGGGGCGTCGAGTTCCTCGCGCAGTGCGTTCAGTCCGCTCACCGGTGTGGCACTGCCCAGAGCGCCGGCGATCCGGTGTGCGGCCTGAGGCGCGCCTGGCGCGTTGAGCTCCAGCACGTAGGGCAGCACGGTGGCGTGGGTCTGTGCGTGCGGCAGGTCGTACGCGCCGCCCAGCACATGACAGATCTTGTGATGGAGACCCGAGCCGGTGGAGGCGAAGGCCACTCCGGACAGGTGGCAGCCGTACAGCGTGGCGTCCCGAGCGTCGATGTCGTCCGGCTCGTGTACGACGCGCCGCAGCCCGTCGGCGACGGCGCGCAGCCCCTCCATCGCGAAGGCATGGTTCACGGGGTTGGCGCGCGGGGCCCACATGGAGTCGACGCAGTGGGCGATCGCGTTGAGTCCGGAGGCCACCGACAGACCGACGGGCAGCGACAGGGTGAGCTCCGAGTCGTACACCACGGCGACCGGCAGGACGGCGTCGTCGACGCCGGTGGTCTTGCGGAATGTCTCTCTGCGGGCCGACCCAGGGCCGGCCCGCCTCCAGATGGCAGCCGCGACGGTCACGGAGTCGCGCGCCCACTGCGCCGGGATGATCTGCCTGCCCTGCCAGAGCCCGCCGTTGCCGTAGAGCTCACCGAACCTGGCGAAATCCCGTGCGGTCATGTTCAGGCCGGCGAAGGCCATCTCCGTGCCGGCGCAGTCCACGATCCAGTGGACGGGGGATTCCATGCCGAGGGGCTCACACCGTTTTTCCCGCATGTACTCGCTGAGGGGACGGCCGGTCGCCCGGGTCAGCAGTGCTCCCAGTGGCCGCCGGAATGGACGGCGATCTTCCGGCCGTATGCCGCTGCACCGAGGACCGCGGCGTTGACCTCGTCGTCGGGCCGTGGCGGGACGACGAGGTCGCGTGCACGGTCGAACCGCAGCTTGTTGAACACCAGCCGGTGCGGGCGCTCAGCGAAACCCGCGTCCCCGCGTGACAGCTGCGGAACTCCCGTACTCATGGTCGTGCTCTCACCCGGCGACGAGCTGGCGCGACTCGTGCCAGTGGATGAATCGCCAACCGTCGTCAGTCCGACGCAGAGCGGCCGAGAGCCGTGAGTCGCCGGCGAGTGACTCGCTGGAGCCCTTGAACTCGATCGTGGTGTGGCCCCGCCAGTAGACGAGCGCGACATCGCCGAGCACAGCGACGTGGCTGCTGTACTCACGCCCTTCGATCCGGTCGACGAATCCCGGAAGCTGGCGCCAGTAGTCGACGATCGCGTCCCACGTCGTGAGGGCGGCTTCGATCTCCTCCGGCTGGTAGACCAGGTGCTCGTAGCCGTCGTCCCACAGATCTTTCAGCGCCTCGAGATCCATCGCCTGCAGCGCCTGGGCGAAGGCCGTGCTCGCGGCGCGGACTGCCGTCTCGTCGTCAGTCATCGGTGTCGTTGTCGTGTCAGTCATCAGCAGTGTCCTTGTCGTGATGGAAGGTCCGGCTATCGGTACCCGTGCCGGATCAGTCATCGCCGTCCCCCAGGGGGTCTCGGCCGATGCGGAGGCTTCCGGCTCCGGTGCATGAAAAAGTAGCAGTACCACTCGGTTAGGGCAACCGGTTGGTACGCTTAATCGAAACCAGGCATCCGGAGTGAGGACGGCAGATGATGAGTTCCGAGCGCGTCGACGGGCGGACCCTCCGGTTTCAGCACCGGCGGCCGGAGCTGCTGGCGGCGGCGACCGAGTACGTCCTCGATCACGGCGTCGCCGGCCTGTCGCTGCGTCCGGTGGCCCAGGCGCTGGGGGTGACCCATGCGACGCTGCTGCGCCACTTCTCGTCGAAGGACGAGCTGATCAAGTGCGTAGTGGAGAAGATGCGCACCGATCTCTTCGCTCAGGTGACCGCCGACAGGGAACTGAAGGAAGCCGGGTCGACGGCACAACTGCTGAGGATCACTTGGCGACGGCTGTGCGAGCCGAAGGAGCAGCGGCAGTTCCTGCTCCTGTTCGAAATCGTCGCCGGCAAGGCGTGGCAGTCCGGCGACGGCGGGGAGCTGACACAGCCGATGCTGGACGACGTCGATTTCGTCTCCGGGTGGCTCAGGCAGGACGGGTGGGCGCCCGAGGACGCGTCGGCCCTGGCCACCCTCTTCCTGGCTCAGGTACGGGGGCTTCAGCTCGACCTTCTTGTCTCGGGAGACCGCGCGCGGGCCGATCGGGCGTTCGTGTTCGCCCTCGCTCTCCTCTTGCCTCGGACGGGGCCCAGGGTGTCCTGACAGCGGCTGGACCACTGCCGCTGCGGATGCGGTCGGCGCGCTTGAAGCGAGTGGGCCGTCGGGCCTTCTCCTGCTCGGCCCGGGTGGGGCGTTTGGCGGCGGTGCGGTCTCCGCGGACCACTTGGAAGAGGCCGTCTTCCTTCTTGATGGCGGTGAGTTCGCGATCTGCGGTGAGGTAGTCATTCCAGTGGCGTGCGGTGCGCAGATCCGCCGGACCTTGGTGGCGGCGATGTGGATGTGGTCGGGGGCGTGGCGGACGGCGACCCAGCGGCAGCCTCCGGATCACCGTCGGGTGCGATGCCGGGTCATACCCAGGTCTGGCCCCGCGGTTCAGCTCCTGGTCCGACGCCCCGCGGGAACGGCGAAGGCGTCGTCGTCAGCATGACGAACCCGACGACATCCATGCTCACCCCGGTCACAACGCTGTGCGGGTTGGGTGGCCTGCAGTATCTCGGGGCAACACGTCGAGTCAGGTTGAGGCGGCAGCGCGTCGATAAGGCGGTTCCGTGTCCGCCGCCATGCTCCGCGGCCGCCGCACTGCCGGCCCCGACCGGGCTCATCAGCAGCTCCCGGTGGGGCGGGTCCTGCTGGACGGCGCGGCCGTCGGCCTGGCCACCGGCCTGGTCGGCGCGGGCGGCGGCTTCCTGGTCGTCCCCGCCCTGGCGTTGCTGGGCGGCCTGCCCATGCCGGTGGCCGTCGGCACCTCACTGCTGGTCATCGCGATGAAGTCCGCCGCGGGCTTCGCCGGCTACCTGTCGAGCGTCCAGATCGATTGGAGCCTGACCCCGGCCGTCACCGGGTTTGCGGTCGTCGGCAGCCTGGCCGGGCGGGTCCCCGCCCACGTCCTCTCCCGGCTCTTCGCCTGGTTCGTGCTGGCCATGGGCACTTTCGTCCTGGTCCAGCAGACCCCCCGCCCACGTAGCGGTCCCGGCCCTGGCGGCCATCGCCTCGCTGGGCGCCGGTGTGGCCATCTGCTACGGCTTCGTCGCCCGTTGCCCGTTGCCCGCTGCGCCGCGCCGTGCACCGCACCTGACACTCTCCCTCGCTGCGTGCACCGGAGGCGGTCCGCTGAACGGACCGTCAACGTGCCAACGGTGTCGTGGGAGCGGTGAACTTCTCGAACGTTGCCATGAGGAACAGGAGCAGGCTGGTCGAGTGAGTCTCAACTTCGTGCATGAATCCCTCCCGCAGGTGGTCGTCTTCGCTGCCGGCCGGGCCCGCGAGTCCTTGGAGACGGCGATCGACCGACTGGGTGCTGAACGGGTGATGTTGATCGCCGGCGAGGCCGAAGCCGAGTTGGCTGATCGCGTCACCGCAGGGCTGCCGGTGGTTGTTCGACACCACGAGGTGGTCATGCACGTCCCGGTTGACGTCGTCGAGCGTGCCTGCAGCGCCGCTGAGAAGCACCGGGTGGACGTCCTCGTCAGCGTCGGTGGCGGTTCGGCGACAGGGCTGGCCAAGGGCGTGGCACTCCGAAGTGATCTCCCCATTGTGGCCGTCCCGACCACGTACGCCGGTTCAGAGGCCACGTCGGTGTGGGGCCTCACCGAGCGATCGCGCAAGACGACCGGCATCGATCCGACGGTTCTTCCGCGGGCGATCGTGTACGACGCCACGTTGACCCTGACTCTCCCCGTGGAGTTGAGTGTCGCTTCAGGACTCAATGCAGTGGCGCACTGCGTGGACTCGATGTGGGCGCCGATGTCCGATCCCATCGACCGTGCGATAGCGGGAGAGGGCATTCAGGCCCTCAACACCGGGCTCCCTAAGATTGTGACGAATCCGCGCAGCACTGCAGGCCGGGAAGAGGTCCTCTACGGCGCGTACCTGGCTGCCTCGGCCTTCTCCTCGGCAGGCTCCGGACTGCACCACAAGATCTGTCACGTGCTGGGTGGCATGTTCGGCCTGCCGCACGCGCAGACCCACGCCGTCGTGCTGCCCTACGTGTTGGGGTTCAACGCTCCCCACGCGCCTGCGGCCGCTCATCGCATCGCGGATGCCTTCGGCGTCGACGACGCGCTCGCCGGCCTTCAACACCTGTGCGAACGACTGGACGCTCCGCGGGCATTGGGTGACTACGCCCCGCAGCCCACGGATCTGCGCCCTGCAGCCGAGGCGATCTGTGAAGTCGCGCCCCGAGACAACCCCAGGCCGGTCACGCCGACCGAGATCGAACACCTCTTGCATGCAGCCTGGCAAGGAGCCGAACCCCGATGACGAATGTCGCGAAACCTCCGGCCCCCGAGCAGCAACGTCGCGAGGATGCACTCGTAGCGCAGGTCCTGGATTCGTTCGAGGGATGCGTCGACACGCGGCTCAAGCACCTCATGCAAGCGCTGGTTCGTCATCTGCATGCGTTCCTGCGCGAGACCCGGCTGAGCGAGGACGAGTGGTGGCGAGCGATCGAGTTCCTCAAGGAAGCCGGTGACATCACCGACGGTCACCGCCACGAGTTCATCCTGCTCTCCGACGTCCTCGGAGCTTCGATGCAGACGATCACCATCAACAACCAGGCCTTTGGTGAGGCCACGGAGGCGACCGTATTCGGGCCGTTCTTCGTCGACGGGTCACCGCGGATCGAGCTCGGCGGTGATATCGCATGCGGCGCAAGCGGCACACCGTGCTGGGTCGAGGGGATCGTCACCGATGGGCAGGGAACGCCCCTCGCCGGGGCGCGGATCGACGTGTGGGAAGCCGACGACGACGGCAAGTACGACGTGCAGTACGCCGACGGACGTGTCGCGGGTCGCGCGCACCTGTTCACCGACGACCAAGGCCGTTACTCGTTCTGGGGGATTGTGCCTACCCCGTATCCGATCCCGGACGACGGGCCCGTGGGCCGGATGCTCAGGGCCGTTGGCCGGTCGCCCCTGAGGGCGCCGCACCTGCACTTCATGGTCACTGCGCCCGGGTGTCGTCGACTGGTCACCCACATCTTCCCGGCTGGAGACGCGCTCCTGAGCAGAGACTCGGTCTTCGGCGTCAAGCGCTCGTTGATCAAGAACTTCGTGCCACAGCAGGCCGGCACGCCGACACCCGACGGACGCGACCTCCAGGGACAGGGATGGTCCCGGGCGCAGTTCGACATCGTTCTTGCGCCTGAAGGCGCCTGACGAACGAAAACCGGACGCCGAAGACGTCGACGCCGCTACGTGCCTGGGCCCAATGCCGTGACTCTGCCGGTGATCTTGTATGGACCAGTGACGGTGGGGCCTTCGGGTGGTTCGCTGGAGGGGTGCGGGGTGACCTCGGGTCTTGGGGTGTGGGGGCAGTGTCGTTACGGCCGAGGAGTTTCCAGCGGATTGGCGTTGAGGACGGTGCGGACAGTGTGCCGGCCTCGTACACAGCTCCCCCTACACGCCCATGTCCGAAAAGCGGAGTCAACGGCGCCCATGTTGGCGCCTCGATGAGCGGTCCCTATGCAAACGCCCGCCAAGACAGCGTGATGCCGAGTCGCTCCGCCAGCTCGTGGGCGCCGGCGCCGTAGGTCTCCCGGATCCGTACGCTGTCAGGGCCGACGTCGAAGACGCCGCAGTCCGTGTAGACGCGGCTGACACAGCCGACGCCGGCGAGCGGGTAGGTGCACTGCGGCACCAGCTTCGGCTCACCGGGCAGGACGATGCTGCAGGCCTGCGACCGGCTCGGGATGCTCGTCGTGGACGAGGCGTTCGACGTATGGGCGTCCGGCAAGAGCGAGTTCGACTACAGCCTCAGCTTCCCGGAGTGGTGGGAGTGAGACATCGAGGCGATGGTCGCCAAGGACGTCAACCACCCCAGCGTCATCACGTACTCGATCGGCAATGAGATCCCCGAGACCGGCTCCCCCCACGGCGCCGCGTGGGGGCGCAGACCTGCCGAGAAGGTCCGTTCCCTGGACCCGACGCGCTACGTCACCAACGCCGTCAACGGCATGCTGGCCGTGATGTCCGAACTGGCCGCCCTCCGGGAGCAGTGGCTGGAGCAGGCCGCGGAGGACGGCGCCGGCATCAACACCCTCATGGCCGACGCGGGCGACGCCATGAACACGATCAGCGCCTCCGAGCTGGTCACCGAGCATACCGCCGAGTCCTTCGCCGTCCTCGACGTCTCCGGCATGAACTACGCCGAGGCCCGCTACGCCCTGGACCGCGACCTGTTCCCCAACCGGATCATCCTCGGCACCGAAACCTTCCCTACCCACATCGACGGCTGGTGCGCATGTTGCCGCCCGAGCGGGACCCGCGCCCGCCGGTCCGGCCGGCCTCGGCGGCCAGGTGCTCGTCCATCTCGGCTTCCAGGGCGGCCTGCATCAGGTGCTGGGCCAGCTCGGGCAGCAGCCCGCCCTCGCCCATCAGCCGCAGCCCTTCACCGCGGACCTTCTCGGCCGCGAGCGCGGCCAGCTCCTCCAGCAGTTCGCTGGACAGACCGTTTGGCGACACCGGCATCGACTTCACGTCGGCACCCTGAACACTGCTGCCGGCCACGGCAAGCGACACGCTGCCCGAGGTCTCGATCCGGTGATCCATCGTCGTACTCATCAGGTGACTCCTTCGTGGAGGCTCACACCTGATTCATGACACTCCCACAGCCGGAGATCTTGAGGGTCGGTGATGGGTGGGATCGGCCGGTGGTGGGCCCAGGGTCGGAGGCGGTCCGGGAGCGGGTCTCCGGGGCGTCGGTAGTGACTGACCATGGCGCGGGTCTGGTGGAGCCGACGCCGGGGACCGGGATCCCGCAGGTCAGGACTGTCTCCGCAGGGTGGTGGGGGTTGAGGTGGGTGACGGCCAGGCAGTGCCGGATGGTGTGGACCGAGCGCCGCAGGAGCGGGCCGGGGATCGGCCAGCGGCCTCGCTCTCGTCGGTGCTCGGAGCTTTCCCTGGTCGGGGGCTTGCTCCGGGCTGGCATCCATGGCCGACGTCCGGATCGTGCAGCCGGCCGTGCAGTTGAGCGGTCTGCACGAGAACCTGTACTGGCCACGCCGGCTCAACAATGATCGGGGACACCGCTGGCTGCGTGAGCAGATCGCCTACGTCGCTGCGGGCCTGCAACCCTGAACATCAGCAGCGATGATGCGGGTCAGATGGTGTCGGCGATCCAGTCGGTGATGTAGCCGGTGGCGGCGGGCATGTTGTCGGCGCTGACGTGTTCGACTCCACCTTCGCGTTCGGTGAACCACTTGAGCTCGCGTTTGGGGCTGTTGACGGCGGTCTCGTACTGGGCTAGGGCGTATTCGCTGGGGATCTGCCGGTCGTCTGCGCCGTGGGTGATCAGGAACGGGACGGTGATGTGCTCGGTGACGCCGGCGAGGCTCATGTTCGGGGCGAATTCCATGAACTCATCCAGGGTCTCCTTGCCGAAGACCCACTGGACGTGGTCCCAGTAGTGGGGAACGGGCCGGTCGCCCTCGCGGGCCAGTCGGCGTTTTTGGAGTTCGCCCCAGTTGTAGTTGGCACCCCAGGCGACGCAGAGGCTGAAGCGCTTTTCGAAGGCGGCGGCGCGGGGCGCGTAGTAGCCGCCCAGCGACCAGGCCATCACACCGATGCGTGCCGGGTCGACGTCGTCGCGGTTCTCCAGCCAGTCGACGCAGGCGGACGACCAGTGCTCGCTGTCGTACCGTCCGGTCAGTCCTCGCAGCCGCAGCGCTTCGCCGCTGCCGGGGTGGTCGACGATGAGGGTGGAGATGCCCCGCCGGGCCAGTTCGTGGGCGATGCCGGACCCGTAGATCATCTCTTTGGTGCTGTCCAGGCCGTTGTAGTGCACCATGCACGGTGCCTGGCCGCTGGCGGCTCCTTCGGCCTGGACGAACAGGGCGGGCAGGCTGGTGTCCTCGTAGGGGATCTCGACCTTGGTGCAGTTGTGGCGGCCGAGGGTGATGCCCTTTTCGAAGGAGTCGAGCATCTTGCGGTAGGCGTCCCAGCGGGGGGCGTAGTGGCGGCTTTGCAGTCTCTCGGCCGTCAGGTAGTAGACGGAGGCCCGGTAGTACCTGGCGCCGGCCGTGAGTGTGTGCCCGGCAGCCTCGTCCTCTTCGGCCAGCCCGACCAGGCGATCGGCCAGGGCTGTCCAGGACTCGAAGAAGAGCTCGGTGCCGGCGTCCTCTCCCTTGCGGGATGCCTCCAGTACCGGAGCACACGCCTCGCTGACTTCGGTGATGTGGGCGCCGGTGTTCAGCGCGATGTTGACCGACAGGTTCCACACGTAGTTGCCTGGGAAGATCTCGAACACGGGGGTGCTCCTCAGACTGCGGGCAGGCCGAGTTGGGCGGCGGCCTGGTCGATGTCGGCGACGGGACGGTCCAGCGCGTGCGCGAGTTGCACGGCGCGGCGGACCAATGGGGCGTTACCGGGGGCAAGTTCGCCCTTGCGGAGGTAGAGGGTGTCCTCCAGTCCGGCGCGGGCGTTTCCGCCCAGGGCCAGGCCGATCGCGGTGAGCTGGAGGTTGGCCCGGCCGATGGCGATCACCTGCCAGGCGGCGCCGTCGGGTAGCCGGTCGACCATCGTCATCAGGTTCTGCGGGGTCGCGGCCATGCCGCCGCGCACGCCGAGCACGATGCTGAACTGGAGCGGCTCGGCCAGCAGGCCCTCGTTGAGCAGCTGAAGGCAGGCGTCGAGATGGCCGGTGTCATAGATTTCCAGCTCGGGTTTGACCCCGAGCTCGAGCATCCGCCCGGCCAGGCGCCGGACCGCGTCCGGCGGGTTGCGGAACTCTCCGGTACCGAAGCTCATCGAGCAGGGGTTCAGTGTGGCCATGCGGGGCCGGAGCTCCACCAGCGCCTCGCGTGCCTCGAAGGGAACGGTCAGGCCGACGCCGGTGGAGAGCTGGATGAGGATCGGACAGCGTTCGCTGATCAGGTCCATGGTGGCCTTGGCGATGCCGAGGTCTGCCGTGGGGCGGTCCTGCCCGTCACGCAGATGGAGGTGGGCGATGGCGGCACCGGCCTCGTAGCCTTCGGCGACCGCTGCGGCGATCTCCTCGGGCTGGGTGGGGAGCGCCGGGTTGTCTGCCTTGGTGGCGATCGGGCCGGTGGGGGCGACGGTGATGATGGTGGTCATGACGGCTCCGGTGAGGCTCAGGCGAGGCAGGTGAGGGGACGTCCGCCGTTGTAGGCGATCATGTCGGTGAGGGCCGCGGCCACATCGATGGGACGGCCGAGCGGGCCGCCCTCCAACTCGGCGTAGGCCCGGTGCAGGTTGCCGACGATGCGTTCACGGTCGAGCAGGCCGTCGTACTCGCCCAGGTCCAGTTCGCGGGCGGTCTCCAGCGGGGTGTACCCGGCGTCGCGGCCGGTGCGGGCGGCGGCCTGCACGAACCGCAGGTAGCCGAGCACGTCGTCGATGAGTCCGGGCCCCGCGACGGCGCCGTGCCCGGGGACGATGGTCGTCGCTCCCAGCGGCTTGACGACGTCCTCCAGCACCTGGATTGTTCCGGACACCGACCCCTGGACGAGGAAGGGAGTCCCGCCGTTGAACAGCAGGTCGCCACTGAAGAGCAGCCCGCGCTCCGGAAGCCAGACGATCGAGTCGTTCGTCGTGTGGGCGGGAACACCGACGTGGCGTACGTCGGCGCGCAGGTCGTCGGCCCACACGGTCACCGAGTCGGTGTAGGTGAGGAACGGCGGCTCGAGGACGACGTCACCCCAGTCGACCTCGGTCCAGAACGGTGCCGACTTCGGCTCACCCCAGTCGAGGATGCCCGTCCGGGTGGCCTCGTGTCCGACGATCGTGGCGCCGGTGAAGAGGTGGTTGCCGAAGGTGTGATCGCCGTGGTGGTGGGTGTTGATCAGGGTCCGCACCGGCTGCGGGGTGATGGTGGCGATGGCGTCCAGGTAGGCGCGGGTACGGCGGACCGTCGAGCAGGCGTCCACGCTGATCACCCCGCGTCCGCTGACGAGAAACCCGGTGTTGTTGATCCACCAGCTCCCGTCGGGCTGTATGTAGGCGAAAACGCCGTCGCTGACCTCTTCGAGCCGCGGTGGGGCGAGGGTGGTGACGTCGTGGTGGACGGTGCTCACTGCGGGCTCCTGTCGTACGGGGTGGGCGGTGTGATCACAGCGGGGACGGGGTCCACAGCCCCTTGTCGGGCTCGTTGAACATCGCCGGGATCATTGCGTCGGTGATCAGCCCGCCCGTTCCCCACTGGTCAGCGGCCTCGGGCGTGGCCTCGAACCGGCGCGGTACCCACGTCTCGTCGTCGGGGATCTTCTCCAGTTCGGTCGTGTACTCCACGACGTTGCCGTTGGGGTCCAGGAAGTAGGTGAAGGTGTTGTCCCCGGCACCATGTCGGCCAGGGCCCCACAGAGGCTTGTTGCCGTGCCGGATCAGCCGGCCGGAGCCGCGCATGTACTCGTCGATGCCGCGCATCTCGAATGAGATGTGGTTGAGCGCGACATGCGGTCCCGAACTGATGGCCAGGATGTGGTGATCGATCCGGGTCCGCATGAAGCACATGTGGTCCTCCAGCCAGTCCGACAGCCGGAAACCCAGATGCTGCTCGTAGAAGGCCTTGGTCTTGAGGATGTCCACGCTGTTGATCACCACGTGGCTGAGCCGCTGCGGAATCGACTCACGCGGCTCCAGCGTTCGCGCCGTCCGTCGCTCGACATCGGCCGAGACCTCGATGAGGCGGCCTTCTGGGTCGAAGAAACGGAATCCGTATCCGCCGCCCGGCGTATCCAGGCTCGCGGGTTCTCGGTCGATGGTGACGCCCGCGGCGATGAGGCGCTCCGCGAGGGTGTCGACGGAGGCGGCGTTCTCCGCGCCGAAGGCAATCAGGTCCAGGCGCTTTTCGGCTGCGCGGCGGACCCGCAGTATGTACTGCTCGGGGCTGGCCTCCGCGGCGAAGAAGGAGACACCGCTGTCTTCCGCGACCGGCGTCAAGCCCCACACCCCACGGTTGAACTCGACCGCGGGGTCATAGTCGGGCACAGCGATGGCCACATGGCGCAAATGGGTGATCGGGGAGCGCGTGGTCGTCGAGAGGTTCATGTCGGCTGCTCCAGCGTGTGGTGCGCGCCCCGCATCCTTGCGGGCGCAGCCGGAACGCTACGGAGAGAAAGCCAACAACTGAAACGATTGGTATCGATGGATTAAATTGATGCCATCGATCTCTATAGTTCGGCGGCGAGCTCAGCGATCCGCTCCCGCAACCAGGTGAAAGCGGGATCGTCCGTGTGCCGGAGGCTCCAGGACAACGCCTCACTGATCGGACGAAGAGGCACGGGTGCCTCGAGCACCTTCAGGCGGGCCTTGTCGGCGACCTGCCGGGCCAGCCGCTCATGCACCAGCGACACGAAAGGGGTGCCGGTCACCAGGAAGGGGATGATGACGAAGCTCTGCGTGCTCATCTCCACCCGTCGCGCGATCCCGAGCGAGTCGAGCTGGGAGTCGGCGATCGAGGGCAGCGGACCGCCGCTGTAGGCGACGTAGGGCAGTCGGCCGAAGTCCTCCGCGGTGATCGCGGAGGTGACCGCGTCGTTGTCCGGGTCGGCCACCAGGACGTAGCGGTCGTTGAACAGGTGGCGGTGCGGAAAGGTGAGCCGGGACCCGGTCAGTTCCGTGGGCAGCACCAGAAAGTCGATCTCGCCCTTGTGTAGCTGTTCGGCGAAATTGCTCTGTACAGGTACGACGTGCACCCGCTGCAGGGGTGCCTCCTGTGCCAGTCGCGCGACCAGCGGGCGCAGCAGGATGAGCGTGACGTAGTCGCTGGCCATGATAGTGAACGACCGGCGGTCGACCAGCGGATCGAATCCCCGCGGCCGGCCGAACACCGCCTCGGCCGCCGCCACCGCCTCGCGGACCAGCGGGGCCAGCGAGAGGGCGAGGGGTGTGGGAACCAACGTCCTGCCCTCGCGAACGAGCAGCGGATCGTCGAAGTGCTTGCGGAGCCGTCCCAGCGACGCACTCATGGCGGGCTGTCCCACCGACATGCGTTCAGCTGCCCGGGTCACGTTGCGCTCACCCAGGAGGGCGTCCAGTGCCAGCAGAAGGTTGAGGTCCACCCCGCCCAGACTCATACCGAAGTGCTCCGTTCGTCAGGCATCGATGGTATCGATCTGCATCATTGATAGTAATCGCTTTGAAACATTGTGATGGCGTCCTACCGTCGCGGTTGTCCAGCACACACTGAAGTGAGGTGGCGACCATGCAGGTCACGCGAGTTCTCGTTACCGGGGCAGGGATAGGCGGGCTCGGGGCCGCTGTTGCGCTGGCCCGGCGCGGCGTCGATGTCGATGTCGTAGAGGTCCGGGAGGACTCCGGCGTCCTGGGCGTTGGCATCAACCAACCCGCCAACTCACTCCGTGCACTTCGCACGCTGGGAGTGCTGGACGAGGTTCTCGAGACCGGTTTTCGCTATGACCGCAACGCGTTCTACGACTGGCAGGGCCAACTCATCGTCGAATGCCCGTCCGCCTTCGGCGGTGACGTCCCTGCCAACAACGCGCTCACGCGTCGCGAACTGCACCGCATCCTCAGCGGTGCGGCCGAACGCGCCGGCGCCAAGGTCACTCACGGTGTGAGCGTGCGGGATCTCGAGGACACGGGTGAAGAGGTACGCGTCACCTTCTCGGATGGCAGGACCGAGACCTACGACCTGGTCGTGGGCTTCGATGGGCTGCGCTCTCCGCTGCGGCAGCGCCTCTTTGGCACCGAGCACGAGCCGGTCTTCACCGGTTACTCGGTGTGGCGGCTGACGATGCCCCGCCCGGAAGAGGTCCGCAACACGATGTTGTTCCAGGGCGACGCCACCAAGGCCGGTGTCATCCCCCTCAGCGACGACAGCATGTACCTGCTCCACGTCACTGCCGAGCCCGGCAATCCGCACATGCCCTCCGGCCGAATGGCTGATCTGCTCATCGAGCGTCTCGCCGGGTACGGCGGGCTCATCGGAGAACTCCGCGACAGCATCACCAGCCCTGACGGCATCGTCTACAGCCCGCTGAACGAGGTCTTTCTGCCTTCGCCCTGGTTCAAAGGCCGTGCCATCGTGCTGGGCGACGCCGCACACGCCAGCGCACCGCACCTCACCCAGGGCGCCGGCATGGCACTCGAGGACGCCGTCGTCCTCGCTGAAGAACTCGCCGAGCCCGACCGGACCGTCGAGGCCTCACTGCGGGCCTTCATGGAGCGTCGCCTCGAGCGGGTCAGGCTCGTCCAAGAGGTGTCCCACCAGATCCTGTTCGGCGAGATGGCTGTCACCGCGGCCACCCTGCCGCACGCCGTCGAGTACATGCGCGAAGCCCTGCCCGGGCAGCTCGGGCAGGTGGAGGGCTTCCTCAATCAGCCCTTCTGAACCGCGCGGCCACGATGAAGCCAGCGAGCCGACACACGTGTGTCCGTCCGCACTGAGAGGAACAACAAGCGTGAACAAGGTCAGTGCGAGCGCCGCGCAGGCGGTCGCCGACATCCCCGACGGCGCGTCGCTCGCCGTCGGTGGTTTCGGTCTCAGCGGTGTACCCGAAGTCCTTATCCGGGCCCTGCACGAGCAGGGCGCCACGGGCCTGGCGGTCGTGTCGAACAACTGCGGTGTCGACGGCCGAGGTCTGGGCGTACTGCTTGCGGCCGGCCGTATCGCCCGAGTGACCGGCTCGTACGTCGGCGAGAACAAGGAGTTCGCCCGCCAGTATCTCTGTGGCGAACTGGAGGTCGAACTCGTCCCGCAGGGCACCCTCGCCGAACGCCTGCGCGCGGGAGGCGCGGGCATCCCCGCCTTCTACACCCCGGCAGGCGTCGGCACCCAGGTCGCCCGAGGCGGCCTGCCCTGGCGGTACGCGCCCGGCGGCACCTCCCGGGCGGAGGATGGGGGAGGCTCCATCGCCCTCGCGTCCCCCGCCAAGGAGACCCGCGATTTCAACGGCCGCCCCCACATCCTGGAACACGCTATTACCACGGACTTCGCCCTCGTACGGGCCTGGCGCGGCGACCACCACGGCAACCTGGTCTTCCGCCAAGCCGCCGCCAACTTCAACCCCCTGGCCGCCATGGCCGGACGCGTGACGGTCGCCGAGGTCGAAGAACTGGTGGAGCCGGGCGAACTAAAGCCGAGTGAGGTGCACCTACCGGGCGTCTTCGTCCAACGAATAGTGGGACTGACCACCACTCAGGCCGCCGACAAGAGGATCGAGAAGAGAACGGTACGCGCATGAGCACGCCCACCGGCTGGACCCGCGATCAGATGGCCGCCCGCGCCGCCGCCGAACTCAACGACGGCTCCTACGTCAATCTCGGCATCGGCCTGCCCACCCTCATCCCCGGCCACCTCCCCCCTGGCATCGATGTCGTCCTGCACTCCGAGAACGGCATCCTGGGCACCGGCCCGTATCCGTACGACGACGAGGTGGACCCCGACCTGATCAATGCGGGCAAGGAGACCGTCACCGTGCTGCCCGGCGCCTCCTTCTTCGACTCGGCCCTCTCCTTCGGCATGATCCGCGGCGGCCACATCGACACGGCCGTGCTCGGCGCGATGCAGGTGTCGGCGAAGGGCGACCTGGCCAACTGGATGATCCCCGGCAGGACGGTCAAAGGCATGGGCGGCGCGATGGACCTCGTCCACGGCGCCCGCCGCGTCATCGTCCTCATGGAACACACCGCCAGGGACGGCACCCCGAAGATCCTCGAAGAGTGCACCCTGCCCCTCACCGGGGAGGCCTGCGTCCACCGAATCATCACCGACCTCGCCATCCTCGACATCACTCCCGACGGGCTCGCCCTTGTCGAGACGGCACCCGGCGTCACCCTTGAAGAGGTCAGGGCACGCACCAGTGCATCCCTGCACACCGACGCGCTCAGCGCCGCATGCTGAAGCCTGGGGCGCCCGACGGACGTCAAAGTGCCTGCGAGCCGGACGCCATAGCGTCGGGTCCCGTCAAGCCAGTGAGCGTTTTCAGCCTGGCCACTGATTGGGTGACGCCGGTGAGGCCGAGGTGAGGGCCGCAACGCACAAAGCCCCCGTGCCGTTGGGGGAGGTGTTCGAAGTCTCAACCCATCGGCACAGGAGCCCTGTTGGTTCCCTATCCTGCCGCACTCGACCTCCCGCATGCCCTCGTCGAGTGGGTCACGATGCTCATCGTCAGCCGTGAGGGTGACCGACGGTGCAAACTCCCGCCGCACCAACGGGCGCTCGTCGCTCTGGTGTACCTACGCCGCCACGACACCCTTACCCGGCTCGCATCCGGCTTCGGGATATCCGTCGGCACCGCCCACGCGTATGTCACCGCCGTGACCGTCCTGCTCGCCGAGCGGGCCCCGGGCCTGCTCAAGACTCTGCGCGAGCATGATCCGGAGTTCGTCCTGCTGGACGGGACCCTTGCCGAGTGCGACCGCGTCGGTGACAGCCGAGCCGACTACTCGGCAAAGCACCGTCGGCACGGCGTGAACGTCCAGGTCGTCACCGACCCCGCCGGTGAGGTCCTGTGGATCTCACCCGCGCTGCCGGGCCGCACCCACGACCTGACCGCAGCCCGCACCCACCGCATCATCCGGATCTGCGAACGCCAGGGCGTCCCGATCCTCGCCGACCGCGCCTACCAAGGTGCCGGCCCCTGGGTTGCGACCGGACTCAAACGGCCACCGGGTGGTGAACTCCCCCTCACCCAGCGCACCGTCAACCGGGCTCTGGCGGCGGCGAGAGCACCAGTCGAACGCGGCATGGCACGGCTCAAGTCTGGCAGATCTTCCGCAGATCCCGGATCAGCCCCAACCGCATGACCGTCATCACCAAAGCTGTCCTCACCCTGGAGAGGCAACGCTGAAAACGCTCAGTGCGTCGACTTCCATGTGGTTCTCATAGTCAGCAAGATGCGGAGGCCAAATGGGCAGGTCGGCGACGGCGTTCGCATGCGCTTCAATTTCGATCATTCATCAATCGCCCAACTCGGCAAAGCGCGCTGTTATCCGTCACTTGAGCCATCCTCCATTATACCTGCACCGACTCGTCACCTAGGTGCCAGGAACCCATCCGGGATCACACAAAAGTAACCGGGCATCCGACCCGGGGCCATGCGGGAGCACGGATCACTTTTTGAGCAGCACAGGTCAGGGCCCATCACCACAATGACCGCCCACCTCCGAATCACTACAATCAGGAAGCAGCCAGGAGCAAAGCCATGCACATCGACATCGAGACAACGACGTCCGGCGATCAGATAGCCGCCGAAGGGGCGCGAGGTAAGCGGGTTGCCATCGTGGGGGCTGGACCCGGCGGGATCTCTGCCGGAATCGCCCTGCGGCAAGCCGGATACCATGTGCGCATCTTCGAGCGCAACGACGCGATCGAGGCATTGGGCGGCGCCATTCTGCTCAACGCGGTTGGCATCGACATTCTTCGCTCCTACGGCGTTCAGGTCGACGATCTGTACACCGCGGGGATATCAGAGTTCCGTCGGTACGACGGACATTTCCGGGCACGCTGGAGACTGATGAGGAGCTCTTGAAGAGAGCCGGAGTCTCGGGCTGGATCTCCGGGATGATGCGCTCAGAGGTTTACGAACGGATGTTGCGCGTTGTCCCCAGCAACATGATCCAGGTCTCTGCGCCAGTGGAGCGCTATACCGAGACACCCGACGACGTCACGCTGCACTTCGCTGACGGGTCGACCTACGAAGCCGACCTGCTCATCGGGGTCGATGGCATCAATTCCGTCATTCGTCGACAGCTGTGGGGGCCCTCGGAGCTCAAGCACCTCGGCATCGCCGTCTGGCTTGGCTGGTGCGAACTGGAGGGGCCGGAACGCACACACATGGTGCTCCACCACAGCGACCGCCACCAACTCGGCTACGCGCCGCTCCGGTTCCGAGGCAAGAACTGCTTCGAGTACTGGTTCGTGGAACCCTGCGCCGAGGACCAGCCCGCACCTGAAGAGCCGTTGCCGTACATGCGAGAGCGTCTGAAGGACTTCACCTATCCCGTTGCCGATCTGCTCGACGCCACCGACCCGGAACACGGACTTTTCCGATGGGTCGTCAAGAGCTGTGATCCGCTCGACGCATGGTCACGAGGCAGGGTTACTCTGCTGGGAGACGCTGCCCACCCGACCTCGCCGTACGCCGGCTACGGAGCCGGCATGGCGATCGAGGACGGCTTCTTCCTCGGCCGGTACCTGGCGGGCACGGACCTGTCCGAAGCTGCTGCACTGCGGGCAGGACTGACGAAGTACGACAGTCAGCGTGTCGCATACTGCAATCGCGTGACGACGTTCGCTCGAACGCTCGGCAAGGTCTTCCACAACGTCCCCTGGCCGGTTCGTCGGTTCCGGGACTTCATGCTCGATCACACGCGCATCCCGGAGAAGCAGATCAACAAGGGCTACACCGAGGACGCCCAACTGCTGCTGGAAGCGATCCTTGAGGCCGAGTACAGCGGTGGTACGCAAGAAAGCCCGTGAATAGCAGGGCAGGCGGCGCTCGCGCGCGGCGCCGCCGGGCAGCCATCACCGCGGCTGGGTGAACGGCATCGAAACCATTGAGTGCTTGCGAGCCGGACGTCAGAGCGGCAGGCGCCGGCAAGCCAGTGCGTCGGCTTCCACGTGTTCTCGTGTTCAGCAAGATGAGGAAGGCAGTGGGAAATTCGGAGACGGCGATCGCACACGCGTGAGCATCACCATGGTCTGGCAGTTGCGGACATCGCCGGTCAGCCCACAGTGCTGGAAGGCCACCCCAACCGACTTGGTGCCCTTCTTCTGCGCCTGCGTGTCATCGATAACGAGTGAGGCGTCCTCGCAGCCCAGATGCGTGATGATGTAATCGCGGACCGCGTCACGCAGCCGGTCGGCGTCCCACACCGATCCATTCAGCAGCCACTGCATCCGGTCCGCGGTCACACACCCGGCACGCTCCGACAGTGTCCAGCCGTTCTTCTTCGGCAGCTCCGCCAGCAGCCCTCAACGAACTGCGCGAACACCACCCGAGGCTCCGGCCGGTTGAACACCCCAACGAACCCGTCGATGAGGGCAGTTCGGCATCCCACCCGGCTATCTGCTCAGCCGACACACCCAGCATCATGCCCGGTCAACGACGCCACGCAGGCTCCGTCACAACGGGCACTGGTGCTCGCCACACTGCGCACGGTCGGCACCAAGTTGTACCACCGACACCGTCCCTTACCGCCTGCTCCCAGCCCATGACAGGCGGGTTCCGCCGACCGCGCGACCGGTGGAACCCAAGCGGCTTCTTCCGGGGGCACAGCCGCGTGAGGTCTCCGCACACGCGGAGATGTTGGCGGTCACGCCGAGACCATCTACTCGGGGTCCGCAGTGGGCCATCTCAGCTCAGAACCATGATCAATCTCAGCACCAAGGCTGTACCGATGTTCTCCAAGGCCAGTCCCGCCAAAGAAGCGCTGCCTGAGACACCCTGGGTCTGAGACAGCCGTTCAGGTCACATAACCCCGTCCAGGACATCGAGATGACCGACACGATCCACGACGAGCTCGCCGAGCGGCAGTTGCTGCCCGCGAGCATGTCGTCGATTCCGGCTACATCTCCCCGGCACACATCGAACGGGCACAGCGGGTGCACGGCATAACCCTGCTCGGCCCGGTCGTCGCCGACCACAGCAGCCAGGCCAAGGCCGGTTCGGGCTTCGGCAAGGCCGTCTTCACCATCGACTGGGACAACGAGCAGGCGATCTGTCCACGCGGGGCCACGAGTGTGTCCTGGACCGAGCTGCGGATGAAGGGGAACACCTGTCTGCAGGCCCGGTTCGCCGAGGCGGACTGCCGATCCTGCCCGGACCGCACCCGGTGCACGTCCTCCGCGACCCGGCCCCGCTCAGTAGCCGTGCTGCCCCGGCGCTGCATGAGATCCGGACGCAAAACCGGCTCGACCAGCAGACCGAGCAATGGCAGCACCGTTACGCGATCCGCGCCGGCATCGAGGCCACCCTCTCGCAGAACGTCCGGGCTCACGGGCTGCGACGCTCGCTACCGCGGCCTGGCCCGCACCCACGTCCCGCACGTCCTCACCGCGATGGCGTGCAACGTCGCCCGCGTCGCCGACTGGATCGACACCGCACCCAGAACACGACGCCGGGCCACCCACTTCCGCACTCTGTGCTCAGCCACCGCATGACCGGCCCGACATCTCGAACCCGGGCATCGGGCACACGCGCATCCGGTCGGCGAGGCGTCACCCCGACGGGATCGTTGGCGTCGATGGTCTTCATGCGTGCTCCCGCACCTGCGCCGTTCAGATCACCAACATCACGGCCATCGCGGCCACCGAGACCGCGCTCATCCCCACCTCGAGACGGGAGAACCCGGCTTTGGCGAGGACGAACCGTGATGCTGCGTACGCCAGGTAACCAGAGGCCGCTGCTATCCCGAGGAAGTCGAGAAATGGCGTGATGGAGTGACCGGTATTCGACATGCTCGACATCTCCATGGCTCCCATGTGATGCATGCCGGCTGTCGGGTCGGAAGTCATCGGCGGCATCAGGACGATCAGGAGGCTCATCACGCCGAGCTCGGCGATGCGCATGGTCCGCATCGTCCCGGCTGCGACGAATTGTGCGGCTGCGGCCAAAGCGAACACGAGGCCCCAGCCGGCTTCCGGGAGCAGACGGGCCCCGCCCAGCATGACGTCGGACATTCCGCAGAGCATCACCACCATCGCCAGCAGACCGAGCCAGTGGGCCCGGCGGTGCAGGCAGCAGCCGAGACCAATCCCTGCCGGCAGCAGCGATCCGACGGTGAGCGCGGTCTGCACCGGTTGCCCTCAGTGGCCGCAGGTGCAGTGGCCGGGAACGCAGTGGGAGCAGCCCTCCGGTGCGCAGTGGGCCTTGGACTGTTCCGGAACGTCGAGCGCCGGGGACCTGTCGAAGAAGTTGTTGGGGATGAGGTAGAAGGTGGCCACCTCATTGGGCATGACAGGCCAGTCCTCTGAACGTGGGATGTGCGTGACGCCGACCGTGTGCCACAGCACCACGTCGGTGTTCTCGATCGAGCGGTTGGCCCGCGTCCAGGCAGGGAGGCCGGCGCCGGACCGGTCGCCGTTGGGGACGTCGCCGGCGGAGTGCAGTTCGTCGGGCGCGTACGGCGTCACCCAGAGATTCTTGGTGGCGAATCCCGCTCGCGTGACCATCAGCGACGGCTCCTGGGCGATGAGCGTGTCCTGCGCCCATCCCGGCAGCAGTTTGTAGCCGACCGGAACGCCCCAGGCGTTGGTCTTGTTCGCGTTGATCACCGTCCAGGACCGGGCGGTGTGCGGGCTGGTCATGCCGTTGCCATCCTGCTCCGTCTTGAGCAGGGTCTTGGTGACGCGGATGGCGTTGCCGTACGGGTTTCTCGGACCGATCGGCTCTCCGTCGACGTCGCCTTGGACGACCGAGTTCTGCCACCCGTCGACCTCCATGTCGAGGCGGAAGCTGAACAGGTGCTGGTGCCATGTGGCGGCGAGGTTCTCGGCGATCACGCTGGCGTTGGCCGGAACCTGGCCCGCGTCGTAGGAGATGGTCTGGACGACACCCATGAGCTTGGTGTCGACCTCGATGTGTCCGTCCTGGAAGAAGTTCCAGTAGAAGCCGTAGTGGTAGTTGCCCACGGTCGTGATGAAGCTCACGACGAGCTTGCGCGAGCGTCGCACGTCGACGTTCCCGGTTACCCAGTCGGTGTGCTTCCAGAGGATGCCGGCGTCCTCCTCGTGGATGCAGATCGCGTTGGGGATGACCTGGGGGTTGCCGTCGTCGTCGGCCATCACGGCGTCGAGATAGGTGATGTCCCCGAGGCAGTCGCAGCCGAGGACGAGCGAGTTTGCCATCCTGCCGAGTCCGAACTCGCCGGCGTCGAAGGCACTGCGGAAGTAGTGCGCCTCCTCCGGAATACCGTAGGGCACCACCATCTCGGCCAGGGAGGCGCGGTGGATGACCGATCGGAAGTTCGCGGGCTCCCCGGACCTGGAGTCGTCGTACTCGATGCCGGACAGCACCAGGCCGTCGATCGGATGCATGTTGATCCGGAAGCGCCACTTCTGCCAGTTCATCTGTGGGCCGTCGAGGCGGAAGCTCGGGCCGTCGGGCTGGATGATGTCGAGCGCCTTGATGTCGTCGCGCATGGGGCCGTTGTGCTCGGCCGTGTAGTTGTTGCACGCCTGGGGCAGCGGCTTCACGCCGGAGTCGCGGATCTCGTAGACCTCTCGCCTGACGGTGTCGACGATGGCGATGACGCCCTCGACGATGTGGGCGTAGGCGTTGTCCTCGGGGAAGTGCCGGTAGTACGAGACGCATGCCCACAGACGGCGACCGCGCAGGTCGACATCGGAGAGGTTCCCGGTCCCGAACGGGTCCAGCTGGACGAGGCTGAGATCGGTGATGCCGCGCTTGGCGAGCGCCTCGACGTACGTCGGGTCAGCCTTGGCGACCTGCTCGACGATCTCGACCTCCTCGTGAAGCATCTGGGCGCCACCCTCGGTGAGCTGGGTCGAGGAGACGATTCGCTTCAGGTCGAGGTCGATGAGCACGTCATAGGTCGCCGCGGAAGTGCGGTCGAGTACCAGCGCCCGGGCCTGGCGCGACACCGCCTCACCCGCGCGGAGCCTCGCCTTGTCCGGCTCCTGGGTGAACATGGCGCCAAAGCCGGGACGTTCGCCGCCGATGCCCGCCTTGCGGATGAGGGCGGACGCCGCGGCGATCTCGTCGGCGGTGAGGGAGTCGAACAACGGGCTGTGCATGGGGTGCCTTTCGGGCGCCTGGGAGCGGCTCAGGTGAGGTTGATGAATGTGGTGCGGGTCTCGGTGAACTCGTCGATCGAGTAGGGGCCGAGCTCGCGGCCCCATCCGCTGAGCCCGAGACCGCCCCAGGGTGAGGCGGGGTCGATCAGCGGCAGCTGATTGACGAAGACAGTGCCCGCCTCGATGCGTGCCGAGAGGTTGTGCGCTGTCTTGAGGTCCTGGGTCCACACGACACCGACCAGGCCGTAGGACGTGTTGTTCGCTCGGGTGACGGCTTCGTCGAGGTCGTCGTAGGGCATGATCGAGATGACCGGGCCGAAGATCTCCTCCTGGGCGATGGTCATCTCGTCCGTGACGTCGGTGAAGACGGTCGGGCGGTAGAAGTAGCCGCTTTCGAGGGCGCCCCCGACGCGCGATCCGCCGGTCACCAGTTGGGCTCCCTCGTCGTTACCCGACCGGACGTAGCCGTCGACGCGACGAAGGTGTTCGTCGGAGACGAGCGGCCCGACGATCGTCTCGGGGTCCTGGCCGGGGCCCACCTTGAGGGAGTCGGCCGCGGCCGCGATCTTGGTCGTGAATTCGTCGACTTTGGACCGGTGGACGAAGAAGCGAGTGAACGCGCCGCACGCCTGGCCGGTGTTGAACACGGCGCCGCGGAGGTTGCCGATCACGGCGGCGTCGATGTCGGCGTCGAGGCACACGATGCTCGCGGCCTTGCCGCCGAGCTCGAGGCCGACGCGCTTCAGGTCGGCGCCGGCGGTCCGGGCGATCTCCTGACCCACCGCCGTCGAGCCCGTGAAGGAGATCATGTCGACGCCTCGATGGGCGGCCAACGCCTTCCCGGCCTCGGGGCCGCCGGTGACGAGGTTGACGACCCCGGCGGGGACGCCTGCGTCCAGACAGAGCTCCGCGAGACGGACCGTCGACAACGGGGTCTGCTCCGCAGGCTTGAGGATCACGGCGTTGCCCGTTGCAAGGGCCGGAGCGAGCTTCCACGCTGCAATGTCCAGAGGGAAGTTCCACGGGGTGATCAGGCCGACGACGCCCAGTGGAGCGCTCCGCTGGAGGCTGAGCTGGCCGGGGATCGAGACGGGCGAGATTCTGCCCTCGATCTTCGTGGCATAGCCCGCGTAGTACCGGAAGACCTGGGCAGCGAGGGGGAGCGAGATGCCGGTGGAGATGAACGTCGGCTGGCCCTGGTCCAGCGTCTCGAGCGCCGCGATCTCGGTCGCGTTCTCCTCGAGGAGCTCCGCGACGCGCCACAGGATCTTGCCGCGCTCGTCGAAGCTCATCGCCTGCCAGACATCGGACTCGAATCCCGAACGCGCTGCCACGACAGCGGCGTCGACATCAGCAGCGCCGGCGTCGGCAAACGTCGCGATGGCCTCACCGGTCGCCGGGTTGATGGTTTCGGCCGTGGTTCCTGAATCGGCGTCGACCCACTCATCTCCGATGAGCAACTTGGTCGCTTTCACGAGCAGCTCCTTGTGGTGCGAGATGCTCGTGACCGTGCCACGCGATCAGCGCGGACGCATCACTACGGTCCGCTGACCGAACCTGTCAGGACGGAGCATGAGCTGCCTGTCGCTGGAGCAGGCGCAAGACATCGCGGATCCTGTCCAGCACCAGTTCGGTGCGCTCGTCGGACTGGTAGACCGCGTGCTGCAGGATCAAACCGTCGATCGCGGCGAAGATCAAGGCAGCGATGGAGCCGTCGTCATCGTCGATGCCCGCGTTGTCGAGAGTCCCCGTCACCTCGTCGAGGTAGAACGTGTAGAGCGCCTGAACCCGCTCCAGGGGCACTCCACCGCGCACGGCGCGGAGTAGGTAGTCGTACTGAAGCATGCCGCGGGTGCGCTCGCCGGAGACCACATCGACGAGATCGAGTCCGAAGTGGTCGATGCTTTCGGCGTGCAGCCGGGACTCTTGCGCGTCGAGTTGTGCTGCCCGCTCGAGCGCCTCGGCGAGCATCTGGGTACCAGTGCCGAAGTAGAAGCGCACCAGACTGTGCGACAGCCCTGCCTGGGCAGCGACCGACCGGTAGGTGACCTTGTCGATACCCTCAGTGCTGGCGACGTGGATCGCGGCGTCGAGCAGGCGCGTGCGGGTGTCGGGATCGGTGCCTTCAGGTCCCCGTCGGGACGTCGACTCAGCCATGGAACCATCATGCCCGAGCGATCGAGCTGGGTTGGTGCGCGCCGAGCCGGTCCGTTGAGCGAACCGACGCGTGGGCGGGGCCCGGCGGCACGGGTACCAATAGCCGGACCTTCCATCACGACACAGGACAAGGGCACCGATGACTGACGACGAGACGGCAGTCCGCGCCGCGTGCACGGCCTTCGGCAAGGCGATGCAGGCGATGGATCTCGAGGCGATGAAAGATCTGTGGGACGACGGCTACGAGCACCTGGTCTACCAGCCGGAGGAGTACGAAGTCGCCTGCACGACATGGGACGAGATCGTCGACTACTGGCGCTACATTCCGGGAGTCGTCGGCCGGATCGTCGAATGGCGTGAGATCAGCAGCGACGTCGCTGTGCTCGGCAATGCCGCGCTCGTCTACTCGCGGTGGCACACCGCATTCGAGTTCAAGGACTCCGGCGAGTTGCTCGCCGGCGACATCCGGTTCTCGGTCGGTCTGCGTCGGACTGACGGTGGTTGGCGATTCATCCATTGCCACGAGTCGCGCCAGCTCGTCGTCGGATGAGGGCACGACCATGAGTACGGGAGCTCCACAGCTGTCACGCGGGGAAGCAGGTTTCGCTGAGCGCCTGCACGGGCTGGTGAACAACAAGCTGCGGTTCGACCGCGCACCCGACCTCGTCGTCTCGCCACGGACCGAAGACGAGGTCATCGCCGCGGTCCGCGGTGCAGCGGCGTACGGCCGGAAGGTCGCCGTCCTTTCCGGCGGCCACAGCTGGATCGCCGCTCCGCTGCGCGAGGGCGGCGTCCTGGTCGACATGTCGGCCTTCACCTCGATCTCGATCGATGCACAGGCGCGCACCGCCAGGATCGGGCCGGCCGCGCGGGGTGGCGACGTCGCCAGGGCTCTTGCCGCCGAGGGATTCTGCTACGCCTCGGGGCATTGCGGGGCCCCCGGAACCGGGGGCTACCTGCTCGGTGGCGGCCTCGGGCTGAACTGGGGCCACTGGAAACCCGCGTGCTACTCGATCAGGAGCGTCCGGGTGGTGACGGCCTCCGGCGAGCTGGTCACCGCCACCGCGACCGAGAACCGTGACCTGTGGTGGCTCGCGCGCGGCTCGGGCCCTGCTTTCCCCGGTGTCGTCACCGAGTTTGAGATCGAGTTGCAGGACCGTCCCAGGGCAACGCATGTCTCGTCGTGGGCGTTCGACTTCGACGACGTCGCCGCGGTCGGGCGCTGGGTCACCCAGGTCTCACGAGAACTGCCGTCTCATGTGGAGGTCTTCACGGCCGCGTCTGGGCCGGCACGGCATGAGCACCTGCCGGCAGACGGCTTCCCTGACCGGATCGTCACCGTCGTCGCTACTGCGTACGTCGACTCCGAGGACGAGGCGCGCACGGCATTGGCGCCGTTCGCGCAGGGGCCAGGGTTCCCAGCACTGACGGCCGAGGAACTGGTGCCGGTGGCGTTCGAGGAACTCCCGGCGTCATTCGACGCGGAGTATCCGGAGGACCACTGCTACATCGCTGATGCCTTCTGGACGGATCTCGATGTAGAGGCCGTCACGGCTGCGCTGAAGGAGAAGTTCACGGAGGCGCCGTCTGGCATGAACAACTTCGGGGTCATCATGCCGGGTCACGGCGAGCTACTGGGCCTCGCCCCCGAGGAAGCGGCGTACTCCATGGACAAGCCGACCCTGGTGATGGCCTACGCGATCTTCGGGGAACAGGAGGCCGCCGAACCGAACAGGAAATGGATGGCGTCGATGTCGGCGATCCTGGAGCCGATCAGCTCGGGGAACTTCGTGAGCGAGTGCGACATCCAGTCATACCCGCGACGACTGCCGGGCTCGTTCTCGGAGCAGAGCTGGACGCGCATCGTGGAACTGCGCGCGAAGCTCGACCCGCTCGCGATGTTCGGTCTCCCCGGCGACGACGCGTGAGCGTGTCCTCACGTTGCGTGTGATGCGGCCCCTTGACGTGCTCGCACAATGCAAAATCCGGTGAGAGTGTCCGCTACCGCCCGCACCTTTCCCACCCGGACGTTCGCCTGTGGCACGTGCGACTCTCTGGCCGGGACACTCAGGAGTTCTGGCCAGGACACTGCTCACAGCGCCTGTGCTGCGGCGTGGGACGTGGCCTCGACCTGCCGTGCGACATGGTCGGTCATCTTCCCCCCGATCTCGCGACCCAGACCCGCGAATGAGTCGTCAACGCGGTCAGCAACCGTCCGGTGAATGCGTCTTTCGCTCGGACGATCTATCCACAGTGGGCCCGCCCGCTACCGCAAAGAGGAGATTACATGGCCATCGCATCTGCGGCCCCGCAGCGGCTCTCTCGCGTCTGGGACCGACGGTTGGTCCATTATCCGAGCAATGGTCCGAGGTCTGTGTACCTGGGGATCACGGTGCTGGCAACGATCACGCTCTACTACGAGCTCTATGTGCAGGGCGCGGTCGCTCCCAAGATTGTTCAGGACTTTGGTTTCACCTTCGCCGAATTCGTCTACGTTGGGGTGGTCGGCGGGTTGGTCGGTGCGTTCGCCTCTCTGGGTGCTGGCCTTGCGGACAGGTTCGGACGGGCGAACCTGGTCGTCGGCGGGCTCCTCATCACCGCGCTCCTGGTCGGTTTCGCCATGCCTGCGGCCGGCTCCAAGACGGAGTACGCCGTGATTTACGCGCTGGTCAGCATCGTCGAGGGCATGGCGCTCGTCGCCACCCCTGCCCTGATCCGAGATTTCTCTCCCCAGATCGGCCGCGGCGCCGCAATGGGCTTCTGGGCATTGGGTCCTGTCCTCGGCAGCCTCCTGCTCACGCAGGTGTCGAGCCGCACACTCGACAGTCACCCCCACTGGGAATGGCAGTTCCACGTAGCCGGCTACTTCGGGCTGGCCGTCTGGGTGCTCGCCCTGCTGTGGTTGCGGGAACTCTCGCCCGCCTTGCGCGATCAGCTCATGGTCAGCATGCGCGACCGAGCACTGATCGAAGCACGCGCTGCGGGAATCGATCCGAAGGCGACGCTCGCAGGAAGTTGGCGGCAGATGCTGCGACTGGACATCATCGGATCATCGCTCGCCGTGAGTTTCTACCTGATGTTCTACTTCGTGCTCGTCAGTTTCATCGTCGTCTACTTCACCACGGTCTACGGCTACAGCGAGGCTGAGTCGAACTCATTGGCCAACTGGTTCTGGGCGCCGAACGCCATTGCCCTGGTCGCGGCCGGGTTGTTGTCGGACCGGCTGCGGGTGCGCAAGCCATTCATGCTGGTCGGAGCCGCGGTCAGCATGGTGGGTCTGGGACTTTTCGCTGCCGCGGCGACGCACCCGTCCACGTCGACCTCCGACCTGAAGTTCTCCCTCGTGCTCGCGGCGGTCGGCCAGGGGATCGCCTACGTCGCCTGGATGGCGGCGTTCACCGAGACCGTCGAAAAGCACAACCCAGCGGCCACAGCTACGGGGCTGGCGGTCTGGGGCTACACGATCCGACTCGTGGTGACAGCCGCCTTCGCCGTATTCCCGTTCGCTATGCCGGCGGTCTCCACGCTGATGAACGACGGACCGCGGGTCCAGCAGATCGTCGCGGCCTACCCAGCCCAGGTGAAGGTGCTGCAGACGGTCGACGGTGCCACGCTCGCAGCACTCAAGGCGAACCCACAGGACCAGGCGGCCCAGGTCGCGGCTCTCTCGCAGCTGTCCGGCATGTCGGCCGAAGATGTGACGAAGATCCTCACGCTGAGTGCGAAGTACAGCGCCGAGCTCAAGACCGCGGCGGCAGTCGACCCGGCCGTTCTCGGCGTACTGGCCACCGAGCCAACCAATGCGGCGGCCACTGCGAAAGCGGTCGGACAGATCGTCGATAGGCTGGGCGTCGGGGCACGTGAGGCAGCCGCCCGCCTTCAGGCGCTGGGTGCCGTTCCGGCCGCAGACTTCGGCTTCCTGCAGACCAAGGGCGCCGCGGTCCAGAACGCAGGAGCACGACTTCAGTCAGTCTCGCAGATCCCCCCTGCCGATCTGGCCTTCCTTTCGGCCCACGCCGTCGACGTACAAGAGGCCGCGAAGGACAACCCGCGGCAGTGGCAGCGATGGTGGTGGATCTGTCTTCTTGGTCAGGTTCTGTTCCTGCCCTGCGTGCTGGTCCTGACCGGCCGGTGGAACCCCAGGAAGGCCCGCGAGGACGAGCTGAAGCACGAACTTCTGGTTCGGGCCGAGATGGACCGCTTGAGGACGCCCGAGCCTGATACGGCGTGACGCGCCCACGTCACTTTGCCGACGCCTGCCCAAAGACCGCGATCGCTCGCCGGGGCTGTATTGCTCAGCCTGACAGGCGCTGATCCCGGCCCCACTCACGGCGGTGGGGTGCCCAGGACTTTGCCTTCGCTATCCCACCGCCGTCTCAACGATCGCCAGAACGCGCGCAACCATGTAGCACGACTCGATCGCAGGGAACGCCCGAACCACGTGGCTCCCAAGCTCGGGCCGAGCTGACGCGAACGGGGGACAGTAGCGTATGGCCATGCGCGAGGCGCCCGAGCCGGACTATCGCGACCTGGTCGAGCGGGCCGCCGACATGATCTACGCCCTCGATCTCGAGGGCCGCGTCACCTATCCAACTCCCTCCCGAAGGACCACGATGTCAGCTCACACGCGCGCCAACACCGTTCCATTCCTGCTGCGCTACCTCGGTCGCAAGGCGATCAGGTCGTCGACGCCGGCCTCGCTCGCCGACGTCGGGCTATTCACCGGTGCGCCGCAGCACGACACCTTCCCGCGCATCCGCGACCTCGCTCCGACGAGGAGCATGCCGGCCGCGTCGAGACCGTTCGCCTGGCCGACAGGCCCCAGTGTGCAGCTGCCGACGAGCTATCGGTTCGATGGCCGAACGCGGTCCACCGCGGAGTTCCTGGTCGAGACCGACACCGCAGCGCTGCTGGTCCTGGTCGACGGGGCGATCCGCTACGAGGGCTACTGGTTGACGGGCGGGCCGAAAGTCACCTGGCTGTCGATGTCGGTCGCCAAGAGCTTCGTGTCCTGCCTGGTCGGCATCGCTCTCGAGGAGGGATTGATCGGCAGCGTCGACCAGCCGATCAGCGACTACGTTCCGGTCCGGCCCGGCTCGGCGTACGACGGCGTGTCGATCGAGAAGGTGCTCACCATGTCCTCTGGAGCCCGCTGGAACGAGGACTACAACGATCCGGGGTCCGACGTCCACCAGATCTCCCGTGCGATGCTCGGCCTGGGGGGCGGCCTCGACGGCTACGTCGCCCGCATGGTCAGGGAGACGGCGCCCGACACCGTGTGCCGGTACAACTCCGGGGAGACCCAGGTCCTCGGGGCGCTCCTGGCGCGGGCGACCGGACGCACCGTCGCGGACTACATGCGCGAGAAGCTGGTGGAACCGCTCGGATTCGAGTCGCCTGGCTTCTGGATCACGGACCTGCGCGGAACCGAGATGTCCTATGCCGGTCTGAACCTCACCGCCCGCGACTTCGCGAAGCTCGGCGAGCTCTACCGCAACGGCGGCATCTGGGAGGGCCGGCGGATCGTCTCCGAGGAGTGGGTGCGGAGGTCCACGAGCGTGAACTCGCCGACCCGGGAACCGGGCCGTCCGATCGTCGGGGACCAGCCCGTCGACCTCGGCTACGGCTACCAGTGGTGGCTCCCGGCCGGGACGCGCGGCGACTTCTGCGCAATGGGCGTCCTCAACCAGCTCGTCTACGTCGATCCCGGCACCAGCACGACGATCGTGAAGCTCTCGGCGAATCGCAACTTCGGTACGTCCCACGACGAAGCCACCAATCGCGATATGGAGAACCTCGAGTTCCTCCGCGCCATCGCCATGCACGTGAGCCGGAACGAGGCCGATGCCTGAGCCGCTCCGCGCGCCAGCCCAGCCGCAGATACTCGCTTGGTTCGGGCAGCGCGTTGGCGAGCGACGTTGAAGCCTCGATCGCCTCGCGTTCGTGGTGGAACATCGGCCGGGCCGCGAGGTCGGTCTTGGACATCCGGAAGGACTGCTCGACATGCCACAGGTTGTGGTAGCCACCGATCACCTCGCCGGCGCCCATGATGTCGGCGGGGATGTTGGTGACGTAGCCCTTCAACCCGACCAGCCCCCGTGCTCTGGCGAGCGAGGCTTCGTCCAAGACGGTCGGGCCGTTGCGGGTCTTGACGAACCGTGGGGTCCGGGCGGTCTTCTCTCGGCCACGACAGTGCGGGCTTCGTTCTCCTGCAGGGTCAGCGTCTTGTTGTCCCGCACCGCCCGCTTGGTGGAGTAGGCCCACACCGCCCGCCACGACTTCGCATGCAGGGTCGGGTCTCAGACCGGCTCGGCACGCTTCATCGGTCACTCGTCTTCGCGGCGGGTCCGCGTTGGTCGCGCGGGGTGATGGTGTCGATGATTTGCCCGTCGGTGAACGCGGTGCCGCGCCAGCGGAAGTGGGACTCCAGATCCTTTGGCGCCTTCGTCACCCGTGAGCCGACGATGAACCGAAGGCCGGCCTCGTCCAGGTCGCGCAGGTTCGAAGACGAGAGCATCCCGGCATCGGCGACGACGACCATGTCGACGATGCGATGGCGCTCTTGGAAGGCCTTCACGATCGGGACGATCGTGAGTGTCTCGGCCTTGTTGCCCTCGATGCAGCCGATCTCGAGCGGGAAGCCGTGTCGGTCGACCAACAGTCCGACCACGATCTGGGGGTCGACACGACGTTCTTTGGGAGTAGCCGACCTTGCGGAGCTCGTCCTCCGTCTCTGCTTCGAAGTAGAGCGTGGTGACGTCGTAGAGGACCAGGATCACGTCGCAGTTGGTGGCGGCGTGGTTGAAGCAGGCGGCAGCGATCTGGCCGCGGTAGTCGCGTTCCTGAGCGCGCCCTAGTACTGCAACGGTGCTTGCGGTGACTGCTGGCCAGTTCTGTCGTTGGTGTGGTTATGGGTGGGGACCTTGCTGATGTCCGGCTGTGGGCCGGTGAACTGGCCGCGGTACACGGGCGGTTCGTGCACCGGTTCAACCGGGAAGAGCCGCGTCAGTCGGCGCTGGCCTACATGCGAGGACTGGTGGCACCGCTGGAACGCAAGAACGGCTGGACACTGGCGGAACAGGCCGGTCATGCCGGCCCCGACCGTATCCACCGGTTGCTGAACCGGATCGAGTGGGATGCCGAGGAGGTCCTGGATGACGTACGTGACTACGTCGTGGAACACCTCGGCGACAGCGAAGCCGTCCTGATCGTCGATGACACCGGCTTCCTGAAGAAGGGCATCCGCTCGGCCGGGGTGCAAAGGCAGTACTCCGGCACCGCCGGGCGCACGGAGAACTGCCAGATCGGTGTGTTCCTCGCCTACGCCACCGGCCGCGGACGCACCCTGGTCGACCGGCGGCTGTATCTGCCCACCTCCTGGACGGACGACCGGGATCGCTGCCGCAGGGCGGGCATCGACGACACGGTCGGGTTCGAGACGAAGGTGGCCATGGCCAAGGCGATGGTCCGCCGTGCCATCACCGAGAAGATCCCGTTCGGCTGGGTGACGGCGGACGCCGCCTACGGCTACAGCAAAGGCTGGCGGTTCGAGCTGGAGCAAGCAGATGTCTTCCACGTCATGGCCACCACCCGGCACGACACCGTCGTCACCCGCTGGTCCATCGACCACCCCGTGCACGAACTGTTTCCCGGCCTGCCACGGCAGAAGTGGAAACGCCGATCGTGCGGACAGGGGGCCCACGGCCGGCGGATCTTCGACTGGGCCCGCGTCGAGGTCCGGCCCTGGCACCGCGAGGACCGTCGTCACTGGGTCCTCGCCCGCCGCAGCGTGAGCAGGCCCGAGGAGATCTCCTCCTACATCGCCTACTGTCCGGCCGACACCACGCTGGACGAGCTGATTCGCGTCGCGGGCAGCCGGTGGGCCGTGGAGGAATGCTTCCAGACCGCGAAGCAGGAATGCGGCCTGGACGACTACCAGGTCCGCCGCTACCCGGGCTGGCACCGCCACATGACGTTGGCCATGGCCGCCCACGCCTGCCTGACCGTACTGCGGGCCCGAGAGCTGGACACGGAAAAAGCAGAAACGGATCCTCCCAGCTCATCCACCTCAGTCTCGCCGAGATCAGACGCCTGATCACCCGCCTCACCGACCGTCGCCCCACCCCGGTCGACGACATTCTGCACTGGTCACACTGGCGACGACGACGCCAGCACCAAGCCCGCATCAGCCACTACAAACGACGCGGACACAGCCCCTGAAAACTGCCCAGCAATCAGAACAAGCACCGTTGCAGTACTAGGGACCTGAACATCGTGCGTAGCGATCGACTCCACCCACGTCGAGGTCGAGCACTTCTTGGCCCTCGTGAAGGCGCCGACGAGCCTGTGCCACCAGCACCGCCAACTCCGCGTCGGTGCGCGCTGTGCCTACATGCTCGATGACCACATCACGCCCGTCGCGGCGCTCAGCGATCTGGATCTTCGTGGTGCCTGCACGGCCCGGGGACTTCCCTGGGCCGTGCAGGTTCGATTCTCGGCGGTGTGTCAGTACAGCTCGATGACGAGCCTGTCGGTGCGGGCGCGCGAGACGCAGAGCGCGATCTCCTTGTTCGACGCCTTCGCCGCCGCGGAGAGGCAGTGATCGCGGTGGTCGGGGATGCCGTCCAGGACACCCGAGACGCAAGAGCCGCAGATCCCCTCCTGGCAGGACTTGAACACCTCGATGCCGTTCTCCTCGAGCACAGTGAGGATCGACGTGCCCACAGGGATCTCGAAGGTTTCACCGGTGTCGAGCTCCACGGTGAACGGCGTGTCGTCGGCGCTGTCGACGTTGTCGGCGACGAAGTACTCGACGTGGATCTGGTCATCGCCCAGGACCGCCGATACGACAGAAGTGACCTGGGCCATGAAGCCGTCCGGTCCGCACGTGTACACGTGACTGTCAGGCGTGAGGTGGCCGGCGTGCTCAGCGAACACATCGAGCTGTGCTTGACGGGGTACGCCGACCACGAGGTGGACCCTGTCGGCGAACTCGACCCGGTTCTCCAGGAGGTCGAGGAAGGCAGCCTCTTCGCGGGAGCGCACGACGTACAGGAGGTCGAACTCGGCGCCACGCTGGTAGAGGTCGTACGCCATCGCGAGGAGCGGCGTGATCCCGATGCCTCCGGCCACGAGCAGGTGCCGGTCGGCATCGTCGGCGATCGCCAACAGGTTGCGCGGTTTCCCGATCTTGAGACGGTCACCGACCTGAACCTCGTGCAACGCCGAAGAGCCTCCCCGTGATGGCGACTCGCGCTTGACGGCGATGACGATCGAGGACGGATCGTTGGGGTCGCTCGCGAGGGAGTACTGCCGAAGGACGCCGGTCGGTCCGGTCACGTCGATGTGCGCGCCTGCTGCGAACGGTCCGAAGGGGCGCCCGTCCTCGTGCACGAGTCGCAGGGCTCGGATGCTCGGCGTCTCGGAGACGATCTCGGCGACTCGGACGACGACACCGGTGTCGCTCACAACAGGAACCCCGCAGCGGGGACGGCGTCGTCGCTGTCGATCAGCCGGACCACCTTCCGGCCGACGAGGTCTCCGGAGTCGGCCAGGCGGATCGTGTGCGTGACCTCCCCGGCCCACACGTCGTGCCGACCGCGCTTGAACGCGACGAGCACCTGCGCCGATCGGAGCGACACCTCGGTGTCCGTCACCTCGATCGGCACGAACCGCGAGACCGTGCGGATTGTGCGGGCCGCGTCGACGGCGGCGATCGCGTGTCCCTCGGTCAGGCGTTGCACCCGCAGGTCACGCATGTGCGCGTCGTCGTACACCATGTTGAGGGTGTTCGCGAAGTCTTCCGTCTCGCGGTCGACCGGGACGACGTAGTGGGCATCGGGCGCGTAGAGCTGTTTCCAGGCGTGGTACTCCTTGCGGTCGAGCAGATCCGCCTCGTGCCAGATCAGCTCGATCGCGCGCACGATGCGCGGGTCGCTCAGGGTGTGGGGCGCCTCAGTCATCGCTCATCATCTGCTTCCACTTGGCGTAGGCCGTGCGCATGCCGGTCTCGTCGGTGACGTGGGAGGTGGGCCAGCCCTCTGGGCTCCTCGCCTCGCGGCCGAGACCTCGATTGACCATGATCGGCATGTCGGGGCCTGCCTGCGCTCCGCGCTGGACCCGGTCCCAGCCCTCTGCGTCGTCGGGTGTCCCGAAGCCGAACGGTCCCTGGAAGTGCTCGTGCACCCGCAATCGGTCGCGGTTGACCGGGCCCACCATCTCCTCAGGGCCGTCGGCGCCGAGTGCGATGTGCTCGATGACTGTCTCGTCGACGCTGATCGGCCGGAGCACGCGGAAGAACGAGATCGAGAGGGACACGTTCGGGAAGAGGTTCAGGTTGAATCCGGTGCCGTGCATGGCCCGGACCAGCTTGCGGACCTGTGCGTCGTCAGCGCCGGCAGCCTTGAGCTCTGCGACGAGGGTGTCGAAGCGGCCCTGCAGCTTCTCCGAGCCGTCGTCGATGTCGAGGTCCGAGTGCTCCGGCACCATCTGCATCACCGAGTGGCCGTTGCCGAGGTCGTGGGTGACACAGTCGGGGTCGGTCATGAAGCTCATCATGTCCGCGGTCTCGGCATCGACCGATGCCATCCATGAGCGGTGGACGATGGGGAAGTGGTAGCCGTCGGTCGTGTTCTCGAGCTGGATCTTCCAGTTGCCCTTGAACTTGAACGTGTGCGTGCCGAGCACCTTGATCGGGAATCCGCCGCCTTGCTTCATGAATCGGTCGATCCACAGCCGTGCGTCACCGAGGAAGTCGTCGAGTGGCTCGACGTCCGGATTGAGCGTCGCGAAGATCATTCCGCCGTAGGACTCGGTGCGGAGGTGCCGTAGGCCCATGCCCTCCTTCTCCATGACGCCTTCGTAGCCGTCGGGGTAGGGGATGCCTCGCAAGGCACCGTCCAGGCCGTAGGACCACGCGTGGTAGGGACAGGTGAAGCCGTTGGTGGTGCCCTTCCTCTGCTCGCACACGCTCGCGCCGCGATGGCGGCACCGGTTGAGGAGGGTGTTGACATTCCCCTTGCGGTCCTTCACGACGATGACCGGCTGGCGGCCGACGTGCGTCGACTTGAAGCTACCGGCCTTGGGCAGCTCGGACTCGTGCGCGACCCAGATCCACGTCCGCTCGAAGATCTTCGTCATCTCTTCGTCGAAGATGGCGGTGTCCGTGTACATCCGGCCCGCGACCCGGTCGGCCTGGACCAGGTCCGAAGCGGCAAGCTCGTAGATCGTGTCGGGACTGAATCCGGTGGGCGTGGTGGTCATGGCAGTCATGCTGCGGCGCCCCTGGCGAGTCCTCCATCGCTCGGTCCGGTCAGCGAACCCCGACGTCCACACTGCGACTCGGTTCGACGTACGGTCGGTGGTACCGCGTCCAGAGCACCATGATCGGGGCGGCCCGAAGCACGAGCGAGGAGTCATGACCACATCGGAGACCGGCCACCGCATGAGGCTCACCTGCTACAACGACACCCATGGGTGGGGGTGGAAGCACGTCGATCTCTTCGTGCACGATGCCGCGGGACGCGAGCTGAACTGGGTGCACTGGGCTGTGTCCGACGATGGGCCCGATGCCGCGGATGCCGTCACCGCGAAGGTCGAGCCGACGTTGCGCCGCACGTCGCAATGGCGGCACGCCCAGTCCGACAGTGGGATGGATTACTGGGTGGCTGACGTCGAGTGGGCCTGACACTGTGGCAGCCGTGGTCGCTGCGCGCCGTGGTGGCCGACCTGGCCGAGGGACGCACCACGCCGAACGAGGTTCTCGCGCAGTCGCGGGCACGGATCGCCGAGACGGAAGATCTCGTGAAGGCCTGGGTCGCGCTCGACGAGACCGCCGAAGCCGTCGGTTCCGGCCCTTTGGCGGGAGTGCCGCTAGGAGTCAAGGACATCATCGACCTGGCAGGCTTCCCGACGCGCTGTGGTTCGGCGCTCAGAGCTGACGTCGCGCCACCCACCGTCAACGCGGCGATCGTCGACGCGTGGCGCGGCACGGGCGCGACGCCGCTGGGCAAGACCGTGACGACCGAGTTCGCCTTCTTCTCACCTGGGCCGACGCGCAATCCAGCTGACACCGGTCATACTCCCGGTGGCTCGTCGAGTGGATCGGCTGCCGCCGTCGCGGCCGGCCAGGTACCGCTCGCGATCGGTACCCAGACGGCTGGGTCCGTTACCCGCCCAGCATCCTTCTGCGGCGTCGCCTCCCTGGTGATGACGCACGGCCGTTTTCCGACCGACGGTGTCGTCGGCCTGAGCGAGAGCCTCGACAGCCACGGCGTTTACGCGGCGACCGTCTCGGACGTCGCGCTCGCCTGGTCGGTCTTGGCCGGCGAGCCCGATGTCGGGGCAGCCACGAGGCCGGCCCCGCGGTTGCTGCTGTGGACCGCAGCGCCACTCGGTGTGGTGAGCGATGAGATGGCGGCGGTGCTGACCGTCTCGGCGAATCACCTTCGCGCCGCGGGCGCCACGGTCGAGGAGTTCCCGCTCGAGCGCCTCGTCGCCGAGGTGACGGCGGCGCACAGGGTCGTGATGGCGTACGAGGCAGCGCGTGAGCGGGCGTTCGAGCTTTCTCGTGCCGACCAGCTGAGCACACCGCTGGCGGACCTCCTGCTCACCGGCGCGACGACCAGCCAGGCGGACTACGCGCTCGCCCGGTCGGTGATCGCCCATGGCCGGCGCCGTGTGGCCGAGCTGTTGGCGACATGTGACGGGATCATCGGCCCGGCTGCTCCGGGTGCTGCTCCCCTGGGTCTCGGTTCGACCGGGGATCCGGTTCTCAGCCGTGCTTGGCATTCGCTGGGCCTGCCGGCTGTGGCCCTACCGGGGCTGCGCGATCCCGCGGGCATGCCGCTCGGTCTGCAGCTCATCGGTAGGGCCGGAGGCGAAACCGCTGCGCTCGCCGCGGCGGTCTGGGTGGAGGCGGAGCTGCAGAAGGTGACGTCACGGGCGGAGGAGCACTGACGCCTTCGGGTAGTCGCTGGCGAAGTTGTCGGGAAGAGGAACGACGAAGACGTTCTCTGTCCGAGTCCGCGCGACCTTCCAAGTGCCGTCGACGCGCCGGAACAGGTTGTTCAGCCGGCTCCCGCGAACGAGGCCGCGCCCGTCGCTGAACAGCCACGGCTGGAAGTGGATCCACTGCCCGTCGGCGGTCTGGCCGTCGGGGTGAACATGGATCTGCTCCGACGTGAGGTAGTGCGCGTTCAGGACGAGTCCCGGCTCCCGGACCTCCGGCCAGAACCGCTGGAAGTGTGCGCGGATCTCAGCCTTGCCGACCGCCCTGCCGAACTGGTTGTCGTAGTACTCGCCCACGCCTTCCCAGACGGCGTCCTCGGTGTAGAGATCGAGGATCAGCTCGATTCGCTCGGCATCGTCGGTCACGCCGAACTCGGGCATCGGCGTGTCGCACAAGAACATGTAGCGCGCCTGCACCCGCCGGATGTCTGCCTCGGCTTCGAGCCTCTCGACACGGTCCTGGAGTGCGGCGAACGCGGCCTGATTGAACTCGGTCACGAGATCACCGCCAGAAGCGGCGCCTGCGGGCGGCGAGCCGAGCTGCGTTGCAGAGCCCTGCTGATCTCGTTCGACGCACCCCACAACGCGTGTACGACCTGCTGGTCGTCCTTGCGGTCGACCACCACCGTGGAGGAGATCGCCGCAATCACCTGGTCGCCGTACCTGACAGGAACAGCCACGGATTTGAACCCCGGTAGGCACTGCTCGTGCTCGTCAGCGAAGCGTTGGTTGCGGATCGACTCCAGCTTGGTGGTCAGCTGGGCCGGCGCGGAGACCCGGAAGGCAGCGAGCACGTCGGGATCGGTCGAGTCGACGTCATTCGGGTCGCCGTACGCGAGGAGGAGCCGGCCGGAGACGGTCTGGTGGCATGGCACGCGGGCGCCGACCGCGCGGAGCGGGGTCAGGTCACCGCGGCCCGCAAACCGCTCGAGGTAGACGCAGTCGGTGCCGTGCGCCGCGGACAGGTGCACGACGCCACGGAGCGCCGCGTGCAGATCCATCAGCACGGGGTAGGCCACTGATCGGAGTCGGGCAGGGCCGGGAACGAGCCGTCCGAGCTCGTAAATGCGCCAGCCCAGCTCGTAGCCTGCTGGGGTCCGGGCGAGGAGGCCGAGCTCAACCAGCTCGACCGCAAGGCGATGGGCACTCGCCTTCGGCACGCCCGAGCGACGACTCAGCTCGCTCAGGCCCAAGGTGGCGTTGCCGCCCGTGAACGCCTCCAGGAGGAGGCGTGCCTTGCCAAGTACCGAGCTCGGGTAGCTGTCGGTCTCGAGGGACTCGACCGTTGTCGCAACCATCTGTCTCCCTGGGATCTGAACGGCGTTGTCCATTTGGACAACGACAGTGTGGGCTACGGAACCGCCGTTGTCGAGCACACATCGCTTTCACGCACTCATGAGCCGAAAATCCATGAAGCTCGACAGGTTCGCTTGGACACGCACGGTCGCGTGGCGCAATCCCACGTCCTGCCCTTCGGGGCCGGTCTGGAGTGCTTGGCCCTGCGTGCGCCGCGACTTCAGCGCCACCGCTCCCGACCAGGTGTGGGCCGGGGAGATGACGGAGATCGTCACCAGCGAGGGCAAGCTGTACCTGGCCACCGTGATCGATCTGTTCTCGCGCCGCCTGCTCGGCTACGCGATGGGCGAGCGCCACGGTGCGGAGCTGGTGGCCGCCTCCCTGCATATGGCCGCGGCCACCCGCGGCGGCGACGTCAGGGGTGGGGCACCCGCCAGTCGCCCATCGGAAAGACCATCTGGGCCGAGCAGGCGCTGCCGCATGCGGCGCCGGATCACGCCGCGGCGCGTGGAGGAAGTGCGCTTGTGGCAAGCCATTATGGGGACAAGAGGTGTGCGTCGCCTCCCGGCCCCGTGGCGTCGCGGCTTCAACTGCTGGGCCTTATGCCAAAAGTGGATGTCAAAGGTCCCGGACCATGATCGGTCCGGGACCTTTGGCTGGTGCCCACGGCAGTGTCCTCGCTCAGGACATAGGAAACGGGTGTCTCAAGAGATAGGAAACGCTCAAGAGTCTGGCGGCTGTGTCGAAGGCCAGACTGATCATCACTGCTGTTGTCGTCGAGGGACGCTCCCAGGCCGAGGTCGCCCGCGCCTACGGGGTCTCCAAGGGCTGGGTCTCCAAGCTGCTCGCCCGCTACCGAGCCGAGGGCGAGGCGGCGTTCGAGCCGTGCTCCAGGCGGCCCAAGACCTCACCGACCGCGCTCGACGCGGAGACCGTCGAGGTGATCGTCCGGCTCCGCAAGGAGTTGACGGAACAAGGCCTGGACGCCGGACCCGACACGCTCGCCTGGCACCTGGCCCACCATCACCAGCGCACCGTCTCGCGGGCCACCATCAGCCGCTACCTGACCCGGCACGGGCTGGTCACCCCCGAGCCCGCCAAACGACCGCACTCGTCCTACATCCGCTTCCAGGCCGCCCTGCCCAACGAGACCTGGCAGGCCGACTTCACCCACTACCGCCTCGCCGACCGCACCGACATCGAGATCCTCACCTGGCTGGACGACTGCTCCCGCTACGCCCTGCACATCACCTGCTGGAAGCGGGTGACCGGCCCGATCGTCCTGGACACCTTCCGCCAGGCCGTCGCCACGCACGGCATCCCGGCCTCCACCCTCACCGACAACGGCATGGTCTTCACCACCCGCCTCTCAGGCGGCCGCGGCGGCCGCAACGCCCTGGAACACGAACTGCGCCGGCTGCACATCACCCAGAAGAACTCCGCCCCCAACCACCCCACCACCTGCGGCAAGGTCGAACGCTTCCAGCAGACGATGAAGAACTGGCTGCGCGCACAGCCCGACCAGCCCGCCACCCTGCCCCAGTTGCAGACCTTGATCGACCAGTTCGTCCACGCCTACAACCACCAGCGGCCCCACCGATCGCTGCCCCAGCGCGCCACCCCGGCAGCGATCTACACCACCCGGCCCAAGGCCATCCCCGCGCACAGTCGCGACGCCGACACCCACACCCGCGTCCGCCACGACCGCATCGACCAATCCGGCCTGGTCACCCTCCGCGTGGGCGGCAGGCTCCACCACATAGGCGTCGGACGGACCTACGCCCGAACCAGCGTCATCCTGCTCGTCGACAACCTCCACGTCCGTATCGTCAACGCCGCCACCGGAGAACTCCTACGCGAGCTGACCATTGCCCCCACCCGCGACTACCAGCCCCAGCGCCCCACCAACACGACGAAACCCCCGAACCCGTAGGTTCGAGGGTTTCCGATGTCCTGAGACATCACACATGGTGCCCACGGCAGGATTCGAACCTGCGACACCCGCTTTAGGGGCAATACTGTGACTCTGTTGGTGATCTTCAGGAGTCATCCGGCCGCTTCGGTACAGAGGGCGTGGAAGCGGCTTGATCGTGTACGTCCTCGGGGTGTTTCGGCGATCCAGTCGGCGGTGCGGGTGAGGTTGCAGGCCATGGCGGTGAGTACGTGCTGGACGTGCGTCTTGGCGAGCCCTCGATAGCGCGTACGCCGTAGGCCGTTGCTCCGGACGGTCTGGGAGAGCGTCGCCTCGGTGCCGGCGCGGACGGCATAGCGTCGTTGCCATTGCTCGGTCTGCTGGTCAAGGCGGTTTTGGACCTGGATCTCGTGCAACGGTTGTGGAAGCAGGGCGATCGAGCGGGGTCTGGTGGCCGAGGCGGTGCACGGGTGACGGTCCGGGCAGGTCAGGCAGTCGGCCTTGGCGAAGCGGAACTGAAGGTATTCGTGGTCCTGGATGCGGAGCGTCCCCGGCTGGGAGCTGGTCTTGCCGCGGGGGCACGTTGCCTGCTGTAGGTCCCAGTCGATGGTGAAGGCGGACTTCCCGAAGCCCTCGCCGCTCTTGGCCTGGCGGCTGTGGTCGGCGACGATCGGACCGAGCAGCGTGATCCCGTGGACCTGCTGGGCGCGTTGGACGCGGGCCGGGGTGATGTAGGCGGCATCGACCACGTGCTCGGCCGGGACCAGGGCGGCCTGGGCCAGTTCGTCGTGGATCTGCTCGGTGAGCTGGCCGTCCTGGACCGGGGCGATCGTGGTGGCCACGTGCACCACGATCTCGGGCCGCTGTTCCTCGCAGGTCTCGGTGTAGTGCACGCGGTAGCCGCTCCACTCGGTGCCGTTCTTGGTGCAGTAGTGCGCGTCGGTGTCGTAGGGGGAATCGAAGCGCAGGCTCGCCGGTGGCAGCGCGTGCCCGTCGCGCCAGCGGAGCTGTCCTTCCTCGTCCCAGTAGTAGTGGTGAACCCACACCTGTCGCAGAACCTCCACCTGGGGAAGGGTCCGCAGCCGGCCCGGTGCGCCGGGGGACCACAGAGCGGCCAGCACCTTCTGCCCGTCCCGTCCGAAGACCTCCGCCCGCGCGGTCACGGCCTCCGGTCCACCGGGCACCTTCCTGATCTCGATCTTCCGCCCGTACCGTTTGTCCCACTCAGGTTCGATCAGCGGCTGCAGCCAATCCGGCGCGATCACGGCCAGTTCCTCAAGGGCGGCCCGCAGGCTCTCCCCGACCAGTTCTAACCGGCTGAGCCGTCGCACCGCGGCCAGGACATACGTCGCGTCGGTACGCTGGCGCCCGCCGGCCTTCAGCAATCCCGCCTCGGTCAGCCGCGTGAGCATCACACGCAACAACCGGTCCGCCGCGTCGCCTTGCACCAGGCGAGCGCGGAAATCGCTCAGCAGTGAGTAGTCGAACCCGGTGTCCTCCAACTCCAGCCCCAGGGCGTACTTCCAGTCGATCCGAGTGCGCACCGCCTGAGCAGCCGCCCGGTCCGACAGGTCCTCGGCGAACTGGAGCACCGACACCAGCGCGAGCTGCCCCGGCGAGAACCCCGGCCGCCCATCAGCGGGATAGAGATCCGCGAACTCCTCGTCCTCGAACAGCACATCGAGGCGATCCCGCACCAGCATCGCGGGGGTTCCCTTCGGGCACGCCGCCCACGCTGTGCGCACCGTCCGCGCCGGAATCCGCTGGTAGTCCCCTGGCTGCAACGACATCAGGCCCGCCCCGACCTCGGCACCGCCCCGCTGCCTCCACTGAAGCACCGACCGGAACAGCTGTCAGCACCCGCTGAAGATCACCAACAGAGTCACGGCATTGGCTTTAAGGGGTCCTTTCACTATGCCCGTCCGGGTCGCGCGGCCTGGCACCGCACCTCGCCGCGTTGCCGAAAAGCCCTGGTAGCTCCTCCCCCACTCTCGGCTTCGCTCGAGCGGGGGGGGCCTCTATGTCTTTCGTCAAGCGAGGCGTGGGGTTCGGGGTTCGTAGAAGGTGCCGTCGCGGAGCATCGCGAACAGCACGTTGATTCGCTGGCGG
>NZ_JBVIEE010000032.1:76417-97768 GCF_055572015.1 Streptomyces sp. NPDC030840 | reverse complement strand
CCTCGGACAACGTGATCGCCACAGCAGAAGGCCCGGGATGCGACATGACAACAGGGTAGTAACTAATCCTCAGGATTTCTGGCGCAGCACACTAGTGCCGTAGCAGGCAACGTTTGCCCTGCGACCGTCTGGTGTGTCAGCTAGACGAGTGAGTCCGAAGTCCCGCCTGCCGCATACAACTCGGCGCGGATTCGCTGGGCGGTCCGCGCGGCGAGCGAGATGCCGGTTTCCTTGTCACCGCCGGACGTCACGATGGCGAGCACGCCTCCGACGCGGACGTCGACAGCGTAGGACGGAGTGCCGTCGTACTCGTCGCCGCCGGTTTGCCGCGAGATCTCCAGCAGCGCCTCGTCGCCGAGGGCAGCGACCTCCCGGGCCTCGTGGTGCTCCTGGAAGGGGGCGGCCTCCGTGTCGACGGTGACGTCCGGACAGGCTTCGTGGAGCCGGCGCCGGATCTCCAGATAGCGCTCGGTGCGCCCGGCGGGCATCGACACCAGCTGGATGGTGACGATCCGGCCGTTCTCTGCGGCGCGTGCAAGGTGCATGGTCTGCTGGACGCTGGCCCCCTCGAAGCCCCTCATCTCCACGCGCAGGTCTTCCCCGGGCTCGCACTGGGTCCATTCGCCTCCCCCGTACCGGCCAAAGAGCCCCAGGTACGTCCCGGTGACCTTCGCGTGCCTGCCCAACGCCCCGGCGGGTAGGAGCGCAGCTTTCAGCTCGGTTTCGGTGAAGACCTGTTCCGGGTCGGCATCGCCGTCGACGCCGGGCGCCGTGGAGGGGGCGCCCGACGGGCCCCCCGTCGCGGCGGGACGCCCCGGATCAGGCGACGCCTCCGGGCTGCCGCACCCGCTAAGAAGGACCGTCAGCACAACGGCGTGGCCTGCCATTGCCGCGCCTGCGGCCGCTCGCACGGCACCTCCCCCGGTTCGGCGAACAGTTCGACCGGAACCCTGGACGAATGAGTTAGAAGCCCTTCGGGCCTCGGACACGAGGTGAGGGCCTCGTTGATCAGCTTGTGACAGAAGACCTCGAGACCCTCATCACCGCACTGTACGTGAAGATCGACGACGAGTTGGGAGGACCGCGATGGACGGGTCGGCCAACTGTACTGACAGACTCCGAGCCGGTCTGCGTGGCGGTCGCTCAGTCCCTGCTCGGCTTCACCTCCGAGCAGCACTGGCTGCGCTACGCCCGCAAGCATCTGGCTGGGCAGTTTCCCTACCTGCCCCAGCAGTCCGGCTACAACAAGTGGCTGCACGGCGCACTCGGCAGGGTCAAGAGGGGTTCGGTTCGACTAGGTGCTGAGTGGTGCGCTCTCCTCAGCGTCGAGCTGGTGGTCCGCCCAGACATAGCTTTCGGGAAGCAGGTCGGTGACGGGCACCATCCGGAGGCCGTCGTTTGTCCCGACGATGACCTTCACGGCTGGGAAGTAGTCAAGAAGGACCTGGCGGCAGCGGCCACATGGGGGCACGACGCCTCGGTCGCGGTCACCCACGGCGACGATGGTGTCCAGGTCGTAGGCACCCTGGGCGGCAGCAGCGCCGATCAGGACCAGCTCCGCGCAGGGGCCTCCGGTGAAGTGATAGGCGTTCACCGCGGTGACGATCCGGCCGTCTCGGGCGCGGGCCGCAGCCGCCATGGTGTGGTTGTCGCCCCGGCAGCGTGTGGCCGCGACGTGCGCCGCTGCCCGGATCAGTTCGTGGTCGACACGGTCGGTCTGTGTGGTCATCTTCTCTGCCTTCCTGCACGGTCAGGCGACGTTGGCCCTGTCGACGACGGAGCGCAGGCGCCGGTCGTCGACGTGGCGGTTTCGCCGGATGATGTAGCGGTGGATCATGCTGCCCTGCTCCTTGTGGCTGGCGTGGTCGGTGCCGTGGAGGGTGAAGTAGCGCAGGGCGGTGAACTGGGCTTCGATGCGGTTGAGCCAGGAGCTGTTGGTCGGGGTGTGGGCGATCTCGACCTTGTTCGCTGTGGCCCAAGTGCCGACTCGCTGGCACTTCTTCGTGGTCAGGTGTGGGGAAATCGACGAGAAACGGCCCGGTGTCATTGGCCTGCCCCCGCTCGACCCCGTGTCAGGCATCGCCGGCCTGATTCAGGACTGGCCGAACACTCCGCTCCCCGTCCGTCGAGCGTGGGTCAAGTTCGTCACCACCATCACGATGCACCCCAACGGCTTCAAGAGGCCCCGCTCTCACGGGAGGACGGGGCTTCGTCACACCCCTGTCAGGGCGGGAAGGTTGGGAGTGGCAGGCGACCTTGACCACCGAGACGAGCAAAATCACGGCCAGGGCTGGGGTGAGTACCGCGTCTGGCACTACTCCCAGCAACAGTCCACCCAGGAGGGCTCCGGCCACCGAGCCAGCGACCATGACCACCACGAAGCGCCAGCGCACGACGCCATACGTGTTCCTGTATCTCGGGCTTCCCTTCTCCGAAGACTCGACAAGGACTTCGGAATCTGCAGGCCTCCAGGGATGAAGGCGCAGGTCATCGTGTGGGAAGCGCCTCTCAGACGGACCCGAGAACCGTGGCAGGTTTTGAGCCCTCAAGACACGGCGGTGCCTTGACAAGCCCCAGGGGGTCATACCCCACCTCTGCCGTCTGGGGCGTGCAGGCTGACGTGGGCCTCACGAACTGTTTGCACCGTCCTTGAGGCGCCAGTTGAGGGCTGCCGTGAACGCTGCCATTGCCCCAGCGGCCAGGGCGAAACAGCCGCAGACGAAGCTCGCGGACTCGACCCATGCGGCTGACCTGTCGAACAGCGAGGCCGAGACCTGGCACCCCGCGCCAAGCGCGCCCGATCCTGCGGCGAGCAGCCACGTTCCGGGGGTGAACGCAGCCCAGGCGTCACCCGCAGCCGCAGACCGTGCGATACGCAGGACGACTCGCCCGGCAAGTACCACGCAGGCGATCGGCGAGACGACGGCCATCCCAAACAGGAACAGCATGGGCAGGATCCAAATACCGGCATCTTCAGACGCGAGGAGCATGACGGCATGACCGCCCACGCGGCAGAAAGGTTGCCCAGCGTGGGGGCGCGGCCCGGCACCACGGTGCGATTCAGCTGCTGATCGAGCCGACGGGCCGACGTATGGCGGGCAAGTGGGTCGGGTTCGGCAAGGACTTCGACGTGAACACGGGACCGTGGGAGCTGCGCCTACTCGACCGATCGACAGGCCGCGCGAGCATCGAGCGGTACTCGACCACACCGGAGTGAGGGATCGGGGCGCTCCCCTGCGGGACCGCCCCGTACGGGCGCCTTGCCGCCTAACCCGCCCCGACCGGCTGGAAACGGGCAGTGACGCAAGACCCGCTTTCACCAGGTGGCCCACGACGCCGGGTTCGGCACGGCCAAAGTCGATGCGGCAGCATCTGCAGGCGGCGCTAGGAGTCACTCCCACCGCGTATCGGCGCGCCTTCCGCGCCGGGGGCGGGTACGAGCGGGCTGTCAGCGGGGGAAACGGTGGTTTCAGCTGCGGAAACGGCCGTGTCGGCAGCCGGAGATGAGCCTGCGGCGGAGATCGTTTCGAGCCTGCGCTCGCCCAGTGCGCCGATCGTCGTGAGCACGAGCGTGAGGACGACACCCGCGAGGATCGCCGTCGACGGCGCGACGAAGTTCAGCAGAGCGCCGGCGAGGGAGCCCGTCGCCGCGTAACCCGCGCCGGCTGCCGCGTACATCACCGAGTAGCCGGCGGCCAGGGCGCTGGACGGCAGCACCTGCCCCAGGGAGAGATTCCGGGTGATCAACGCAGGGGACTGGAGGACTCCGGCGAGGACGAGCGCGACCGCGATCCACGCCGTGTGCGGTATGAGGGCGACCAGCGTCACGCACGCCGAGATGCCGCACATCAGCACCACGCTCCGGGTACGCAACCGGCCCGGCCAGGAGCGCAGGCCGTACAGGAACGATCCCGCCCCCGCGCCCAGGGCCATCCCGCTGAGCAGCGGTCCCGACCAGCCGACGTCCTCGCCACGCTGCTCCAGGAGGGCGGGCAGCATGAGTTCCGCCAGGCCGAGGACGCAGAGGGAGGCCGCGCCCGTGACGTACACCGGCCAGGCCCGGGCCAGGAGGCGGAGCATCGACGTGCCCTCGCTGTCCGACTCGTCCGCGCCCCAGCCCGCGGGCAGCAGCCACAGGCCGGCGACGGACGAGCCCATGAGGGCGGCGGCGAGCAGCGGCGGGGCCCAGGGGGTTACGCCGAGCGCCAGGCCGGTGACCGCCGCCGGGGTCACCGCCCATACGCCGGACATCAGCATCGTTTCCATGGACAGGGCCTGGGTCACGGCCCGCTTCGGGACGATGTCGGTCAGCAGGGCGCGCAGGCCTCCGGCGGACGCGGCGGGGGCGGCGCCCGCGAGGAAGGCGAACGCGGCGAGTACCGCCGGGTGGGCGGTCGGTAACAGGCCGAGGCCGGCGAAGCCGACCGCGCCCACGGTGAGGCCCCCGGCGAGGTGGGGGCGGGCTCGCTCCGGGCGCATGCGCATGCCCAGAAGGGGGGCTCCGATGATCTCACCTATGACGTACGCCGCCGCCAGTGCGGCGCCCAGGGTGTAGCCGCCCGGGCGTTCGCGGACCAGGAAGACCAGGGCGAGGGGGGCCATCGCGACGGGCATGCGGGCGGCGATGGACACCGTGGCCCAGGTCAGGACCTGTGGGGAGGCGACGTCTCGGTAGGTCATGTCTCGAAGGTAGGCGACGGCACCGACAGTGCCCGAGGGGTTTTCCCGCCCCCGCCGCCCCTACCCGTCCCATCCCTGGAGGCTTCGCCCCCAGACCCCCGCCATCGGCCTTCGGCCTCGTCCGCGAACGCCGGACGGGCTGGATGTGCCAGCCCCTTGGGGGCACATCCCCGCGGACCCCCGGGTGCCGCCGTCCTCAGAACGTCAGCACCGCCCGAGCCACCCTCCCCTCCCTCGCATCCTCCGCCGCCTTCTCGAAGTCCTCCACGGAATACGTAGCCGTCACCAACTCGTCCAGGAGGAGGCGCCCTTCGCGATACAGGTCGGCGTACAGGGCGATGTCCCGCTGGGGGCGGGAGGAGCCGTAGCGGCAGCCGAGGACGGACTTGTCCAGGTACATGGACGACACCCGGAAGGACGCCTCCGCCGTCGCGGGCGGCACGCCGAGCAGGACCGCCTGACCGTGGCGGTCCAGGAGGTCGATGGCCTGGCGGATGAGTTCGACGCGGCCGACGCACTCGAAGGCGTGGTCCGCGCCCGTCGGGAGGATGTCCCGCACGCCCTCCGCCGACGTCAGGAAGTGGGTCGCCCCGAATCGACGGGCCACCGCCTCCTTCTCCGGGTTCGCGTCCACCGCCACGATCCGCAGCGCCCCCGCGATCCGTGCGCCCTGAAGGACGTTGAGACCGATACCGCCCGTGCCGATCACGACGACGCTGTCACCGCGGTCCACGCGCGCACGGTTCAGCACCGCCCCCACGCCGGTCACGACCCCGCAGCCGATCAGCGCGGCCGACGGCAGCGGGACGTCCCGCGGGATCCGGACCGCCTGCACGGCCTTGACGACCGTGCGTTCCGCGAAGGCCGAGTTGGACGCGAACTGGTACAGCGGCCCGCCGTCCCGCGTGAACGGCCGGCCCGGCCTGCCGATCGCGCTCCGGCACATCGTCGGCCGGCCCCGGTCGCAGTCGGCGCAGGCACCGCAGTTCGCGAGCGTGGACAGTGCCACGTGGTCCCCCGTCCTGACATGCGTGACGCCCTCGCCCACCGCCTCCACGACCCCCGCGCCCTCATGGCCGAGGACCACGGGAGAGGGGAAAGGTATGGTCCCGTCCACCACCGACAGGTCGCTGTGGCACAGCCCGGCCGCCGAGATCGCGACCCGCACCTCGCCCGGACCGGGGTCCCGTACCTCCAGATCGTCGACGACCCGCACCCGTTCCCCGTCGAAGACCACACCTCGCATCACAACCCCCTCACCCTTCAGCCCCTCGGCCCTTCAGCCCCTCGGCCCTTCAGCCCTTGGGCTCTTCAGCCCTTGGGCTCCTTCGGCAGGCCGAGCACCCGCTCGGCGATGATCGTGCGCTGGACCTCGTCCGAACCGCCGTAGATGGTGTCGGCCCGGGAGAACAGGAACAGGTGCTGCAGCGGGTCGAGTTCGTACGGTTGCTCGGGCGACCAGTCCCGGGGGCCCACGGCCGCCCCCGCGCCCCGTACCAGCGCCGCCAGCTCCCCGAGCCGCTGGTGCCAGCCACCCCACAGCAGCTTCGCCACGCTCGGCGCACCTAGCTCGCCGCCCGAACCGCCCAGCGTGCGCAGGGAGTTCCAGCGCATGGTGAGCAGCTCCGCCCACTGGCGTACGAGGCGGTCGCGTACGACGGGGTCGTCGGCGGCGCCGGTCTCCACGGCCGTACGGACGACCCGTTCCAGCTCCTCCGCGAAGCCGACCTGCTGGGCGAGCGTGGACACCCCCCGTTCGAAGCCGAGCAGGCTCATGGCCACCCGCCAGCCGTCTCCCTCCCCTCCGACCACGTGCTCGGCCACGGCCCCGTCGAAGAAGACCTCGTTGAACTCGCTCGTCCCGGTCATCTGCCGGATCGGCCGCACCTCGACGCGGCCGGGCTGGTCCATCGGGACGAGGAGGAAGGACAGTCCGTGGTGGCGGCGGGAGCCGGGTTCGGTGCGGGCGAGGACGAAGCACCAGTCCGCCTCGTGGGCGAGGGAGGTCCAGATCTTCTGGCCGGTGACCCGGTACGTCGTCGTCGCACCGTCGCGGACCGCCGACGTCCGTATGCCGGCGAGGTCCGATCCTGCACCCGGTTCGCTGTAGCCCTGGCACCACAGTTCCTCACCGCGCGCGACGGGCGGCAGGAACCGCCGCTTCTGCTCCTCGGTGCCGTGTTCGATCAGGGTCGGGGCGAGGAGCTTCTCCCCGATGTGCCCGGACCGGGCGGGTGCCTTGGCGCGCGCGTACTCCTCGGCCCAGACGACCTGCTGGACGAGGCTCGCGGTCCGGTTCCCGTACCCGCCCTCCTGCCAGCCGATCCCGATCCACCCACCGCGCCCGAGCTCCCGCTCCCAGTCCCGGCGGGATGGGTCTCCGATCAGGTGCGCTCCCAGCCACTCCCGCACCTCGCTGCGAAACGCCTCGTCCTCGACACCGAACCCGAAGTCCACGCCCACTCCTCACCCGAGCTGCACGCCCCTGAAAGGGGCGCGGGGAACTGCGCGACCAGCCACGGTCAACCCGCAGCCGCCATACGACCTGCCCCACCACCCCCTTACGCGTTCGGCCGTTCCCTGGCGGAAGCCGCCCGCGCCATCTCCTCCAACCGCTCCAGCATCGGCATCGGATCCGCCCCCACGCTCCCCGGCAGCACCTCCGCGATCCGCTCCGGCGTCCAGGAACCCTCCGCGAAAGCCGCCCGCAGCTCCCGCGGCTGGGCCCAGACCGCGATCTTGGGCCCGGCCACGGTGTAGACCTGCCCGGTGATCCGCTCCTCGCGAGCCCGGTCGCTCAGCAGGTACACGACCAGCGCGGCGACGTCCTCGGGCTCGCCGATCTCCTTCAGTTCCATCGGCACGTTGGCGGACATCCGGGTACGGGCCACCGGCGCCACAGCGTTGGCCGTCACCCCGTACTTGTGCAGGCCGAGGGCCGCGCTGCGCACGAGGGAGATGATCCCGCCCTTGGCCGCGCTGTAGTTGGCCTGGGAGACCGAGCCCTGGTGATTGCCGCTGGTGAAGCCGATGAGGGTGCCGGACTTCTGCCTGCGCATCAGCGCCGACGCGGCGCGGAAGACGGTGAAGGTGCCCTTCAGGTGGGTGGCGACGACCGGGTCCCACTCCTCCTCGGACATGTTGAACAGCATCCGCTCGCGCAGGATGCCCGCGACGCAGACCACGCCGTCGATCCGCCCGTACGCCTCGACCGCCGTGTCCACGATGCGTTGCCCGCCCGCCATGGTCGACACGTCGTCGGCCACCGCGACCGCCTCGCCGCCGGCCGACACGATCTCCTTGACGACCGTCTCCGCGACCGAACTCGTCGGCTCGGAGCCCTCGATGGAGACCCCGTAGTCGTTGACGACGACCCGCGCGCCCTCGGCCGCCGCCGCGAGAGCCACCGCTCGGCCGATCCCCCGCCCCGCCCCCGTCACGGCGACGACCTTGCCTGCCAAGAAGTTCCCCACGCCGGGCCCCTTCCCACGGTTTCTGACGGACCGTTAGATTTGGACCCAGCGATTCTACGACCCGTCAGATACCCGGAGACAAGACCCCGGGAGGGACCGGACGGGGACGGATTGGGACCGGACGGGAACGGGCGGGATCGGATGAGACCGGGCGGGATCGGATGGGACCGCGCGGAAACGGGCGGGACCGGACGGAACCGAGCGAGACCGGACAGGACCGAGTGGGAACGGGAGGCCTCATGTCGTTGCCCGAGGAGTTCCACGAGATCGCGGGGCGCGTGAACAACTGGGGCCGCTGGGGTGCCGACGACGAGATCGGAACCCTCAACCTGATCACGGACGAGGTCGTACGGGGCGCCGTCGCCAGCGCACGGACCGGACGGCGCGTCCCGCTCGGCCTGCCCCTCCAGCAGGACGGCGTCCAGACCGGCATGATTCCCGGGCGGGTCAACCCGCTGCACGTGATGGTGCAGATCAACCAGGAGATCTTCGGCCCCGGCACCGTGGCGTGCAGCGACGACGCCGTGACCATGGGCCTGCAGGCCGCCACGCACTGGGACGCCCTCACCCACGTCTCCCACTCGGGGCGGATCTACAACGGCCGGCCGGCGAGCACCATCACCCCGCACGGTGGCGCGGAGTTCAGCGGCATCGACAAGGCGCGGCACATCGTCTCGCGCGGCGTGCTGCTCGACGTCCCGCGCGCCCTCGGCCAGGAGCGGCTCGCCGGGGACCACGCGGTCACGCCCGAAGACCTGGAGGCGGCCGAGGAGTTGGCGGGCACGCGGGTGAGGAGCGGTGACGTCGTCCTCGTACGGACCGGGCAGGTGCAGGTGTACCTCGCCGGTGACCGGCACGCGTACGCGTACCCCTCACCCGGGCTCTCGGTCCGAACCCCCGAGTGGTTCCACGCGCGGGACGTCGCCGCCGTCGCCAACGACACGATGACCTTCGAGATCTTCCCGCCGGAGATCGAGAACCTGTGGCTGCCCGTCCACGCGCTCGACCTCGTCGAGATGGGGATGCTCCAGGGCCAGAACTGGAACCTGGAAGAGTTGTCCACAGCCTGTGGAGAAGAGGGGCGCTACAGCTTCCTGCTGTCCGCCACGCCCGAGCCGTTCGTGGGCGCCACGGGAACCCCGGTGGCGCCCGTGGCCGTGCTCTGAGGCTTCTTTCCCGAGCCCGCGCGGCGTTCGGCGGCTTCCTCGCCGAGCCCGTGTGCCGTTCGATTCTCCGGCTGGCGGCGCGCTTCCCCCCACCGCGTCACGCGCCACCACCCGGCTCCGGCACACCAGCTCGCGCTCCTCGGGCGGCTCCCGTCCCGGCGGGCCGTCCGGCCCTGGGGGAGCTGACGCCGGATCGCGACCCGCACTCGCCGAGGACTTCCGTCACCGAAGCCCTCGTCGTCCCCTCGCGGCGAATCGCTGAACACAAGCGTGATCAAACGGACACTGCACGTCAACACCCGGTCGGCGGAACGCGCGTCAAGACGTTTTCATGGCGGCGCGCACCGGAGCACACCCCCGCGCACCGATCCGCGGCCACCGCCGGACACCTCCGGCCCCGTGCGACCGCGCGCAGGCGCGTGCGTCGCGAACGTCCCACCACGGACCGCCACTCACCAAGAACCGGCACCCACCAAGGACCGCCGCCCCACCAAGGACCGCCGCCCTACACCGCCTCGTACGCGAACCCCTCATAAGCGGCGGGAGTGGAGGTGGGCGCGGTGGCGGGCGCTGTGGCGGCGGCAGGGCCAGAGCCGGGCTCGCAGCGGTCCAGTTCGCACCAGATGCGCTTGCCGCCCCCCTCGGAGCTCCAGCCCCAGCGGTCGGCCAGCCCTTCGACGAGGGCCAGCCCGCGCCCGTTGGTGTCGTCGCCCTCCGCGCACCGGGGCACGGGCGGCCGGGCAGAGCTGTCGGCCACCTCCAGGCGGACGGTGCCCGCCGAGCCGTCCGGCACCCCGGACAGCAACAGCCGTAGCACGGCCGGGCACCCGGTGTGCACCACGGCATTGGTGACCAGCTCCGAGACGAGCAGGACCAGCGTCTCGGCCAGTGACTCATCGGCCTGTATCCCGGACCCGGCGAGCCGTGAACGGGCCCATCTCCGGGCACGGCCCACCTCCGTGGGGTCGGGCCGGATCTCCAGTTGCACTTGAAGCACCTGCACCGCTCACACCATCCGAACCGGCGGACGCGTCGCCTCGCGCCTCGCCAAGGCCACGATCGTGGTCATCTTCTGCACGGCCATCGACTGCCTGACCGGGACAGGGATCACCGACTGTGATCCCGTTGCGTGACAGCATGGTTGACGTACAGTCACCCCAACAAGCGCTTCGGGCATATTCCAGCGCGAAGGAGTACGTGTGCGGGATACTGTGCGACGCTCGCCGTGGGGAGTCGAACAGGCGGGGCCGTACCCCCGCCCACCAGTGCGAGTGGAGCGCATCGCCGAATCCGGGGCTGCCTCGGGGGCAACACCGGGGTGGCTCGTCCTCGGAACCGCTCGCATCCCACACAAGGTACCGGAGCGAGCGCCCGACTCCGGGGCGTGACAAGTCACGCGTAGGACACAACCCGATATCAACGCTCGGTAATTCCCCTATGCCACGATCCGCGACATCCGCCACATGAGTCCCCATGACCTCCCTGGTCAGGCAGTCATCCCGAGTCCGTCGGCCAACAGCTCCCCCGCGAGCATCTCCTCACTGTGCGTCACATCTCCGCTACGGTACGAGCGCACCCAGGCCCGCTTGAGGTGCAGGTGCACGTCGGACTCCCAGGTGAAGCCCATGCCGCCGTGCACCTGGAGGCAGTCGCGGGCGCCCCGCACGGCCGCCTCGTCGGCGAGCAGGCGGGCCGCGGCGATGTCCAGCGGGTCGGCGGTGACGGCCGCCGCGTAGACCGCCGCCCGCGCCGCCTCCACCCGCTCCAGCATCCCGGCGCACAGGTGTCCCACCGCCTGGAAGGCCCCGACGGGCCGTCCGAACTGCTCTCGGGCCCGGGCGTGTTGCACGGCGAGTTCGCAGGTACGGGAGGCCGAGCCGAGTTGCTCGGCGGCGGTGAGAAGGACGGCCAGGGGATCCACGCCCGCCCCGTCCGGTGCGGGGGGCACGTCGGGTCCGGGGCGCACGTCCTGTCCGAGGTGCACGTCCAGTCCCCCGGGGCGCACATCCACTCCCCCGGGGCGCACGTCTGATACACGGTCCACGTCCGATACACGGTCCACGTCCGGTACACGATGCAGCGGCGTCAGCGGGTCCACCGACCGCAGCGGTACGGCGCCGGACGCGTCCCCCCGTACGACGTCCGCCTCGTCCAGCCACTCCACCAGTCCGCCCTGGACGGCCGTCACCACGCTCTCCCCGGTCGCGGCCCCCGGCACCCGCGCGTCCGCGGCGAGGTGCGTGGCCACCAAGGGCCCGGGCAACAGCACCCTGCCCACCTGTTCGAAGGCCAGGACCGCTTCGGGAAGTCCCAGTCCGACCCCGCCCTCCGCCTCGGGCAGCCGTAGTGCGAACAGCCCCGCCTCGCCCAACTCGCGCCACAGGGCGCGGTCGAGTCCGGGCGCGTCCAGGGCGGCCCGCAGCGCGTCGCGCCCGAACCGCCCTTCGAGCAGGGCGCGCACGCCGTCCCGCAGGGCTCGCTGGTCATCGGTGAGTTGGAAGTACACGGGTCTGAAGTCACCGCCCCTTCGGCAGGCCCAGGACGCGCTCGGCCACGATGGTGCGCTGGATCTGTGAGGTCCCGGCCGCGATCGTGTACGACAGCGACGACAGCCGGTCGAGCACCCACGGCCGGTCCAGGTCGAGCGCGTCCGCGCCGAGGACGTCGGCGGCCGTGTCGTACAGCTCCTGCCGTGCGTGCGAGTAGCGGAGCTTGAAGACGGAACCGCCCACTCCCGGGACCCCGCCGGTGTTCTCGGCCTCGCTCACGTTCCACTGCGTCAGCCGCCACAGCGCGCGGAACTCGGCGTTCAGCCGGCCCAGCCGGCGCCGCAGCGTGGGGTCGTCCCAGCGGCCGTTCTTCCGCGCCTCGCGCGCCAGTTCCCCCAGGACGCGGCGGCAGGCGACCACTTCGCCCACGAACGCCGTGCCCCGCTCGAAGGACAGCGTCACCATGGTCACGCGCCAGCCGTCGTTCTCGGCCCCGACACGGTGGGCGACGGGCACGCGCACCTCGTCGAGGAAGACCTCCGCGAACTCCGCCGAGCCGGCGAGGGTCCTCAGCGGCCGTACGGTGATCCCGGGCGCGTCCATGGGCATCGCCAGCCAGGTGATCCCCTGGTGCTTGGGCGCCGCCGGGTCGGTGCGCACCAGCAGCTCGCACCAGTCGGCGACCTCGGCGTGGGACGTCCAGATCTTGGAGCCGCTCACCACGTAGTCGTCGCCGTCCCTCCGGGCGCGCGTGCGCAGGGCCGCGAGGTCGGAGCCCGCGTCGGGCTCGCTGAAGCCCTGGCACCAGACCTCCTCGCCGCGCAGGACGGGCGGCAGCCAGCGCGCCCGCTGTTCGGCGGTGCCCTCGGCGGCGATGGTGGGTCCGGCGTGCAGCAGCCCGACGAAGTTCGCGCCGACGTAGGGGGCGCCCGCCAGTTCGGTCTCCTCCAGGAAGATCAGGTGCTGCGTGGGGGTGGCGCCCCGGCCGCCCGCGTCCACCGGCCAGTGCAGTCCCGCGTACCCGGCGTCGTACAGCATCCGCTGCCAGCCGAGGTCGTAGGCCCGGCGGGCCGGCCAGTCCTCGGGCGACGGCTTCGGCGGCAGCGTGGGCAGCACCTTGCCCAGCCACTCCCGCAGCCGCGCCCGGAACTCCTCCTCTTCCGGCGTGTACGTGAGGTCCATGCCGAGCCTCCTCCGCCCGAAGTGCGCACGCGCGTATCTGACGTAGCGTCAGACCATGCCTCACGGAAGGCTAGCCGCGCGCCTATGGACCGACAAGGCGCGGCGCCCTACGCTCTGCCCACGATCTGACTGACCGTCAGTTAGCCACGAGAGGGCTGCCGCCGTGAACGACACCGCCCGCGCACTCAGTACCTCCCGCACCCTCTGGGAGCTCCTCTCCCGCCGTGCCGGCCTCACCCCCGACCGGCCGGTCCTCCTCCAGGGCGACCGCACCCTGAGCTTCGGCGACCTGCGCACGAGGGCGGAGCGGGTGGCGGCGGGGCTGTACGACATGGGGGTGCGCCCCGGCACGGTGGTCGCCTGGCAGCTGCCCACGCGCGTCGAGAGCGTCCTGCTGTCCTTCGCGCTGGCCCGCCTGGGCGCCACGCAGTCGCCGGTCATCCCCTTCTACCGGGACCGCGAGGTCGGCTTCGCGCTCAGGGAGTCGAAGGCGGAGTACTTCGCCGTGCCCGGCGAGTGGCGCGGCTTCGACCACACGGAGATGGCACGGCGACTGGGCGCGAAGGGGGTCTTCGAGGCGTACGACCGTCTCCCGGACGGCGATCCCTCGGTCCTGCCCGCGCCTCCCTTCGAGGGCACGTCGGTCCGCTGGATCTACTGGACCTCGGGCACCACCTCCGACCCCAAGGGCGTGCTCCACACCGACCGTTCGCTGATCGCGGGCGGCTCCTGCCTGGCCCACGCGCTCCACCTCACGGCGTCCGACGTGGGTTCGATCGCGTTCCCGTACGCGCACATCGGCGGCCCGGACTACCTGGTGATGCTGCTGCTGTACGGCTTCCCGGCGGTGCTGTTCGAGCACTTCGCGCTGCCGGACGCGCTGGCGGCGTACCGCGAGCACGGGGTGACGGTGGCGGGCGGGTCCACCGCGTTCTACTCGATGTTCCTCGCCGAACAGCGCAAGCAGCCCGGTACGCCGGTCGTCCCGACGCTGCGGCTGCTGGCGGGCGGTGGGGCGCCGAAGCCGCCCGAGCTGTACCACGCGGTCGTACGCGAGATGGGCGTCCAGCTCACCCACGGGTACGGCATGACCGAGGTGCCGATGATCACGATGGGGTCGCCGGACGACTCGCCGGAGAACCTGGCGACGACCGAGGGACGGCCGCCCGAGGGGATGGAGATACGGATCGTCGACCGGGCGGGCAGGCCGGTGCCGTACGGCGTCGACGGGGAGGTGCGGCTGCGGGGCGAGGCCGTGTGCCAGGGGTATCTGGACCCGGGGCAGACGGCGCGGGCGTTCGACGCGGACGGGTTCCTCGTCACCGGCGACCTCGGGCATCTCACCGTCGACGGTCACCTGGTGCTGACCGGGCGCCTCAAGGACGTGATCATCCGCAAGGGCGAGAACATCTCGGCCAAGGAGATAGAGGACCTGCTGCACCGCCACCCCGCGGTCCGGGACGTCGCCGTCGTCGGGCTGCCGGACACCGAACGCGGGGAACGGGTGTGCGCCGTGGTCGAGCGGGCGCCGGGCGAGGGGGAGTTGTCGCTGGACGACGTGACCTCGTACCTGCGCTCGGAAGGGCTGTCCGTGCACAAGCTGCCGGAGCAACTGGAGGTGGTGGACGCCCTTCCGCGCAACGACACCCTGCGGAAGGTGCTCAAGTACAAGCTGCGGGAGCGTTATTCGTGAGTTGGGCGCTGTTCGTGTGTTACTCGGGCACCGTGAAGTAGCGCGCGAAAGCCGTGACGATCTCCGTCTCGCCCACCTTGCCGTCGGTGTCGGCGTCGAGGGCCGCGGCTGCCGCGGCGGCGACGTGCTCGGGCACACCGAGGGCCCGCAGGACGCGGACGGTGTCCTCGACCGTGGCCGAACCGTCCCCGTCGGCGTCCGCGACGGCGAGGGCCGCGTGCAGGAAGGGGCGGGCGATCTCGGCGAACCGGTCGGGGTTGTCGCGCAGGCGCTTGACCGCGCCGTTCACGAACTCGTCCCGGGTGATGCGCTGGTCGCCGTCCCGGTCCGCTATCCCGGCCATGCCCTGCCAGAAGGCCTCGGCGCCGCCGTACAGGGCCTGGCCCTTGTCGGAGCGGGGCGTGGTGGCGAACTCGGCGAGAACCGCCTTGGCGGCCGCGCTGAAGTCCTCGCGGTCGATGTAGCCGTTGCCGTCCTGGTCGAAGGTGGCGAACCGGGCGGCGATCCTGCGCTCGTACTCGGTGCTGACCATGTCTTTTCGGGCCCGCCTTACGTCGTCACATGGGGTTTCTCTGCACGGAGCGTACGACGTCAGGGGCCGCGTCGGCGTGGGAAAGCGACGCTTGTGCCAAGACCGGGGGAATTTCGGGACAACAGTGTGGCCATGTGCGGGGCCGGGTGCCGGCGGGGTCGCGTGCGCGCGCTCACGCCGACAGCGGGCCGGCCTCCTCGTCCGCGTTCGGGACGCCGTCCACGGCCGAGTCCACGTCCGGGTGGACGTCGAAGAGACGGCGGACCCCCAGGGCGCCGAGGACGCGGTTGACGTGCGCGCCCTGGCTGCGGCCGCGGGCCGCCGGGTCGGTTCCGTCGGCCGGGAGGATCAGGCGCAGTTCGCCCCGGCAGGAACGGATGAGGCGGCGGGTGGCGATGAGGACACCGACGCCGCTGGAGTCGCAGAACACGACTCCGGAGAGGTCAAGGACGAGGCTGCGGCGGCCGTCGGCCACGGCGTCGTGGACCCGTTGTCGCAGCACCGGGGACGTCACCAGATCCATCTCGCCCGACACGTGGAGCACGGCCCACTCGCCGTGCTCGCCGTCGGTCACCTTGAGCGTCACCGCCACGCCTCTCAGTCGCCGGAATTCCTGGAACTCCCGGAATGAGCACCGGAAACGGAAGCCGCCGTTTCGCTTCCTTCTGCGCGGCTGCCCCACCCTCGTTCCATGAAACACCGAGGCGTGGCCAAAAGCGTGGGCCAAGACTGGCCATTCAGTCAGGATCGGTCTTGTACGATCCCTTACGGTCATGCTTGATCGGTTTTGCGCGGGACAGGGGCCGCGCGGCAGCGAAGGTCGACCGTTCTGCGGTCCATACCACCCACGCCCCTCCCGGGGGCGCACATTGCCGCAAAGGGGCGTGCGCCGCCGAGCGTGCCGACTACATTCGAGGTGGCGCAGGACGCAGGGTGGGTTCGGAGAACAGCGCGGAGCACGAGCAGGGATGAGGGCCACATGGCGACGAACGACGCGCCGCCCCGCTGGGACCGCAGGATGCAGCAGCGGCTGGAGCGCGGCGAAGCGGCGGCGCTCGGCGAGTTGTACGACCGGTTCGCTTCGCTCGTGCACGGTCTCGCCCATCGCGTGCTCGGAGACGAACAGGCGGCCGACGCCATCACACGCGACGTCTTCACCCACGCCTGGGAACACCCGGGCGAGTACGACCCGGGGCAGGGCCCGATGCGCTCCTGGGTGGCCACGCTGACCCACCGCCTCGCCGTGCAGCGGCTGCGCGCCACCGAGACCGCGGCGCTGGCCGAGGGCGGCGAGGGCACCACGGAGGACCTGGAACGCAAGGTCCACCGCGCCTCGGCGGCCGCCCGCGCCGACTACATCGTCCAGTCCATGCCCACCCCGCTCCGCGCCGCCCTCGAACGCGCCTACTTCCAGCGCCGCGACTACCGCCAGACCGCCGCCGACCTCGGCATCACCGAGGACGAGGCCCGCCGCCGGCTGCGCCTCGGCCTCCAACTCCTGTCCACGGCCCACCACACCGGGCCCTCCGGGGTGCCGCCCGAACACGGGGGCGCGGTGTGAACGGCGGCAGTGAGCGGTTCGAGGGCTTCGGCGAACACGAGGGGAACCAGGGCGGTGACGGCAGCGGCGGCCGCGGCGACGGCGGTGGCCGCGACGAGGGCCAGGTCCTTCCGCCGCCGCGGATACCACTGCCGCGGGTGTCCGTCGAGGACAGCGGCCTGCCGCTGCCCGAGCCGCTGAGCGCGCCCCTCGTCCTGGAGCACCGGGTGCTCAAGGCGCTGCTCGGGGCGTGGGCGCTGGCGGCGTGTTCGGCCGCGGAGACGGCCGCCGTCGAGGAGCACCTGGGGACGTGCGGCTCCTGCGCGGACGAGGCGCTCCGGCTGCGCGAGGCCGTGGGGCTGCTGCACGCGGAGGAGAGCCTCGACCTCGACCCGGCGCTGCGCACGCGCGTCCTGGAGCGCTGCCTCGACCGCCGGGCGCCCCGCATCCCCGTACCGGACTGGGCGGCTCCGTACGACGCGGAGGCGGCCCGGCTCGACGCGCTGCTGCAGGACATCGGGGACGCGGACTGGCACGCGCCGTTGCGGCTGCGGTGGTTCGAGGGCGACGGCCCGGTGAACCGCCGTACGACCGTCGCCGGTGTCATCGCGCACCTGCTGAGCGTCGACGGGCTCGTCGCCGTGGCCCTGGGACTCGACGACCCGCTGGACGGTCCGGCGGACGCCGCGACTCCGGCGGCCCGCACCGAGGCGTACTGGCGGGCCTCCCACTTCCCCCTCTCGCGCCGGGTGCGCGGCCCGTGGCGCGAACAGAGCCATGACCTCGTCCGTACCGTCTCCTTCGCGAAGCAGTCGGGGCGCTCCGGGAAGCTCTCCGTGCCGTACGGCGCCTTCGAACTGCCGCTGCGGGACGCGATGCTGGACCGCGCCTTCGAGTGCTGGATCCACGCGGAGGACATCGCGGAGGCGGTGGACTACCCGTACGAGCCGCCCGCACCGCGCCATCTGCACCGCATGATCGACCTGGCGGCCCGCATGCTGCCGACGGTCCTGGCAGCGCGCCGCCGGGCCGGACTCGCCGCCGCGCCCCGGCAGATCCGCCACCTCGTGCCCGCCGGCTCACCCGGCCGCAGCCTGCGCCTGGAGATCGAGGGCATCGGCGGCGGCGAGTGGCTCATTCCCCTCGACTCCCCTGCCGCGACGGGCTCCGCCGACCACGCGGTGGCCCACGTCGCCCTCGACGGCGTCGAGTTCTGCCGGCTCGCCGCGGGTCACGTATCCCCTGAGGAGGCGGCCGCCGGCCAGGACGGGGACCGCGAGGCGATCAGGGACGTGCTGCTCGCGGCGGCGAGCATGAGCCGGATGTAGGGGCGGCTTCTGATGTAGGGCGGCTTGCAGGGCGGCTGTGGCTGGTCGCGCAGTTCCCCGCGCCCCTTGGGTTACGCCCTCCATCGGAAGACCCCGAACTGTCAGGCGAAGACGACCGTCCGCCGCCCGTTCAGCAGAATCCTCCGCTCGGCGTGCCACTTCACGGCCCGGGCCAGCGCCTGGCACTCCACGTCCCGCCCGATCGCCACCAGCTGGTCCGGCGTGACGTCGTGCCCGACCCGCTCGACCTCCTGCTCGATGATCGGTCCCTCGTCGAGATCCGCGGTCACGTAGTGCGCCGTCGCCCCGATGAGCTTCACGCCCCGCGCGTGCGCCTGGTGATACGGCTTCGCGCCCTTGAAGCTCGGCAGGAAGGAGTGGTGGATGTTGATGATCCGGCCGCTGAGCTCCTTGCACAGGTCGTCGGAGAGGACCTGCATGTAGCGGGCGAGGACGACCAGCTCGACGTCCTGCTGGCGCACGATCTCCAGCAGCCGCGCCTCGGCGTCCGCCTTCGTGTCCTTCGTCACGGGAATGTGGTGGAAGGGGATGTCGTACGACCCCACGAGCTCGGCGAAGTCCGTGTGGTTGGACACCACCGCCGCGATCTCCACCGGCAGCGCGCCGATCCGCGCGCGGAACAACAGGTCGTTCAGGCAGTGCCCGAACTTGCTGACCATGAGGACGACCCGCATCCGCTCCTCGGCCCGGTGGATCTGCCAGTCCATGTGGAAGGAGTCACCGATCGCCGCGAAGCTCGCCCGCAGCTTGTCCACGGTCACCGGCGCCTCGGCCGAGAAGTGGACCCGCATGAAGAACAGGCCCGTGTCGTGGTCGCCGAACTGCTGGCTGTCCTCGATGTTGCAGCCGGTCATGAAGAGGTAGCTCGACACGGCGTGCACGATTCCCTGCTTGTCCGGGCAGGAGAGGGTGAGGACGTACTGATCGGGGCGCGAGACCGCGGCTCGGGTGGACTGCTCGTTCATGCAGGACAGGGTCCCACACGCGGCAGAGCACCCGTTAAGGGGCGCGGGGAACCGCGCGAGCGGCCCGATACGGCCCGCAGCCCGCCACACACCTCAGCCCCCGCGGCGCGCAGGCGCAGGCCGATCACGTCGAACCCGCGCCCCGGACCCCTCACGCCGAACGAGTCAGGATCCGCAACACCTCGAGCGTCTTCGGCGGCGCGTCCGCGTCCTCCCCGTCCGACACCGCGAGCCGCACATGCGCCTCGCGCGCCGCCCGCACCGCCTCCGGCCACCCCTGGTGGTCGAGGTACGCGGAGACCGGCGCGTCCGGCCCCACCTGGTGCATGATCCGCAGCACACGCAGCACGGCGGTGTCCACGAGAGCCGCCTCCTGCTCGTCGCGGAAGATCGTCCCCACGTACTTCTCGGCGGACCAGTTGTCCAGCCAGGTGTCCTCGACCAGCCGGTACACGGCGTCGGTGACGTCCCCGTACCCGTCGACACCGGCCAGCCAGACGTCCCGCTGGAACACCGGGTCGGAGAGCATGTGCAGCGCGGAGCGCACATTGCTGCGCCAGCGCCACCACGGCATGTCGTTCTGTGGCATGCCGCCCATGGTGGATGAGCGACGGCCGCGACGGGAAGAGGGCTCCGAGTCATGCACAGTCTCTGATCGTACTTTCCTCCCGAAAATGCGGTCATCACCCCCCGCAATTCACCTCCACGTCACCTTTGGTTGACCTGACAGCACGCCAGGGTTGGTGATGTGACGGAATCGTGCGGACCATGACCGGCAGGAGACGCACGAGCCCCACCCTCCCCGTCCGTAACCGGCCCGCCCGCAGCAGCACGAGGGGGATCCGCCCACGCGCGAGGTCCTTCGCACTGTCCGCGGGCACGCTGGCGGCATGCGCGTCACTCGCCGTCGGCTGTGGTGTCGTCCCCGGTACCACGGGGGGTTCCGGGGACGACCCCGTCACTGTGATGACCTGGGCTCCCGAGAAGACGGCCGCCACCAACGAGCCCGGCATGCCGGCCATGGCCAAGGCGTACGCCCGCTGGGTCAACTCGCAGGGCGGCATCAACGGCCGCAGGCTCGACGTCCTCACCTGCAACGAGAAGAACGACACCGTGGCCGCCGCGAAGTGCGCGGGCCGCGCGGTCGACGAGGACGTCGTCGCGGTCGTCGGCTCCTACAGCCAGCACGGCCGGTCCTACCTCTCGCCGCTGGAGGCCGCGGGCATCCCGTACATCGGCGGCTACGGCGTCACCGACGACGAGTTCACCAGCCCCCTGTCCTTCCCGGTGAACGGCGGCCAGCCCGCGCTCCTGGCCGGCCTCGGCGAACAACTCGCGAAGTCCTGCGGCCCGGTCGTCCTCGTCCGCCCCGACTCGGTCGTCGGCGACACGATGCCGGTGCTCCTCGACGCCGGCCTGCGCACCGGACCGCACGCGGCCTCCACGGACGAACTGGCCGCCGAGGACGCCACCCAGTACGAGGAGCAGACCCGGACGGCACTGCGGCGGGCCACCGCCGACCCCGCGCGGAAGGGCTGTGTGGTGCCCTCGCTCGGGGACCGCACCGACACCTTCATGGACTCCTTCCGGCGCGCCCGCGAGGACTTCCCGGCGGTGCGCACCGCCGGGATGCTCGGCAGCATCGACCAGTCGCTGATCGACTCGTCCGGAGGCAGGTCGGGGCCGTACGAGGGGACGTACGTCACCGGCTGGTACCCGGAGGAGGGCGACAAGCGCTGGAACACGATGAACAAGGTGATCCGCGAGCACGCCTTCGGTGACAACCGGATCGATCCGGCGGACCCCGGCGTGCAGACGACGTGGATCGCGTACACCGTGCTGAAGGAGGTCGTCGAGAAGCTGGGCGACGGCGAAGTGAGCTCACGCACCGTACGGCAGGCCCTCGACAAGGGGCTGAAGGTGACCACGGGCGGGCTGACACCGACGCTGAGCTGGCCCTTCGACGATCTCGTCGCCCCCGGCGGCTTCGGACGCCTGGTCAACGCGAACGTCACGTTCCAGGTCGTCCGGCAGGGCCGCCTGGTGGCCGCCCGGAAGGGCTTCGTAAGCGTACTGAAGACCCTGGAAAACGCCTCGGGCTGAGACCGACGACGCCGTCCTCACCTTGACGGGGCCGGGGCCCGGCCAGCGCCCCGGCGGCGGCACGGGTCTGACCGGTCGGCCGACGGTGACTCAGCGACCGGCCAGTGGGCCAGGGCCGGGCCGGTGGCCCGGAGTCCAGGTGGTGGCCCGGAGTCCAGGTACTGGCCCGGAATCCAGGT
>NZ_JBVIEE010000032.1:19727-76319 GCF_055572015.1 Streptomyces sp. NPDC030840 | reverse complement strand
GTGCTGGCCCGGAATCCAGGTGCTGGCCCGGAATCCAGGTGCTGGCCCGGAATCCAGGTGCTGGCCCGGAATCCAGGTGCTGGCCCGGAATCCAGGTGCTGGCCCGGAATCCAGGTGCTGGCCCGGAATCCAGGTGCTGGCCCGGAATCCAGGCAGTGGCCCGGAATCCAGGCAGTGGCCCGGGGGCACGGAGGTTGGACCGGGGGGCCAGGGCCCGGTGGCGGCCGGTGGGCCGACGGTCACGGGACCAGGCCGGTGGTCACCTTCGGCCGGGATTCACAGTTGTGTGGGCTGGCGCGGGGTGAGTCCGTAGGTGGACGCGATGGAGTTCCACATCCTGGCGGCCTTGGTCTTCTCGGCGCTCGCCGTGCCGCTGGCGGTGTTGCCCGCCTGGGCCTGGGGCGTGGTGCGGGCCTGGCCCTTCCGGCAGCCCTTCTTCCTGCCGGTCTGGTCGGCCCAGGCGGCGTAGTGGTTGTCCGCCGACGCGGAGGCCTTCCAGGCGTTGGTGAGCGCGGTGGTCAGCGCCGCGTGGTTCGGCAGCTCGTCGACGGAGAGCCGGGACAGGCGCGTGACCAGGTCGGCGCGCTGCTTGGCCGCGTCCCGCAGGTCGGAGGCGGCCTGGGAGAGGTTGTCGCAGCGCTTGATGTCCGCCACCGCGTTGATCACGGCGCTACGGCTGTCGCCGCTGTCCGCGAGGAGCTTGTCGAGGGCGACCGCCTGCTCCTTGGCCGGATCGGCGGACGCGGACGGCGACCCGGCGGCGTCGGAGGCGGCCGCGACGGGCTTGTTGTCCGCCTTCTGTTCGCCGTCGCCGCCGCTGCTGCTGAGCAGGGCGCCCGCGCCGACGCCGAGCGTGGCGATGCCGACGCCGACGGCCGCGATGAGGGGCACGCGGGAGCGCGTACGGCCCCGCTCCCCGCCGTCGCGCCGGCCCGCTGCCCGCCCTCCGTCTCCGTAGGGCGCCTGCGAGGGCTCGAAGCGGGGCATCTGCTGGGTGGCCGAGGCCCCTTCGCCGCCCGGCTCGCTGCGGAAGAGGCTGTCGAAGACGTCGGGCTGCGGCTGCGGCGGCGGCTGCTGCTGCCCGGCTGCGCCGGGGCCCCCGCCTGTCCCGTACGGCTGTGCCGGCTGTGGAGGCACGGGTGGGATGTACTGCGTGGCCTGCGCGTCGGGACCCCCGGGGGCCGCCACGGGCGGCAGCGGGCCCGCTCCCGGCATGGGTCCGGCGCCGGGTCTGGAGAGGTGCCCCAGGTACTGCGTCTCCTCGGAGGAGGCCTGGGACGTGCCGGACGCCTCGGGCGGAAGGGCACCCGGGCCGACCGGCGGGAGGTACTGCGTCGCCGCCTCGTCCCCGGGGTGGGCGGCGACCGGGGGTATGTACTGGGTGGCGCCCTCGTCGGCCGGAGCGGCGGGCGGCAACGGAGCGCTCTGCTCCGCGGACGGCGCCTGAGTCTCCTGCGGCGGGAGCGGGCTGCCCGACTGCCGGTCGACCACGCCTGCCTGCGGGGGCAGGGGTGCCGCCTGCGAGGGCCCGCCGGGCGCTGCCCCGTACGACGGCGACTGGTCGGTCTCGGGCGGCAACGCACCCGACGCGGGCTGAGCCTGCTGGTGCTGCGCCTGAGGGTACGGCTGCTGGTGCTGCGCCTGGGAGTACGGTGACTGCGGCGCCTGGGCATAGGGCTGCTGCGGCTGCTCGTGGGCCTGTGGTGGCGGTGCGCCCCAGCTGTGCTCGCCCCACTCCTGGGCCGGGGCCCCGCCCTGCTGCTGTCCCGGTCCGTACCACGGCTGGGCAGGCGGCGGGGCCGGAGCCGCCGACGGGTCCGGCCCCCACGGCTCGTCCCAGGACCGGCCCGGAGCCGGTGCCGCCTGCTGCTCGCCGGGAAGCAGAGGAGCGCTGCCGTCGGAGGGCAGCACGATGCCTTCGCGCGGAACCCGCGCCGAGGGCTCCTCGCCCTGTCCACTCTGCGTCACCGGGACTCCTACTGATGGGGGACCTTCGGAATCGTCGGTTAACGCTACCGGTTCGCCGGAACCGGGTGCCACGCAGCAGGGGGCGTGATGCGTCACGGGGCGCCGGGCGGCCCAACAAGGGGCGCGGCTGTGTGGAATATGCGGCTCCGCCGCGTGGACGCGACCAGCCACGACAAACCCGCACCCCGGCGAGGCACCCCGAAACCGCGCGGCCGGCGGAGCTAGGCCGCCTGCAACTCCACCCGCGCCCCGAACTCCCGCACCGCCGGCTCGTCCCCGAACGGCTCCAGCCGCTGCTGGAAGTCCTCCAGATACTCGGCACCCCGGTTGGACCGCAGCGTGCCGAGCAGGTCGACCGCCTGCGACGCCGTGTGACAGGCCTGTTCCACCTCGCGCTGCTGCACCTGCGCGGTGGCCAGCAGCACGAGACCGATCGCCCGGCGCCGGGCGCGGGACTCGGGATGCCCGTCGAGGGACTGCCGCGCACACCGCGCCGCCGCCTCCGCCTGCCCGAGGTCGCGGTGGCAGTGGGCCAACTCGTCGGCCAGGTACGCCTCGTCGAAGTGCGCGATCCACACCGGGTCGTCCCCGGACGCCGGATCGGCCGCCTCCAGGGCCGTGACCGCCCGCCCGGACGACAGTTGAGCCGCCCGCGCGTCGCCCAGCAGCGCGTGCCCCCGCGCCTCGGCGGCGTGGAACATGGCCTCCGCGCGCGGTGTCACACGCCCCCGGGCCCCTTCCTGCGCCGCGCGCGCCAGTTGCGCGATCTCCCTCGGGTTCCCGAGCTGCGCCGCCAGGTGGCTCATGGACGCGGCCAGCACGTATCCGCCGTACCCGCGGTCGCCCGCGGCCTGCGCGAGCCGCAGCGCCTGGATGTAGTAGCGCTGGGCCAGGCCCGGCTGCCCGGTGTCGACGGCCATGTACCCGGCGAGCTCCGTCAACCGCGCGACCGCCGCGAACAGTTCACGCCCCACGGCCTCGCGGTACGAGCCCGCCAGCAGCCCCGAGACCACGCTGTTCAGGTAGTGCACGAGGACCGGGCGCACGTGCCCGCTGCCGTACTGGTGGTCGAGGTCCACCAGCGCCTGGGTCATCGCCTTCACGGCGGCCACGTCGGACCGCCCGACCCGCGGCCCGGCCGAGCGCGACACCTGCGAGTCGGGCGCGGAGATCAGCCAGTCACGGCTCGGCTCGACCAGCGCGGACGCGGCGACGGACGAGCCCGAGAGGAAGTCCCGCCGGCCGACGTCGCTGCGCCACAGCTCGCAGACCTGCTCGATGGCGCCCAGCACGGTCGGTGAGAAGTGAAGGCCCACGCCCGAGGCGAGGTTCTTGCCGTTGGCCATGCCGATCTCGTCGATCGTGACCGTACGCCCCAGCTTGCGGCCGAGCGCCTCGGCGATGATGGCGGGTGCCCGCCCGCGCGGCTGCTGCCCTCGCAGCCAGCGCGCCACGGACGTCTTGTCGTAGCGCAGATCCAGACCGTGTTCCGCGCCGCACATGTTCACCCGCCGGGCCAGCCCCGCGTTGGAGCAGCCGGCTTCCTGGATGAGTGCCTGCAGTCGTTCGTTCGGCTGCCTGGCGACGAGAGGCCTTGCGGCCATGGCGTACCCCCTGTGGCATGCGGTGCCTGCCCACGCACCGAGTTGACGTGTCCTCAGTGACCGGAGAACCGAAAGAAACCGGCCTTGAAGATCAATGCCCCGCCGACATGACGACAATGCGAGGCATGCGAGGATTGCCGGGGTAAAGGCGGCTGGCGTCCTTGACCGTTTCCCCCACACGTGGCTACCCAGCGCCGCTGCCGTTCCTCCTGCGCGCCCCCGGATGTGCACCCATGCGCCCCGGACACCGAACGGGTGCTCCTCCCCCGCGCATGTGGCATCCGTAACCCCTGCTGGCGGCTAGAGTTGTGCTCATCGTGGAAGAGACCATCGCGGGCCCTGAAGCTGCCCAAATTCCCCAGCAGCGCGGCGAATCGCTCCTGGAAGCCGCTGTTCGTTACGCCGAAGAACGCCACTGGGACGTGTGCCCGGGTACGTGGCTGGAAGCCGTCGACGGGGTGCAGCAGTGCTCCTGCGGCCAGCCCGCGTGCGCCGCCCCCGGCGCACACCCGGCGCATGAGGACTGGGCGTCCCAGGCCACGGGCAGTGCGACCGTCGCGCGCCGGATGTGGTCGCAGCAGCCGACCGCGTCGATCCTGCTGCCGACGGGGCACACGTTCGACGCGATCGACGTGCCGGAGAGCGCGGGGTTGCTGGCGCTGGCCCGGATGGAGCGCATGGATCTCACGCTCGGTCCGGTGACCTGGACACCGGACCGCCGGATGCAGTTCTTCGTGCTGCCCGGCGCGTCGGTGAAGGTCCCCGACCTCGTACGGAAGCTGGGCTGGTCACCGCTGTCGCTCGACCTGACGGCGCTGGGCGAGGGCCAGTACGTGACGGCTCCGCCGACTCGGTACGGGTCGCGGGGGGCCGTTCAGTGGGCTCGGCGCCCCACGCCCGCGAATCGGTGGTTGCCGGACGCGGAGGAGCTGATCTCTCCGCTGGCGTACGCGTGCGGGCGGGACGGACGGCGGTAACGCCTCGGAGTTGGGGGCTGGTTGTTGCGCGACCGCGGGTGAGCCGTGGGCGCGACCAGCCACGACGACCCGCACCCAAAGACGACCCCCGGATCAAAGGCCCCCTCGTAGACGGTGGACGCAGGGCGGCGGAACACGGGACACGCCTGAGAGACGCTGTTCGCCCGGTAGGTGGTGCGGTGTCGTCCGGCTCGCTCACAGGCCTGCCCTCGGCCTCGACCCAGGCATGCGCCGCGAAGGGTGAGGTAGGCACCCCGCTGCACCAGGTGGGCCAGTGGCCCCGCACCGGCACAACAGGGCGGTGGCCGGCGAGCGTTGGAGGCAGTAGCGGCCCGCGCGGAGGGTGCTGACGGCCGTCACCTCCCGCCGCGCCCGCGAGGCCTCCTCGCACCGCGCGGGCCGGGCGCCCCGCCGCACCAGACCCAGCCGGGCGCCCCGCCGCACCAGGCCCAGGACAGCACGGATCCGGTGTGGTGGCAGGCGGGCAAGCGACTGGGCTGCGGCGACGGCGGCGCGGGCGGCGAGCCGGGCGCCGGCCGGATGCCACCGGTGTCCGGAAGCTGACTCACGAGTCGGAGACCAGCCCTTCCCGGACGAGGTGTCCGACCAGCGCGGTGACGTCGGCGGCCCGCCCGCTCCCGGGTCACCGGCCGGGTGTCCGCGAGCCGTTCGGCGATCCGCTACCGGGGCCGGGGCAGCCCCAGTGTGCCGACGGCCGCCTGCCCCCTCACCACGCAGGACACCGTCTCAGTCCGAACCCGGCGGAGCGAACCGGTCCAGAAACGGCTCGATCGCGGAGCGCCACGCGTCCGGCTGGTCATAGTGGACAAGATGCCCCGCGTCGGCGACCTCCGCGTACTGACCGTGCGGCAGGACGCGCACCATCTCCTGGGACTCCGCACGGCCCAGCTCACCGTCGAGGCCGCGCACCACGAGCGCCGGGCACTGGACCTGGGCGAGTTCCTCCCAGTGCGCGTCGTACACCCAGGTCTCACGGCTCTTGAGCATCTGGTCGAGGTCGAAGACCGGACGCCAGCCGTCCGGGGACTCGTGCATGACCTCGGCGTAGAACTCCCCGCGCGACGGGTTGGGGCGCTCCACCCAGGGATCGTCCTCGCCGAACCACTTGCGGACGTCGGCCAGTGTGGCGAAGGGCAGCGGCCAGGCCTTGAACCAGTTCTCCCACTCCCTCTGGGAGGCCGCTCCCAGCGCGGAGGCCCGCATGTCGCAGATGATCAGACCCCGCACCAGGTCCGGGCGCTTGGCGGCGAGCTGCCAGGCGGTCAGCGCGCCCATCGCGTGCCCGATGAGGACGGCCGGGGCGAGCCCGAGCTGTTCGAGGGCGGCCTCGGCATCGTCGACGTAGGCCTCACGGGTGTACTCCGCCTGGGACGGCTTCTCGCTCTGGCCGTGGCCCCGCTGGTCGAGCGCGACGGCACGGCGCCGCTCGGAGAGCCAGCGGGCGGTGGGGGCCCAGTGCGAGGCACGGCCCATGAGCCCGTGCAATAACAACACGCTGGGCGCCTGTGCGGTCCCGGTGTCCGGTGCTCCGGTCGTCGCACCCCGCGCCCCGTCCCGGGGACCGGACCCGTCCACGGGATCTGCTCCCGGGGGATCGGCCTTCGGAGGGTCCCCGAACTCCCAGGCAGCGAGACGTACGCCGCCCGCTCCGGTCACGTCGATGCGCCGCACCATTGGCACCCCCCAGGCTCCAACTCGGACCGCTCGCTTCCGCTCGAAGCCGACCGGTCCACTCGTCCTACAGCTGTCGTTCCGCTGCTCCTGCTACTGCCTTGCTCTTGCTGTCGCGACTGCTGCCGCCGCTGCCGTGCTGCTGTCTGCCGCTGTGCTGCTGTGGTGCTGAAGTTGTGTCGCTTCCGCGTGCCGTCTGTGGCGACCCACTCCGATTGTTACAGCGCGCGTCCCGCTCGATACGTCACGTGCGCACAGAACGGCGCACGACCCCCGGAAGCGCTTCCGTATCTCCGCCGCCTTCTTCCCCCACACCTGCAACGGACCCCAGGTTATCGAATATGCATTCGAAGACGCCGTTTCCGGCGACAACACCCCTCAATCGAGTGACACCCTCCAAGGATTGCCCGCCGTCGCCGAGGGGAGATCTTCACCGGGAGGCGGACCGCTCGGGGAAAACGGTCCGAGGGGGATGACCCTGAGAGCTCGGGGCTCCGGGTCAGCACAGGGGAGGACAGGCCCCGGCGCCACACGGCGCCGGGGCCCTCCACGCTTCCGCGGCACATCATCCCGCCCCTTCCCCGGCCCACCGCGACGTCACCGCCCCGGTCGGCCAAGAGCCCTCAGGTCATATGCCTCACGCGCAAGCCTCGCACGCGAACGGCGCGAGCGCTGCCGTTCGGACGAGTTGAATCCCGGATCCATCCGAACCCGGCCCCGAGTCGCCACCCCGGCCCAACAGGCGCTCCCACCCCGCCAGTTGAGCACCCTGGCCTGACGGCCGGACATGTCACCCCGGCCGGGGTGCGACCGCTCAGCGCTTGGCCACGAAGACGTGCGAGGCGACGTCGGACCGCAGCTCCGCGGCCTCGCCGCCGCTGCCCACGAGCACACCGCCCGCCGACTCCGTCACGCTCACCACGGAACCCGGCTGCACGCCCGCCCGCCGCAGCGTGTACATCAGCTGCGCGTCCGTCTGGATCGGCTCACCGATACGCCGCACGACGACGGTCTTGCCCTCCACGCCCGGGTCCAGATCGGCCAGCGACACCATTCCCTCGTCGAGGAACGGGTCCGCGCCGTCCTTCTCGCCCAGCTCCTCCAGGCCCGGGATCGGATTCCCGTACGGCGACTCGGTCGGGTGGCGCAGCAGCTCCAGCACGCGACGCTCCACGGCCTCGCTCATCACGTGCTCCCAGCGGCACGCCTCCGCGTGCACCTGCTCCCACTCCAGGCCGATCACATCGACGAGGAGACACTCCGCCAGCCGGTGCTTGCGCATCACGCGCGTCGCCAGACGGCGGCCCTCGTCCGTGAACTCCAGGTGGCGGTCCGGGGCGACCGACACCAGACCGTCGCGCTCCATGCGCGCCACCGTCTGGCTGACCGTCGGGCCGCTCTGGTCGAGCCGCTCGGCGATCCGGGCGCGCATCGGGACCACACCTTCCTCCTCCAGTTCGAGGATGGTGCGGAGATACATCTCCGTGGTGTCGATCAGTCCGGACATTCGTGTGCCCCTCGATGAGATCTGCCGAGGGCTCGACGGCCCCCGGCGTGTGCGCTGGCCCTGCGTCCAATTCTGCCGGATACCACCGACAACCGTGCCGCGCCGTGGAAACCACGCCGTGACGACCGGGGTCACGACCGTACCGACGGCAGCGCGGATCCGTCCCCTCGGGGCAGGGTCCGCCACACCGGAAGGGCCCCGGCCGCCCGTATTGACACGGAAGTGGTCCAGACCGCACCGTGATCAGCATCCTCCGCACGGCACGACGGACGACGCACAACGACGAACGTACGCGTGCGGCGCAGCGCACGACGCACGACGCACGACGCACGACGACGAAGAACGACGTGCCGCACGGGCACGACCAGAGCCGGAAGGGCTGTTTCGGATGGGCGACGGCAAGCTGGCCGAGCGGTTCCTCGACGCCGCGACGGACCTGCTGCGACAGGTGCGCGACGAGGAGACGGAGGCCATCACGGCAGCCGGCACGCTGATCGCGGACACCGTGGCCGACGGCGGCCGGCTCTTCGCGTTCGGCGCCGGGCACTCCTCCCTCGCCGCCCAGGACATGGTCTACCGCGCGGGCGGCCTCGCCCTGATGAACCTCCTCGCCGTCCCCGGCGCCGTCGGCGTGGAAGCACCCGCCACCCTGGGCTCCGCCCTGGAACGGGTCGACGGCCTCGCGACCGCCGTCCTCGACAACAGCCCACTCAGCTCCGGCGACCTCCTGGTGATCATTTCCCTCTCCGGCCGCAACGCCCTCCCGGTCGAGATGGCCACGCACGCCCGCGAGCTCGGCGTCAAGGTCATCGGCGTGACCTCGGTGGCGTACGCCTCGCGGACGACCTCCCGGCACTCCTCCGGCACCTACCTCAAGGACCACTGCGACATCGTCCTCGACTCCAAGATCCCCGTGGGCGACGCGGAACTCACCGCCGAGAACATCGAGGCCCCCTTCGCCCCCGCCTCCACCGTCGTCACCACCGCCCTCCTCCAGGCCGTCATGGCCACCGCCGCCGGCGCCCTCGCCGACCGCGGCATCGAACCCCCGCTCCTGCGCTCGGGCAACGTCGACGGCGGCCACGAGTGGAACAGCCGCATCATGCGCGAGTACGGCGAGCGGATCTTCTACATGAGCTAGGGGAGCGTGGGAACCCTGGGACGGAAATCCGGCGTACAACGATTTCCCCCAATCTTGCGGGAAGCCGATGTGCGCTGGGTCACGTTCGAGTTGAATGACTACCGAGTAGCAAACCGACGCGCCGTACGTGCGGACGCAGCCTGCAGGGGGTTCAGGTGAGTGCTTCCCGGCGTAGTGGAACCACGGACGAGCTGGGGCCCGACGAGCCCGAGCGCGACCCGGACACACCCGCGACCGACGCGGCCGAGCCCGCCGCCGAGGCGGACGAACCCGAGCGCGACGACTCGGACCTCCTCGCCGCCCTGCTCGACGGGATGGACGCCGCGCTCTGCGCCTTCGACGCCGACGGAGCCGTCACCCACTGGAACCGCGAGGCCGAACGCATCCTCGGCTGGACCGCCACCGAGGCCGTCGGACGGCACGGATTCGCCGGCTGGGCCGTACGGACCGCGGACGCCGAGGAGGTCGAGCGGCGGCTCATGTCCGCCATGCAGGCCCCCGGACGGCAGGTGCACGAGTTCGCCCTGCTGACCAAGGACGGCGGACGCGTCCTCGTGCGCACCCAGTCCGCCGCCGTACGCGGACCCGACGGCAAACCCGCCGGCGTCTACTGCGCCTTCAGCGAGGTCCACGCCCAGATCGACCTGGAGCGGTCCATCGCCCTCAGCGAGGCGCTGCTGGAGGACGCCAGCTGGGGCGTCCTCCTCGTCGACGCCGACCTCCGCCCCGCCGTCGTCAACGCCCACGCCGCCCGCTCCCTCGGCATCGGACGTACCGCCGTCCTCGGACGCCCCCTCGGCGAGCTCCTCACCCAGGGCGTCGAGGAAGTCGAGAGCGCCCTCACCCACGTACTCGCCGAAGGCGCCCCGCCCGCCCCCGCCGAGATCTGGGTGGGCGTGCGCACCCCCGACGGCGAGAAGCGGCGCTGCTGGCGCAGTGGCTTCCTGCGCCTGGCCTCACCCCTCACGGAGGAACCCGTCCCCCTCGGCGTCGGCTGGCTCTTCCAGGACGTCACCGAAGCCAAACTGAGCGAACAGGAAGCCGCGCTGCTCCGCTTCCGCACCAACCAGCTCCAGCGGGCCGCACGCGCCGCCGCCGAGTGCGAGGACCCCGCCGAGGCCGCCACCGTCCACCTCGACTTCTCCCTCGCCGGCTTCGCCGACCACGCGATCGTCGACCGGCTGGCCTCCGCCCCGACCACGGACGCCGACACCCCCGTACGGCTCGTACGCGCCGCCGCCACCCCCTCCGGCGCCCCCGGCCCCAGCCACCTCACCGGCCACGCCGGCCTCCCCGTCCGCTACCCCGACGGCCACCCCGCCCTCCAGTCCGTCGACCGCATCGGCTCCGTACGCGCCAGCGCCGACACCACCACCCCCGAAGCCACCCGCGAATGGGCCACCGCCCGCCAGTGGCCCCCCGACACGGTCCACGCCCTGTGCACCGTCCTGCGCAGCCGAGGCCGCACCCTGGGCGTCGTCACCTTCCTCCGCGCCCGGGGCCGCACCCAGTTCGAACGCGCGGACGCGACGTACGCGGAGGACGTGGCGGCACGGATCGCGGGGGCGCTGGACCTGGCGGGGCTGGTGGAGTAGCCATTGAGTTTCCGGCTGGCGGCGTACGCCGTGTGCGTCGAGGAAGGGCGGGTCCTGCTCGCCCGTTGCGTATCACCAGAAGGCGAATCCAACTGGACCCTTCCAGGCGGCAGGGTCGAGCACGGAGAGGATCCCTTCGACGCGGTCATCCGGGAGGTTGCGGAGGAAACCGGCTGCGACGCGGTCGTCGAACGCCTGCTGGGCGTCGACTCCAGGGTGATCCCCGCAGCCGAACGCACCGTCCCCGGCGGACCGGACCACCAGAATGTCGGCGTCTTCTACCGGGTCCGCATCACCGGCGGTCAACCCCGGCCCGAACCGAACGGCCCCGTCGTCGAGTCGGTCTGGACGCCGATCCCCGACGTCGGTCGCCTGCGCCGGTCATCGCTGGTCGACATCGGGCTCTCCCTGGCCCGGACACTCCCGGCGACCGGCCACGTCGCTCCCGTCCCGGTCGGTGGCCTGATTCAGCACTGACCTGCGGCGAGGCGACGGCTGCGCTCCCGCAAGGACACCGCCGAGTAATGCCCTCGAAAAATCGCTTGAGCGCCTTGAGGCCGGTTCTTAAGGTGGGCAGCACACAGAGAGGAGGTGGTTCGGCAGATGTATGAATCCCGGACGCGTGAGGTGGCTGCGGGCTAGCGGCCCGTCACCACAGCAGTGCAGTGCCGGGCCGGCACGTGAGCAATGCGTGCAGCCGGCCTAATCCAACGCAGTCACCCGACCCGCAGGCTCGCCGGTACGTCCGGCCGGCTCCCCCGCCGTGAGGCGAGGGACCAGAGTCTGCGGGTCGTCTGCGTCTCAGTGCACCCGGACGGCCTCGGTGGGCCTCAGTGGGCGATGTCCTCGTAGCCCTCGATCTCGCGCGGGTTGCGGCTGCCCGGGCCCGTGTAGCGGGCCGAGGGGCGGACCAGGCGGCCCGTGCGCTTCTGTTCCAGGATGTGGGCCGACCAGCCGGCCGTGCGGGCGCAGGTGAACATGGACGTGAACATGTGGGCCGGGACCTCGGCGAAGTCCAGGACGATGGCCGCCCAGAACTCGACGTTCGTGGCGAGGACGCGGTCGGGGCGGCGGGCGTGGAGTTCCGCCAGGGCGGCCTTCTCCAGGGCCTCGGCGATCTCGAAGCGGGGGGCGCCGAGTTCGCGGGCCGTGCGGCGGAGGACTCGGGCGCGGGGGTCCTCGGCTCGGTAGACGCGGTGGCCGAAGCCCATGAGGCGTTCGCCCCTGTCCAGGGCCTGCTTGACGTAGGCCTCGGCGTCTCCCGTGCGCTCGATCTCCTCGATCATGTGGAGGACTCGGGAGGGGGCGCCGCCGTGGAGCGGGCCGGACATCGCTCCGACCGCGCCCGACAGGGCCGCCGCCACGTCCGCGCCCGTGGAGGCGATGACACGGGCCGTGAAGGTGGACGCGTTCATGCCGTGTTCCGCGGCGCTCGTCCAGTACGCGTCGACCGCTGCCACGTGCTTGGGGTCGGGCTCGCCGCGCCAGCGGATCATGAAGCGTTCGACGACGGACTGGGCCTTGTCGATCTCGCGCTGCGGGACCATGGGCAGGCCCTGGCCGCGGGCGGACTGGGCGACGTAGGACAGGGCCATGACGGCGGCACGGGCGAGGTCCTCGCGGGCCTGTTCGGCGTCGATGTCGAGGAGGGGTTTGAGGCCCCAGACCGGTGCCAGCATGGCGAGGGCCGACTGGACGTCCACGCGGATGTCGCCCGAGTGGATGGGGATGGGGAAGGGCTCGGCGGGGGGCAGGCCGGGGTTGAAGGCTCCGTCGACGAGCAGGCCCCATACGTTGCCGAAGGAGACGTGGCCGACCAGATCCTCGATGTCGACGCCCCGGTACCTCAGGGCGCCGCCTTCCTTGTCCGGTTCGGCGATCTCCGTCTCGAACGCGACGACTCCTTCGAGTCCGGGTACGAAGTCGGACATCAGGCGGCTCCTCGTGATGTGTGCGACGGTTGGTGGACGGATGGTGTGGTGGGTGGGCTGCTTGCAGGGACTGACCTGGCCCTCGGCCGGAAAGCGAGCGATCGCGGTCGGTTCCACGGTATCCCTGAGTGCCATCTTTGGGGAGGGGTGGCGGCACTCAGTGCCAGGAAGTGGGCCGGGGAGCGAGGGAACACACCGGCCGCGCGCGCCGCGGCGCATACGGCAGGATGACCATGTGAGCGACCACGACGCCGACCACGCAGCCGACCACGAGTCCGTCTACGACCCCGCCGAGCCGATTCCGGATCCCGCCGCCATGCGCAAGCAGTACCGGGCCGAAGGGCTCGACGAGGGGGAGCTGGCCGGGCATCCGATGGCGCAGTTCGAGCGCTGGTTCCGGCAGGCCGCGGCCGAGGGCGCGGTGTTCGAGCCGAACGCGATGGTGGTGTCGACGGCGGACGCCCAGGGCCGGCCGAGTTCTCGTACGGTGCTGATGAAGGCGTACGACGAGGAGGGCTTCGTCTTCTACACGAACTACGACTCCCGCAAGGCGCGCGACCTGGCGGAGAACCCGTACGTGTCGCTGCTCTTCCCCTGGCATCCGATCGCCCGGCAGGTGGTCGTGACCGGTACGGCCCGCCGGACCGGGAGGGACGAGACGGCGGCGTACTTCCGGACCCGGCCGCACGGTTCGCAGCTCGGGGCCTGGGCCAGTGCGCAGTCGGCGGTGATCTCCTCGCGTGCCGAACTGGACGCCGCGTACGGGGAGCTGAGCGCCCGTTACCCGGAGGACGAGCAGGTGCCCGTGCCGCCGAACTGGGGTGGGTTCCGGGTCGTACCGCGGTCGGTGGAGTTCTGGCAGGGGCGGCACAACCGGCTGCACGACCGGTTGCGGTATGTGGCGGAGCCGGGCGGGGTGTGGCGGGTGGAGCGGCTCAGTCCGTGAACAGTTCCATGATCAGTTCTGTGGATCAGCTCCGTGGTTCAGCTCCGTGGTCAGCTCGTGTGCTGAGCGTCTCTTCCAGCAGGAGTGCCCACTGTGCCACCACCCGGTCCCGGCGGCCGGTGTCGTCGGTGAGGAGGTTGGCGAGGCCGAGGCCGCGGGCCATGTCGAGGAGGCCCTGGACGGTCTCGCGGACGCCGGGTACGGACTCGTCGGCGCCGAGCAGGTCCACGGCGATGCGGTGTGTCTCGCGGCCGACGCGGGACTCGAGCTCGGTGACCCTGGGGCGGAGCTGGTCCTCGTTGGAGGCGGCGACCCACAGGTGGAGGGCGGCGCGGAAGAGGGGGCCTGTGTAGAGGTCGACGAGGGCGGCGACCACGTCCCGGCGGTCGGCGGCGCCCTCGGGGAAGAGGGCGCGCAGGGCCGTGGAGCGCTCTTCGGCGACGTACTCGACGGCCGCGGTGAACAGGTCCTCGCGGGTCGGGAAGTGGTGCTGGGCGGCGCCTCGGGAGACTCCGGCGCGTTCGGCGACGACGGAGACGGTGGAGCCCGCCCAGCCGTGTTCGGCGAGGCAGGCCACGGCGGCCTCCAGGAGCCGTTGCCGGGTGGCGCGGCTGCGGTCCTGCTTGGGTACGCGTTCGGGGACGCGTTCGCGAACGTGGTCGATTGTGTTCATACCACCCATACCGGATCCCGTCGTTCGAGGAAGGCCGTCATCCCTTCGCGGGCGTGCGGGGTGGAGAACAGCCGGGCCGAGAGCCGGGCCATCTCTCCCAGGTCCTCGTCGAAGCCCTGCAGCACCTTAGCCGTGAGCAGCCGTTTCGTCTCGGCGAGGGACCGGGGGCAGGAGCGGCGCAGGCCGTCGAGCACGGGGGCGAGGACCTCGTCGACGTCGGCGTCGTCGCCCGTGGCCGTGATCAGGCCGATGCGGGCCGCCTCGGCGGGGCCGAAGGTCTCGCCGGTGAGGTAGTAGCGGGCGAGGGCGCGGGGGTCCGTGCGCGGGAGGAGGGGCAGGGAGATGACCGCTGGGGCGACGCCGAGGCGCACCTCGGTGAAGGCGAAGGTGGCCTGTGCGGAGGCCGCGGATATGTCGCAGGCGCCGAGGAGGCCGAGGCCGCCCGCCCTTACGTGCCCCGTGACCCGGGCCACGACGGGCTTGGGCAGCGCGACGATTTTCTTCATCAGCTTGACCACCGCTTTGGGGGGCGGTGGGTCCCGCAGGTCGGCGCCCGCGCTGAAGGTGTTCCCGGTGTGGGTGAGGACGACGGCGCGTACGCCGATGTCGTCGCCGCACTGGGTGAGCGCGTCGGAGAGTTCGCGGACGAGGGTGGCCGACAGGGCGTTGCGGTTGGCCGGTGAGTCGAGGGTCAGGGTGACGATGCCGCGGTGGTGTGAGGCGTGGACGAGGTCGGTCACGACTTCTCCCTCAGTTCCTGGACCTTGCGCTGTTCCTGGAGGTCGCGCAGGTCGCGGCGGAGGATCTTGCCGGAGGCGGCGCGGGGGACGCCGGCGATGAAGGTGACGCGGCGGACGCGTTTGTAGGGGGCGACGCGTTCGGCGACGTACATCATGACCTCGCCTTCGGTGAGGTCGGTCGCGGTGGGCTGGCGGACGACATAGGCGTGCGGGACCTCGTTGTTGTCGTCGTTGTAGAAGCCGATCACGGCGGCGTCGGCGATGCCGGGGTGGGTGAGGAGGAGGGCTTCGAGTTCGGCGGGGGCGACCTGGAAGCCTTTGTACTTGATGAGTTCCTTGACGCGGTCGACGATGAACAGCCAGCCGCCGGCGTCCGTGTGGCCGACGTCGCCGGTGTGCAGCCAGCCGTCCTCGTCGATCATGGCGGCGGTGGCGTCGGGGCGTCCCAGGTAGCCCTTCATGACCTGGGGGCCGCGGATGAGGATCTCGCCGGCCTCGCCGATGCCGACGTCCTTGGCGGGGTCGTCGAGGGAGACGATCCGCATCTCGGTGCCGGGGAGGAGTTTGCCGACCGTGCCGGGGGGCGCGTCCTGGGTGCTGTCGAAGGGGACCAGGTGGGTGCAGGGTGACAGTTCCGTCATGCCGTAGCCCTGGGCGATGGGGGGCAGGTCCAGGCGGTGGGCGCAGGCGTGGGCGAGGCGGGCGTCCAGGGGCGCGGCGGCGGAGATGATGTGTTTCAGGGACGACAGGTCGTACTGGGTGACCGCCGGGTGCTTGGCGAGGGCGAGGACGATCGGTGGGGCCACGTACAGGTGGGTGATGCGGTGCGTCTCGATCGCGGCGAGGAACGTCTCGAGGTCGAAGCGCGGCAGGACGACGACGGTGGCGCCGAGCCTCAGGGGGGCGTTCATGAGGGCCGTGAGCCCGTAGATGTGGAAGAAGGGCAGGACGGCGAGGACGCGGTCGCCGGGGCCCACCGTCATGACGGGTTCGAGTTGGGCGAGGTTGGTGGCGATGGACCGGTGGGTGAGCATGACGCCCTTGGGGACGCCGGTCGTGCCGGAGGAGTACGGCAGGGCGGCGACGTCCTCGACGGGGTCGGTGGTCAGGTGCGGTTCGGGGGCGGTGGTGGCGAGCATGTCGATCAGGGAGCGGTGTCCGGGTGCGCTGTCGCAGACGAATATCTCCCTGATGCCGCCGGCGCGTTCGGCGGCGGTGCGGGCCGTCTCCAGCAGCGGGGAGACGGTGACGATCCAGCGGGCGCCGGAGTCGGTGAGCTGTTTGGCGAGTTCGTCGGGTGTGGCGAGCGGGTGGACGGTGGTGACGGAGGCGCCCGCGCGTGTGGCGGCGTAGAAGGCCGTCGGGAAGGCGATCGTGTTCGGGCTGTGCAGGGCGAGCACGTCGCCCTTCTCGACGCCGGTGTCGGCGAACGCGGCGGCCAGCCGCCGGTGGAAGCGGTCCAGTTGCTCGTACGTGATCGTGGTGCCGTCGACGCCGTCGATCAGCGCGGGTGTGTCGCCGAACTCGGCGGCCCGGCCCAGGACGGCCTCGTGGATGGGGAGTTCGACGGCCGGGACTTCTGCGTACTCGCTGCGGAACACGGTTCCTCCTCGCACGACGGTGTGCTGCGGGGTACGGCCTGCGACGCCCCCGCACTCAGTACGACTTGGGCAGGCCCAGGGTCTGGTGGGAGACGTAGTTGAGAATCATCTCCCGGCTCACCGGTGCGATACGAGACACGCGCGCGGCCGTGATGAGGGAACCCAGTCCGAACTCGCGGGTGAGGCCGTTGCCGCCGAGGGTGTGCACCGCCTGGTCGACGGCCTTCACGCAGGCCTCCCCGGCGGCGTACTTGGCCATGTTGGCGGCCTCGCCCGCTGCCGCGTCGTCCCCCGAGTCGTAGAGGTGCGCCGCCTTCTGCATCATCAGGCGGGCGAGTTCGAGCTCGATGTGGGCCTGGGCGAGGGGGTGGGCGATGGCCTGGTGGGCGCCGATGGGGGTCTTCCACACGGTGCGGTCGCGGGCGTACTCGACGGCTTTGGCGATCGCGTAGCGGCCCATGCCGATGGCGAACGCGGCGGTCATGATGCGCTCGGGGTTGAGGCCGGCGAAGAGCTGCAGGAGGCCCGCGTCCTCGTCTCCGACGAGCGCGTCGGCGGGGAGCCGTACGTTGTCGAGGGTGAGCTCGAACTGTTTCTCGGCGGAGGTGATCTCCATGTCGATGGGCCGTCGTTCGAAGCCGGGGGTGTCGCGCGGGACGATGAACAGGCAAGGCTTGAGGGTGCCGGATCGGGCGTCTTCCGTGCGGCCGACTATGAGGGTGGCGTCGGCGATGTCCACGCCGGAGACGAACACCTTGCGGCCCGTGAGCAGCCAGTCGCCGTCGGTGTCCCGGCGGGCGGTGGTGGTGATGCGGTGGGAGTTGGAGCCGGCGTCGGGTTCGGTGATGCCGAAGGCCATGGTGCGGAGGCCTCCGGCGAGAGCGGGCAGCCATTCTCGCTTCTGTTGCTCGGTGCCGAAGCGTGCGATCACGGTGCCGCAGATGGCCGGTGAGACGATCATCATCAGCAGGGGGGCGCCGGCTGCGCCGAGCTCTTCGAGGACCATGGAGAGTTCGTAGATGCCGCCGCCTCCGCCGCCGTGCTCCTCGGGGAGGTTGACGCCGAGGTAGCCGAGTTCGGCTGCCTCCTGCCAGAGTGCCTCTCGGTCGTAGGTGCGGCCGTGGCGTTTGCCGAGGGCGGAGACGGCGGTTCGTAGGGCCTTGTGTTCGTCGGTTTCCATGACGGGGGACATGGGGCTCCTAAGGGGGTGGGACAGGTTGTTCGTTGGAGGGTGCGGGTTTGTTGTGGCTGGTCGCGCCCACGCGGCGGAGCCGCATGATCGACACAGCCCCGCGCCCCTACTGGGCCTCCTGCACCACGGCCAATAGGGCACCCACCTGCACTTGCTCGCCCGGGACTGGGTGCAGGGCCGTGAGTGTGCCCGTTGTCGGGGCTGTGATCCTGTGTTCCATCTTCATCGCCTCCAGCCAGAGGAGGGGCTGGCCCGCCTCCACCCGGGATCCCTCGGTCAGGCCCTCGGCGACTCGTACGACCGTGCCCGGCATGGGGGCCAGCAGGGAGCCGGGGGCGTGCTGGGCTGTCGGGTCGGGGAAGCGGGGCAGGGCCTTGAGGGCGGTGTTGTTGACGTACACCTCGTCGCCGTGGCGGGCCACCTCGAACCTTCGCTGGACGCCGTCGGTCTCCAGGACCACGAGATCCGACGTCACGCGGACGACCCGTACCCCGTCCGCCGTCAGGCCCTCGCGTGTGTGCCGGTAGTGGACCTCGTGTTCCTCGCCCGCCATGGTGTAGCGCTTGGTCTGGGGCTGGGAGGGGAGGTTGCGCCAGGCGCCGAAGCGGGAGCGGCCGTGGGTGTCGGCGAGGGCGGCGGCCAGGGGGGCGTACGGGTCACCGGTTCCCTGGCCGGTCAGGGTTTGCAGGTGGCGGTCGTAGAAGCCGGTGTCCATGCGGGCCGTGGTGAACTCCTCGTGCCTGAGTGAGCGTACGAGGAGGTCCCTGTTGGTCGTCGGGCCGTGGATCCGCGCGCGTTCGAGGGCGCCCGCGAGTTTGCGCAGGGCCTCGGCGCGGGTGGGGGCGTGGGCGACGACCTTGGCGAGCAGGGGGTCGTAGTGGACGCCGATGGGGTCGCCGTCCGTGTAGCCGGTGTCCAGGCGGACGCCGTCCGGGACGGTGAGGCGGTGCAGGGTGCCGGTCTGGGGGGCCCAGTCGCGGGCGGGGTCCTCGGCGTACAGGCGGGCCTCGACGGCGTGACCCTGCGCGCGCGGCGGGTCCTCTTCGAGGGCGTGGCCCTCGGCGACGCGGATCTGCAGGGCGACGAGGTCGATGCCGAACACCGCCTCCGTGACGGGGTGTTCGACCTGGAGGCGGGTGTTCATCTCCAGGAAGTGGGCCGTGTCCCCGGAGACGAGGAACTCGACCGTGCCCGCGCCCACGTAGTCGACGGCCCGGGCGGCGCGTACGGCCATCGTGTGGAGGGAGTCGGTCAGTTCGGGTGACAGGCCCGGTGCCGGGGCTTCCTCGATGACCTTCTGGTGGCGGCGCTGGAGGGAGCAGTCGCGGGTGCCGAGCGGCCACACGGTGCCGTGGGTGTCGGCGAGGATCTGCACCTCGACGTGCCGTCCGCCCTCCACGTAGGGCTCGACGAAGACCTCGTCGTCGCCGAAGGCGCTCAGGGCCTCGGCGCGGGCGGCGGTCAGTTCCGCGTCCAGGTCCTCCAGGCGGCGTACGACCCTCATGCCGCGTCCGCCGCCGCCCGCCGCCGCCTTCACCAGGACGGGCAGGTCGTCCTCGGTGACCTTGTGGAGGGGTTCGAGGCCCATGAGTTCCTTGGCGCGGGTCTTGGACGCCATGGCCTCGATGGCCTCGGGGGGCGGCCCGATCCAGACGAGGCCCGCGTCGAGGACGGCGCGCGCGAAGCCGGGGTTCTCGGAGAGGAAGCCGTACCCGGGGTGGATCGCGTCGGCGCCCGCCGCGACGGCCGCTTTCACGATGAGGTCGCCGCGCAGGTAGGTGTCGGCGGGTGCCGCGCCCGGCAGTCGTACGGTCGCGTCGGCCACGCGCGCGTGCAGGGCGCTCTCGTCGGCGTCGGAGTGCACGGTGACCGTTCGGATTCCCAGCTCACGGCACGTGCGGACGATACGGCAGGCGATCTCGCCCCGGTTGGCGATCAGCAGACTCGTCATCATGGGCCTCACATCCGGAAGACGCCGAAGCCACCGCGCGCGCCCTCGTACGGCGCCGTGTGGATCGCGGACAGGCACAGGCCGAGGACGGTACGGGTGTCGCGCGGGTCGATGACCCCGTCGTCGTACAGCCGCCCGGACAGGAACATCGGCAGGGACTCGGACTCGATCTGCTGCTCCACCATCGCGCGCAGGGCGGCGTCCCCTTCCTCGTCGTAGGGCTGTCCCTTCGCGGCCGCCGACTGCCGGGCGACGATGGAGAGGACGCCGGCGAGCTGCTGGGGGCCCATGACGGCCGACTTGGCGCTGGGCCAGGCGAACAGGAAGCGGGGGTCGTAGGCGCGTCCGCACATGCCGTAGTGGCCGGCGCCGTACGACGCGCCCATGAGGACGGAGAGGTGGGGGACGCGGCTGTTGCTGACCGCGTTGATCATCATCGCGCCGTGCTTGATGATGCCGCCCTGCTCGTACTCCTTGCCGACCATGTAGCCGGTGGTGTTGTGGAGGAAGAGGAGGGGGATGTCGCGCTGGTTGGCGAGCTGGATGAACTGGGCGGCCTTCTGCGACTCCTCGCTGAAGAGGACCCCCTGGGCGTTGGCCAGGATGCCGACCGGGTAGCCGTGGAGGGTGGCCCAGCCGGTGGCGAGGCTCGTCCCGTACAGCGGCTTGAACTCGTCGAAGTCGGAGGCGTCGACGATCCGGGCGACGACCTCGCGCGGGTCGAAGGGGGCGCGCAGGTCGCCCGGGACGATGCCGAGGAGTTCGTCCTCGTCGTACTTGGGGGGTTCGGCCGGGCCCGGGTCGCCGTACGCCTTGCGGTGGTTGAGGCGGGCGACGACGCGGCGGGCCTGGCGCAGGGCGTCCGGCTCGTCGAGGGCGAAGTGGTCGGCGAGGCCCGACACGCGCGCGTGCATGTCGGCCCCGCCCAGGGACTCGTCGTCGCTCTCCTCCCCCGTGGCCATCTTCACCAGCGGCGGGCCGCCGAGGAACACCTTCGCCCGTTCCTTGACCATGATCACGTGGTCGGACATGCCGGGGATGTACGCGCCTCCGGCGGTGGAGTTGCCGAAGACGACGGCGACGGTGGGGATGCCGGCGGCGGAGAGCCGGGTGAGGTCGCGGAAGACGGCCCCGCCCGGGATGAAGATCTCCTTCTGCGAGGGCAGGTCGGCGCCGCCCGACTCGACGAGGCTGATGAGCGGCAGCCGGTTGGCGAGGGCGATGTCGTGGGCGCGGAGGGCCTTCCTCAGGCTCCAGGGGTTGCTGGCGCCGCCGCGTACGGTCGGGTCGTTCGCGGTGATCAGGCACTCCACGCCCTCGACGACCCCGATGCCGGTGACGAGAGAGGCGCCCACCGTGTAGTCGCTGCCCCAGGCGGCGAGCGGGGACAGTTCCAGGAAGGGGGTGTCGGGGTCGAGGAGCAGCTCGATGCGTTCGCGGGCGAGCAGCTTGCCGCGCTTCCGGTGCCGGGCGACGTACTTCTCGCCGCCGCCCGCGAGGGCCCTCGCGTGCTCGGTGTCGAGTTCGGCGAGCCTGGTGAGCATGGCCTGGCGGTTGGCCGTGTAGTCGGGGCTCTTGGTGTCGAGGGCGGAGCTGATGACCGTCACAGGAGGTTCTCCGGGATGTCCAGGTGGCGGGAGCGCAGCCATTCGCCGAGGGCCTTGGCCTGGGGGTCGAAGCGGGCCTGGGATGCCACGCCCTCGCCGAGGATGCCCTCGACGACGAAGTTGAGGGCACGGAGGTTCGGCAGGGCGTGGCGGGTGAGGGGCGACTTCGCCGTCTCCGGGAGGAGTTCGCGGAAGCGGTCGACCGTGAGGGTGTGCGCGAGCCACCGCCAGGCGTCGTCCGAGCGGGCCCAGACGCCGACGTTGGCGTTGCCGCCCTTGTCCCCGCTGCGGGCGCCCGCGACCAGGCCGAGGGGGGCGCGCCTCGCCGGGCCCTGCGGCGGCGGAGGCGGCAGGGGTGGCTCCGGGACGTCGCCGAGTACGAGGGTGTCGCGGGCCGGGGACACGGGGATCCGGCGTCCGTCGTGGAGGACGGCGACATGGTCGACGGCGTCATGGGGGACGTACGCGTCCTCGAAGACCCCGTAGGGCGCGCCCTTTCCGGGTGGCGCCAGCAGGTGGAAGCCCGGGTAACTGGCCAGCGCCAGCTCCACGGCGGCCCCGCTCAGCGCCCGCCCGGCCACCGCCTGGTCCGGATCCCGTACGACGAGCCGCAGCAGCGCGCTCGCGGTCTCCTCGGTCGGGGCGTCGGGCCGGTCGGTGCGGACGAGGTCCCAGCGGACCTCAGCGGGCGGGGACTTGGTGAGCGCGTCGGTCATCTGCTCGCGCACGAGGGCGGCCTTGGCCTCGACGTCGAGGCCGGTGAGGACGAAGGCGACCTCGTTGCGGAAGCCGCCGAGCCGGTTGAGGCCGACCTTGAGGGCCGGGGGCGGTGCCTCGCCGCGCACCCCCTCGATCCGTACCCGGTCGGGTCCCTCCCGGGTGAGCCGTACGGTGTCGAGGCGGGCGGTGACGTCGGGTCCCGCGTACCGGGCGCCCGTCGTCTCGTACAGAAGCTGGGCGGTCACCGTGCCGACGTCGACCAGACCGCCCGTGCCGGGGTGCTTGGTGATGACACAGCTGCCGTCCTCGTGGAGCTCCGCCAGGGGGAACCCGGGCCGGCGGACGTCGCCGTCCTGGAAGAACGCGTAGTTGCCGCCGGTGGCCTGGGTGCCGCACTCCAGCACGTGCCCGGCGACGACGGCGCCCGCGAGCCGGTCGTGGTCGTCCGGCGTCCAGCCGAAGTGGGCGGCGGCGGGGCCGGTGACGAGGGCCGCGTCGGTGACCCGCCCGGTGACGACGACGTCGGCGCCCTCCCGCAGGCAGGCCGCGATACCGAACCCGCCGAGGTAGGCGTGCGCGGCGAGGGTGCCTGGATGGCGGTGCGTGAGGTCGTCGCCCTCGACGTGGGCGACCCGGACGGGGATGCCGAGCCGGTCGGCCAACTGCCGTACGGCGTCGGCGAGTCCGGCCGGGTTGAGGCCGCCGGCGTTGGTGACGACACGGACGCCGCGGTCGTGCGCGAGGCCGAGGCACTCCTCCAGCTGACGGAGGAAGGTGCGGGCGTACCCGGCGGCCGGGTCCTTCAGGCGGTCGCGGCCGAGGATGAGCATGGTGAGCTCGGCGAGGTAGTCGCCGGTGAGGACGTCGAGCTCGCCGCCGGTGAGCATCTCGCGCATCGCGTCGAAGCGGTCGCCGTAGAAGCCGGAGGCGTTGCCGATGCGGAGGGTCACTGTGCCGCTCCCTCGGGCGGGCGACCGGCTCCCGGCGGGCCCGCGAAGGCCTGGGCGATGTCCAGCCACCGGTCCGCGTCGGCGCCGTCCGCGCGCAGGGCGAGGTCGGCGCGGTGCGCCCGCTGGGTGACCAGGAGGCAGAAGTCGAGGGCGGGGCCGGTGACGCGTTGCAAGGCATCGTCGGGGCCGTACGTCCACGACTCGCCGGACGGGCCGAGGAGTTCGACCCGGAACTCCTCGAACGGCGGGGTCAGTCCGTGCACGCCGAAGGCGAAGTCACGGGTGCGGACGCCGAGGCGCGCGATGTGCCGGAGCCGGTCGGTGGGGATGCGGGCCGCGCCCAGCGCGTCGGCGACGTCCAGGCCGTGGGCCCAGGTCTCCATGAGGCGGGCGGTGGCCATGGAGGCCGTGGACATGGGCGGGCCGTACCAGGGGAACCGGGCACCGTCGGGTGCGGCGCGCAGGGCGCCCTCCAGGGCCTCGCGCCCGGCCCGCCAGTCCGCGAGCAGCCGCGCGGGCGGCTTCCCGGCGCCCTCCTCCGCTCCGTTGTCCACGAAGTTCCCGGGCGAGGTCAGCGCCGCCTCGACCTCGCGGGCGAAGGCGTCCTGATCGGTCACGGCCAGCACGGAGGCGCGGTCGGTCCAGGCGAGGTGCGCGATCTGGTGGGCGACGGTCCAGCCGGGGGCCGGGGTCGCAAGCGCCCACTGCTCCGGGCTCAACTCGCCCACGAGCAGGTCGAGCTCCTCGCTCTCGGCGCACAGGTCGTCGATCACGGGCATCGGGTCGGACATGGGGGTGAGCATGGCAGTGGGAACAAAAACAAGCAAGCGTGCTTGCATTTTTGATGCGGCCGACTCGCGCGCCGCGGAGGTAAGCCTCAATCAGGTTTACACACCTGACGAGGGTCACTACCCTAAACCTCGAAGTCCAATGGACTGAACGTCCGCCCTGCCACACACTCTCCCCTGAGCCCTTGGACGGCCCTGTGAACCTCCCCAGCGTTGACCAGTCCGCGCCCGCCCACGTCCCCGCCCACACCGGCCGGCCGCACGGGCGCGGCTCCCTCGGGCCGGTCGGGCTGGTGCTCGCCGGCGGGATCTCGGTGCAGTTCGGTGGGGCACTGGCCGTGAGTCTGATGCCGCGCGTCGGAGCGCTCGGCGTGGTGACGCTGCGGCTGCTGGTGGCCGCGGTCGTGATGCTCGTCGTCTGCCGGCCCCGGATGCGGGGGCACTCCCGTACCGACTGGGGCACGGTGGTCGCCTTCGGCGTCACGATGGCCGCGATGAACGGCCTCTTCTACCAGGCGGTCGCCCGCATCCCCCTCGGACCCGCGGTCACGCTGGAGGTGCTCGGCCCGCTCGCGCTGTCCGTGCTCGCGTCCCGTCGCGCGGTGAACCTGGTCTGGGCCGGGCTGGCCCTCGCCGGGGTCTTCCTGCTCAGCGGCGGGGGCTTCGGCGACCTGGACCCGGTCGGCGTCGGCTTCGCCCTGAGCGCCGGGGCCATGTGGGCGACGTACATCGTCTTCAGCGCGCGTACGGGACGCCGCTTCCCGCAGGCCGACGGGCTGGCGCTGGCGATGGCGGTCGCGGCGGTGCTGTTCCTGCCGCTCGGGGCCGTGGAGGCCGGGGCACGGCTGCTCGACCCGGTCACGATCGCGCTGGGCGCCGCCGTCGCCGTACTGTCGTCCGTCCTGCCGTACACGCTGGAACTCCTCGCCCTGCGCCGACTGCCCGCCTCCACCTTCGCCGTCCTCATGAGCCTCGAACCGGGCATCGCCGCGGCAGCCGGCTTCCTGGTCCTCGGCCAGGCCCTCTCCCCCACCGAGGCCCTCGCGATCGCGCTGGTCATCGTGGCGAGCATGGGGGCGGTGCGGACGCAGGTGGGGCGCAAGGGCTAGGCGGGTCTTAGGGCCCTGCTAGGCCTGGTCTTCGCCGTCGCGCTCCTTGGGACGCTCGGCGACGAAGGAGCCGAGGAGGAACTCGTAGTGGCCCGTGAACGGAACCAATAACCGTTCCGGACAGCCGGGGGCGGCGGCTGAAGCAGCTGAACTGAGCCCGACGGGCAAGCTGTCCGCGGAGCGTGAACACTTTCCCGCGAAGTGTTCACGCTCCGCGGACCCACCCCCCTCAACTTCCCGCAGAGAGCCACGGCCAGTTTCGTGCTTCCCGGGGTAGGTCGGCATGGCGAACCCGGTGTCATATGAGGCGTTCCACAGCGGAGTGCAGTTGCTCGACGTGATGTTCACTTTCGGGCTTCATGAGCACGCTGCGCAGGATCCGGGCGCCCTCGGCGTCGCGATCGATCTTGGGATGACGGTGGGTGAAAGCGTCGGCGGAGGCCCGGAGGGTGCTGACAAAGACGGCGTCGGGGGCGGTCATGCCGTCGTTCAGGACACGGGCAGACGTGCGGTCGATCGCGGAGAGGGCGGCCGGCTCGACGGCGGGGAAGTAGCTGACGATGTCGAGTTCGGGCGGCTGATACAGGGTCAGAAGATCAGAGGCGTCGATGAGTTCGGCCCATCGCAGGGCTGCTCTGCGTCCCGCCGCCAAGACGCGCCCCAGCCCGTGCGGGGTGGGCGGCAGCAGCCGGAAGGTGAGCCAGAGAGCCGCGGCCGAGGCGCCGGCCCGGGAGCATTCGAGGCTGATCTCGCCGAGGTGCAGGTCGGTGGAGGTGAAGTACGTGTACGGGGAGTCGTGCAGGTAGAAACGCCCCACCTCGGGGTCGCGGAAAAGGACCGCGCCGCATCCGTAGGGCTGGAGCCCGTGTTTGTGCGGGTCGATGACCACGGAGTCGCACTCTGCGATGGCCCGCCAGGGCTCCGGCGCGAGCCCCTCCGGCCCGTCGGCGCCGGCCAGCAGGGTGAAGAAACCGCCGTACGCGGCGTCCACATGGACCCGGGCACCGTATCGCCGGCACAGCGGCAGCGCCTGGTGCACGGGGTCGATCGCGCCGAGACCGGTGGTCCCGGTGGTGAGCACGACCGTGCCCACCTGCCCGGTGCGCAGCAGCTCCTCCAGGGCCTGGAGATCGATGCGGCCCGCGCTGTCGGTGGCGACGGCGTGCCCTTCCACTCCGAGTACGCCGCACATGCGGCCGTGCGTGTAGTGGGCCTCGGCGCTGTAGGCGACTCCCTTGGCGGGGTGGCTCTCCCGGGCGACGAAGAGAGCCTCCAGGTTGGCGATCGTGCCGCTGGTGGTGAGGTGACCCAGATGCGTGTCGAAGCCGAACATCGCCGCCAGCTGCGCCACGGCCTCGCGCTCCATGCGCGCGGTGGCGGGGCCGCCGTCCAGGGCGTGGTTGTTCGGATTGATCAACATGGCGGTGAGGTAGCCGACCACGGCGGCCGGGTGCGGCGGCTTGAGCATCTGGCCCGCGTACCGGGGGTGGAAGAAGGGGTAGTTGTCCCGAAGCCGGTCCGTGAACTCGGCGAACGCGGGGGCGAACACCTCGTCGGTGACCTGCTGCGCGGGGTGCGCCTCATAGGGGCCGAAGCCCGCTGACCAGTCCTGAACCGCCTGGGCCGCTTCCCCCAGCCATCGGTTGAGATCCATGCCCGCTCTCCTTTCGCTCCACTTCCCGCTCCATGCCAGGTCGCCGGTGACAGAGGGCGTCCCGTTGGGTAGCTTTAGTTGAGCAGTCAGCGAGTGAGTAGTCAACTAACTAGTTTGGACCCGAAGGGAATCTTCTGGTGGGCAACGGTGACGACGCGGAACGCCAGGCCGCACAGGCGGCAGGCAGCGAGCTGGTGCACGACTTCGGCCTGCTCTTCAAGGCCGCGGCTCGCCTAGAGCACCGGATCGACGCGGCGTTGCGGGCGCGCTGCGGCATCCACCACACCATGTTCGAACTCTTGATCCGGCTCTGCCGCCAACCCGGCGAGGAGGTTTCCCAGCGCACCCTCGGCCACGAACTCGTCCTCACCAGCAGCGGCACCACACGGCTGATCGACCGCATGGAGGAGGCCGGCCTCGTCCGCCGCCGCCCCTCCCCGACGGACCGGCGCGTCACCATCGTGGAAGCCACTGAACAGGGACGTGCCGTCTTCCTTGAGGCATCCGCTGTCCATGCGGAGGTCGTCGAGGAATGCTTTGTGACCCCCGTGGCCGAAGACGACTACCCCTCACTCATCCGAGCCCTGACCGAGATCAACAGAGCCGTGCCAGGCAGTGCACCGCCTGCAACCCGTCGATAGCTCTTGGACCGAGGGGCGAATGGATCACTTGCGGCACGTGGCCCGGACGGACGCGCCATGGGCAGTGCCGGCTGATGACCTGCGCCGTCCCCCGCCCCGCCGTCGCGGGGGCGTCCTCGGTTTTCCGTCCGATGGCCGCGGCCGCCCGCTTAGGCTTCTGGCCGGGGGACCAGGGGACCAGGGGGAAGAGAACCGATGAACAACGCGACCGAGGTGTTCCAGCCGCTGCAGGCGGATGATCCGCCCGTCGTGGCCGGTTACCGCCTCGCCGCCCGGTTGGGCGCGGGCGGCATGGGCCGGGTCTACCTGTCGCACACGCAGGGCGGCCGGCCGGTGGCGATCAAGGTGGTGCGGCCGGAACTGGCCGACGACCCCGCCTTCCGGCGGCGGTTCCGCCGGGAGGTCGAGGCGGCCCGGCGCGTCCGGGGCGCCTACACCGCCGAGTTGATCGACGCCGACGCGGACGGCGTACCGCCCTGGCTGGCCACGCTGTACGTGCCCGGGCCCTCCCTGACGGAGGCCGTCGCCCGGCGCGGACCGCTGCCCGCGCCCGCTGTGCTGTGGCTGATGGCGGGGGTGGCCGAGGCGCTGCAGGCCATCCACGGCACCGGCATCGTGCACCGCGACCTCAAACCGTCGAACGTGCTGCTGGCCGCCGACGGGCCCCGCGTGATCGACTTCGGCATCTCGCTGGCCGCCGACTTCACCTCGCACACCGCCACGGGCTCCGCCGTCGGTACGCCCCACTTCATGGCTCCCGAGCAGGCGTCCGGGGGTGAGGTGACGCCGGCGACCGACATCTTCGCGCTGGGCCAGACGGCCGCGTTCGCGGCGCTGGGTGAGCCGCTGTACGGGGACGGCTCCGCCGTCGGCGTGCTGTACCGGATCGTGCACTCCGAACCCGACCTGTCACGCCTGCCCGCACCGCTCCGCCCGCTGATCGCCCGGTGCCTGGCCGCCGCTCCGGAGGAGCGGGCGACCCCGGCGGAGGTCGTCGAATGGTGCCGGCAGCGGCTCGGCCGGGGCCCCGACGCGGACGCGGGAGTGTCCGTCTGGCGGGACGTCATGGGGCCGGAAGTGACGGTTCCGGCCCCGGTCCCCGACCCCACCCGGGTGCTGCACACACAGCCGCTGATCGCACCGCCGCGGCCACCGGGCCCGGACGTGGTGCGGGCACGAAGACGGCGTAACGCCCTGATCACGGCCGTGGCCATGACGGCGGGGGCGCTGGTGCTGACGAGCATGGCCTGGCTGGTCGCGGACGGCGGAAGCAGGTTCCGCGACTGGGTCGCCGGCGCACCGTCGACGCCCGGCCCGAAGGAGTCCGCGGGGGCGTCGACGCCGGAGTCGGCAAAGGGGTCGTCCAAGGGGTCGACAACGGGGTCGCCGTCCGCGCCGGCGTCGGGAGCCGGCGGTGGGGCGCCGGAAGCCTCACAGCCCTCCTCGACCGCGCCCGGGACACCGCGAGCCGAACCGTACCCACTCCAGCGGCTGGACGCGAAGACCTCGCTGAGCTTCGACAAACCGGTCCAGCGCTCGGACCGCGAGGGGGACATCCGCTTCAACTGCGAGGAGACCGGCTGCGAGCTGGAGAGCGACACCAGCGTGTTCATGCAGATGTTCGGCGGGTCGGGGACTTCCCTCGATGAGTGCCGGTTCTTCCTCAACAGCGCCAGGAAGCGCAGCTGGACGCTGGCCTCGACGGCGAACGGCAGCGAGATCTGCGTCAAGCACTCCTCCGGGGACATCGCGCTGCTCACGATCCAGACGAAGTCGACGGCGGTACCCGAACTCGCCTTCCTGCAGCTGGACATGACGATCTGGAGGGCGGACTAGGAGCTGTCGTCCTCGGTCCGCTCCAGAGCCTCCGCCAGCACCTCCGCCAGGTGCCTCCCCTCGCGTCCCGCGAGCTGTTCCAGCTGCGTACGGCACGAGAAGCCGTCCGCCAGGATCACCGTGTCCTCCGTCGCCGTCCGGACCGCGGGCAGCAGCTGCTCCTCCGCGCACGCGGCCGACACGTCGTAGTGGCCCTTCTCGAAGCCGAAGTTGCCCGCGAGACCGCAGCAGCCGCCGCTCAGCTCGCCGGTCAGGCCGGCCGCCTCGCGCAGGCGGCGCTCCGCCGCGTCGCCGAGGACCGCGTGCTGGTGGCAGTGGGTCTGGCCCATGGCCGGGCGGTTCAGCACGGGAGGGGTCCAGTGGGGGGCGTAACGCTCCAGTGCCTCCGCGAAGGTGACGACGGAGGCGGCCAGGCGGGCCGCGCGCGGATCGTCGTGCAGCAGCTCCGGGAGATCCGTGCGCAGGGCGGCGGCGCAGCTCGGTTCCAGGACCACGATGGGTGGGGGCTCCGGGGTGAGGCCGGGGACGAGGAGCGGGTCCAGCAGGTCCAGGGTGCGCCGCATCACCTTGCGGGCGCGGTCCAGTTGGCCCGTCGAGACGTACGTCAGGCCGCAGCAGGCCCGTCCTGTGAGCACCCCGTACGGGTTGAGACGGGGTGAGTCGCAGTCGCCGTCGGACGACTTCCTCAGTTTCGTGGCGGGCGTCGGGAGCACCCAGAGGCCCGCCGCCTCCAGCACCCGCACCGCGGCCCGCCCGACGGACGGCGAGAGGTACTCGGTGAAGGTGTCCGCCCAGAGGTAGACCGTCTGCCCGACACCGACGGGGCTGACGGGGTGCTTGCCCAACCTCCGCCGGAACCAGCGGCTGAACGGCTCCCGCGCCAGCCGGGGTATCTCCCGCTCCACCGCCAGCCCGCCCACCCGCTTGGCCGCCCACGCCAACGGACGGAGCGACGTGAGGGTGTTGACCAGCCGGGCCGTCCGCGTGCGCGCCACCAGGCCCAGCCACACCGGCAGCCACCCCATCGCGTAGTGCGCGGCCGGGCGCCGGCGGCCGGCGTAGTGGTGGTGCAGGAACTCCGCCTTGTACGTGGCCATGTCGACCCCGACCGGGCAGTCCGAGCGGCAGCCCCTGCAGGACAGGCACAGGTCCAGCGCGTCGCGGACCTCCGTGGAGTGCCAGCCGTCCGTGACCACCTCGCCCGCCAGCATCTCGTGCAGCAGCCGCGCCCGGCCCCGCGTGGAGTGCTCCTCCTCACCGGTCGCGCGGAAGGAGGGGCACATGACCCCGGAACCGGAACCGACCGCGGTGGTACGGCACTTGGCCACGCCCACGCACCGGCGTACCGCCGCCGAGAAGTCCCCGCCGTCCTCCGGGTACCCGAAGGCGACGTCCACCGGCTTCCTGGGCAGGACGGTGAAGCGAAGGTTCGAGTCGAGCGGTGCGGGGCGGACCAGCATGCCGGGGTTGAGCAGGTCGTCCGGGTCCCACACCCTCTTCGCCCGCTCGAACAGCCGGACCGCCTCCTGCCCGTACATCCTGGGCAGCAGCTCGGCCCGTGCCTGGCCGTCGCCGTGCTCGCCCGACAGGGAGCCTCCGTGGGAGACCACGAGGCCGGCCAGCTCCTCCGAGAAGCGGCGGAAGCGGGCCACTCCCGGCTCCGACATCAGGTCGAAGTCGATACGGACGTGGATGCAGCCGTCCCCGAAGTGGCCGTACGGCGTGCCGCGCAGGCCGTGGGCCGCCAGCAGGGCCCGGAAGTCCCGCAGGTAGGCGCCCAGTCGGGGTGGTGGCACCGCGCAGTCCTCCCAGCCGGGCCAGGCCTCGGTGCCGTCCGGCATACGGGTCGCCGTGCCGCTCGCGTCCTCACGGATGCGCCACAGGGTGCGCTGCGCGGCGGGGTCCGCGACCACGAGCGCGTCCACGACGTCCGCCGCCCGGACGATGCTCTCCGCGCGCGCCCGTGCCTCGGCCGCCGCGTCACCGCCCGTCTCCACGAACAGCCAGGCCCCGCCCCTCGGCAGCCCCGCGCCCTCGCGCACCAGGTCCGCCGCCATGCCCTCCACCGTCAGCGGCCTTCCCCCACGCTCGGCTTCGCTCGCGCGGGGGGACCCCCATGGCAGCAGTCCGGCGGCCGCCTGGGCCGCCGCGCTCTCGTCGGCGTACCCCAGCACGGCCAGCGCACGGGCGCGGGGCGCCTCGACGAGTCGCACGACGGCCTCCGTCAGGATCCCGAGCGTGCCCTCGGAGCCGCAGAAGGAGCGGGCCACGTCCGCGCCGTTCTCGGGCAGCAGGGCGTCCAGGGCGTAGCCCGAAATACGGCGCGGGAGGCCGGAGAGGGAGGGGAAGTCCGTGCGCAGACGCGCCAGTTCGCCCTCCACCAGGGCCCGCAGGCCGTCGGGGGCACCGGCCCAGTCCCGGCCCGGACGCAGCGACTCGCCCGTGCCGCTGATCACCGACAGCTCCCGCACGCTGTCCGCCGTCGTGCCCCAGGCCACCGAGTGGGAACCGCACGAGTTGTTCCCGATCATTCCGCCGAGCGTGCAGCGGCTGTGGGTGGAGGGGTCGGGCCCGAAGCGGAGGCCGTGGGGGGCGGCGGCCTCCTGGAGGCGGTCCAGGACCAGACCCGGCTGGACGACCGCGCTGCGCGCCTCCGGGTCGAGCGACACGAGCCGGTTCATGTGGCGGGTGAAGTCCAGCACCACACCCGTACCCGTGGCCTGGCCCGCGATCGACGTGCCCCCGCCGCGCGCCACGACCGGCACCCCGTGGTCCCGGCAGACGGACAGCGCCGCGGCCACGTCGTCCGCGTCCCGCGGCGCCACCACGGCCAGCGGCACGCGGCGGTAGTTGGAGGCGTCCATGGTCGTCAGCGCCCGCGCGGTCGCGTCGAAGGCGACCTCACCGCGCACGGCGGCCCGCAGCCCGGCCTCCAGCCCGGCCCGCACTTCCCCGAGTTCCGTCATGCCTTCCAGCATGCCCTCCGCCACTGACAGTGACCGTCGGGTGACGCCCCGCCCCGTCCGGCGGAGGACGCACGCGAGGGGGCGGTGCCCAGGCACCGCCCCCTCGATCCCGCCGTCCGGCCGTCGCCGTCAGCCCAGGGCGCCGTGTTCCGCCAGGGCCCAGCACAGGAAGCCCGACGCCACCGTGCAGAGCACCGCGCGCCAGGCGTTCGCCCGCACCCAGGGGCCCTCGAACTCCCGCCGCACGGCGGCGGGGTCGGCGATCCGGGAGGCCGGGCCGGCCTTCTCCAGCGCGTTGTTCAGCGGAATGTTGACCCTGCTCGTCATTCCCATGACGGCCAGGTAGAGGACCAGCGCCACCGCCATCGGCGGCAGCGCGTCACGGGCCTCGGCCGGCACGTGCAGGGCGACGGCGAGCCCCGTGAACAGGAGCGCGCCGATGTAGCCGAGGACGAACCAGCCGTTCAGGATCGCGACGTTGATCTTCTGCATCACGTCGACGACGGTGCGGTCGTCCGCTCGCTTCAGGCCCGGCATCACCGCGACGGAGAAGCCGTAGAACAGGCCGCTGACCAGTCCCATGGTGATCGTGGCGGCGATGAGAGATGCGAACCGTGCCGTTTCCACGCCGGTTTCCCCCTGCTCGTGGTCGGGTCATGGACATGCCTTGGCGCTCGGGGAGCGAGCCTACGGGCGCGGACGACGAGGATCCGGCTCGTTCCAGTGGATCTCCAGGCAGCCTCAGGCGTCCGCGGAGGTTCCGGTCACGACCGCGCGGAAGACCTCTTGTTCCTCCTGCACGCCCACCACCTCCGCCCTGACCACCCCGGCGCCCGTGCCCGGCTCCATGGACAGCGGCCGCGCGTCGATCCAGCACGGGGCGCCGAACTCCGCGTAGTTCCGGAAGGAGACCGCCATCGCCGTCGGGGCGAAATCACCGACGGGCCGCAGCGCGCAGGCCGCCTGGCGCGCGGCCTCCACCAGCACCATGCCCGGATGGTGGTCGTTGGCGTGCTCGAAGAGGATCGGGTGCGACAGATCCGGGCTCAGCAGCCACCGGCCCGGGCGTCCGGAGGGCGCCAGCACGACGTCGAACGGCAGCAGCCGGCCGGCGGCCTGGGCCGGGACGGGCGCGGGCCGCTCGGGGCAGGCGTGGAAGAGGCGGGACCCCTCCTCGGCCCGCGCGCCGCGCAGCCGCCCGTAGACGGCCGGGGAGACGCAGCTGAAGCGGGCCGTGCCGCAGCCCACCGCCTGCCCGTCCCGGTGGAGGACGACCCGCAGGACGCCGGAGAACCGGCGGCCCTGCCAGCCGAAGTCCGCGCAGGTGGCCACCGCCTCCAGATCGGTGGGGCGGGCACCGATCCGCAGCCGCGACGGATCGCTCTCGAAGTCCAGGGACCACAGCAGCACCTTGTGGTCGAGGGGGACGCCGTACTCGGCGTGGCACAGGTAGAGACCGATCTGACGGATGGTCTCCCCCACCTGCACGGGGTCGTGGCCGCGCCCGTCGGCGGTGGTGAAGAACGTGTGTGCCCGCGGCCACTGGCCGGTGAGCACGAAGGTGTCGTCGCCGACCCGTTCGCAGCTGGTGAGGAAGACCTCGGCGAGCGAACTGCGGTGGACGTACTCCCGGGGGACGGTGGTCGTCAGACGGGGCAGCTCCGGGGATCCCGGTGACGGCGGCACGGGGCGGGGTGACGGGGATCGGAGTTCCTCACGAGGGATCCCGGGGGTGCCTTTGTGAACCGTCAGCAGACTCATGGGCCTCTCCACGACATCGGGATGGGATGGGCGAGCAGGCGAGCACTTCCGGCCCGAAGATACGTACTATGCGGTTTTGTTTTCAAGGGAGATGTGGCCGGAACTCCACGCAATATCCGGAACTTCTCCATCCTCTCCCCACCTCCCACCGTTCAGCGACCGGCTCCGCACGCTCCACGACCGCCCCGCCCCCTCCCGAGTCCGAGCCTGGGCTGACCCTGCTCGGGCACCGTTGACCTGCACAGATGACGCCTCTGCGGCAATCGCCGTCCCGGGCCCCGGGGAAAACCGGCGGTGGTGCCGGTTACGCCGCGCGACGGCGTCCGCCGGGGCGGGCGAGGCGGGCCGTGGGGCACGATGGGGGCATGCCAGGTGGCCCGATCACGCCGAAGAACTGGCCGTAGGTTGCGAAAGAATCCAACCCTCTGGTTTGGTTCTGGGACAGGGGTCGGCCCTCCCCGTGGCGGCCACCCGGAGCGAACCCAACAGCGGAGGCGCCTGTGGCACGGCAGGAGCGCGCGATTCGTACGCGCCGCGCCATCCTCGAGGCCGCGGCGGCGGTCTTCGACGAGCACGGATACGAGGCCGCCACCATCGCGGACATCCTGGAGCGGGCCAAGGTCACCAAGGGCGCCCTGTACTTCCACTTCTCGTCGAAGCGGGAACTGGCGGAGGGCATCCTCGAGGAACAGTTCGCCGAGGCCAGCGCGCCGCCCCAGGAGTACCGGATGCAGGAGGTGGCCGACGCCGGTCTCCTCCTCGCCTACCGGATGCGCCGCAACCCCCTCCTCAGCGCGGGCGCCCGCCTCTCGCTCGGGGCGGGCATGCGGGAGACCTTCGGCGGCGGTTCCGTCCCGGGCTGGATCGCCTTCACGGAGCGCCAGCTGACGCAGGCCAAGGAGCAGGGCGAACTGCTCACCCACGTCGATCCGGCGCGGACGGCGTGGATCCTGTCGGCGTGCTGGGCCGGGGCGCAGGTCTACTCGCAGACCCTCGTCGACCGGACCGACCTCGAGGCCCGCGTGGCCGACGTCTACGGCCACATCTTCCCCAGCATCGTCACGCCGGCGATCCTCGCCCGCCTGGACCTCTCCCCGGACCGCGGCGGCCGCCTCTTCACCGAGACGACCAGGACGGCCACACCGGAGCCGCAGGCCTCCCACTCCTAGCTTCCGCCTCCCGGGCCCGTCCGGGTCCGGGTCCGGATTCGGGTCCGGGTTCGGGTCCGGGTCCGGATTCGGGTCCGGGTCCGGATTCGGGTCCGGGTCCGGGTCCGGATTCGGGTCCGCGTCCGCGCCCGGGTCCGCGTCCGGGTCCGCGTCCGCGCCCGGGTCCACGTCCGGGTCCGCGTCCGGGTCCGCGTCCGGGTCCGCATCCGGGTCCGGGTCCACGTCCGGGTCCGCGTCCGGGTCCGCGTCCGCGCCCGGGTCCACGTCCGGGTCCGCGTCCGGGTCCGCATCCGGGTCCGCATCCGGGTCCGGGTCCGCGTCCGGGTCCACGTCCGGGTCCGCGTCCGGGTCCGGGTCCTGACCCGGGCCTCGCGCCGGCACCGATTCCGGGGCCGGCCCCGGGTCTCAAGCCGAGCCCGATCACGGGCTCGGCGCCGGGTCCGGGTCCAAATCCGGGGTCCGGGGTCGGGTCCGGGGTTCGGGTTCGGGTCCGGGGTTCGGGTTCGGGTCCAGGGTCCGGGCTCGGGTCCAGGGTCCGGGTTCGGGGTCCGGGTTCGGGGTCCGGGTCCGGGTTCGGGGTCCGGGTCCGGGGCCCGGGTCCGGGTTCGGGGTCCGGGTTCGGGGTCCGGGTCCGGGTCCGGGTTCGGGTTCGGGTTCGGGTCCGGGTCCGGGTCCGGGTTCGGGTTCGGGTCAGGGTCAGGGTCAGGCACCTGCTCTCGCGTCGAGTCCAGATTCCGTGGCGGCACCGGATCTCGCGCCGGTTGGGGGGCGGGCCCGGCACCGGGTCGGGTCCCGGCCGGGCCCGCAAAGAGACCGAGCAGTCTCTTTCCAAGGCGCCGTTGGCCTCATCTCCGCCTCTTCTGGCGCTCGGCACGCCGGGGGCGATACCGGGCGCGCCCGCCCCTCGTTCGCTCGCAGGCACAGAAATCCCAGTTCAAAGCCTCTCTCCTTGCCCCCACACCCATCAGCCCGGCCAAAAACAGCACGGACGGTCGGGTATTGACAAACCGACGGTGCCGTTTTTTACTACTGGAGTCCGAGTGCGGTACAGAACCATCCGGTGACACCAGGGAGTTCGGCGTGGACATCGAAGTGCTGGGCCCGCTGTCGGTGCGGGAGAACGAGCAATCCGTCACGCCGACCGCGCCCAAGCCCCGGCAGGTCCTGGCGCTCCTCGCCCTGCACGCGGACCGGGTCGTCCCGGTCTCCGCGCTGATCGACGAACTGTGGTCCGGGAAGCCTCCTCGCAGCGCCCGCACCACGCTGCAGACCTACGTCCTCCAGCTACGCGCCCTCATCACCCGGGCACTGGGCGGCGACGGCCAGGGGGAGCAGGCCGGCGACGGGCGCCGTACGGCCAAGGACGTCCTGGTCACGCTGCCCGGCGGATACCTCCTCGACAGCGGCGGCGGCACCATCGACGTCCAGGGGTTCGACCGGCTCGCCGGCCTGGGGTACCGGGCCATGGACGCCGGCGACTTCGCCGGCGCCGCACGGCTCCTGCGCGAGGCCCTCGCCCTGTGGACCGGGCCCGCCCTCGCGGACGTCGACGGAGGCCACCAGCTCGCCACCGAGGCGCGCCGCCTGGAGGAGAGCCGCCTGTGCGCTCTCGACCAGCGCATCGAGGCGGACATGCGGCTGGGCCGCCACCGCGAGCTCCTGGCCGAGCTGACCGTCCTCGTCAACCGCTACGGCACCCACGAGAACATCCACGCGCAGTTCATGCTGGCCCTGCACCGCTCGGGCCGCCGCGGCGAGGCACTGGAGGCCTACCAGCGGCTGCGCGACACCCTGGGCCGCGAGCTGGGACTGGAGCCGTCCACGCAACTGCGGCGACTGCAGCACGCGATACTCACCGCCGGACCCGGCCGTCTGTCCACACCGTCCGGCACCCGCGCCAGGCAACTGGCGCGCATCTGACCCGACGAGGACGATGACGGACGACGGAGGAAAACCGTGAAGGTCCAGGTTCTTGGCCCGCTCGACGCCCAGGTCAACGGATGCTCGATCGTCCCGACCGCCCGCAAGCCCCGGCAGATCCTGGCGCTGCTCGCCATCCACCCCGGCCAGGTGGTGCCGGTGCCCACGCTCATGGAGGAGATCTGGGGGACGCGGCCGCCGCACAGCGCCCAGACGACCCTGCAGTCGTACATCATGCACCTGCGCCGCCGGCTCGGCACCGCCATGGGGCCGGGGGCCCCGGGAGCAGCCAAGGAGGTGCTGGTGACCCGACACAACGGGTACCTCCTGCAGATCTCCCCGGACGCGGTGGACGTCCACGCCTACGAGCAGACGGCGGCCCGCGGCAGATCGGCCTTCGAGCAGGGCGACGACGAGAGCGCGGCCGCGCTGCTGGGACAGGCCCTGGAGCTGTGGCACGGTCCGGCGCTGGTCGACGTGCGGGTCGGACCGATCCTCGAAATCGAGGTCATGCGGCTGGAGGAGAGCCGGCTGGCCACCGTGGAACGCAGGATCGACGCCGACCTGCGCCTCGGGCGGCACGCCGGGATCCTCGCCGAGCTGACCGAGCTGACCGCCCGTCACCCCCAGCACGAGGGACTGCACTCGCAGGCCATGCTGGCGCTCTACCGCTCGGGCCGGCAGGCCGCCGCCCTGGACGTGTACCGGCGCCTGCGGACCCGGCTGATCGCGGAGCTCGGAGTGGAGCCGTCCCCGCAGGTGCAGCGGCTCCACCAGGCCATCCTCTCCGTCGATCCGGCCCTGGACGTCCTCGCGAGCCCACGCCGCAGCTCCACGTTCGACCTCTTCCCGGCCTGACCCGCCCGCCCGGGTGAGCACGGTGAAAGGACCCTCAGGTCCCCGGGGAGCAGGGTGAAAGGCCCCTCAGGTCCCCGGGGGAGGGCGGCGGACCGTCGCGGCGGACCGCGCGGCGGCCTCCAGCACGGCGGCGCTCGTACCGCCGAGCGACCCGCGGACCGTCCGCACCGCGGCACCCGCCCGAGGGTCCAGCAGCACCCGGTGCCGGACGACGGCGGTGGAGAGGCCGTGCGCGCCGCCCTCCACCGACCACTCGGCGGCGTGCGCGGCCACCAGCGGCGGGGGCGTGACGTCCTTGGCGAGGATGCGGCAGGCGTGCGGGAAGCAGAGCCGCACCGACCGGGTACGGTGTGCCGCCCCGTCGGCCGCGGTGGTGTCGAGGAGCACCGTCTGCACCCCGGGCACCACCTCGTCGACGACTGCGCGGGTGAGGTGCGGGAGGAACGCCGGCCAGGCGTCGGCCCGGTGCAGGAACGCGTGCACGGTCTCCGGCACCGCCCGCGTCTCCGTCCGTTCCTCGAAGGACAGGAACAGCCCGTCGAGCACGGGCGACAGCTCGGCGGCCGCCTTCACCCGGCCGAGCCGGTCCCGGCCGCTGGTCCTCGCGACGATCTCCAGCCAGGCCGCGTCCTCGGGCCGGTCGGCGGCGACATCGAAGTCGTGGTGCAGCGTCAGCAGGCAGCGGGCCGGCCCCAGCCGCTCCACGCCCCACCACCCGGAGGCGCGGAGTGCGGGCGGAGCGGGGTCCTCCCGCCGGAACGCCACCCGCAGCGCGTCCGGCTGCGCCTCCCGGTACCGGAAGGCGCACGACGCCTGCCCGCCCTCGGCGGTCCACACCAGCAGCCGCTCCCCCGCCCCCTCGGGCCCGAGCCGGTCGGCCCCGACCACGTCCGGCAGGACCAGACACAGGGCCGCGGCATCGGCCACCAGCCCGTACACCGTGTCGGCCGGTGCCCCGATCTCCTGCTGGACCTCCACTCCCACACCGCGCACCGCCGGCCGGGTCCGCTCGTTGCCCATGGGCGTCGTCCCCTCTCTCGACTCGCTCACGACTGTGCCCAGAGGCGCCGGAGAGGGGCTGGCGAGCCTCTGGAGCCCGGCTGGAACGGGGTCGGCGGGGCCGGCCGGCTCAGGAGGTGGTCCACCCTCCGTCGACGGACAGCGTGGTGCCGACGACGAAGGACGAGCGGTCGCTGCACAGCCAGGCGGCGGCCTCCGCGATCTCGGTGGGTTCGGCGATGCGGGGCAGGAGGGCGGACTGGAGGAGGACCTTCTCCATGGCCGGGTTGGCGCCCAGCCAGGCGTCGATCATCTCGCTGCGTGTGGTGCCGGGGGCGAGGGCGTTGACGCGTATGCCGCGCTCGGCGTATTCGGCGGCGGCCGCCTTGGTGAGGCCCAGGACGGCGTGCTTGGAGGCGATGTAGGCCGCGGTGACCGGGGTGGCGACCAGGCCCGCCGTGCTGCTGTTGTTGACGATGGCGCCGCCGCCGGTGGCGAGCATGGCGCGGATCTCGTGGCGCAGGCAGTTCCACACGCCCCGGACGTTGACGTCCATGACGCTGTCGTAGACGTCCTCGTCGAGTTCGTGCAGGGGCCTGGGCTCGGCGCCGACGCCCGCGTTGTTGAAGGCGGCGTCCAGGCGGCCGTAGGAGCCGACCGCGGCCAGCACCGCGCGGGCGACGTCGTCGGTGCGGGAGACGTCGGCCACCACGTACTGGGCCGTGTGTCCCTGGGCGAGCAGTTCGTCGGTGAGCGCGGCGAGTTCGGGTTCGCGGCGGGCCACCAGGGTGACGGCCGCGCCCTCGCGGCAGAAGACCCGGGCCGCCGCGGCCCCGATGCCCGCGCTCGCGCCGGTGATCAGTGCGGATTTTCCGGCAAGTAGTAAGTTGCCCACCGTAGTCACAGGGGGACCGTAACACGACGGGAGTATCTGTTGATGGCGCCTCATGTCCCGTATGACCAGGGGTGGGGCGGATGGAGGGGGATCTGTGGGACAGGGAGGGGGCCCGGCCGTCGCGGTCACCGGCGGTACGGGGTTCGTGGGGACGCCCGTGGTGCGGGAGCTGCTGCTGCGGGGGGCGCGGGTGAGGGCTCTGGTGCGTCACCGTGAGCCGGGTACGGCGGGCGGTGCCGGGGCCATCGGGCAACCGCCGGTGGAGCAACCACCGGTCGAGCAACTGACGGGCGACCTGACGCGCCCGTCGTCGCTGCGGGGACTGTGCGCCGGTGCGGACGTCCTGGTGCACCTCGCCGCGCGCGTCTCCGGGGAGGAGCCGGAGTGCCGGGCCGTCAACGAGGAGGGCGCCCGGGCCGTGCTGGCCGAGGCGCGCAGGGCGGGCGTGCGCCGGATCGTGCAGGTCGGCACCGCGGCCGTCTACCGGGACGGCGTCCACCGGGGCGCCGCGGAGGGCGAGCTGGAGGAGGCGCCCGCCTCCGCGGCGAGCCGGACCAGGCTGGCCGGGGAGCGGCTGGTGCTGGCGGCGGGCGGCACGGTCCTGCGGCCGCACCTGGTCTACGGGACGGGCGACCGGTGGGTGATCCCGTCCCTGGTGGACCTGGTCCGGCGTCTGCCCCACTGGGTGGACGGCGGCCGGGCCCGCATGTCGCTGATCTCCGTGGACAGCCTGGCCGGCGCGGTGGCGGACCTGGCGCTCGGCGCCGCCGGGGAGGGGGACCGCGCGGGCCGGGTGCTGCACGCCTGCCACCCCCGGCCGGTGACGGCCCGTGAACTGGTGACGGCGGCCGTCGGTGCGCTGGGGCTGCCGCCACCGGACGGGGAGGTGGACCTGGCGGGCGCCCGGGAGAAGCTGGGTGCGCACCGCGACCCGCGGACGGGCCGCCTGCTGTCCCTGCTGGCCGTGGACCACTGGTACGACGGCAGCAGGCTGTGGGAGACCACCGGTGCGTCACCGGGCGCCGGCTTCGCGCGGGCGTTCCCGGCGTACGCGGCCTGGTACCGGGAAGCTCTCGGCCCGGGCCTAACTGCCGGTGGCCCACACCTGACCGTCGATGGCCCGGGCAGAACCACCGATGGTGCGGGCAGAACTGCCGATGGCCCGCGCCGAACCCCCAGTGCCCCGGACCGAACCACCGATGACCCGCACCTGACCGCCGGTTGACCGTGAAGCGGCCGGCGCGACCGGCCCGGGGCGGCTGGGCGAGTCCGCCGACCGGCCGCTCCTCCACCGCCTAACATCACCAACGCGATCACACCGGAGACCTGTCGCTCTGTCAGTTTCCTCCCCAGCGACCCTCGTTGGGGCGGTTCCGAAGTGGCCCCTCGTGACGTGTCCCACCGACGACCCTGGAGCTTGCCGATGACACGCCAGTGCCCGTTCGCCCTCGACCCCGCCGGTGCCGACCTCCATGCCGACGCGGCCCGTCTGCGCGACCTCGGTCCCGCCGCACGCGTGATGCTCCCCGGAGGAGTGCCGGGATGGGTGATCAGCGGTACGGAAACGATACGCCGGCTGCTCGTCGATCCCCGGGTGTCCAAGGACGCCTACCGGCACTGGCCGGCCTGGATCGACGGTGAGGTCGACGACGAGTGGCCGTTGGCCATCTGGGTCTCCGTACAGAACATGCTCACCGCGTACGGCGCGGCCCACTCCCGCCTGCGCAGACCCGTGGCCGCCGCGTTCAGCTCCCGCCGGGTCGCCGGGATGCGCCCCCGGATCGAGGAGGTGACCGGCGGCCTGCTGGACCGGCTGGCCACGATGGACCCGGACGCGCCCGTCGACCTGCGGGAGGAGTTCGCCCACCGGCTGCCCACGCAGATCGTGTTCGACCTGTTCGGCATACCCCGCCGCTCCTGGGCGCCGCTGTACACCGTCATCAAGGGCTTCTTCGACACGGGGATATCGGCGGAGCAGGCCCGCGCCAACGCCGAACTGCTCTACACCACCATGGCGGATCTCGTCGACCACCGCCGCCGAACCCCGGGCGACGACCTCACCACCGCGTTGATCAACGCGCGGGACGAGGCGGCCGGTGACGGCGCGCCGGACACCGGGCTGACGGAGAAGGAACTCGTCGACAACCTGATCCTGCTCTTCACCGCGGGGTACGAGACCACGGTCAACCTCATCTGCACCTGTGTCATCGAACTCCTGCGCCACCCCGCCCAGTTGGAACTGGTGCGGGACGGGCTCGCCTCCTGGGAGGACGTGGTCGAGGAGGCGCTGCGGCTGGAGCCCCCGGCGGCCTTCGCGCTGCTGCGGTACGCGGTGGAGGACATCGCCGTGGGCGACGTGGTGATCCCCCGGGGCGACCCCATCGTCGTCTCGTTCGCCTCGGCGGGCCGCGACCAGGACGTGCACGGCCCGGACGCCGGCCGCTTCGACGTCACCCGGGCGACCCGGGGCAGCCACCTGTCCTTCGGGTTCGGCACCCACCACTGCCTCGGCGCGTCCCTGGCGCGGCTGGAGGCGGCGGTGGGGGTGCGGCGGCTCTTCGAGAGGTTCCCCGACATGCGGCCGGCGGGCGACCCGGAGACGGTGCCGAGGGTCGAGTCGTTCATCTCCAACGGTCCGCGTGAACTCCCCGTCCTGCTGGGGGCGCCCGCCGTGCCGGCCCCCTGACGCGGGTCCCCGGAGGCCTCCGCCGGGACGCCACCGCGCCTCCGGCCGCGCCCCAGTGGCGCCGGGGACCATCGGACGGCCCCACGAGTAAGGGAGGACCGATGACCGCAGATCCGGTGAAGACCCCCGCCGCCCGGGCCCCGCAGCGACCGGTGTCGCTGGTGACCGGAGGCACCAGCGGCATAGGCCTGGCCATCGCCCGGGACCTGGGGACCCGCGGCCACCGGGTGTTCCTCTGCTCGCGGACCGAGGCCGACGTCCGGCGGACCGTCGCCCAGCTGCGCGCCGAGGGGCTCACGGTCGGCGGCACCGTCGCGGACGTACGCCGACGCGAGGACGTCGCCGCGTTCGTCGCGGCGGCCGTCGCCACCTACGGCGCCCCGGTGAGCGTCCTGGTCAACAACGCCGGGCGCAGTGGCGGCGGCGCCACCGCCGACATCACCGACGAGTTGTGGCACGACGTCATCGACACCAATCTGCACGGGGTTTTCCTGCTGACCCGTGAGGTGCTCAACGCCGGCGGGCTGTCGCAGGCCGGCTGGGGACGGATCGTCAACATCGCGTCCACGGCGGGCAAGCAGGGTGTTCTGCACGGGGCGCCGTACACCGCGTCGAAGCACGCGGTCATCGGCTTCACCAAGGCCCTGGGCAGGGAGCTCGCGCCCACGGGGGTGACCGTGAACGCCGTCTGCCCCGGCTATGTGGAGACCCCGCACGCGGCGCGCGTGCGGGGCGGCTACGCCGAGGCGTGGGGCGTCAGCGAGGAGTACGTGCAGGGGCAGTTCGAGGCCCGGATACCGCTGGGCCGTTACTCCACGCCCGAGGAGGTCGCCGCGCTGGTCGGCTACCTGACGACCGACCTCGCTGCATCCGTCACCGCCCAGGCGCTGAACGTGTGCGGCGGAATGGGCAGTTACTGACACACCGGGCGACCGGGGCGGGCCGCGCCGCGCCGGAGGGCAACACCGGACGCACCCGGCGGCCACGCCGGATGTGGCCGGCCCCCGAGAACGGGGTCCGGGGCGGACCCCGGCGGGGTCGAAGGGGCAGCGCCCCTGGGGGATGGGACGGGTAGGGGCGGCGGGGGCGCTGCTTCACGCCGATCAGGAGCAGCACAAGGCGGCCAAGAGCGGGCCACACCACGCCACTTGCGACCGATCCACTCCAGGTGACCGGGGCCGGGCAGCGCCCGGCCCCGGGATCGCGCCGCGCCGCCGTCCGGCGCGGCGCGGCGTTTCACAGGGCCTTCGTGTGCCAGGCGGGCGCCGACGGCGGCTGCAGGGCCAGGGCCCGCACGGTGCCCCGGAGGTCGGTTTCGCCGCAGGACGGAAGGATCACGGCGCGCGAGCCCGTCAGGAGTGCCGCGAACAGCTCCCGCATGCCCTCGGGACGGGAGAACGCCTGGCCGCAGCCCCACACGTCGTCCTCGCCCGCGCCCGTCGTGGCGGCGCGGCGAGCCGTCCAGTCCAGGAGCCCGGCGTGTGTGACCGTCTCCAGCGCGATGCCCTCGTCGCCGCTGTGCGGGGACGAGTGCACGAAGGCGGCGTCCGGCGGCAGCGGAGGCGTGCCGGGGCCGGGCGGCCCGTCGTCGCGGGCGGCGACGACGAACCCGTCCGTCTTGGCGACCGGGACCTCGTCGGGCAGGAGGCCCGCGTCGGTGACGACGGTCCGCACGCCGGCGGCCCGCAGCAGCCGCTCCTGCCCGGCCCCCGGCCGCCCCGCCTCCAGCGGCAGCGCCACCGAGCCGGTCCGCAGCACCCCGAGCAGGGCGCCCGGCGCACGGCAGGAGCGGGCCAGGCGCACGCCCGTGACGCCGCCGGGGCCCGCTCGCCCGCGCAGCCGGCGGCCGACGCGTTCGGCGATCAGGTCGAGTTCGAGGAAGGTGGCCGTCTCCGTGTCCCCGGGCCCCGGCCGCGCCCCACCGTCGCGGGCGGCGGCCGTGACCGTCGCCACGTCCGCGGGGCGGCGGGCGACGACGGCACCGAACCGCTCCTCGATCCGCGTCCCCGCGGGCGGCTCCCCGTCCGGGGCGAGGCCTATGCGGGCGAGCAGCCCGGCCACGTCGGCGGACAGCTGGTCGAGCTCCGGATGCTGCGGACGCTGCGGACGCTCGGGAACGGGATGGTTCATGGGGCCTCCCGGGATACATGGTCACCAGTCGCTCGCCGATGGTGTCGTGAACCCGTGGAGAACCGCTTGAGTCCCGCCGGAACGCCGCCGCGCCCCCGACCGCGCCCGCAGGAGTGCACGCGAGGCGCGAAGCCGCTGGTGAGGCCGGGTGTCCGGGGCCGCGGCGGGGCGGCTGGGCGGGGACGCACGCGTATGCGGGTGAGCCTTGCGGCTATGGCCACGTCCCGCGTCGGCGGATTGACTTGAGGCATGACGCAGACACCGCACACCTCGTCCACGCAGTCCCGTCCCGCCGCTCTGGTGATCGGCGGCACCGGCAAGACCGGCCGCCGGGTCGCCGAACGGCTCACCGCCCTCGGGCACCCCGTCCGCGTCGGGTCCCGCAGCGGCGAGCCGCCCTTCGTGTGGGGGGAACCCGACACCTGGAAGCCGGCGCTCGAGGGCGTCGACCGTGTGTACATCACCTACCACCCCGACCTCGCCTTCCCGGGCGCCGCCGAGCAGGTCGACGCATTGGCGCGTACCGCTGTCGCCGCCGGCGCCCGCCGACTGGTCCTGCTGTCCGGCCGCGGTGAGGAGGCCGCCCAGGTCAGCGAGGAGCACGTGAAGAACTCCGGTGCCGACTGGACCATCGTCCGCGCCAGCTGGTTCAACCAGAACTTCAGCGAGAGCTTCTTCCTGGAGCCCGTCCTGGCCGGAGAGATCGCCCTGCCGACCGGTGACGCCGTCGAGCCGTTCGTCGACGCGGACGACATCGCGGACGTCGTCACCGCCGCGCTCACCGACGACCGGCACATCGGCCGGACCTACGAGCTCTCCGGCCCGCGCCTGCTCAGCTTCTCCGACGTTGCCGCCGAACTCTCCAAGGCCACCGGGCGCGACATCCGCTACATCTCCGTCACCGACGAGCAGTACCGGGCCGTTCTGCGAGAGAACGGCCTGCCCGAGGACTTCGCGGAGCTCTTCGCGATGATCCTCGACGGCCGCAACGCGCACGTCGTCAACGGCGTCGAGGAAGCCCTCGGCCGCCCCGCGAAGGACTTCACGGACTACGCCCGTGAGGCCGCCGCCACCGGCGTCTGGAACGTCTGAACCGTCCGCGCCGCACCGGGCCGGGCCCGCACCGCTCCAGCCGTACTCCAGCCGAGTGCGTTAGGACGGACGGGTACCGGCCCACCCACCGGCAGGAGGCCCGATGCCCGCACCCAGGCCCCACTACTCCAGCGAACACGGACTGGCCTCGTTGCCGGCCCACTTCCACGGCTTCGCCCTCATGCACGTCGCCATGCGGCGGGACGCGGCCCGGCTGCGCGCCGCCGCCCCCGTCTGGCGGCCCTCCGGCGCCCCCTGGTGGGAGCTGCTGCGGGACATCATCGTCTGGCACCACCGCAGCGAGGACGACGTGCTCTGGCCGTCCCTGCGCCGCCGCGACCCGGAGTTCGACGCGCAGGTGCGTGAACTCCATGACGACCACCGGGAGTTGGACCAGGCGATGGACGCGGTGTCCGCCGCCGTCGGGCGCGGTGGTGACGGACTCGTGGCGGCCGCCGCCCGCTTCGAGGAGGTTCTCCGGGCGCACCTGCGCGACGAGGAGGCCGTGGTCCTCCCGGTCTTCGAGCGGATCGGGGAACGGGCCTACCTGGCCGAGGAGCGCAAACTGGTCCGCACCGCTCCGGTGCGGGTGATGGCCCATCTCCAGCCCTGGATGTTCGACGGCGCGCCGACCGCCTCGGTCGCCCACGTGTCGGCCACGATCCCGCCCCCCGTGCGGCTCGCCGGCTCGACGGTCCTGCGCAGCCGCTACCGACGGATCGTGAAAGGACTTCCGGCATGACCGACACGGCGCTCCAGTCCGCGACGCTGGTCGCGGCGACCGTGGGCACCGGCCTGATGGCCGGGCTGTACTTCGCCTTCGACGTCTCGGTGATGCCCGGTCTGCGGCGGGGGGACGACCACACCTTCGTCACCGCCATGCGCAACATCAACGAGGCCATCGAGAACGGCCTGTTCGGCCTGTTGTTCGTGGGCGTCTTCCTGGCCACCGGCGCGGCCGCCGTACAGCAGCGGCGCGGCGGGCGTCCGGAGACCGCCCGCTGGACCCGGGCCGCCTTCGCCCTGTACGGGCTGTCGCTGGTGGTGACCGCGGCGGTGAACCTGCCGCTGAACGGCCGGCTGGCGAGGGCGGGAGGGGACCTCGTGGCGGCCCGGACCCGGTTCCAGGGGCCCTGGGCGGCCGGCAACGCCGTACGCACCCTGGCCTGCACGGCCGCCCTCGCCGCCCTGGGCCGGGCGCTGGCCGCGCACGGGCGCGCGCCGGTAGCGGCAGGCCGCGGCTGACCGCGCCGTCCACCGTACGGCGCCCGTTCCCGCAGCCCCCGTCGGGAGCGGGCGCCCCTTCCGCTGGAAGGGGACGGCGGAAAGGGGGCGAGGGGAGAGGGGGCGGAGGGGAGAGGGGACGAGTGGAAAGGGACGAGCGGAAAGGGACGAGTGGCCGATGGACATGCTCACCGGGGTGCTGGAGGGCCCGAAGGCCCGCGGCGCCTTCCTGCTGAAATCCGTCTTCAACCCACCGTGGGCGCTGCGCGTCGAGGACCGCGCCCCGATCTCCGTGGTCACCATGGTGCGCGGCGAGGCGTGGCTGCTGCCCGACCGCAGCCGGCCGGTGCGCATCCGTCCCGGCGACGTGGCGGTGGTGCGGGGCCCCGACGCGTACACCGTCGCGGACACCCCTCAGACGCCCGCGCACATCCGGGTGGGGCCCGAGCAGCAGTGCAGCACCCGCGCCGGTGAGGACGTCACCGACTCCATGGCGCTGGGCGTGCGCACCTGGGGCGACAGTGTCCAGGACACCGACTCGCACGTCATGCTCAGCGGCACGTACCAGGGACGCAGCGAGATCGGCCGCCGGCTGCTGAACGCGCTGCCGACCCTTCTGGTGCGTCCCGCGGAGGCGTCCGACACGACGCTGATCCGGCTGCTGTCGGAGGAGATGAGCAAGGACGAACCCGGTCAGGACGTGGTGCTGGACCGGCTCCTCGACCTGCTGCTGATCGGAGTGCTGCGGGCGTGGCTGGCCGCCCCCGGCAGTGGCTCGCCCGCCTGGTCCCGGGCGCACGCCGACCCGGTGGCCGGCCCGGCGCTGCGGCTGCTGCACGAGAATCCCGCCCACGGCTGGACGATCGGCGAACTGGCGCGCAAGACCGGCGTCTCCCGGGCGAGCCTGGCCCGCCGCTTCACCGAGACGGTGGGCGAGCCGCCGATCGCCTACCTCACCGAGTGGCGCATCGCCCTCGCCGCGGACCTGCTGCGGGAGACCGACGCCACCGTCGCCGCGGTGGCGCAGCGCGTCGGCTACGCGTCGGCGTTCTCCCTGTCCACCGCCTTCAAACGGGTCCGCGGAGTCAGCCCGCAGGAGTTCCGGCTGCGCGGCACGGCAGCCGAACCCCTCGAAGCGTCCGCCCCGCCACGCACCGTGGTACTGCCACCCGCCTGAACCGCGCACGGCGGCCGGCCAGCGGACCACCGCCGCGGTGGCGCGGCGCGTCGGCGTCCTGGTGCTGCCAATCGCCTGAGCCCGGCGCGGCAGCGGTCAGCGGACCACTGCCGTCAGTACCAGCCCGTCACCGACCAGCCACCTTCCCCGGTAGACCGGGTCAAGCGGGGAGGGCTCCGGCGGGTGCAGAGTTGCGGTGAAGGTGCCGTCGTGGTCGAGGCTGACCGTCGCGTCGCGGAAGCCGAGCCAGATGCCCGTCGCCGGGTACCAGGCCTTGTAGACGGCCTCCTTCGCGGAGAACAGCAGCCGCGGCCACGGCACCTCGGGGCGGGTGGCGGCGAGTTCACCGAGCAGCGCGCGCTCGGCCGGCGAGGTGATCAGGCCGAGCACGCCGTGCGGCAGCGGCCCGGCGGGCTCCGCGTCGATGCCGACGGCGCCGGGCGCGCCGGTGCCCCGGGTGCGGGCCGCGGCCGCCGCGCGGTAGCCGTCGCAGTGCGTGATGCTGCCGACCACCCCGTCCGGCCACCGTGGCGCGCCTCCCGGCCCGGGCAGCAACGGCCGCGGCGCGTGCCCCAGTTGGCCCAGGCAGCGGCGGGCGCAGGCCCGCGCGGTGGCGAACTGCCGTACCCGGCGGGCCCGGCGGCCCTCCATCAGCGCGGCCTCCTCGGGGAACAGCGGGGCGGGCGTCGTGTCGTCGAAGGCCTCCGACGACACGACGCCCGCGGGGAGGATCGTCTCGATCACGGCCGGAGCGAGGTGACCGCGCCGACGGCGTCCACGACGGCGTGCGGGTGTTCCAGCGGCAGCATGTGCCCGGCGCCCTCGATCCGCTCGAACCGCGCCCTCGGCAGCGCCTCGGCCATCGTCCGGGCGAGGGCGATGTCCACGACGGTGTCGCGGTCCCCGTGCAGCACCACCGCGGGGACCGTCACCGACGCCAGCCGGGGCCTGAGGTCCCAGCCGCGAGTGCAGCGGAAGAAGTCGGCCCGCACCTCGGGGGCGGTCGCCGCGAACATCTGCCGGTTGACGTCCAGGACACGTGCGTCGGGCTTCTTCGACATGGTCGACGCGAGCAGGCGACGGCCCAGCGGGGCAAGGGACAGCGCCCTGCTGAACAGGGCGCTGCCCATCATCCTGACCTCACTGTCGGGGGTGTCCTGGCCGTGGGCGGCCGCGCCCAGCAGGACGAGGCCGCCCAGTACGGCGGCGCGGGGGTCGAGAGCGGCGTACGACAGGGCGGCGAAGCCTCCGCCGGAGTGCCCCACGACGACCGGCCGGTGGGCCGCGGTCCGCTCGGCGACGGCGGCGAGGTCGGCGCCGAGGCGTTCCACCGCGACCGGTGCGCGCCCGGTCGTGGAGGCGCCGTGGCCGCGCTGGTCGTACAGGACGACCCGGTGGCCGCGCCGGATCAGGCGGTCCGCGACGGCGCCCCAGGCGCGGCGGGAGTGCGCCCAGCCGTGGACCAGCAGCACGTCGCCGGCGTCCTCGCGGGGCTCCAGGGGCGCCAGCACGGTCACCGCCAGGTCGGCGCCGTCGTCGGTACGGACGGTCAGTTCCCGCGCGGTGTCGGCCACCGTCGTCATGCCGGCACCCCCGCCGACAGGTGCCGGTTCAGCGCGGCGAACGCGGCCAGGGCGGCCTTGGAGTGCTCGGCGCCCAGGTCGACGGCCTTCGCCAGGAGCCGCAGCGGGCCGTGCGGGCGGGCGTCGAAGTGCATCGCCAACCGGGTGCGGCCGCCGTCCAGCGGGTCGAGGGTGAAGGTCGCCGTGCCTCGGAATCCGCCGTCCGTGTAGGCGGTCTCCAGCCGGCGCTGCGGGACCACCGCGGTCGTCCGGGCGGTGAAGCGCAGCTTCAGGCCGCCCTTGTCGACGCCCCGGGTGTGCACGGTGACCTCGACCTCGCCGCCCACGGTGTCGGGCGAACCGGCGCGGGTGGTGAAGGTGTTGGCGGGCACCCACCATGCGCGGGCACCGCGGAACTCGGCGATCAGGGCGTCCCAGACGGCCGCGGCCGGGGCGTCGATCACCGCCTCGTCGATCAGGTCGTACGTCGTCGTCATGGTGTGGCCTCCACTGGAACCTCCACGGGAACCTGCGCAGAAACCTGCACAGGAAAGGGGTGTGGCGGGGGCGGGAACCTTCCCCCCCCCCGCCACCGGGTGTCGCGTGCCGTGCCGGGCGGGATCCGCCGTCAGGCGAAGATGCCCTGCCCCGGGGTGAGGATGTTGGCGGGGTCGTAGCGGCGCTTGGCCTTGAGGAAGGTCTCCCACTGGGGCCCGTAGTGGGTCTGCCAGTCCCCGCTCGTCATGTCCGGGACGGCGCCCACCAGGTAGCGCTTGGCGCCCAGCGACACCGCCAGGTCGTACAGGCGGCGGTTCTGCTCGAGCATGGCGGGGATGCCCGTGTCCCCGGGGCTGGGGAAGCGCAGGAGGTCGAAGAGGTAGCCGACGGCCTCCTTCGGCTGGACCGCCAGCGGCCGCCGGACCTTGTCGGTGTAGTACGGGTAGAAGAGGAGGAAGCCGCCGCCGAGCGCGTCGGGGGTCAGCTCCCGCTCGACGCGCCGCATGAACTCCTCGCTCGTGGAGGCGGGCAGGAACAGGCTCAGCCAGGGCTTGGGCGTGTACCAGTAGCCGGCCTCCTTCAGGTACCCCTCGTACCCGTCGAGCCGGAACATGTAGTCGCGGTAGGTGAGGTCGTCGATGACGGCGTCGGCGCGGGTGTCGCGCAGATCGGCCAGCAGCGCCTCCCGGTCGGGCGCGGTGGTGTCGTACGAGGCGCCGGCCTCCAGCTTGTAGCGCCAGCCGGAACCGTCGGGGCGCTGCAGCATCTCGCCGGCGTGGATGTCGAAGCGGCCCTCCGCCATCACCCGCTCCGAGTCGGCGAGGTAGGTGGCGAGGTCGTCGTAGAAGAGGCTGAAGACGACGGTCCGCCGCGGTGCCGGCACGAGCTTGATCTTGGCGCGCACGATGATGCCGACCTGGCCGGCGCCGGCGAGCGCGGCCTCGAACAGGTCCGGTCGCTCGGTGGCCGACGCGGTGACCAGGCGGCCCTCACCGGTGACGATGTCCAGGGACAGGACGGTGTCCACCATCAGGCCGTGCTTCTGGACGGTGCCGCCGATCCCGCCGACGCTCAGGACGCCGCCGACGGAGATGTGCATGTAGTCGGGCAGGGCGGGCGGGGTGAGCCCCTTGGCCAGGGCGGCGTCGGTCAGCTGCCCCCAGGTCACGCCGGCCTCGACGACCGCGTGGTCGGACTGGACGGACAGCACCTTCGCCATGCTCTTGGCGTCGACGGATATGCCGCCGGGCACACGGGCCTGCCCGTACACCGAGTGGGACTCGATGTCGGTGCCGGTTCCGCCCTGCCCGTTCACCGCGATCTTGATGTTGTTGGCGCGGGCGTACCCGACCATGGCGACGATGTCGTCGGTGCAGGCCGGGCGGAGCACCGCCCACGGCTTGGCGCCGTCGAAGAGGTGCCCGAAGTCGCGGCCGAAGGCGTCGAGCACGGCCGGCGACTTCTCCAGGGTGCCCCGCAGCCTGGGGACGCGGACGACCTTCGGGTTGCCGGCCGCCTCCGCGGCCGACGCCCAGCTCTGGTTCGCGGCGTTCCAGCCGACGACGGTGACGGCGCCTGCGGCCAGGCCGGTCAGCACCCTGCGGCGGGTCGGGGCCTGGGCGTCGCCGGCTCTCGGGATGGTGCTCATCGGTGGTGGTCTCCCAATCGTGAGGTTCGTGGGCTGTGGCGACTGCTCTGTTACCGCTGCGGGACCCGGCCGGCCTCGGTGACGCGTGAGGCGAGCTGGTACTCCGACAGGTCGAAACGCCTGGTGGCGCGGCGGAAACGCCAGGTGTAGGTGGGCCAGATGGACGGGTTGCGGCCGCTGGCGTCCAGGTACCAGCTGGTGCAGTTGCCCGCGTTCCACACGGTGCCGTCGAGGCGGGCGTCCAGGGCCTTGTTGTAGGCGTCCTGGGCCTCCGGCCGCACCTCCACGCTGGCCAGGCCGCGGGCGTCCATCTTCTTCAGGGCGTCCAGGACGTACTGGATCTGCGCCTCGATCATCACGGTCTGCGACGAGTGCCCCAGCGTGGTGTTCGGTCCGAGCAGCATGAACAGGTTCGGGAAGCCGGCGACGGTGGTGCCTCGGTGGGCTGCCATGCCGCCCTCCTCCCAGGCGTCGCGCAGCCGCACTCCGCCACGGCCCCGGATGAGCCGGGCGACGGGGCGGTCCGTGGCCTGGAAGCCGGTGCCCAGGATGATCGTGTCGACCTCGCGTTCGGTGCCGTCGGCGGTGACGATCGACGTGGCGCGGACCTCGGCGATCGTGTCGGACACGATCTCCACATTGGGTTGCTGGATCGCCGGGTACCAGGTGTTGGAGAACAGCAGCCGCTTGCAGGCCATCACGTAGTCGGGCGTGAGCCGGGCCCGCAGGGTCTCGTCGGGCACCTGCTTCTTCAGGTGGTCGGAGGCCATCTTCTGCATCTTGGCGGCGACCTGGGGACGCGCCATGACGAAGGCGAGGATCTCCCGGCCCCACATGTTGAAGTTGCGCCGGAACGCCTGGTAGCCGGGCAGGGAGCGCAGCAGCCGGGCCTGGAGCGGACTGGTGGGCTTGTCGTTCTTCGGGCCGACCCAGGGGGGCGTGCGCTGGTAGAGGTCGAGGTGCCCGACCTCGGGCTGGATGGCCGGCACGAACTGGATGGCGCTGGCGCCGGTGCCGATGACGGCGACGCGGCGGCCGGTCAGGTCGTAGTCGTGGTCCCACCGCGAGGAGTGGAAGACGGTGCCCTGGAAGCCGGACAGGCCCTTGATGTCGGGGATGGCCGGCTCGCTGAGGTAACCGGTGCCGGTCACCAGGACCTGGGCGGTGTAGACGCCCTGCGAGGTCTCCACCCGCCAGTGCCGTTCGCCCTCGTCCCAGTGGGCCCCGAGCAGTTCGTGGCGGAACCGGATGTACGGGCGCACGCCGAAGCGGTCGGCGGTGTCGCGCAGGTAGGCGTACAGCTCGTCCCGCTTGCCGAAGGTCGACTTCCAGCCCGGGTTGGGGGCGAACGAGAACGAGTACAGGTGCGACATGACGTCGCAGGCGCAGCCCGGGTAGCTGTTGTCCCGCCAGGTGCCGCCCACCTCGTCGGCGCGTTCGAACACCAGGAAGTCGTCGATGCCCGACTGGAGCAGGCGGATCGCGGTGCCGAGGCCGGAGAAGCCGGTGCCGATCACGGCGACCCTCAGGTGGCGGACGGGGTCCCCGCCCGCGGCCGGGTGCCCGGCCGGGGAGCGGCCGGCCTCGACCGGTTCGAGAATGCTCGTCACGTCGGCCTCCTCAGCGGCGCGTGATGGTGACACGGAAGTTGTTGAAGAACTTGTCCTCGAGCGTGTAGGCGAAGATGTCCAGGTAGCGCTCGAAGCGGGCGACGACCTCCTCGCCCTCCAGGGCCACCGCCTCGTCCCGCCGGGCGGCCAGCAGCTTCAGCCAGGCGCGGCAGGCCAGGGCGAACGACTCGCGCTCGTTGACGATCTCCTCGACGGCGAACAGGCCCTCGGCGGCCGCGCTGAGCTCGCTCAGGTGCGGGATGTGGCAGCCCTCGAACTCGGAGCGCTGCAGGAACTTCAGGTCGTCCAGCAGCGCGCGGTTCATCGGCAGCGCCTCGGCCGTCATGGTGTGCAGGACGAACGTGGCGCCGGGCCTGAGGGCGCGGGCGACCTGCTGGAAGAAGAAGCGGTACCGCCTGGTGCGCTCCTTCGGCGGCAGGCTGGAGGAGACGAAGTGCTCCAGGGCGTTGATGCAGAAGGCCGCGTCGAACTTCTCGGACTCGTCCTCCACGGTGAAGTCCGCCCAGCTCTGCACGAGGGTGGTGATCCTGGGGTTGTCCAGGCCGGCGATGAAGTCCCTCTGGGTGCGCGACAGGGTCAGTCCCACGCCGGCCTCGGCGCCGTGGACGGTGGTGAGCCGGTCGAGCATCGTGCCCCAGCCGCAGCCGATGTCCAGCACCCGCCGGGCCTCGCCGCCGGCCCGCACGCCGGCCAGCTCGGCGAACGTGTCGAGCTTGCGCACCTGGGCCCGGTCGAGGGCCTCGACCAGGTCCTCGCCCTCCTCCCAGTAGCCGCCGGAGTACATCATCGTCGGGCCCAGCAGCAGCCGGTAGAAGTCGTTGCTCACCTCGTAGTGGTGCCGGATCGCATCGACCTCGGGGTCCACCGACGTGGGGGCGACCGTTGTCATCTGTGGTCCTCATTTCCTGTCGGACGGCGGCGCCTTCGCGCCTGCTGTTTCGGCCGGTCCCCTCTTTCCGCTGCGGGGGACCCGTTCCGGGATTCCTTCGACGGGCCCGTGACGGGCCGTTCTCTTTCAGCGGTGCGATGGTTTCGCGGTGCGGCGGTTTCGCGGTGCGATGGTTTCGCGGTGCGGCGGTTTCGCGGTGCGATGGTTTCGCGGTGCGGCGGTTTCGCCGCGGTGGTTTCGAATTCCTTCTCCATCGCGTGTTGCTGCCGATGAAAACGCGGTCCCCGCAAGGGGAGCGCAACACCGTGGCGGTCGGCCCGAAAAGCGGAACGGGGGAATTCTTTGCGCCGGCCTTGCGGGCGGCGGGCTTTCATCGCTTCCGATACGTCGGCTCATCGACGAGCCGCTCTGCCGAGAGAGGACCGACCCCATGTCGCTGCCCACCATCGAAGAACTGGCGAGCCAGCTGGAGGCCGTTTCCGGCGCCGCGGAGGTCAGCCCCGACGCCCCGCTGCAGCACATCGCGGACGTCGACTCACTGGACCTGATGGAGTGGCTGTACGGCTTCCAGAACCAGTACCCGCACATTCCGGCCGACGAGTCGCTCTTCGCCGACCTGGACGACACCACCACCCTGCGCGACGTCTACGCCAAGATCGTCGAGCTCGCCCCGGCCACGGCGTAGGGCAGGCGACATGACCGGCTTCGACATCACCGGGTGGGGCATGGCCGTACCCGAGCGCACGGTCACCAGCGCGGAGCTCGCGGACCGCTTCGGTGTGGACGAGCACTGGATCGTCAGCCGCTGCGGCATCCGCGAGCGGCGCGCGGTCGGCCCTGGGCAGACCACCGCCTCGCTGGCCGTCGAGGCCGGCCGGCGCGCGCTGGAGAAGGCGGGCCTGACCGGGTCCGACATCGCCCACCTGATCGTCGCCACGGCAACACCGGAGCAGCCGTCACCGGCGACGTCGGCGTTCGTCCACCACGAGCTGGGCATCGCCGGCAGCGCCCACGACGTCAACTCCGAGTGCGCGGGCTTCGTCTACGCGCTGGTATCGGCGATGGCGCTGATCGCCATCGATCCACGGCCGATCCTGCTGATCGGCTCCGACACCCACACCCTCACCGCCAACCCCGCCGACCGCGACCTGTCCATCCTCGTCGGGGACGGTGCCGGGGCGATCGTGCTCCGGCCCGGCCCCGACAACCGGGTCATGGCCTGGAACCTGGGCGCGGACGGCTCCTGCACCGGCTCGCTGAAGGTGCTCGCCGGCGGCAGCCGGATGCCGACCACCGAGGAGACGGTCAGGGCGGGCCTGCACTACGCGCAGATCAACGGCAACGAGATCTACCTCAACGCCGTCCGGTACACCGTCCGCACGGTGCGGGAGACCCTGGCGAGCGCCAAGGTGGACGCCTCGGAGATCGACCACGTCGTCCCGCACCAGGCCAACATCCGGATCATCAACTCGATCCTCTCGCACACCGGCCTGCGCCCCGAGGCGCTGGTCACCAACCTGCACAAGTACGGCAACACCGCCTCGGCCTCCATTCCGATCGCCCTGTACGAGGCGCTGGAGGAGGGCCGTATCAAGGCGGGCGACAAGGTCCTGCTGGCCGGCTTCGGGGCCGGTATGACATGGGGGTCGATCCTGATGGAGTGGGGCGGTGCGGCCGCATGAGCAAGCACAGCGCGGGCGAACGCCCGTCCTCCCCCGTCGCCCTGGTCACCGGGGCGTCCGGCGGACTGGGCCAGGCCCTGGCCCTCGAACTGGACGCCCTGGGCTGCAGGGTCGCCGTCCACTACAACAGCTCACGGGAGGCCGCCGAGGCCGTCCGGGACAAGCTCACCAACCCCTCGCTCCTGGTCACCGGTGACGTCGGCTCGTGGGAGGCCGTCCAGGAGCTGACCCGGGAGATCGAGGCCGGGCTGGGCCCGGTGGACGTGCTCGTCAACAACGGCGCGATCCGCAAGGACAGCCTGATGGCCATGCAGAACCCGGCCGACTGGGAGCAGGTCATCCGCACCAACCTGATCGGCTCCTTCCACACGGCGCGGGCCACCGTGCCGGGCATGCTGCGGCGGCGCTGGGGCCGCGTGGTCAACATCGTCTCCCCGTCCGGCATCATCGCGACGTCCGGGCAGACCGCGTACTCGGCGTCCAAGGCGGGTCTGATCGGCCTCACCCGCACCCTGGCCGCCGAGTGCGGCCGGCGCGGCGTCACCGTCAACGCCCTCTCCCCCGGCTTCATGATCACCGGGATGACGAAGGACCTCCCCGACCGTGTCGTGGAGGGCATGGAGGGCAAGGCGCCGATCCCCCGGTTCGTCACGGTGGAGGAGGTGGCCCGCAGCATCGGCCTCTTCCTCGACCAGGACTGCATGACGGGCCAGGTCATCAGCATCGACAGCGGCGTCAGCATCACCTGACACCCACCCTTCACACCACCCGCACCACCTCCCCTCCGGCCGGCCCCGTCCGCTCTCCTCTCCCGCGGACGGGGCCGGCCTGTGCGTGCGAGCGGGCGGGAGTGAGCCGTACGTGCGAGCAGGCGGGACCGGCCCGGCGTACGTGCGAGCAGGCGGGACCGGCCCGGCGTACGTGCGAGCAGGCGGGACCGGCCCGGCGTACGTGCGAGCAGGCGGGACCGGCCCGGCGTACG
>NZ_JBVIEE010000032.1:6755-19633 GCF_055572015.1 Streptomyces sp. NPDC030840 | reverse complement strand
TACGTGTGCGAGCGGGCACCGCGCCTGAGGGGGCTGGGCCGGCCCACGCCGTGCCGGCCTGCGGACGAGGCCGGCCCATGCTCTGCCGGCGGACACGAGTGGCCCCGTACACGGCACCCGCTTCCGTGCTGCCCGCCCGCCCGGCAACCACCGCCCGGTACGGCGACGTCAGGGTGGGCGTACGGCCTGCCCGTCGGCGGTGCCGTGTCAGAGCGGTGCGGTCACGAACGCGCGCGACACCCGCGACGCATCGACCGAGTCCGTGCGGTCACCGCCGCCGTACCCGCGGTGCTTCCTGATCTGAGGGCGGGGGATCCGAAACGGCCGCTCACAAGGCGGCCACGGACGTCCCGGTCCACTACGCGCCCCGGCCAGTCCCCGGCGGCACGGCTCCGACCAGCCCCCGAACGGGAACGGGGTCCGGGGCGCAGACCCGAGTGGGGGGCCAAGGGGGCTCCGCCACTGTGGCGGGGGCGAAGGGGCGCAGCCCCTGGGGACGGGACGGGCAGGGGCGGCGGGGGCGACCGAACAGCCGGACACACAGCCACCCGGTCCCACCTCACCCACGAGCACCTGGACCCGGTCGCCCACGAGCTCAACAGCCGCCCACGCCGGACGCCCGGCCGGGAAACCCCGGCCGGGCGTCTCGCCGAGCCGCTCACGGCGCCGAGCCGCTCGCGGCCGGAGCGCCCCGGGCAGGGGCTCCGCGGCGTGTCCGGCTTCAGGCCGCCCCGCCCGGTGAGTGCACGGCGCAGCCGCCCGCCGGCAGCGAGCACTCCTGAGGCACCGCGGCCGGATCGACCTCGAACATCCCCATGAGCACCGGGTCGATCCGCCGTGCCGCGCCCGCCGCGGGAGGCGGCACGGGACGCGGCGCGGGGCGCGGCGGACGCGGCGCCGGCGTCCGGAGCAGTTCCAGATAGGCCGCCTCCGTCTCCGGCGCCGGGTCGATGCCGAGCTCCTCCAGCAGCACCTCGCGCAGCTGCTGGTAGCCGCGCAGCGCCTCCGCCCGGTTGCCGGCCCGGGCGTGCGCCGTCATCCGGCAGCGGTAGGCGCTCTCCCGGAACGGCGCGCGACGCACCGCCTCGTCGGCGTACCGCAGGGCGTGGTGCTCGTCGCCCAGGGCGGACGAGGCCAGACTGGCCGTCTCCAGCGCGCGCAGCCGCAGCTCCTCCAGCTGCTCACGGGTCGAGGTGACCCATTCGCCCTCGTGGGCGGGCAGGAACGAGCCCCGCAGGTTGGACACGGCGCCGGCCGCCAGCTCCCGCGCGACCGCGTAGGACCCTTCGGCGTAGGCCTGGGAGGCCTCCCGGACCGCGGTGTCGGCACACTCCACGTCCACCACGGCGTCCGACGGTATCCGCAGCAGGTAGCGGCCCCCCTGGGCGACCAGCGGGGTCTCCCCCGGCGGGCTGCCTGGCCGCGTGACGAACGTACGGACCCGGCTCACCACGCTGCGCAGCGCCGACGCCCAGGTGTCGGGGAGCCCGTCGGGCCAGACGGTTTCGGCCAGTTGGTCGCGGTCCGTGCCGGTGGCCCGTTCCAGCAGCAGCCGGGCGAACGCCACCTGCGCCTGCGCGCCGGCGAGGTGCTGCGGCGGCGCTCCGTCCGGCTCGATCGTGACAAGACCCACGAGTTTGATCAGCACTTCTGCACTCTCCACAAACGGTCGGTTTTCGGCCGTGTCCCCCGAAAGTTCGTGCGGAATTGAACGATACCTGCGTCGCCTTTCGGCCTGTCAACCGATGCCCTCCACCGTGAAATGCCTGCTCCAGCGGGATTCCAGAGCGGTTCCGCCGTCCCGCGACGCATTCTCTTGCGCTCGCGTTGCGCCCCTCGGGGCCTAATGGAATTCCGCTGGAGCCCGCCCGGAAATGAGGCGGCGCATCAAGAGCTCCGGATTTGCCGGACGAGCGCGACGAGGAGAAGCACGTGAACACATCCGCTGCGTGGGCACGTCTCGAGCCGAAGCTGGCCTATTTCCGGGACCGCGTACGGTCCCTGGAATACGAGCCCATCCGCAGGAACAGCTTCGTCGCCTACACCGTCGAGCGGGACTCGGCGTACGCCGACCAGGACGGCCGGCGACTGCTGATGATGTCCGGCTACTCGTACCTGGGCCTGGCCGGCGACGAACGGGTGGTCGGCGCCGCCAAGGCCGCCGTCGACCTCTACGGCACCGGCAACCACGGCGTGCGCGCCCTGGCCGGCTCCACCCCGCTGCACGAGGAACTCGAGGCGGAGGTCGCCAAGTTCGCCGGCCGCGAGCAGGCCCTGGTGTTCGGCTCCGGGTACGCGGCCAACGTCGGCACCGTCGGCGCGATCGTCGGCCCCGGGGACACCGTCTTCATCGACAAGTACGACCACGCCAGCATCGTCGACGGCTGCAAGCTCTCCGGGGCGACCGTCACCCGCTTCCGGCACAACGACGTCGGGCACCTCAGGCGCCGCCTGGAGGCCGCCCCGGACACCGGTGTGCGCCTGGTGATCGTGGACAGCGTGTACTCCATGGACGGGGACATCGCCCCCCTGCCGGAGCTGCGCGAGGTGTGCGACGCCCACAACGCGCTGCTGATGGTCGACGAGGCGCACGCGCTGGGTGTCATCGGCGCCACCGGCCACGGCATCGAGGAGCACTTCGGCGACGAGGTGAAGGTCGACATCAAGCTCGGCACCCTCTCCAAGGCCATCCCGTCGATGGGCGGCTGGGTCGCCGGCTCGGCCGACCTCGTGCACCACCTGAAGTACGCCGCCCGGCCGTTCCTGTTCTCCGCCGCGCTCGGCCCCGCGCAGTCCGCGGCCGCCCTTGAGTCGCTGCGGATCCTGCAGCGCGAGCCGGAGCGGGTGGAGTTCATCCAGCGCGAGTCCCGCCGCTTCCGCGCCCTGCTCCACGAGGCCGGCATGTCCACCGCCCAGTCCGAGACCGCGGTGGTGCCGGTGATCGCGGGCTCCGACGAGGCCGCCTACGACTACGCGACGGTGTGCCGCAAGAACGGGGTGATCGGCCTGCCGGTGGTCACCCCGGCCGTTCCCAACGACCTGGCGCGGCTGCGCATCGCCATCACGGCCGCCCACACCTCCAAGGACATCGACGTCGCCGCCGAGGCCTTCATCGCCTCCGCCCGCGAGTGCCGGATCATCTGACCGCCGACCCGCCTGCCGCCGCGCAGGGACAAGGAGCAGACATGCCTGGAGCGTCCCGGGGCAGTCACCGACGGCCGCCCGTCGCCGTCACCGGCATGGGCGTGGTCACCCCCGGTGGGTGCAGCCCCGACGACCTGTGGAGCAGCCTGCGGTCCGGCCGGTCCACCGCGGCCGGACTCACCCACCTCGACCTCTCCGCCCACCGGGTCCGCATCGGCTGCCGGGTGCGCGGGCTGGAGGCCCTGGACGGGCTCATCCCCGCCAAGGAGGCCCGGCGGCTGGACCCGTTCGCCCACTTCGGCACGGCCGCCGCCCTCGCCGCCCACCAGGACGCCGGGGCCCCGGCCGTCGACCCGGCCCGCACCGCGGTCGTCGTCGGCAACGCCGTCGGTGGCCGCGCCACCAGCGACCGCGAGTCCGCCCACTACACGACCGGCGGCCCGGCCCGGGTCAACCCCCTGATGCCGCTGATGACGATGCCCAACGCGGCCGCCGCCCAGATCTCCATCCGGCTGGGCTGGACCGGGCCCGCGCAGACCATCGCCACCACCTGCGCGTCCGGCGCGGACGCCGTCGGCCACGCCCTGGCGCTGCTGCAGACCGGGCGTGCCGACGTGGTCCTGGCCGGCGGCTGCGAGCACACCCTCACCCCGGTCACGCTCGCCGGGTTCGGCAACCTCAACGCCGTATCCACCCGCAACGACGACCCCGAGCACGCCAGCCGCCCCTTCGACACCGACCGCGACGGCTTCGTCATGGGCGAGGGCGCCGGCTTCGTCGTCCTCGAACGGCTGGAGGACGCCCGCGCCCGCGGCGCCCGCGCGTACGGGCTGGTCGCGGGATACGCCGCCACCTCGGACGCCCACCACCTGTCCATGCCGCTGCCCGACGGCGCGGGCGCGGCCGCCGCGATGGCCGGCGCGATCGCCGACGCCGGGCTGACGCCCGCGGACATCGTCCACGTCAACGCCCACGGCACCTCCACCCCGCACAACGACCGCTCGGAGGCCGCCGCGCTGCGCAAGGTGTTCGGCACCGGCGGGCCGCCCGTCACCGCGCCGAAGTCGGTGATCGGGCACCTGATCGGCGCCGCCGGAGCCGTCGAACTGATCGCCACCGTACTGGCCGTGCGCCACCGCGAGGTGCCGCCCACGGCCAACCACGAACGACTGGAGCCAGGAATGGACATCGACGTCGTGCACGGCGCTCCGCGCCGCGTGCGGTCCGGGCCCGCGCTGACCAACTCCTTCGGGTTCGGCGGCCACAACGCCTCCCTGGTGGTGACGCCGGTATGACGACGTTCACCCCGCCCGCGCCCGTCCGCACCGTCACCGTGACCCAGGAGGAGGTCACCGCCTACCGGGCGGCCGTCCGGCACGGGCTGCCGCCCGCCGCCCCCGGCCAGGCCTCCCCCGTCCACGCCTTCGTCCTCGCCCACACCGTCGCCCAGCGGACCGTCGAGGAATTGACGGCCGGCGAGCCCGGCCCGGTCTCCGTGGTCCACCTCGCCCAGGACATCCGGCTCACCCGGCCCGTCCGGGCCGGCGAGGACGTCACGGTGTCGCTGGAGGTGGCCGGGATCCGGCGGGAGGCGCGTGGCGCCCGGATCGCCCTGCGGGTGCTGCTGTCCGGCCAGGACGGCCCCGGGCCGTTCGCCGAACTGACCGTCTCCGCCCTGCTGTCCGGGGCGACGCTCCTCGAGTCCACGGGCGACGTCGGCGCCCCGCCCGCCCCGAAGGGCGCACCCGGCGCGGACGGGCGGCAGACCGCGCGCCATGTGCTGACCGCCGACTGGATCCGCGCGTACGCCCACGCCTCCGGCGACCTCAACCCGATCCACCTGGACGCGGCGGCGGCCCGGGCGGCCGGCTTCGACACGGTCATCGCCCACGGCATGGGCGTCGTCGCCCTCGCCGTCGAGGAGGCCGTGGACCGCTTCGCCGGCCAGGACGCCTCCCGGGTGACCGGGATCGGCTGCCGCTTCTCCGCCCCCGTGGCACCGGACGTCCCGCTGGAGATCGAGCTGGAACCCGGTCCGGGAGCCGAGACCGTGCGCCTCACCTGCCGTACGCCGGCGGGGATCGCGGTCAAGGCCGGCTGGATCACGCTCTCCCCCGCCGCCGAACAGGAGGCCCGGACATGACCCTGACCTACCCCGACGCCGCGCTCGCACCCGCCGCCGAGGAGGCAGCCGGCCTGACCGACGGCTTCCTCACCCAGGCCACCACACGCCCCCACGCCACCGCGCTGGTCTTCAACGGCGAGGAGCTCACCTACCGGGAGCTGCACGCGCTCGCCGCCGCCGAACAGGAGCGGCTGAGCCGCCTGGACCTCGCCGACGGGGAGCCCGTCGGTGTCCTGGCCGACAAGTCGCCCGGCACCATCGCCCTGGTCCTGGCCTGCCTGCTGGCCCGCCGGCCCGTGCTGCTGCCGTCCCCGGCGCTCGCCGACGGCCTGCTGGCCGGGCTCTTCGCCCAGGCCGGATGCCGCCACGTCCTCGCCCCCGGCGGTGCGCCGGGCCGCGTCTCGCCCGACCCCCGGGTCGCCGCCCAGCCGCTGGGGGCCGCCGAAGCCGCCGGTACGGCGCTGATGCTGACCACCTCCGGATCCACCAGCCTGCCCAAGATCGTCCCGCTGGGCCGGGACGCCGTCGACCGGTTCGTGCGGTGGGCGGCACCCGCCTTCGGCATCGGACCGGACCGGACCGTCCTCAACTACGCCCCGCTGAACTTCGACCTCTGCCTGCTGGACGTGTGGACCACCCTCGCCCGCGGCGGCCGCGTCGTCGTCGTGGACCCGGCGCTCGCCGCGCGCGGCCGACACCTGCTGGACCTGGTGGTCCGTCACGACGTCCACATCGTCCAGGCCGTCCCGATGGCCCTGGAACTGCTGCGCGAGGCCGCGGCCAAGGAGGACGCCGTCCTGCCCGGCGTACAGCACGTCATGTTCACCGGCGACGCGATACCCGAGCGTCTCCTCGGCGCGCTGCCCGACCTCTTCCCCAAGGCCCGGCTGCACAACGTGTACGGCTGCACCGAGACCAACGACAGCTTCGTCCACGAGGTCGACCCGGGTGCCACCGGACCCGTCCCGCTCGGGCACCCGCTGCCCGGCGTCCGGGCACTGCTCCTCGACCCCGCCACCGGCGCCCTGCTGGACGGCCCCGGGGAGGGCGAGCTCTACGTCTCCACGCCCTTCCAGAGCCACGGCTACCTGGACCGCACCCGCCACACGGACAAGTTCACCGGCCACCCCCTCGGTCTCGACGACCGCCGCTGGTTCCGCACCGGCGACCTGGTGCGGCGCGACGCCGACGGCGTCCTCCACCTCACCGGACGCACCGACTTCCAGGTCAAGGTCCGCGGCACCGCCGTCAACACCGCCGAGGTCGAACGTGTCCTGCTGGAACACCCCGACGTCCTGGAGGCCGGTGTGGCCGCCGTCCCCGACCCGGTCGCCGGCCGCCGCCTGATCGCCGGCGTGCGGCGCGCCCCCGGATCGGCGGTGACAGGCCTGCTCCTGCGCGGCCACTGCGCGCGCCGCCTGCCGCGGGCCGCCGTGCCCGCGCTCCTCACCCTCACCGAGGACCCACTGCCGAAGACCACCACCGGAAAGACCGACCGCAAGGCCCTCGACCGGCTGTCCCCGCTTCCCGCACCTCCCACCACCCGTACCGAAGGAAACCAGACATGAGCAACGCGGACGTCATCAAGAACTTCGTCATCTCCGAGTTCCTCCCCGGCACGTCGCCGGCGGAACTCGCCCCGGACCACGACCTGCTGAACGACGGCGTCATCGACAGCCTCGGCGTCCTGAAGATGATCGCGTGGGTGGAGGACCACTTCGGCCTCGCCGTCGGGGACGCCGACCTGGACCCCGACAACTTCCGCAGTGTCGAGGCGATCGACGCGTTCATCGAGACCGCCCGCGAGAACGCCCGCGGGGCCGCCGCCTGACCGTCGGCGGCGACGGCGCGGCCACCCCGCGCCGTCCCGCCGGCCCGCCGACCCACCGACCCACCGGCCCGCGCGGCGCCACCCGACGAGGCCGAACGACCCGACGAGGCGGAACGACCCAACGAGACGGACGGAGGAACAACGTGCACGACGCACTCACCGGTCTGCTGCGGCAGACCCCGGTCGAGCGCGAGACCTGGCGGTCCTGGTGGGACCGGCTCGAGGAAGGACGGCTCGAGCGTACCGAGGTCATCGGTCTGCTCACCGCCCTGACCTGCCGGCTCCCCGGCCACGACACCCTGCGCCCGCTCCTCGACTCGCTCGCCGAGCGCCGCCCGCCGGTGACCGCGGGCCCCGGCTGGAAGGGCACGGTCAACGTCGTCGGCACCGGCGGCGGCCCGAGCACCTTCAACATCTCGACGGCCTCGGCGTTCGTCGCCGCGGCCGCCGGGGTGAAGGTGGTCAAGACCGGCTCCCGCGCCTACACCAGCTCCCTCGGCTCCGTCGACCTGCTGGACCGGCTCGGGGTCAGGCTCACCTCCTCCCTCGCCGAGACCGAGGACACCCTCGCCGAGTTCGGGATCGCCTTCGCCGGGCCCCACGTCTACCCGGCGCAGCTGACCAGGCTGGCGCGGACCGTCGCCCCGTGGCCCATGAAGCCCTTCGGCGGCTTCCTGAACGCGCTGGGCCCCTTCCTCGCCGACCTTCCGGTGGCCGCACAGGTCACCGGGGTCTCCTCGGCCGCCCCGCTGGACACCCTGCTGCGGCTGGCCGCCTCCACGGCCGGGCGGCGGATCTGGCTCGTCACCGACGAGAGCGGCTCCGACGAACTGCTGCCGTTCTCCACCGGCACGGTGCACCGGCCCGGCGCACCGGCCCGCGTCATCAGGCCCGGCGCGCTCGCCCCGGCCACCGGTTCCTTCGCCGACCTGCGGCCGGCCGCCCCCGCCGAGGCCGTCGCGCACTTCCGCTCCGTCCTCGCGGGCACGGCCAACACCGTCGCCGTGCGCACCGTGTGCCTGGGCGCCGCCGCCCTCCTGGTGGCCTCCGGCGCCCGCAGCGACTGGCTCACCGCGGTCGCCGTCGCCACGCGGGCCGTCCGCAGCGGCGCCGCCCTGGACCTCGCCGACCGGCTGGCGACCACCGGCCGGGCCCAGCGGCGGCGGAGAGAAGCGGTGGCCCATGTCTGACCGTCCGACGCCCGGGCCCACCGCCTCGGCCCAGTGCCCGCCCGCCGCGTTCTTCGCCGGCCGCCACCCCGGCGACCCCGGGCTGGCCCTGTTCCTCAACGCGGGGGACCCGCCCCTGCCCGTCCTGCCCGAGATCATGTTCATGCTCGACGAAGAGGGAGTGGACTGCCTGGAACTGGCCGTCCCCTTCCCCGACTCGCCGACCGACGGTCCGGTCATCCGGCGCTCCGCCCGCCGCGCCCTGGACCGGGGCGGAGCCGGACTCGACGAGGTCCTCTCCGTGATCGCGAGCGTGCGGCCGCAGCTGCGCCGCACCCGGATCGCGCTGCTCGCCGACTGGCGGCACTCCCTGGCGGGCCGCGACCTCGCGTCCGTCACCGCGGAGATCGCCGCGAGCGGGGCCGACGGGCTGCTCGTGCACGCGCTGCCGCCCCGGCTGCGCGAGGAACACCTGGCGGCCGCCGAACGGGCCTCGCTGCCCGTGGTGACCACCTGTTACACGCGGAGCCCCGAGGAGACCCGCCGACAGGCCGCCGCCCAGGCCTCCGCCTACCTCTACCTGGTCGCCCACTACGGGCGCAGCGGGTCCGCGCCCGCCCACGGCCACGCCGCCCTGGCGCGCGCGGTCGCCGGGCTGAGACCCCACACGGACTCCCCGATAGCCGTCGGCTTCGGGGTGAGCACCGCCGAGGACGTGGCCGCCGTGGCAGCGGCCGGCGCCGACGCCGCGATCATCGGCTCGGCCGCCGTGGCCGCCGCGGAGGCCGCCCAGGACGGCCGGGCAGGCCAGGGCGACGTCGTCGCCGCCCTGAGCGCCTTCGTCCGCTCCGTCCGGCCCGCACCCGTACGCCCCGCGCCCTCACCCGCAGCGCGGTGAGCGACGCACCACCCGTTCCACCTGCTCCACCACGTCCCGAAACCCCTCGTTCCCATGGGAGATTTCCATGATCGTCCGCGACATCGAGAACGTGAAGACCGTCGACTGGGGCAACGGCATCAGCCGCCGCTTCCTCCTGGAGGAGGACGGTCTCGGCTACACGATCACCGACACCGTGGTCAACGCGGGCACCAAGTCCCGCCTGGAGTACGTCAACCACCTGGAGAGCTGCTACTGCATCGCCGGCTCCGGCGAGGTCATCGCGCTCGACGGCTCCACCCACAAGATCGTGCCGGGCCGCATGTACGCGCTGGACAAGCACGACGCGCACTTCCTCGTCGCCAGCCCGCACGAGGACCTGCGCCTGGTCTGCGTCTTCTCGCCCGCGCTCAAGGGCGACGAGGCGCACAGCCTCGACGAGTCCCGCTCGTCGGCCTACTGATCCCCGCCGCACCGGAACACACCGGCCGGCCGCGCGACGGGGAGGGACGCCCCGTCGCGCACCCGTCCCGATCACCGACACGAAGAGGTCCACCGTGATCCTTTGGAACACCGACCAGACCGACCTGCGCGAGGGACTGGCCCGGTGGGGGGAAGCGCTGAGCGCGGACCACATCGCGCTGGACGAGCAGAGCGCCTTCCCGCACGACAAGTGGAAGCTCGTCCAGGAGACCGGCATCCTCGCCCTGCCCTTCGACGAGGAGTACGGCGGCCTCGGACAGTCGCTGCTCACCACCATGTATGTCCTCGAGGGCCTCGGCGAGTACAACCGGGACTCCGGACTCAGTTTCTCCGTCACCACCTCCATCTGCTCCACCGGCATCCCGCTCCAGCACTTCGGCACCCCGGCCCAGAAGGAGCGCTGGCTCCCCGCCATCTGCTCCGGCGAGGCCATCGGCGCCCACGCCATCACCGAGGCCGAGGGCGGCTCGGACGCGATGGCCATGACCACGCGCGCCGTACGCGACGGGGACGACTTCGTCCTCAACGGCAGCAAGGTGTTCGTCAGCAACGGACCCGTGGCCGACGTGATCGTCGTCTACGCCCGTACCCACCCCTCCGGCGGCCCGCTGGGCACCACCGCCTTCCTGGTGGACCGGACCACGCCCGGGGTGGTCCTCGGACGGCCCGTCAAGAAGATGGGCCTGCGCACCTCGCCGCTGGGCGAGCTCTACCTGGACGATGTCCGCCTGCCCCGCGAGGCGGTCCTCGGCCGGGTCGGCGGCGGACTGATGGTCCTCGACCACGTGATGAAGCGGGAGATCCTCTTCTCCTTCTGCGTCAACGTCGGGGAGATGCAGCACCGGCTCGACCGCTGCGTCGACTACGCCCGCACCCGCACCTCCTTCGGCCGGCCCATCGGCTCGTACCAGACGGTCGCCAACAAGATCGTCGACGTGCGGATCCAGCTGGAGACCGCCCGCAAGTGGCTCTACGACACCGGAGAGAAGCTGGAGGCCGGCCTGGACGTCACCACCGATCTCGCCATCGCCAAGCTGCTCACCAGCCAGGGCAACCTGAACAGCAGCATCACCGCCGTGCAGATCTTCGGCGGGCACGGCTACATGTCGGAGAGCGGCCTGGAGCAGGAGGTGCGCAACGCGGTCGGCGGCACCATCTACTCCGGCACCAACGAGATCCAGTACTCCCGCATCGCCTCGGCCATGGGGCTGGGCCGATGACCGCCCGACCCACCGCCGAGGCCCCCGGCCGTCTGCTGAAGGCCTGTGGAGCCACCGACACCCCGGACACCGAAGAAGTGGCAGCGACCGGCGGCACGAACCGCGCCGACCCCCGGCACGACACCCCCCACAACCCCACCCCCTCGACCCCGGGGCCGGCGGCGACCACCCAGCCCGCCACCCAGGACCCCCGGCGCCTGCTGAAGGCCGACGGAGCCACCGACACCCCGGACACCGAAGAAGTGGCAGCGACCGGCGGCACGAACCGCGGCGGCCCCCGGCACGGCACCCCCCACGGCCCCACCCCCTCGACCCCGGGGCCGGGGGCGACCGCCCAGCCCGCCGCCCCCTGCCCCGGGCGCCTGCTGAAGGTCTGCGGAGCCACCGGCACCCGGGACGTCGAGACGGCGGCGGCCGGCGGTGCCGACTGCGTCGGCCTCTGGCACGGCGTGCCCCGCGGTCCGAGGGAACTGGATCTCGCCACGCTGTTGTCCCTGTCCGCCGCCGCCCGCGACGCGGGTCTGCTGCCCGCCTGGGTCACCTTCCGGGCGGACGCCCCCGAGATGGCACGCACGGCCCTGACGGCGGACGTGGGCTGGGTCCAGCTCCACGCCTACCAGCCGCCGTCCGTGGTACGCGAGCTGCGCCAGGCGTTGCCCGCCTCGGTCGGCATCGTGAAGGTGCTGCACGTGGGGCCCGGCGGCGGATGCGTCGAACGCCCGCTGCTCGGCGCGTACGCCCGGGCCGGTACCGACCTGTTCCTGCTCGACACCGCCTCGGGCGACGGCAGGGTCGGCAGCACCGGACTGCCCCTGGACCCGGACGGCGTCACCTCACTGCTGCCCCTGCTGCCCCGGCCGTTCCTGCTGGCCGGCGGCCTGACCGCCACGGCCCGCCCGGCGTACGACGAGGCCGTCGCCCACCCCGGCTTCCGCGGCGTCGACGTGGACACCGCCGCCCGGGCGCCCGGCGGCACCGGTTTCGCACTCACCCGGGTCACGGCCCTGGCCCGGGCCTGGCAGACGGACGGCGCCCGCGCCCTCGCCACCCCAACCCACAGCCCGAAGAGAGAGCTCCTGACATGACCACCCCTGCCACGACCTCCTTCCTCGGCGCGCTGCTGGCCTCCCCCACCCCGGTGGTCATGGAGGTGAAGCGGCGCGACGCCCACGGCTACGACCTGCTGGGCGGCCGGACCCCGGCGGCGATCGTCGACGCGTACGAGACCGCGGGGGCGCCGTGCATCTCCGTGGTGACCGGCCGGTGGTTCGGCGGCACCCCCGCCCTGCTGCGGGACGTCGCCGCGATGACCCGGCTGCCGCTGCTGCAGAAGGACTTCGTCACCCGCCGGGACCAGATCGCCACGGCCGCCGGCCTGGGCGCCTCCGCGGTGCTGCTCACCGCCGCACTCCTGCCCGCCGGCGCCCTGCGCACCCTGGTGACCGAGGCGCTGAGGACCGGACTGACCCCCTTCGTCGAGATCACCTCGGAGGAGGAGCTCGACCGGGTGCCCGAGCCCGGTCACTGCGTCATCGCCGTCAACAACAAGGACATCAAGGCGCGCGAACGCGACCCCGGCGACCCGGGTCGCAGCCTGGACCTGCTGGAGGCGGTCCGGGCGACCGGCACTCCCTGCGCGGTGAGCGCCAGCGGCATCGGCGGCCCGGCCGCCGCGGCGGAGCTGCTCGACGCGGGCTTCGACGGCCTGCTCGTGGGCACCTCGCTGCTGCGGACCGGATCGCCCGCCGCCTGGGTGACCGCCATGGACCGGGCCCGCTCCCGGAAGGCGGCGCTGCGATGACCGGCGGCACCGCGATGACCGGCACCCCCGGGATGACCGGCGGCCCCGCGGGCGCCGTCCCGTGCACCGTCGACGCCGGCGGCTTCCCGCTGTCCGCGCTGTGGGCGCCACCCGCCGTGGACGCCCACCACGACGCGGGCTTCGACGGCCTGCTCGTGGGCACCTCGCTGCTGCGGACCGGATCGCCCGCCGCCTGGGTGACCGCCATGGACCGGGCCCGCTCCCGGA
>NZ_JBVIEE010000032.1:0-6660 GCF_055572015.1 Streptomyces sp. NPDC030840 | reverse complement strand
CCGGAAGGCGGCGCTGCGATGACCGGCAGCCCGGCGATGATCGGTGACCCCACGACGACCGGCAGCCCCGCAATAACCGGCGACCCCACGACGACCCGCAGCCCCGCGACAACCGGTGACCCCACGACGGCCGGCAGCCCCGCAATAACCGGCGACCCCACGACAACCGGCAGCCCCGCAATGACCGGCGACCCCACGACGACCCGCAGCCCCGCGACAACCGGTGACCCCACGACGGCCGGCAGCCCCGCAACAACCGGCGCCCCCGCGGGCGCCGTCCCGTGCACCGTCGACGCCGGCGGCTTCCCGCTGTCCGCGCTGTGGGCGCCGCCCTCCTCCGGCGCCGCCCCCCGCGCCACCGTGCTCGCCGTGCACGGGCGCGGGATGCGCGCCGCCTACTGGAACGCGTTCCTCCCGCTCGCGACCGCTCTCGGACACGCGGTGCTGGCCGTGGACCGCCCGGGATACGGGGCGTCCGCCCGGCACCTCCCGCAGGGCCTGCCGCTGGCCGAGCAGGCCGAGGCGCTGCACGCCGCTCTCCAGGACCACGCCCGCCGGCACGACGTGGGCGCCGGCGTGCTCCTCCTCGGCCACTCCGACGGGGGCAAGGCGGCCCTGCACGTCGCCGCCGCCGACCAGGGCGCCGTCCCGCTGCTGGGCCTCGACACCTCCGGCACCGGCTACCGCTACGACCCCGGCGCCCTCCACTTCCCCTCCACCCTCCAGGGCGGGGCGTTCCGCCTCAACTGGGGCCCGCTGAACCTGTATCCGCACGGTGCCTTCCGGGCCGGCAAGGAGCTCCTGTCCCCCGTGCCGGCCCACGAGTCCCGGGAGACCGTCCTGTGGCCGCGTCAGTACGAGGAGCTCGCCCCCCGCGTCCGCGTGCCGGTACGACTCACCTTCGCCGAGCACGAGGCGTGGTGGCGGCTGGACGACGCCACCGTCGAGGCGATGACGGCCCGTCTCGGCGCCGCCCCCTCGGTGACGGTCGACCGCCTGCGGGCAGCGGGCCACAACGTCTCGCTCGGCCACGCCGCTCCCGCCTACCACCTGCGGGTCCTCGCCTTCCTGGAGGAGTGCCTGACCTCCGCCGCCCGCACCCGCCCGTCCGCCGCTCCGCTCCCGTTCCACGCACGCTCCACGCCCGTACCACAGCGGGACGAGCGGAGACTGCCAGCCTGGCCATGACCAAGACCGTGTCCGGCCGTGTCCCCCATGAGCCACCGCACGTGTCAGCGGTCCGCCGCCGGCGCACGCCGCCGGCGGTTCGCCGGCCCGGAGTCCGGGGTACCGGTGCCACGGCCGCCGGGACTCCAGGCCTTCTCCAGCGGTCTCCCGGCGGGGGACGCGAGGCTGGTGACGGCACATGCCGTTCTCCCGGAGAGCGGCACGCACGACGTACCAGCGGCGTACCCGCGCCGCCCGCACACCCGCCGTGCCCGGACGGACCGGCGCCACACGGAGAACTGGAGGGAGCACCCATGTCGGCCGGCATCGCCATGGACGTGGCCGTCCTGCCCGGCGCTCCGCCCCGCCTCGCCCTGCGCGGTGTGCTCACCCCGGCCGCGCTGGCGGACGCGCTCGTCCTCCTGCCTCCCGGCACCGCCACCCTCCGGCGCCACACGGCGACCTTCCACACCCTCACCCTGCCCCTGCCGCCGTACCCGCCCGGCCCGCTCGCGGACCTGGCGGCCGACGCGCTCACCGCCCCCCTGACCGCCACCCCCCTGACCGCCACCCCGCCGCCGGCCGTCAGCGGTGCCGGGGCCTCCGCCGTCCTGCCCGCCACACCCGGCCAGCGGGACATCCTCCTCGACGCCCTGACGCGCCCCGACACCGCGCTCCACGTCGAACAGGCGCACTTCCGGTGGACGGGACCGCTCGACCCGAGCCGCCTCACCGCCGCCTGGCAGCGCCTGTACGACGGCGAGGCCGCGCTGCGGGCCGCCCTGGCCCGGCCCCGCCCCGGCGACCCGGCGCCCCTCGTGGCGGTCCACCCCCACGCCACCCCCCTCCTGGAATGGCACCGGGAGGACCGTGCCGACTGGCACGCCGTCATCCTCGGCGAGCGCAGAAGGGAGTTCGACCTCCACCGGCCGGGCGCCGCCCTGCGTGTCGCCCTGCTCCGGGAGAGCCACGACTGTGTGCGGATGCTGCTGACCTACCACCAGGCGCTGCTCGACGGGTGGAGCGTCCGGATCCTGCAGCGCGCCCTCCACCGCGCCTACCTGGCCGGCGGTCTCCCCACCGGCGGGAGCCGGCGGCCCGACATCCGCGACCACCGGCAGTGGCTCGCCGCCCAGGACACCGAACCGGCCCGCCGCCTGTGGCGGGGGCTGGCCGCCGAGTCGGCCGGCGCGATCACCCTCCCCGGCCGGCCGGGGCCGCGTGCCGCCCGCCCGCACCTGGACGCGCGCCCCCACGGCCGCGCACGGCAGCGCCTGTCCGACCGGCAGGCCCGCCGCCTCAGGGCGTGGGCCGCGGACCTCGGCGTGACGGAGAGCACCGCCCTGAACGCCGCGTGGGCCCTGCTGCTCCACCGGTGCGGTTCCCGGGACGGCGCCGCCGCCCCCGTGGCGTTCGCCGCCGCGGCCTCCGGCCGCGCCATCCCGCTGCAGGGCGCCGAACGGCTCGTCGGCCCGCTGCAGACCACCGTCCCGGTCCACGTCACCGTGGACCCGGCCCAGACGATGACGGGACTGCTGTCCGCCCTCGCCGAACGCGCGCTGCTCGCCGCGGCCCACGAGTGGCCCTCCCCGGGGCAGTTCGCGCGCTGGTCCCGCGAGGGCGACGGCCCCGTCCCCGAGACGCTGGTCTCGTTCCGCGCGACGTCGCCGGACCACGGCTCCCGCGACCCGCTGCTGGAAGAACTCGCCGGGGACGGAGTACGCGTCGGGGACACCGAGACGATCGGCGCGCACACCGCGCTTTCGTACACCGTCACCGCCGCGGTGAACGGCGACGGCACGCTGGTGCTCACGGCGGTCTACGACCGCACCCGCATCAGCGACTCGGACGGCGCCGAACTCCTCTCGCAGACCTGTCACCTGCTGAGCGCGTTCCCCGGGGCCGTCGGCGCCACCACCACCGTCGGCGACGCCCTGGCGCTCCTCGGCCAGGCCCCGTCGCCCCGGATCGCACCGGCCGCCGCGCCCGCCCTCCAGGACGCCGCGGGACCGCCCCCCGGGCCACGGCGGGACGGCGCGGGCACCATCTGCCTCATCCCGCACGCCGAGGCCCCGGACGACTGGCACCGGCTGGTGGCTGACGCCGCCCCCGCCCCCTGGACCGTCGCCACCGTGCCGGCCCCCGCCGACGCCCGAGCCTGTCTGACCCGGCTGCGCCCCGCCCTCGCCCGGGGCGATCGGGTCCTGCTCGCCGGCCACCCGGCGGCCGAGCCCCTCGCCCACGACGTGGCCGAACGCATCGCCGCCCACGGCTGGCACGCGCCGCTGGTCGTGATCGCCGGAGCGTCCGGCGACCGTCACCGTTCGGTCCGGGCCCTGGCCCGGACCCTTCGGGTGGCGGCCGCCGCCACCGGACAGCGGTGAACCACCCCGAACCCGAACCCCGTCCACCCCACGCCCCTTGAGCCCCAGGAGTGACATGTCCCGCCGCCTGTTCACCTCGGAGTCCGTGACCGAGGGCCACCCCGACAAGATCGCCGACCAGATCAGCGACACGATCCTCGACGCGCTGCTGCGCGAGGACCCGGCGTCCCGGGTGGCGGTCGAGACGCTGATCACCACCGGCCTGGTCCACGTCGCCGGCGAGGTCACCACCCGGGCCTACGCCCCGATCCCCCAGCTGGTGCGCGACACGATCCTCGGCATCGGCTACGACTCCTCCGCCAAGGGCTTCGACGGTGCCTCCTGCGGCGTGTCCGTCTCCATCGGCGCGCAGTCGCCCGACATCGCCCAGGGCGTGGACACGGCGTACGAGACCCGCGTCGAGGGTGCCTCCCGAGGGGAGAACGGGGACGAGCTGGACCGGCAGGGCGCGGGCGACCAGGGCCTGATGTTCGGCTACGCGACGGACGAGACGCCGACGCTGATGCCGCTGCCGATCTTCCTGGCGCACCGACTGTCCAGGCGCCTGTCCGAGGTGCGCAAGGACGGCACGATCCCCTACCTGCGCCCGGACGGCAAGACCCAGGTCACCATCGAGTACGACGGCGACAAAGCGGTCCGCCTGGACACCGTCGTCGTCTCCTCCCAGCACGCCTCCGACATCCACCTCGACTCCCTCCTGACCCCGGACATCCGCGAGGCCGTGGTCGAACACGTCCTGCACGGCCTCGGCCAGGACGGCGTCAAGCTGGACACCGAGGGCTACCGCCTCCTGGTCAACCCGACCGGCCGGTTCGAGATCGGCGGCCCGATGGGCGACGCCGGACTGACCGGCCGCAAGATCATCATCGACACGTACGGCGGCATGGCCCGCCACGGCGGCGGCGCCTTCTCCGGCAAGGACCCCTCCAAGGTGGACCGCTCCGCCGCGTACGCGATGCGCTGGGTCGCCAAGAACGTGGTCGCTGCGGGCCTGGCCTCCCGCTGCGAGGTGCAGGTCGCGTACGCGATCGGCAAGGCCGAGCCGGTGGGCCTGTTCGTCGAGACCTTCGGCACCGAGAAGGCCGGCGTGGACCGGATCCAGGCGGCCGTCCGCGAGGTCTTCGACCTCCGCCCGGCCGCCATCATCCGCGACCTGGACCTGCTCCGCCCGATCTACGCCCAGACCGCCGCCTACGGCCACTTCGGCCGCGAGCTGCCCGACTTCACCTGGGAGCGCACCGACCGGGCCACCGCCCTCCGCCAGGCGGCCGGCCTCTAGGCCCCCGGCAGCTCCTCGACAGCTCCTCGACACCCCTCTCCACGGTCTGCGGCACCCCGGCCGCCGACTTCTTCCGACCGCATCCGGGACGGCAGGAATGACACATCCACGAACCAGGGCCGCCGCCCTCCGGGAGGCTCTCGCGACCCGTGTGGTGGTCGCCGACGGGGCGATGGGCACCATGCTCCAGGCACAGGAGCCCACCCTGGAGGACTTCCAGAACCTCGAGGGCTGCAACGAGATCCTCAACGTCACCCGTCCCGACATCGTCCGCTCCGTCCACGACGCCTACTTCGCCGCCGGGTCGGACTGCGTGGAGACCAACACCTTCGGCGCCAACCTCAGCGCCCTCGGCGAGTACGGCATCGCCGGCCGTATCGGCGAGCTGTCGGAGGCGGGCGCGCGGATCGCCCGGGAGGCCGCCGACGCGTTCACCACGCGGACCGGCCTGCAGCGCTGGGTGCTGGGCCCCATGGGCCCCGGCACGAAACTCCCGACGCTGGGACACACCACGTACCCGGCGCTCCGCGACGCCTACCGGGCCAACGCGGAGGGCCTGCTCGCGGGCGGCGCGGACGCGCTGCTCGTGGAGACCACCCAGGACCTCCTCCAGACCAAGGCGGCGGTCGTCGCGGCCCGCCGCGCCATCGAGGCGGCCGGGCACGGCGTCCCGCTGATCGTCTCGGTGACCGTCGAGACGACCGGCACGATGCTGCTGGGCTCCGAGATCGGCGCCGCGCTGACCACGCTGGAGCCGCTCGGCATCGACATGATCGGCCTGAACTGCGCCACCGGCCCGGCGGAGATGAGCGAGCACCTGCGCTTCCTGTCCCGGCACGCGCGTATCCCGCTGCTGTGCATGCCGAACGCGGGCCTGCCCGTCCTCGGCGGCGACGGGGCCCACTACCCGCTGTCCCCGGCGGAGCTGGCACAGGCTCACGTGGACTTCGTGCGGGAGTACGGGGTGTCCCTGGTGGGCGGCTGCTGCGGCACGACGCCGGAGCACCTCCGGCAGGTCGTGGAGCGGGTGCGCGAACTCACGCCGGCACCGCGCGATCCCCGGCCCGAGCCTGGTGCCGCCTCGCTCTACCAGTCGGTGCCGTTCCGTCAGGACACCTCCTACCTGGCGATCGGGGAGCGGACGAACGCCAACGGCAGCAAGAAGTTCCGTGAGGCCATGCTGGAGGGCCGCTGGGACGACTGTGTGGAGATGGCCCGGGAGCAGATCCGTGAGGGCGCGCACATGCTGGACCTGTGCGTGGACTACGTGGGCCGGGACGGCGTCGCCGACATGCAGGAACTCGCCGGCCGGTTCGCCACCGCCTCCACCCTGCCGATCGTGCTGGACTCCACCGAGGTCGACGTCCTGCGGGCCGGTCTGGAGAAGCTGGGCGGGCGCGCGGTCGTCAACTCCGTGAACTACGAGGACGGCGACGGGCCGGACTCACGGTTCGCCAGGGTGACGCGGCTGGCGAAGGAGCACGGTGCGGCGCTGATCGCGTTGACGATCGACGAGGAGGGCCAGGCCCGGACGGCGGAGAAGAAGGTCGCCGTCGCCGAGCGGCTGATCGCGGACCTGACCGGCACCTGGGGCATCCGCGAGGAGGACATCCTCGTGGACTGTCTGACCTTCACGATCTGCACGGGCCAGGAGGAGTCCCGCAAGGACGGCATCGCGACGATCGAGGCGATCCGTGAGCTGAAGCGCCGTCACCCCGACGTGCAGACCACCCTCGGTCTGTCGAACATCTCGTTCGGCCTCAACCCGGCCGCCCGCATCCTGCTGAACTCCGTGTTCCTGGACGAGTGCGTGAAGGCGGGGCTGGACTC
>NZ_JBVIEE010000031.1:0-113886 GCF_055572015.1 Streptomyces sp. NPDC030840 | reverse complement strand
ACGCTGTTGAGTTCTCAAGGAACGGACGCTTCCTTCGTACTCACCCGAGAGACTCTCTCGCGGCTTTCCTCCGGGCGCTTCCCTTCGGTGTTTCCAACACTATCAGCGTTTTTCCGTCTCCCTGACCACCGTCCTGCGGACATGCAGAAGGACCCAGAGAAAGGATGTGACAAGTTGGATGCTGCCGGACTGGGACACCTGATCGTGTCACTCGCCCCCAGGCAGGTGTACGACTCTACATCTGGGTCCGGAGGGGGCGCAAATCGGTGGCGAGGGGCTCCAGGACCGCCACCCCGTACGTCTCACGCGGAACCGGCAGTTCATATGACATACCCTGCTCCCCAGTGCGCCGTCCGGGACAGGCAGTGACGGCCCATATGAATCTCCCCTGGGAGGCTTCCCATGACCACCGTGACGTCCCCCCTAGCCGGGCGGGCCATCGGACTCGCCGCGGTACCCGACCCCGTCTTCTCGGGTGCGATGGTAGGACCCGGTACAGCAATCGACCCCGTGCGGGAGGCCTCCGAGGCCGTCGCTCCCGTGGACGGGGTCATCGTTTCTCTCCACCCGCATGCCTTCGTCGTGGTCGACGATGCCGGCCACGGCGTGCTCACCCACCTCGGCATCGACACCGTGCAGCTCAACGGTGAGGGCTTCGAGCTTCTCGTCACCAAGGGTGACACCGTGACGCGCGGCCAGGCCGTGGTGCGCTGGGACCCCGCCGCCGTCGAGGCCGCGGGCAAGTCTCCGATCTGCCCGATCGTGGCGCTCGAGGCCACGGCCGACTCTCTCACCGGACTCCGCGTCGATGGTGACGTCAAGGCCGGCGACGAACTCTTCGGCTGGCAGTGACAGCAGCGGCGTACCGGACTGCGAGTCGGACAACCACCGCGGCGGTTGGACCCGCCGCACTATCGGAGACGGGTGAGATGGAAACAACGCTGCGAGGCGTCGGCGTGAGCCACGGTGTGGCGATCGGCGAGGTTCGGCACATGGGGACGGCGGTCCTGGAACCGCCTGCCAAGCAGATACCGGCGGAGGAGGCGGAGCGCGAGCAGGGTCGCGCCCGCAAGGCTGTGGAAGCCGTGGCGGCCGATCTGATGGCCCGCGGCAACCTGGCGGGCGGCGAGGCCCAGGCTGTGCTCGAAGCCCAGGCCTTGATGGCGCAGGATCCCGAGTTGATGGCGGATGTGGAGCGCCGCATCGCTGTCGGCAGCACGGCCGAGCGCGCCGTGTACGACGCGTTCGCCGCGTACCGTGCGCTGCTCGCGGGCGCCGGTGAGTACCTTGCGGGTCGTGTGGCCGACCTGGACGACGTGCGGAACCGCATTGTCGCCCGGCTGCTCGGGGTGCCCATGCCTGGTGTACCGGACAGCGACGAGCCGTACGTCCTTATCGCGCGTGATCTGGCGCCGGCGGACACGGCGCTGCTGGATCCGACGCTCGTGCTCGGTTTCGTCACCGAGGAGGGCGGCCCGACCAGCCACAGCGCGATTCTGGCGCGGGCGCTCGGGGTGCCGGCCGTTGTCGCGCTGCCGGGTGCCGGTGAGCTGGCCGAGGGCACGGTGATAGCTGTGGACGGCAGCACGGGTGAGATCTTCGTGGAACCGAGCGCGGAGAAGAAGGCCGAGCTGGAGGCTGCCGCGGCCGAGCGCAAGGCGGCGCTGGCCGCTTCGACCGGCCCGGGTGCCACCTCTGACGGGCACAAGGTCCCGCTGCTGGCCAATGTGGGCGGGCCCGCTGATGTGCCGGCCGCCGTCGAGGCCGGGGCCGAGGGTGTGGGGCTCTTCCGTACCGAGTTCCTCTTCCTCGACGACAGCAAGAAGGCGCCGTCGGAGGAGAAGCAGGTCGAGGCGTACCGGCAGGTGCTTGAGGCGTTCCCCGAGGGCCGTGTCGTGGTGCGTGTGCTCGACGCGGGTGCGGACAAGCCGCTGGACTTCCTGACGCCGGCCGACGAGCCGAATCCGGCGCTGGGCGTGCGGGGGCTTCGGACGCTCCTCGACCACCCGGAGGTGCTGCGGACACAGCTCACCGCTCTGGCGAAGGCCGCGGAGGGGCTGCCCGTCTACCTGGAGGTCATGGCTCCGATGGTGGCGGACCGTACGGACGCCAAGGCGTTCGCGGACGCGTGCCGTGCGGCCGGGCTGAGGGCGAAGTTCGGTGCGATGGTGGAGATCCCGTCGGCGGCGCTGCGAGCGCGGTCGATCCTTCAGGAGGTCGAGTTCCTGTCGCTGGGGACCAACGACCTCGCCCAGTACACGTTCGCCGCGGACCGGCAGGTGGGCGCGGTGTCCCGGCTGCAGGACCCGTGGCAGCCCGCGTTGCTCGACCTGGTGGCGCTGTCCGCCGAGGCGGCGAAGGCCGAGGGCAAGAGCTGCGGTGTCTGTGGTGAGGCGGCGTCCGACCCACTGCTCGCGTGTGTGCTGACCGGTCTGGGTGTCACCTCCCTGTCCATGGGTGCGGCTTCGATTCCCTATGTGCGGGCGACGCTGGCGAAGTACACGCTGGCGCAGTGCGAGCGTGCGGCGGCCGCGGCGCGGGCGGCGGACACCGCCGAGGAGGCACGCAACGCGGCTCAGGCGGTGCTGTCCGGCGAGTGACACCGGGTAGCACCGCGCAACCGCCGGCGTGATCAAGTGGGTGGTCAGGGGCGCTCCGCCTTCGGGTGGGGCGCCCCTGGCGCTTTCAGTGGGCGTGGCCTCCCCTCATCGTGCCGGTGTCGCCGAGGTCGGGTGGGGCGCAGTAGTCGACGCCGGATTCCGGGGAGACGAGGTCACCGGATTCGATGTCTGTGCAGTAGGCGTCGAAGACCTCGCCTGCGGTGAGCGGGTCGAGGGCGTCCCCGCGCAGGCGCCAGCCGTAGACGCGATCGGTCGCGCCGGGAGCGCTGGTGCGCATGACGAGGCCGCCGGCGGTACGGGTGGCGAGGCCCACGGCCAGGATGGTGGTGAATTCCAGGCCTTCGGTTTCGTCGAGGTGGAGAGTGCCGTCGGGCTTCTCGTCCACCCACAGTGCCGCGACGAGTGGTTCGGGTGCGGCCGAGACGCTGCACACGAGGTGGCGTTCGCCCGGGCCCGCGGTGTCGAGGATGCGAGTGAGGAGATCGGTGGCCCGCAGGAAGGCGTCTCGCCCGATGTCCTCGCCGCAGGAGGCGCAGGCGCCGATGCCGGCGAGAAGTGTGGTCGCGTACTGCCAGGTGGCCTGCCGGACGGCCTCGTCGACGAGGTCGGGGACGAGTTCGTCGAGGGGTTGCCCTCGGTAGGGGACGCTGGGCCCCAGGGCGGCCAGTTCGGCGGTGTAGCGGGTGCGGCTGGCTGCGGCGTCGGGGTCCAGGCCGGTCTCGGTGCAGAACTCCGCGTACTCCTCGGGGTCGAAGAGGGCGACCGTGGTGTGGCTGCCCTGGGACGCGAGCGTCCTGAGCAGGCCCTCCACTTGTCGGAGGTAGGTCGCGTGGTCGTCGAAGGCGAAGGTGCGGTAGCGCCGCATCGCCGTGAAGTCGTGCTCGTCCGTGAGCAGGCCGATGGTGCCGGCGATCTCGCGGCGCAGGACGCGTCGCATGGTCCGGTGCCGGGTGTGCGTCATTCTTCCCCCTGTGCTGTGCGCAGTCGATCAGTGCTCACTCACAGTAATCAGCAGCACTGACAACGCCCGTCGGGCCAGGGGGCGAGGGGGGTCAGGTGCGCTTGCGTGCCAGGTCCTCGTAGAAGCGCAGCAGGTCGACGTTGTCGATCGATCCTGGGTTGACCGCCTTCTCCAGTGGCGTGCCCTGGAGAAGGCGCTTGACCGGGACCTCGATGCGTTTGCCGGTCAGGGTGTGGGGGACTCCGGGGACCTCGATGACCTCGTCTGGGACATGACGCGGGGAGAGCTGTTCGCGGATGATCTGTTTGATGCGGTTCAGGAGGGTTTCGTCGAGGACGGCTCCGGGGGCCAGGTGGACGAAGAGGGGCATCCAGTAGCCGCCGTCGGGCTGTTCGATGCCGATGACGAGGGATTCCTTGATCTCGGGGAGACGCTCGACGGCTTCGTAGATGTCGGCCGAGCCCATGCGGACGCCCTGGCGGTTGAGGGTGGAGTCGGAGCGGCCGTGGATCACGACCGAGCCGCGTGAGGTGACGGTGATCCAGTCGCCGTGGCGCCAGACTCCGGGGTAGGTGTCGAAGTAGCTGTCGTGGTACCGGGTGCCGTCGGGGTCGTTCCAGAAGTGGATGGGCATGGACGGCATGGGGTTGATGACCACGAGTTCGCCGACCTCGTCGGTCAGGGGTTTTCCGCTGGGGTCCCAGGACTGGAGGTCGGTGCCGAGACTGGGTGCTTGGAGTTCGCCGATGTGCACGGGGAGTGTGGGGACGGCTCCCGCGAAGCAGGAGCACACGTCGGTGCCTCCGCTGACGGAGGCGATCCACAGGTCTGCTCCGGCCTCCGCGAACTCGTCGTGCAGCCAGCGGAAGCCGTCCGGCGGCAGCGGTGAGCCCGTGGTGCCGACGCACTGCACCCGCGAGAGGTCGTAGTCGCGTGCGGGGTGGACGCCGGCCTTGCGGCAGGCCATGACATACGCCGCGGAGGTGCCGAAGAGGGTGGCTCCGGCGCGTTCGGCGACGCGCCACTGGGCGCCGGTGTCGGGGTACCCGGGGCTGCCGTCGTACAGGACGATCGTGGTGCCGGTGAGCAGGCCGGAGACGAGGAAGTTCCACATCATCCAGCCGGTGGAGGTGTACCAGAAGAAGCGGTCGTCGGGGCCCAGGTCGCAGTGGAGGCCGAGCTGTTTGAGGTGCTCGATGAGGATGCCGCCCTGGGACTGGACGATGGCCTTGGGGAGGCCGGTGGTGCCGGAGGAGTACAGGACCCACAAGGGGTGGTCGAAGGGGACCTGCTCGAAGACGGGTTCGATGTCCGCGGAGGTCAGCGCGGACCACTCCAGGGCGCCGTCGGGGGTTTCTGTGCCGAGGAGCGGGATGTGGACGACGGCGCGCAGGGTGGGCAGTTCGCGGCGGAGTTCGGCGACGGTGTCGCGGCGGTCGTGTTCCTTGCCGCCGTAGCGGTAGCCGTCGACGGTGAACAGGACGACCGGTTCGACCTGCTGGAAGCGGTCGAGGACGCTTCGGGCGCCGAAGTCGGGCGCGCAGGAGGTCCAGACGCCGCCGACGGCGGCCGTGGCGAGGAGGGCCACGACGGCCTGGGGAATGTTCGGGAGGTATCCGCTGACGCGGTCTCCCGGGCGTACGCCGAGGGTGCGCAGCTCAGCGGCGAGGGAGGCGACCTGGCGGCGCAGCTCGGCCCAGGTCACCGGGCGCGGCTCATGGGATTCGTCGACGTGCAGGAGGGCTGGTTCGTCCGTGCGGGTGGTGGCGGCGCGGAGGGCGTGTTCGGCGTAGTTGAGGGTCCCGCCGGGGAACCACTGGGCGCCTGGCATGGTGCGATCGCCGAGTACGCGCGCGTAGGGGGTGGAGAACCGTACGCCGAACCACTCGGTGACGGCTTTCCAGAACGTGTCGAGTTCGTCGACGGACCAGCGGTGCAGGGCCGGGTATCCGCCCTCGGCCGGGGCGCCGTGGTGCTCGGCGGCCCAGGCGTGGAACTTCGTGATCTGGGCCCGGGCGATGCGTTCCTGATCGGGCTGCCAGAGCGGTGCGTCGTTCGCTGAGGTCATGGGGCGGCTCCCGGGGTTCTGCGCGTCGTGTGCGGCTGTCGCGCACGGGCTGGGGTGCGCGCGTACGCGGCTGACACGGACGATGCCATGTGATCGACTTCTACACCAGGGTGCGCCGCACATGGTCGGCGCCGTGAAGATGTGCCCTCACCACGGGTGAACGGCAGTTGAACGACTCACCACCATGGGTGAGCAAGTGGCAGGGTGAGCAGCATGAGCGGTCGTGACCTGGTGCGTTCGGTGAAGGCGGTCGGTTCTGCGGGGGCGGCGCAGGGTTTTCGCGCCGTGCGGGCCGCGTGGCGCAGGCGGCGTGCCGATGCCGCCGGGCTGCCCGAGCGGGGGGCTGAGCGCGCGCGGGTGCCCGGGCCCGTGCGGGAGGCGGAGCCGGGGCCCGGTGGTGGGGTCGTCCGGTTCGCGCGATCCGAGCTGCTGATCACGGTCACCACGAGCGGCGCCGTGTTCTGGGGCTGGGACGGCGCCGGACCGGAGCCCTCGTACGCGCTCGCGGACCGCTGCCCGGAGCCTGATCCGCGGGCCGTTCTGGAGCCGGACAAGGACGGTGCGTGGCGGGTGGTGGCGGAACGCGTCACGATCGTCGTCTCGCGGCACGGAGCCATCGAGGTGCAGACGCCCGGCGGGGTGCTTCTGCGGCGGGAGCTGCCGCCGCGCTGGTGGGAACCTGCCGGTGGGGGCGGGGCGCGCTGGATGCAGCGTTCCGAGGTGCCGGCCGACGCGCGGTTCTTCGGTCTGGGCGGGCGCTCGTCGGGGCCCCGGCTGCGTGACGGAACGTACCGCTTGTGGAACACCGACCCCGGACACACGTTCGTTCCTGGTGACGATCCTCTGTACATCACCATGCCGGTACAGATGGTGGTGGCCGACGCGGGCACTCACCTGCTGTTCCATGACACCTCGTGGGACGGCACCGTGGTGTTGCGGGAGGGCGAGGAGGGCGCCGGTTCCGGGCACGACCGTACCGGGACGAGCGAGCTGCGTGTGGACGGTGGCCCGCTGCGCTGCTGGATGATGGTGGGTACCCCCGCGCGCGCGCTGCACGCCTGGGCGACGCTCACCGGGGCGCCCGCGCTGCCGCCCGCGTGGGCGCTGGGGCACCATCACGCGCGGTGGGGCTTCGGCAGCGAGCAGGAGGTGCGGCGGATCGTCTCGGGTTACCAGGAGCACGATCTGCCGCTGGACGCGGTGCATCTGGACATCGACCACTTCGACGAGCACCGGGTGTTCACGGTCGACAAGGAGCGCTTCCCGAAGCTGCCTGTACTCGCCGAGGAGCTGCGCCGGGACGGGATCCGGCTGGTGTCGATCGTCGATCCGGCGGTGCGGGCCGAGCCGGGCAACGCGGTGTACGACAGCGGGACGGCCGAGGACGCGTTCGTGCGGGACGCGGCGGGCCGGCCCGTGGAGGGCGTCGTCTGGGCCGGGGAGTCGGTGTACCCGGACTTCACGCGCGCGCGTGTGCGCGAGTGGTGGGGCGGGCTGTACGAGGAGCGGCTGGCGCAGGGGTTCGCGGGGTTCTGGCACGACATGAACGAGCCGACGTCGTTCACGGCCTTCGGGGAGAACACCCTGCCCCGGTCGGCGCGGCACGATCTGGACGGCCGGGGCGGTGACCACCGGGAGGCGCACAACGTGTACGGGCTCTGTATGGCCCGGGCCGGGTACGAGGGTCTGCGCAGGCTCGTTCCCGAGGAGCGGCCGTTCGTCTTCTCGCGCTCCGGGTGGGCCGGTATGCAGCGCTACGGGGGGACCTGGTCGGGGGATGTGGCGACGGGCTGGCCGGGGCTGCGGGCGTCGTTGTCGCTGGTGATGGGCCTGGGCCTGTGCGGGGTGCCGTATTCGGGCCCTGATGTCGGTGGTTTCGACGGGAGCCCGTCCGCGGAGCTGTATCTGCGGTGGTTCCAGCTGGGCGCGTATCTGCCGCTGTTCCGTACGCACGCGAGTCTGCGGGCGGGGCGCAGGGAGCCCTGGGAGTTCGGCGAGGAGGTACTGGGCCACGCGCGCGTGGCGCTCGTCGAGCGGCGCCGGCTGCTGCCGTACTTCGTGACGCTGGCGCATGTGGCACGGCGTACGGGGGCTCCGTATGTGCGGCCGGTCTGGTGGGGCGCGCCCGAGGACCGGGCGCTGCGCGACTGCGAGGACGCGTTCCTGCTCGGTGACGATCTCCTGGTGGCGCCGGTGCTGGACCCGGGTGCCGACCGGCGGGCGGTGCAGCTGCCGCGGGGGCGCTGGTACGACACGGTGACCGAGGAGGCGTACGAGGGGCCGGGGCAGGTGCTGATCGAGGCGCCTCTGTCACGCATCCCGGTGTTCGCGCGCGCGGGTGCCGTCCTGCCCGTCCGGGGCGCCGACGGCGGTCTGGAGCTGGAGGCGTGGGCGCCGGAGCGGGGGCGGGCCGGGGGTGGGCTCGTGGTCGCCGACGCGGGCGACGGCTGGGACGAGCCCGAGGTCGAACGGTATGTGACGCGCTGGAAGAAGCGGCGGGTGGTCGTGGAGCGGGAGAGGAACAACGGACGGAGGGAGCCCGCCCACCCCGTGCGGGTACGCGGGCTCGCCCCGTCGTGACTCAGACGTAGCGGCCCTCGAAGAACGCCTGGACCGCCAGCGTGTGCAGCGGGAAGGCGAGTTCGGCCGGCCTGTGCAGCAGGTGCCAGCCCTCCGTCTCGTCGGTGGCGACGGACGGGGGCAGACCGGCGGCCGGGCGTTCCGGGAGGAGCCCGAAGAGGAGGAGGTGGCCGTCGGGTGAGCTCATCGCGTCGGCGAGGCGGACGTCTCGCTCGTGAGCGTCGATGCCCGTTTCCTCCTTGAGCTCGCGGACGACGGCGCCGCGCCAGTCCTCGCGTTGCTCGATGAACCCTCCGGGCAGGGCGGTGCCGCCGCGCGCGGGGGCGATGGTTCGGGTGATGACGACCAGGGCTGTGCCCTTGGTGTCGTACACGGGCTGCAGCGCAACCGCTACGGGCAGCGGGTTGCGGTAGGCGACCGTGTGGCAGGCCGGGCAGGTGCGGGGCCAGCCGGAGACGCCCTCGCCGTAGGGCGCTCCGCAGCTCGAACAGTGGGAGTCCGGCGCGGAGTTGACGTTGGGGTGTTGAGTTGCGGACACGCGGCGGACTGTATCCGATCACGTGGAGGGCGTCTCCTGCGGGCGGCTCAATCAGCGGGAGTGAGGGATTTGCTGGTCACCGGGAAGTCGAAGTAAGTGTCCGGATAGGACTCCGGCTTGTACGTGAAGTGCCACCATTCCTCGGGCAGGTTCACGAACCCGAGGGCTTGCAGAGTGTCCTTGAGGAGCTGCCGGTTGGCGCGTTGTGTGCCGGTGATCCGCGGGTCGTCCGTGTGGGAGAGGGTGTCGAAGCAGTCGTACCCCGTGCCCATGTCCACTGAGTTGTCGGGAAACCGCTCCCTCTGGGGGGCGTAACAGGGCACCAGCGGCTCCCCCGGGTGATACGGCCGGGTGGGCCTTGCGGGGAGTTCCACTAGGGTGAGGTCCACGGTCGAGCCGCGGCTGTGGCCGGACTTCTCCGCGATGTAGCCGTCGGTGAACAGGCGGGTCTTGTCGACCTGGGGGTAGAACTCGGTTTTCATCCGCTGGTCGTCGAGGTCCTTGGCCCAGCGGACGAAGTGGTCCACGGCCCGCTGGGGCCGGTAGCAGTCGTACACCTTGAGTGAGTAGCCCCTCTGCAGGAGTTCCGTCTGGGCCTTGTGGAGTGCTTCGGCGGCGGGGCGGGTGAGGATGCACAGCGGCTGCTGGTAGCCGTCGACGCGCTCGCCCACGAAGTTGTGCGGGGTGAAGTAGCGGATGTCCTGGAGGATGGTCGGGTCGACGGTTCTGAGGGCTACGAAGTCCTCCGGGGCCCTGGGTTCGGCTGCCGCCCGGGCCGCGGGGGCCGTCAGGGCCAGGGCGAGCAGGGACGTGGCGGCGGCGAGCAGGGGGCGCAGCAGTACCGCAAGTCTTTTCATGCCCCTCCATCTACCAGTCGGCCGGGTTCTCCGACAGAGGGCCGTGCGCGGAGGGCGCACGCCCGTCGTGCGTACGGGACGGTCGCGTGCTCTCGCGGGTGGTACGGCCCTGTGGGACGGTGACGGTACCTGGCACGTCTGCGGAGGTCGGATCGATGATGAGCGTCCCACCGGAGCACACTCCGGATGCCGAACGTCTGGCTGAGGAGATCGTCACGGGGCTCCGTGCGGCGCTGGAGATCTTCACCGTCGACGTCGGTGTCCGCCGCGGTCTGTACGAGGCGCTGGCCTCGCACGGCCCCATGACGCCCCGTGACCTGTCGAAGACGTCGGGTGTCCACGCCCGGTACGCGCGCGAGTGGCTGGAGCAGCAGGCGGTGGCCGGCATCCTGACCGCCTCCGGGGCCCCTGGGGCCGGCGGCTACGAGCGGCTCTTCGAACTGCCCGCCGAGCACCGGCGGGTGCTGGTGGACCGGGACGACCCGCTGTACCTGGCCACGGGTCCCCAGTTCGTCGCCTCCCTCGCCGAGACCCTGCCCGAGTTGCTGGAGGCCTTCGCGACGGGTGCCGGTGTGCCGTACGAGCGCTACGGCCGGGGAACCCGCGAGGGCATCGCGGGGCTGAACAGGCCCATGTACCGGCCTGAGACGGTCGGTTCCTGGGTCGCCGCCATGCCGGATGTCCACCGGCGGCTGACGGACGGTCCCCGCGCGCGCGTGCTCGATCTCGGCTGCGGACTGGGGTGGTCGACGATGGCGCTGGCCCGCGCCTTCCCCGGTGCGCGGCTCACTGGTGTCGATCTGGACGCCGTCTCGGTGGACGAGGCCCGGCGCAACGCCCGGGAGGCGGGGCTGGACGATCGGGTGGCGTTCGCGCGCACTGATGCCGCGGGGGTCGACGTGGACGGTTCAGTGGACCTGGTCACCGTGTTCGAGGCACTGCACGACATGGCCGATCCGGTGCGGGTGCTGACCTCGGTGCGTCGGCTGCTGGCGCCCTCCGGCGCGGTGCTGATCGCGGACGAGAAGGTGAGCGAGGAGTTCACCGCCCCGGGTCCGGAACTGGACCGGATCAACTACGCCTTCAGTGTGCTGCACTGCCTGCCCGCGACCCGCGCGGAGGGCGCCAAGGTGGAGGCCGGCACCGTCCTGCGGCCTGACACGGTACGCGCGTACGCGCTGGAGGCCGGGTACGGCGGTGTCGAGGTGCTGGACGTCGAGCACGAGCTGTGGCGCTTCTACAGGCTCAGTGTGTGAACCGCCGTCGTCCGACGCCCTCCCGCCGTGGCGGACGGCACTGAGGGACGGCCGGAACCACCCCCGTGGGCCCCGGCCGTCCCTCCTGATACTGCGACGCCGTTGAGGCGCGGTTGGTTCGCCGGGACGCCTGCCGAATTACGGTTGCCCGTGGCACACTTCTGACGTTCCGTCAGGTCTGGGTGCGGGAGGGGCTTTGGCACGTACACGCACACCCGTGGTCTCGGGATGGTTCACCGGAGAGGGGGATGCCTTCCGGCTCCTCGGCACGCGTTGCTCGGCGTGCGCCTCGGTCTTCTTCCCGCGCGAGGACGCCCACTGCCGCAATCCGGCATGCGATGGAGGTGACCTGGTAGAGGTGCAGCTGTCGCCACGCGGGCGCGTGTGGTCCTACACGGACGGGCGCTACCGGCCTCCGTCACCCTACGTGTCCGATCCGGAACTTCCCTGGGAGCCTCGCACGTTGATCGCTGTGGAACTGGCTGCCGAGCGTCTCGTGCTGCTCGGGCAGGCGGCTCCCGGGGTCACCGTCGCCGAGCTGACGGTGGGCATGGAGGTGGAGGTCGTCCCGGGCGTGCTCAGCGAGGACGCGGAGACGACCTGGACGACGTGGCACTGGCGGCCTACGGGAACACGGGGGGTGAGGGCATGACGGGTGACGTGGCGGTCCTGGGCGCGGGCATGCACCCGTGGGGCAAGTGGGGCAGAAGCTTCGTGGAGTACGGGACGGTGGCCGCACGCGCCGCGCTCACCGACGCGGGAGTCGACTGGCGGGACATCGGCTCGATCGTCGGCGCGGACACGGTGCGTGGCGGCTACCCGGGGTACGTGGCGGGGGCGACGTTCGCGAAGGCCCTGGGCTGGCAGGGGGCCCGGGTGACGAGCGTGTACGCGGCGTGCGCCTCCGGGGCCCAGGCCATCGCCGCGGCACGGGCGCAGATCCTGGCGGGGCTGGCGGACGTCGTTCTCGTGGTGGGGGCCGACTCCGCGCCCAAGGGGTTCTTCCGGCCCGCGGGCGGGGACCGGCCCGACGACCCCGACTGGCTGCGCTTCCGCGTCCTGGGGGCGACCAACCCGACGTACTTCGGGCTGTACGCGCGCCGGCGGATGGCCGTGCACGGGGACACGGTGGACGACTTCGCGCAGGTCAAGGTGAAGAACGCCGCTGTGGGCGCGCTGAATCCGTACGCGCGCTACCGCAAGCGGGTCACCGCCGAGGAGGTCGCCGCCTCGGCGGTGGTCGCCGATCCGCTGCGGTTGCTCGACATCTGCGCGACCTCGGACGGAGCCGCGGCGCTGGTGCTGTCCAGCATGGACTTCGCCCGGCGTCACGGGGTTGCCGATGCCGTGCGGATCCGGGCGGTGTCCACGGTGACCCCGCGCTACCCCACCACGGTGCTGGACCTGCCGGACATCGCGACGGACTCGGCGGTCGCGGTGGAGCCCGCACCCGAGACCTTCCGGGCGTCCATCGCGCGCGCCGCCTATGAGGAAGCGGGGCTCGGGCCCGAGGACCTGTCGCTGGCCGAGGTGTACGACCTGTCCACGGCACTGGAGTTGCAGTGGTACGAGGATCTCGGGCTGTGCGGCGCGGGCGAGGCGGCGAAGTTGCTGCGGGAGGGCGTGACGGCCCCGGGCGGACGCATACCGGTGAACGTCAGCGGCGGGCTGGCCTCGTTCGGGGAGGCGGTCCCGGCGCAGGCGATCGCCCAGGTCTGCGAGGTTACCTGGCAGTTGCGGGGCGACGCGGGTGACCGGCAGATCGACGGTGCGCGGGTGGGGATCACCGCGAACCAGGGTCTGTTCGGGCACGGGTCGTCGGTGATCGCGGTGCGGTGACCACTGGACGGACACCCGCCGCTTGGCCTTCCAGGCGGTGGTCAACCTGCCGACGCGCTGCGCGACGCCGTACGGGAGGCGGGCACACGACCTGGCAGCGGGTGTGCTGTGGGGACGGACCGGTGACGTCGGTTGACGCCGACCGCCCGCTCGGGTGCGGGGCGGTTCGCGGCGGCCTCGTCTTCGGTGCCGTACGGAGCCTCAGTGCCCCACCGCGCGTCGTCCGCCGTGCAACCCGCCTGCCTCCGACCGCGGTTGCCCTGAGCGGGAGGGTCGGGGACCGGGGCCCCGCCGCAGGTGCCGGGTGGCACCGGAGGCCGACCCGGCTCCCACGCCCACTCCCCATCACCACCACCAACCGGTGTCGTCCGCGACCTTGACGCTCCCTGGGCGCCGGTGAACACTTCCGGGTGTCAGTCGGCATCGCCGCTTTCAAGTGACTTTGCGCACTGCGCCGTTCGGGCACCCCGCCTGCGTACGGGCCATCCCCCACGGGCGATTCGGCTGCGGTGGGACGCTCGTCGCGGACGTCGAGCGGGGCGCGGAATCCTCCCTGCTTCGGCCGAAGCAGCCATGGGAAACGCACCTGCACGGAGGACCGGGGGGATCACCCCGGCCCAGGGCCTAGGAGCCGCCATGAGCAACGGAGACATTTTCGTCGGAGAACTCATCGGAACCGCCATCCTGATCCTCTTCGGCGCCGGCGTGTGCGCCGCCGTCACCCTCAGATTCTCGAAGGCGAGGGCCTCGGGCTGGATCGTCATCGCGTTCGGCTGGGGCTTCGGCGTGCTGGCCGGGGCGTACACCGCCGCTCCCCTGTCGGGCGGCCACCTCAACCCGGCCGTCACCATCGGCATCGCCGTGGACACAGGGAAGTGGGACAAGGTCTGGGTCTACCTGCTGGGGCAGATGATCGGCGCGATGCTGGGCGCGGTTCTCGCGTATCTGGTCTACCTCGCGCAGTTCCAGGCCAACGTCCCCAAGGTGGGCTCGGCGGACGAGCCGTTGCCGACGCTCGGCATCTTCTCCACCATCCCGGAGATCCGGAACCCGGTCGCCAACCTCATCACGGAGACCATCGCCACGGTCGCCCTCGTCCTCCCGGTCCTCGCGTTCGGACTCACCAAGGGCCTCGGCGAGTCCGGCACCCAGGTGCTCATCGTGTCCCTGCTGGTCGTCGGGATCGGTCTGTCACTCGGTGGCCCCACCGGCTACGCGATCAACCCGGCGCGTGACCTCGGCCCGCGCATCGTGCACACCTTCCTGCCGATCCCCCACAAGGGGACCTCCGACTGGGGTTACGCCTGGATACCGGTCGTCGGCCCGCTGCTCGGCGGGGCACTCGCGGGACTCATCTACAACGCAGCCTTCTGACGCATCTGACGTGAGACGTAAGGGGACGTCATGCCGGACAACGCCCAGAAGTACGTCGCCGCGATCGACCAGGGCACCACTTCGAGTCGCTGCATCATCTTCGACCAGGACGGCGCGATCGTCGCCGTCGACCAGCGCGAGCACCGTCAGATCTTCCCCAAGCCGGGCTGGGTCGAGCACGACGCCACCGAGATCTGGTCCAAGGTGCAGGCCGTGGTGGCCGGTGCGATCGCCAAGGCCGGCCTGCGCGCCGACCAGCTCAGCGCGCTCGGCATCACCAACCAGCGGGAGACGACGGTCCTGTGGGACCGCGCCACGGGCAAACCCGTCCACAACGCGATCGTCTGGCAGGACACGCGCACGTCCTCGCTGTGCACCGAACTCGGTGGCGCGGACGGGCAGGACCGTTTCCGCGAGCAGACGGGCCTGCCGCTGGCCAGCTACTTCTCGGGCCCGAAGGCGGCCTGGCTGCTCGACAACGTGCCGGGGCTCAGGGCCCGCGCCGAGCGCGGTGAGATCGCCTTCGGCACGATCGACTCCTGGCTGATCTGGAACCTCACCGGCGGCACGGACGGCGGACGGCACGTCACCGACGTCACCAACGCCGGACGCACCATGCTGATGAACCTCTCGACCCTTCAGTGGGACTCCGCGATCCTCGCGGCGATGAACGTCCCCGAGGCGGTCCTCCCGGAGATCCGCTCCTCCGCCGAGGTGTACGGCACGGCCGTGGGCCAGCTCGCGGGCGTGCCGGTCGCGTCGGCGCTCGGTGACCAGCAGGCGGCCGTGTTCGGGCAGGCCTGCTACGACGTGGGCACGGCGAAGAACACGTACGGCACCGGCAGTTTCCTGCTGCTCAACACCGGGAACCGGCCCGTGCCGTCGAAGAGCGGACTGCTCACCACCATGGGGTACAAGATCGGCAGCGAGGCTCCGGTGTACTGCCTGGAGGGGTCGATCGCGATCACGGGTGCCCTGGTGCAGTGGTTCCGCGACCAGCTGGGCATCATCCGCGCCGCGGACGAGATCGAGTCCCTGGCGGCGAGCGTGGACGACAACGGCGGCGCGTACATCGTGCCCGCGTTCTCCGGCCTGTTCGCGCCCTACTGGCGGTCCGACGCGCGCGGAGTCGTCACCGGCCTCACGCGGTACGTCACGAAGGGACACCTCGCGCGTGCGGTGCTGGAAGCGACGAGCTGGCAGACGCGTGAGGTCGTGGACGCCATGTTCCAGGACTCCGGGGTGAAGATCACCACCCTGAAGGTGGACGGCGGCATGACCAAGAACAACCTCCTGATGCAGCACCAGGCGGACGTCCTCGACGTGCCGGTGATCCGCCCGAAGGTCTCGGAGACGACGTGCCTGGGCGCCGCGTACGCGGCCGGCCTCGCCACCGGGGTGTGGAACGACCTGGACGAGTTGAAGTCGCACTGGCAGAAGGACGTCGAGTGGACGCCGGCCATGGAGGCGTCCGTCCGCGACCGCGAGTACCACAACTGGCGCAAGGCGGTGGAGAAGAGCTTCGGCTGGCACGAGGACGACCCGAGCTGAGAATCGAGGTCCACGCGCGCGTGCCGTTCTTGCCTCCGTCATGAAGGTCCACGCGCGCGTGCCCCCGGGCCCACGGCTCGTACCCCGGTCGGCGGGGGTACGAGCCGTGCTCGTGCGTCCGGACCGGGGCGTGGCGTCAGGTCGTGACGCTCTGTCGGCGTTCGGCCACCTGCGTCATGGCGTGCTGTACGACCGTGACGAGGAGGTCCTTCACGGAATCCCGCTCACGTGCGTCGCACAGCACGACCGGTACGTCGGGGTCGAGGTCGAGCGCCTCACGGACGGTGTCGGCCGGGTACCGTGCGGCGCCGTCGAAGCAGTTGACGCCGATCACGAAGGGGATGGAGCGCCGCTCGAAGTAGTCCACGGCGGCGAAGCAGTCCTCGAGCCGGCGGGTGTCGGCGAGTACGACGGCCCCCAGGGCGCCCGTGGCGAGCTCGTCCCAAAGGAACCAGAAGCGGTCCTGGCCGGGAGTCCCGAAGAGGTACAGCACCAGGTCCTCGCGGAGCGTGATGCGCCCGAAGTCCATCGCGACGGTGGTCGTGTTCTTGCCCTCCACGCCACTGGTGTCGTCGACCGGCCGACCCGCCTCGGTGAGCATCTCCTCGGTCCTCAACGGCTTGATCTCGCTGACCGCGCCGACGCAGGTCGTCTTGCCCACGCCGAATCCGCCGGCCACCAGGATCTTGAGCGTGACGGGCTCGACCGGGGACTTGCCGCGCTCAGAACGCCCGAAGATCATCGGTCTCTCTTCCTGCTGGTTCGTGGTCACGCGGCGGTGGTCCGTAGCCCCCGCCGCCGGGGGTTTCGATGACTAGTACGTCGCCGGGGCCGACTTCCGCCGTATCACTTCCGCCGAGTTGGACGACACCGCCGTCGGCGCGCTCGACCCGGTTGGCGCCCAGGGTGCCGGGGGCGCCGCCCGCCATCCCGTAGGGCGGGACCCTGCGGTGCTGGCAGAGCGTGGAGACCTTCATGGGCTCGTGGAACCGGATACGGCGTACGGCCCCGTCCCCGCCGCGCCAGCGTCCGGCGCCACCGCTGCGGTGCCGCAGCGAGAACTCCTCGAGCCGGACGGGAAGCCGCCACTCCAGGACCTCGGGGTCGGTGAGGCGGGAGTTGGTCATGTGGGTCTGGACGACGGGCGCGCCCGGGAAACCGTCGCCCGCGCCCGACCCGGAGGCGACGGTCTCGTAGTACTGGTGCCGCTCGTTGCCGAAGGTGACGTTGTTCATCGTCCCGGACCCCTCGGCCTGAACGCCCAGGGCGGCGTAGAGGGCGCCCGTGATGGACTGTGAGGTCTCCACGTTGCCGGCGACGACGGCGGCCGGGGGTTCGGGGGCCAGCATCGAGCCGGGCGGAACGATGATGTCGAGGGGGCGCAGACAGCCGTCGTTGAGCGGGATGTCGTCGGCCACCAGCGTGCGGAAGACGTACAGGACGGCCGCGTTGACCACCGACAAGGGTGCGTTGAAATTGGTGGCGAGCTGCGGTGACGTGCCGGTGAAGTCGACGGTCGCGGAGCGCTTGTCGCGGTCCACGCGTACACGTACGCGGATGACGGCGCCGGAGTCGGTCTCGTAGCCGTATGCGCCGTCGTCCAGGGCGTCGATGACGCGCCGTACCGCTTCCTCCGCGTTGTCCTGGACGTGTTTCATGTACGCCTGGACGACGTCGAGGCCGAAGTCCTCGATCATGCGGGCGACCTCGTCGACGCCCTTGTTGTTGGCGGCGATCTGGGCGCGCAGGTCGGCGAGGTTGGTCCGGGGGTTGCGGGAGGGGTACGGGGCCTCGGTGAGCAGGCGGAGGGTCTCCTCCTCGCGGAAGCGGCCGGCCTCGGCGAGCAGCCAGTTGTCGAAGAGGACGCCCTCCTCCTCGATGGTCCGGCTGTTGGCCGGCATCGAGCCGGGCTGGATGCCGCCGATCTCGGCGTGGTGACCGCGCGAGGCGACGTAGAACAGGATCCGGTCACCCTCCGTGTCGAAGACCGGGGTGATCACCGTGATGTCGGGCAGGTGGGTGCCGCCGTGGTACGGGTCGTTGACGGCGTACGTGTCGCCCTTGCGCATGCCGTCGCCGCGCCGCCGGATGACCTCCTTGACGCTGGTGCCCATGGAGCCCAGGTGGACCGGGATGTGGGGCGCGTTGGCGACCAGGTTGCCGTCGGGGTCGAAGAGGGCGCAGGAGAAGTCCAGACGTTCCTTGATGTTGACGGACTGGGCGGTGGACTCCAGCCGGGCGCCCATCTGCTCGGCGATGGACATGAAGAGGTTGTTGAAGACCTCAAGCAGAACCGGGTCGACTTCTGTGTCGAGATCGGAACTCTCCGTAATCGCCGTGCGTTCCATGACCAAGTGGCCGTCGCCGGTGACGGTCGCCTGCCAGCCGTCGTCGACGACCGTGGTGGCGTTGGCCTCGGTGATGATCGCGGGTCCGGTGACGGTCCCGCCGGGCGGGAGGTGCTCGCGGCGGTGCAGGGGTACGTCGCGCCAGGTGCCGCCCGTGTGGAGGCGGACGGTCTCGGGGGCGGTGGTCCCGGTTCCGGTGGTGGGGCGCTCGTAGGAGGCGAGGGCGGAGAGATCAGGGGGGTCGGTGATTCCGGTGGCTTCGACGGAGAGTGCCTCGACGACGACAGGGCGGTCGAGGGTGAAGGAGTACGTGGCGCGATGACGTTCTTCGAAGGCGTGCCGCATGGTGGCGGGCCCGGCGAGCTCGACGGTGAGGGTCGTGTCGGTCCCGTCGTAGCGGAGCTGGGCGCGGCGTGTGACGCGGATGCGGTCCTCCGGGACGTCCTCGGCGAGGAGTTCGGCGCGCGCGGCTCCTTCCAGGGCGTCGGCGGTCTTGAGGACGCCTGGCATCGAGGCGGGTTCGAGGGGTGCCTCGACGGATTGTTCGCGCATGGCCGTGGTGTCGGCGAGGCCGATGCCGAGCGCGGAGAGCACACCGGCCATGGGCGGGACCAGCACGGACCGGATGCCGAGCGAGTCGGCGACCATGCAGGCGTGCTGGCCGCCTGCACCTCCGAAGGTGGTCAGCGCGTACCGGGTGACGTCGTGGCCCTTCTGGACCGAGATCCGCTTCACGGCGCCCGCGATGTTGGCGACGGCGATCTGCAGGTAGCCCTCGGCGACCTGTTCGGGCGTGCGGTTGTCGCCGGTCCGGTCGCGGATCTCGTGCGCGAGAGCGTTGAACCGGTCGCGGACGAGTGCGTCGTCGAGGGGCTCGTCGCCGCCGGGGCCGAACACGCGCGGGAAGTGGCCGGGCTGGATGCGGCCGAGCATGACGTTGGCGTCGGTGACGGTGATCGGGCCGCCGCCGCGGTAGCAGGCGGGCCCCGGGTCCGCGCCCGCCGAGTCCGGCCCTACGCGGTAGCGGGAGCCGTCGAAGTGGAGGATCGAGCCGCCGCCCGCGGCGACGGTGTGGATGTCCAGCATGGGCGCGCGCAGCCGGACCCCGGCGATCTGTGTGGTGAAGAGGCGTTCGTACTCGCCCGCGAAGTGCGAGACGTCGGTGGACGTGCCGCCCATGTCGAAGCCGATGACCCGGTCGAAGCCGGCGAGCTGCGACATGCGGGCCATGCCGACGATGCCGCCCGCGGGTCCGGAGAGGATGGCGTCCTTGCCGCGGAACTGCCCGGCTTCGGCGAGCCCGCCGTTGGACTGCATGAACATCAGGCGCACATCCCGCAGGTCGTCGGCGACGTGCTGGATGTAACGGCGCAGGACGGGCGACAGGTAGGCGTCGACGACGGCGGTGTCACCGCGCGGGACGAGCTTCATCAGCGGGCTGACCTCGCTGGACAGCGAGACCTGCGGGAAGCCCGTGCGGCGGGCCAGCTCGCCGATGGCCCGTTCGTGGGCGGGGTGGAGGTGACTGTGCAGGCAGACCACGGCGACGGCGCGGATCCCGTCGTCGTACGCCTCCCGGAGGGGCCCCGCGAGGGCGTCGAGGTCGGGGGCGTGGAGCACGGTGCCGTCGGCGGCGATGCGCTCGTCGACCTCGATGACGCGTTCGTACAGCAGCTCGGGCAGCTCGATACGGCGGGAGAAGATGCGGGGGCGGTTCTGGTAGGCGATGCGCAGGGCGTCGCGGAAGCCTCGGGTGATGACGAGGAGGGTGCGCTCACCCTTGCGTTCCAGCAGGGCGTTGGTGGCGACCGTGGTGCCCATGCGGACCGTGTCGACGGGGTCCCGGGAGCCGTCGAGGAGTTCGCGGACACCCGCGACGGCCGCGTCCGCGTACCGTGCGGGGTTGTCGGAGAGGAGCTTGTGCGTGAGCAGGCGGCCGTCCGGGCGACGCGCGACGATGTCGGTGAAGGTGCCGCCTCGGTCGACCCAGAACTGCCAGCCCGTCACTTCTCCACTCCGCTTCCGCGCTGCTCAGAGCGCCCGGAGGCCGTTGATCACGTCGCGCAGGATACTCTCGTCGACCAGCTCGGCAGGGGGTACGGGGCGTGTCACGTGGACCATTTCCCCGTCCACGAGATCGCCCACGAGGACGCGCACCACACCGACGGGCAGGTCGAGCTCCGCGGCGAGTTCGGCCACCGACTGCGGGGTGTCACGGCAGAGCTCGACGATGTTCACGTGCTCCGGGGACAGCGAGTGATCCGCCTCATGGCCGTCCGCCCGCGTCTCCGCCACGACCACGGCGATGAGGTCGAGGCGATGCTGGACCGCGTGGCTGGTGCGGCCCCGCGTCATGGCGTACGGCCGGACCACCGGTCCGGCCTCGTCGTCGAACCAGTGGCTTCTTCCCTGACCGTCTCCGCTCATGACATCCCACTACCCGTCCTAGGGCACATCGGTGCGCGGAGCGGCGCCCAGATGTACGCCGACGCGCTTCACGAGGAGTGTCATCTCGTACGCGATCTGTCCGATGTCCGCGTCGGCGTCCGCGAGGACTGCGAGACAGCTGCCGTCGCCCGCGGCTGTCACGAACAGGAAGGCGTCGTCGAGCTCGACGACGGTCTGCCGGACGTTGCCCGCGTCGAAGTGGCGTCCGACGCCCTTGGCCAGGCTGTGGAAGCCCGAGGAGACGGCCGCCAGGTGCTCGCTGTCCTCGCGTGTCAGGTCCTGGGAGAAGCCGGTGGGCAGCCCGTCGCTGGACAGCACGAGTGCCTTGCGGATGCTGCCGACCCGCTCCACCAGATCGTCCAGAAGCCAGTTCAGCTCCCTCGACTGCGAGCCTGCGGCGGGCCCTGGGCCCTGCGGTGCGGTCATCGACCGTCCCCCTTAGTCGTTCCTCGTGCTGAGCCGTCCCGGGCGTCGTCGCCCGCGGCGTTCTCCTCGCGGCCGCGCTGCCAGCCCCGCTGGAGGGAGGCCATACGGCTGCGTACCTCGTCGGCGTCCCGTTCGGCGACGTCCACCCGGTCCTGGCCGGCCTTGTCGCGTTCCGCGAGCCGTGCGGGGCCGTCCTTCAACTGTGGCGCCAGGTTGGCCTGTCGTACGCGCCGGGGCAGCGGCCTTGTTCCCGATTCTGCCTCGCCGCGTGCGCTGTCGTCGCCCGGGGTGGTCCCGACGGTGTGGGCCGACGAGGTCGTACGACGGCGCTGGGGCAGAGCGGGCGGCTCGTCCGTCGCGCGGGCGGGGGACTGCCTCGGGTCGGTGGGCCGGAGGGCGGACAGCCCCGGGCGGTCACCCCGCCGGGCAGGCAGACGCTTCGGCTCCTCGAGGCCGCCCTCCGCCGGCTCGGAGCTCTCGGGGAACTGCTCGTCCTCGCGCCGGGGCCTGCCCGTGACCGGGCGGCCGTGGGAGCTGACCAGCTTCGGCACGCGCCGCTGTGGCAGCGGTGCGGGGCCGCCACCCGGCTGGTCGGGGGCGGCGTCCGTGGGGCGCTCGACCCGCCCCTCGCCACGCTGCGGCTGCTCGTGGGGGACACCCGCGATGGAGCGGCGTGGCCGGAAAAGACCGCCGTGTTCACCGTCCTCGTCGCCCAGGACACCCGGAAAGGCGCCGAACGTGTCCTCCAGGCCTACCGGCGCGTCGAGGTCGACCGGTGCCTCCAGCTCGACCGGGCCGTCCAGCAGCGAGGCCGGGAGGCCGGGGAGCCGCACGGGCACGTCGGAGAGGGCCGCGCGGCGCTCCGCCTCGAGTTCGGCCTCCCTGGAGGGGTGCGCCCGGTCGAGACGGAAGCCGATGCCGTTGGTGTCCGGGACGTCGTCCGTGAGCAGGGCGTCGGGGATGAAGACGACGGCGGTGGTGCCGCCGTACGGCGAGGGCTGCAGGGACACCCGGACGTTCTGCCGCTGGGCCAGCCGGCTGACCACGAACAGGCCGAGCCGATCGGTGTCGGACAGTTCGAACTCCGGGGTCTCGGCGAGCCGCAGGTTCGCCTCGAGGAGTGCCTCGGCCGTCATGCCCAGGCCCCGGTCGTGGATCTCCAGGGTGAAGCCGTTGGCGACACGCTCGCCCAGGACCTGGACGGCGGTGTGCGGGGGCGAGAACACCGTGGCGTTCTCCAGGAGCTCGGCCACGAGGTGGGTGAGGTCGGCGACCGCCGGGCCCGTGACGGCGACACGGGGCAGCCGGCGGACCTCGATGCGCTCGTAGTCCTCGACCTCGGCGACGGAGGCGCGCACGACGTCCATGAGCTGGATGGGTTTGCGCCACTGCCGGGAGGGTGCGGCGCCCGAGAGGATGACCAGACCCTCGGCGTGGCGGCGCATGCGCGTGGTGAGGTGGTCGAGGCGGAACAGGTCGGCGAGTTCGTCGGTGTCCTCGGTGCGGCGCTCCATGGTGTCGAGAAGGGTGAGCTGCTTGTGGAGCAGGACCTGGCTGCGGCGGGCGAGGTTGACGAAGACCTCGGAGATGCCGTCGCGGAGTTCGGACTGCTTGACCGCGGCCTCGACGGCGGCGCGCTGGAGGGTGTTGACGGCCTGGCCGACCTCACCCATCTCGGTCTTGGCGTACTCCAGGCGCGGGACCTCCGTCTCCACGTCGACCTTCTCGCCCGCGGACAACCGCCGCATCACGCTGGGCAGGCGGACACCGGCGGCCTCGTTGGCGTCCTGGCGCAGCCGGCGCAGGTCGCGGACGAGCGACCGGCCGATACGCACGGACATGAACAGCGAGAACAGCAGGGCGGCAAGGCCGAGGACGCCGGCGATGACGGCCTTGAGGACGACGTTGACGACCAGGGGCCGGACCCGCTCCTGGAACCGGTCGCCCGCCTGGACGTTGAGGTCGGCGAGTTCGTCGAGGACGTCACCGGCGGCGGTGTCCCAGGTCTTCGCTGTGACGCCGCGGGGCTTGCCGGGTTCGGCGTTGGTGACGGACTGCTCGATCACACGCAGGGGGCCGGTACCGGCGTTGTCCCAGTAGCTCTCGAAGCGGTCGCGTTCCTCGGAGGGCAGCAGCGGCAGGTTGGCCTCGTACATCAGCGTGCGCTGAGCGATCAGGTCGGAGACGTCCCGGATCTCGCCACGCGTGATGGTGCCCGAGACGAATGCCGAGCTCAGGAGGGCGTCCTCGCGGGAGAGCAGTTCACGGGCGCGGGCCACGTTGACGAGGGCGCGGCCCTGTTTGTCCATCTCGACGTTGTCCAGGACCTGGAGGTTGGCCAGGAGGGCGAAACCGGGGTCGACGAGGCGGTTGTAGAGGTCGAGGGCCTGGGAGACGTTGACGGTGCCCTGTTCGACGCTGCTGCGCAGGGAGGCGAGGCCGTCGAGGGCGTCCAGGAGCGCGGTGAGGCCGGTGGACGTGGTCTCACCCATCTCGTCCCGCACCTCGCCGTCCTCGGACTTCTTCCGGATGGTGGCGACGGCCTTGTCGGTGGCGGCCCGGCTGCGCTCCAGTGCGGTCAGCGCGTCGGAGGCGCGGGGGTCGGCGAGGTAGACGAGGGTCTGGCGGCGTTCCTCCTGGAGGACCTGGATGGTGTCCTCGGTGGGATAGCCGATCTGCTCGACGACGTCCGAGACCGCGAAGAGCTGGTTGACGTCGCGGACCGTGAGGTACGTGGCGAAGGCCCAGATGCCGGTCAGCGACAGCAGGGGCACGAGAAGCAGCGCCACGATCTTCCGGCGGATGGACTTCCCGCGAAAGCGCATGGCCTCCCCCAGCTCGGCCCCCACCGCACCGGGGGCACACACGTGCGTCAACAAACTTGCGTGAGCCTACTACTGAGACACAGGTAACTCGAAGGCCAGTCCGGGTGCACGCCCTGCGTCCGGGGAACGAGACATGGGGAGTTGTCCGTTCATTACGGGAGATTGCCTCCCGCCGTCCGGCACTTGGGCCGATGACATCCCGTCGGGGAACTTTGCCGGTTGGCCGGAATTCTTCGGTCGTCGGGAATCTTCTCCGGACGCCGATCGTCCTTCTGTACAGGATGTGGGGGCGGAATCGGCCACAGGTGCCGCATGCCGCGCTCAGGCGGCGTAGATCAGCGTAAGCCGGGCAGCCAGAGGGGTGCCGGGGTCTTGTGATCCCGGAGAGAGAGCTGTCTGCGGCGGTGGGGAGGACATGTTGATGGGCACGGCGGAGCGGCGCATGGCGCCCGGAGACGGCGTGACCGCGCCCGAGGCGGACAACGGCCGGGAGCCCGGGTCGGAGCAGGGCATGGCGGCAGGAGCCGCGCCACGGCGGAGCGACCCGACCCGTGACCCGACCGGCGCGCGGGGCGGTGGGACGTACGAGCGGGACGGCGGCGAAGACCAGCCGTACTACCGGCCGTTGTGGATCGAGGAGCCCGCGCGGAAGCGGCGGTTGCCGGATCCGGTGCGGACCGCGGCCGTGCGCGCGGTGCTCATCGCGGCGGTCACCCTGCTCCAGGCGATGGTGGCGTTCCTGTGCACGATGGCCGGCTCCTGGCTGGCGTTCCCCATGGTCCTCAGCAGTGTCGCCAGCACGGTCGTGGCGACCTGGGGCGTGCTGGACGTGTGGGTGACCCGGCAGGTGTGGAACCAGCGCAACGGAGTGGTGTCGGCCCCCAGCAGCACCGCTCGTGCCCTGCGCCGTGAGCGCCGTCGGGCGCGGCGGCAGGCCCGGGCCGCGGTACGGAGTCAGGAGCGAATACGCCGACGGCAGGGCAGGGCTGGGCAGTTGTCGCACTCGTAGGGTTCACCAGACCCGCGAAACGCTGCCGCCCGGCGACCTGTGCGCCTGTGCGCCTGTGCGCCTGTGCGCCTGTGCGCCTGTGCGCCTGTGCGCCTGTGCGCCTGTGCGCCTGTGCGCCTGTGACGGAGTGTCAGTCCTGCGGTGTCACGGGGTGCCGGCCGGACGTTTGAACATCCGGGTCGCCGTGATCTCGCTGTGGACCGCCTCTCCCGCCTGGGGCTGCTCGGGCAGTCCGGGGCGGAGGTGTTCCTCCACCCGGATGTACTTGAGGCCGGCGCGCAGGTCGGCGTCGTTGCGCAGCCGGATGACGAGGGGGAACTCGGCGAGCGCGGTCGTGTCGAAGAGTCCTGTGGTGTAGAGGAGTTGGACACCGAGGGCGTCGGACACGGCCCGCTGGAGCTCCAGCAGATACGTGGCGTTCGCTCGCCCGATGGGGTTGTCCAGGAACAGCGTGCCCGCGTGCCGGTGCTTGTCGCGGCCCCGGTCATTGCTGCGCAGCGCGGCCATCGTGCAGTACAGGGCGATGGCGGCCGTGAGCAGCTGACCGCCCGAGAACACGTCGCCCATCTGCCCGACGGGCACGCGCTCGGCGCGCAGCACGGCGTCCGGCTTGAGGATCTCGACGGCGACGCCCTTGGGCTGGAGGGCCGCGCTGACTCCCCTGAGCAGCAGGGACATGCCGTCGCGGCGCAGGTCGGAGTTCTTTCTGACGGCGGCGCGGGTGGCGTCGTCGATGACTTCGCCGAGCCGTTCGGTGAGGGTGGCCTGGTCGGGTTCCTCGAAGCGGATCCGCAGGAACTCCTGGCCGGACCACTCGCCGAGCCCCTCGGGCAGCCGGGACAGCCGCTGGGCGGACCGGAGGGTGGCCAGAGCCGACTCGACGAGGCCGCGCAAACGGTCCACGATCGAGTCCCGGTTGCGCTCCAGTTGCTCCAACTCGTCCGTGAGGACCCTCAGTCGGGGCGCGAAGGCAGCGGCCCACTTCTGGGCGTGCTCGGGGAGCGCGGACGCGGGCAGCTCACGGATCTGCTGTCGGGCGGGTGTGCGGACCTGCTCGTAGCGCGTGGAGTTGGCGTGCCGTACGAGAACGTCGCTTGCCTCACGGACGGTGGCCTCGGCGGCGGACAGGTCGGCGGCGCAGCCGCGCAGCGAACGGCGGGCCTCCGCGGCCGCCTTGCGGGCCTCCTCGGGGCCGCCCGGGTACGGCTCGGGTTGTTCCTGCTCCTCGTCGGCCGTGTGCTCGCGGAGGAGGTCGCGCAGGAGCGCGGCCGTCTCGTCGAAGCCGCCGGCGGCGTCCTCGGCTGCGCGGTGGGCGTCGAGCAGTTCGGCGTGGGCTTCCCGTGCCTGGGTCAACGCCTCCGTGTGGGAGACGAGTTCGGCCGTGGCGGTGCGCAGGAGGGCCTGAGCGTGGTCGGCGTCGCGCGGGACGAGTTCCTCGGGCAGCTCGGTGTGTGCCTCGCCGTCCTCGGGGGCGTGCCGCTCCGCCTCTCCGCGCAGCCGTCCGAGTTGCTCGCTCGCGGTGGACATGCGGGTCTCCAGGAGCTGCACGAGCTCCTCGGCGCGGGCGGCGGCGGCCTGCCGGGAGGGCCCGTCGGAACCGTCGGGGGACTGCAGAAGCTGCTCGGCGCGGTTGCGGACCTTGTTGCTGAGCCGGTCGAGTTCCGTGCGGGCGGCGCTCTCGTCGCTCTCGGCCCGGGCCTGCTCGGCCCGCAGGTCGGCGCCGACGCCGACCTTCTCGTACACCTGGGAGGCGGCGCGGTACGCCTCGCGGAGGGCGGGCAGGGACGCCTTCGGTGCCTGCGTACCGTCGTCCGGTACGTCGTCGGGGGCGCCCGCGATCTCGGCGCGCTCGGCGCGCAGGGCGCGGGCCGTGCGGCGGGCGTCGTCGGCGGCGCGCTGGGCGGCACGACGGTCCTCGTCGGCGGCGCGGGCGCGCTCCAGGCAGACCTGGGCGCGGGTCTCCGACTCGGCGGCCTCGTCGGCGAGTTCACGTACCTTGACCTGCCAGCCGGAGCGCTCGCGCAGGCGGTAGGCGAGGCCGGCGAGGGCGTCGGCGGAGCGGCGGGCCCTCTGCGCGGCCTCCTGCCGCTCGTCGCGCACCTGGGCTGCCTCGGCCGCTGCCTCCTCGGCCTCTGCCCGTACGGTGCGTGCCTCGGCGAGCTCGGCCTCGGACTCCTCGGCGAACGCGCGCGTGTCCCGGGCGGCCGTGGCGAGCTCGGTGAGTCGTCCGGCCGGGCATCCCGTGCGCCAGGAGGCGAGCCGTGCCGCCAGTTCGCGGTCCTTGCCGAGACGTGCGGCGAGGGTGCGGATCTCCTCGTCCCGTTCGGTCGCCCGCGCGCGCAGCGCCTGCCGCTCCTCGTCGGCGGCGTGCTCGTCGTGCATGGCCGGGTTGGGTGGTACGAGGAAGACACCGCCGTCCCCCTCGTCGGGGGCCGGGGTCGGGGCGAGCAGGGCGGCGGCCGTGCCGACGGCCACGGCGGACCTCGGCAGCAGGGCCGCGTCGGAGAGCGCAGCGCGGGCGCGGGCGTGTGTGTCCGGGTCGGTGATGATCACACCGTCGACGAGTTCCGGCCGCGCGGCCAGCACGCGCGCGTGGTCGGTCGGGTCGACGGCCTGGGCGAGGTAACGCCAGCCGGGGAGCGCGGGGATGCCGTGCTCGCCGAGGAACTCGACCGTGGCCAGCACGTCCGGGCCGGGCGGCAGCAGCCCGCCGTCACCGAGGGCGCCAAGGATCCGGGAGTCGTCGGCGGCGGCGGTCCGCAGTTCGAAGAGGTGACGCTCGGCGGAGGCGACGTTGTCGTCGAGCAGTTCGCGGAGCTCGTCGGCGTAGCGGTCCAGCTCCTCCGCAGTGAGGTACCCCTCGTCGGCGGCGCGGAGCTCGAGGTCCGCGGAGTCGGAGGGGTCCGCGGTCGTGGTGTCGTCGCGCCGCTGCTGCGGTACGGCCTTGCGTGTCCGCTTTCCGCCGCCGAGGCCCAGCAGTTCCGCCAGCCGCTCCTCCCCCGCCAGTGCCTCGGCGGTGCGCCGTTCGGCGTCGTACGCGCGCTCCGCGGCGGTCGCCGCGTCCGCCGCGCGGGCCGCGGTCAGCTCGGCCCGCGACTCGGCCGCGGCCGCCTCCCGGGCGTGCTCGGAGGCACGGCGGGACGTCTCGCGCGCGGTGTCCCAGGCGGCGACGGCCGTCTTCTCGGCGTCGCTGGCGGCGAGCGCGGCGCGCGCCGGATCGGCGTCCGGGGCGCTGTCGTCGAGCCAGCCCGCGCGGACGGCCTCGGCGGTCTCCTGCTCGACCTCGGTGAGTCGCTCCCGCAGGTGCCCGGCCTCACTGCGGGCGCGCTGGGCCTCGGTCGCGGCGGCCGTCGAGTCCCGGTACGCGGCCTCGCTCACCTCCTGGAGGGCGGCGGACCGCTCCTCCTCCTCGTTGGCGTGGGTCTCGGCGCTCTCGGCGGCACCGTGCAGGGCGCGTACGAGGTCGACGGCGGCCTTGGTGCGGGCGGCGAGCGCCGGCGCGGCGTCCCGCTCGGCCTCCTGGATCGCGGCGGCCACGCGCGCGACCCGGTCGGCCGCGGCGCGGTGGCGCAGCACGGCCTCGGCGGCCTGCCAGGCGGAGTGCAGGGTGCGGGCGTCGGCGAGTTCGCGCTTCTGCGCGGCAGCCGACTTCTCGGCAGCGGCGAGCGCCAACGAGGCATGACGGTAGGCGAGTTCGGCTGCGATCAGTGCGCTGCGCTCGCGGGCGGTCTCGGCGTGTGTGACCGCGTGCGCGGCGGCGGTGACGCGTTCGGCGAGGTCGGCGCCCCGGAGGCGCTCCTGGGCGGCGCGGGCGGACAGGCGCCTGGCCAGGGTGCGGGTGCGCCGCTCGGCGCCGGCGTGGATGTCCCGCGCGCGTGACCTCGCCTCGGCCGCGTCCACGATCCGGTTGAGCAGGTCCACGGAGCCCGCCGTGAAGTCCCGCTCGGCGATCAGCTCGGCCCGCCGGCCCAGCTTGTTGCCGAAGCCGCTGACCAGGTCCGCGAGCCCGTCGGTGTCCCGGGTGTCGGTCACGGCCCGCAGCAGCAGGTCGGTGAAGTCGGAGTCCTTCTTGACCGCGAAGAGACCGGCGGCCTCACCCTCGTCGGCGTTCATCTCCCGCTGGTACCGGAAGAGTTCAGGGTCGAGGCCGAGGTCCGTCAGGTGCTCGTTCCAGCGGTCGTGGATCTCTTCCCAGTGGACCTCGAGGTACGGATACGCCTTGCCCGCCTCCATGAGCGCGTCCCGGAAGCCCTTCATGGTCCGGCGCCGCCCCTTCGCGCCCGACTGGCCCTCGACGGGCGGCCGTACGGCGGTGGACTCGGCTACGGGAAGGTTGTCCAGGCTCATCCCCGGACCGGGCCGGAAGGAGTACCAGGCTTCGGCGAACTTCCGTGGGTCGTTGGAGACCTGACGCCCCCGCCACTCGCTCACCTTGCCGACCACGACGCACTCGCCGGTCAGCGTGTGCTGCCACTCCAGGGCGACGTGCCCGCAGTCGTCCGCGAGCAGGAACTTGCGCAGCACACCGGAGCTGGCGCCCCCCAGCGTGTTGCGGTGGCCGGGCAGCATCACCGAGAAGATCAGCTTCAGCAGCACCGACTTGCCGCCGCCGTTCTCCAGGAAGAGCACACCGGCGGGCGCCGGGCGGCGCGGCGGCCCGGTGGGCTCCTCCTCGAAGAACTCCGCCTGCTGGGGCGCGGGGTCGGGCACGGGCTCACCCACACCCCGCAGGTCCAGCACGGTGTCGGCGTAGCGCGCACCGGCCGGCCCGATGGAGTAGAGGCGGACCCGGGACAGCTCGTACATGGCGGCGGAACTCTCGCAGTCGTAACGGTGGTTCGAACGGTCAGGACGACCAGGACGGTCAGAACGGTCAGGAGTGGAACGGCAGCCCGGCGTCGGCCACCAGCTCCAGGTCGTCGGTGTCCTCGGCGGGCAGCAGCGTGGCCGTGCCGTCGGTCACCGGGACGACGCCCAGCTCCAGCAGCTCGGCCATGGCGGCGCTGCCCGCCATGTCGCGCACCTGGAGCTGGTAGCGGGCGGTGGTCCGGTACGTCCCGCCGTTGTCGTCACCGGTCCGCTGCAGGAACCCGGAGTCGGTGAGGAAGGCGACCGCCTTGCCGACGATGCCGGTGGTCGAACCCACCAGTCTGCGCGCGTCCTTCGTGGCACCGGTGGCGCTGCGCCTGACCCAGATACGCCAAGCGGCCTCCAGCCCCGGCGCGTCCGTGGCCGGGTCGGTGTTCTCGCCCTGCTCCTCGGCCCGCTCCTCCAGCCGCCGGCAGGCCTGCCGTACGAAGGCGTCGACCCCGTTGACCGACACGCGTCCGATGTACCCGTCGTCGGCCAGGTCCTCCGGGCGCGGGAACGCCAGGGCGGCTACCGCGAGATGGGCCAGCCCGTGCAGGAACCGGTCCCCCGAGTCGGCCGAGGTACGACGCGCGTAGTCCCCCATCCGGACGGCGAACACGGAGTCCTCGGCCGCCGTGACGGCCATCCCCGCACGTGGGGACACCTCCAGCACGACGAGCCCCAGGCCGGCGGCCACGGCATCGGCGAGCCGCGCGAACGGCGGGTCCTCGCGGTACCGGCGCAGCAACTCGCCGTACTCCTGGTCACGGGCGGGCTGCAGCTTGGGCTGCAGCCCGAACGCCACGAGCCGCGCCGCGTCGGCGGCGTCGGCGGGGGTGACGGCGGCGGACGCCGGCGCGGCGGCGGCTTCCGGCTCACTCCACTCGACGTGCTCGGTCACGGTTGGGGCTCCTTGGTCTGAAGTACCTGACATGGGGTGGTGAGGGAGCGCGCCCCGCAGGGGGCGCGAGGAACTGCGCGAGCAACCACGGACGACCCGAAGCCAAGAAACGACCCGCACTCTCCCGGCTCTCTCAGCGGAGCGCTCACGCCGCGCTTTCTCAGCGGAGCGCTCACGCCGCCTCCGTTCGATCCGCCGCCATCCCCGCCGCGTCCAGCAGGGCCGTCCCCACGATCAGATCCGCGCCCCCGAACTCCGGATCGTCCAGCTCGGTCCCGTCGTCCACGGCGAACAGCAACTTCTCCTCACCCTGCCGGTAGGCGGTCCCGACCGGCGGACTGGCCGCGTGCACCGCCAACAGCGCGACGAGGTAAGGCAGTTCGGGATCGCTGCGGCGGGCTTCGGCGAGAAGCCCCGACAACCGGCGCGGCGCGTCCGCGGGCAGGTCGAGCAGCTCCATGGCGGCGGCCAGTTGCTCCTCGCTGAACCGGCTGTCGTCCGGCGTGGCGATGAGGTCCGGCTCCGGCATCTCCGCACCGAGGTGCTCCCGCTCGACCGGCGGGGTCAGCAACAGGTCGACGAGGTCCGCGACGCGCACGGAGGCCCGCGTACGGAATCCCGTGCCGCGCCTGAAGAAGGCGTCCGTGACGCGGACCGCCTGCTCCAGCGGGAGCGGGAGCACGGGCGCCAGCAGATGCCCGTACAGGTCTGTCCCCGACGTGGCCAGCGGCGTGGCGAAGGCCTGCCGGTCCTGTTCGGCGCGGAAGAGCGGGCCGGCTTCCAGCAGCCGGGACTGCAACTGCGTGTGACGGCGGATGCAGTCCTTGACGATGTCGACGAGCTCCGCGGCACGCCGCTTGTGCTCGGGGTCCTCGGACTCGTCGCGGGCCTTGCGGATGTTGGTGAGGATCGCGTTCTCGTGGCGGTAGCGGTCGGCGACGTGGTCCAGCGCCTCGGCGATCATGTCGGGCACGGCCTGGAGCCAGTCCACCGCGCGTACGTTGCGCCGGGTGGCGTCCAGCGCCCTGCGCAGGCTTTCCGAGTACTGCACGGTGCGGTAGCGGGCCTGCTCGGCGGCCAGCTGGGCGTCGGCGAGGCGACCACGGCTGATGAGGACCTCCAGCTTGACCTCGGCGGCGATCTGCGCACTGGTGACGTCGGTGTCGAGGGCGCCCACGAGGACGTTGACGGCCTCGTCGGTCGTACGGAGGTAGACGCCGCCCCCGTAGCCGGGAACCTCTTCGATCAGCTTGAAGTCGTAGTCGCGGCGCACGTACGTGCCGTCGGGTGCGAAGGTGCCGTAAACGGCCCGGAAGCCGCGGTCGACGCTGCCGACGTTGATCAGGTTCTCCAGGACCCAGCGGGCGACGCGCTCGTGTTCGGCGACGGGGCGCCGCGGGGCCTGGGCAGCGATGCGCGGGATGAGACGGGCGACGATCTGGTCGTGGTCGGCGCCCGTGTCGAAGTCCATGTTCAGCGTGACCAGGTCGATGGCCGCGAGGGCGACCTCCGCCATGCCGTACACCGAGTACTCACCGGCGAGGTTGGCCTTGCGCGCGTCGAGGTCGTGCAGTGGCGCGGTGCAGGCGAGCGCGCGCAGGCGCCGCGCCAGCCCCTCGTCGGCGGCCGGGCCCAGGGCGGGGCGCGGCCCCGCGCTGAGCTGGGGCGGAGCAGTGTCCGTCGATGCGGGTGAAGTCACGCTGGACAGATTAGGTCCTGGGTCTGACATCCACCCAAACGATGGCGCTCCGCTGGGAGAGCCGCGTACTAGGGGGTTTGTCTCCCGGGTGCGGGTCGTCCGTGGTTGCTCGCGCAGTTCCCCGCACCCCTTTCAAGGGCACCCCCGAACCCGTGTTCAGCCGATTCCTTGCGCCCCGTCCGCGACCCTCCGCCCGTACACCTCGACCAGCCCCTTGAGCGAGTCCGAGAGGTAGGCCTCCAGCAGCTTCTCCGCCTCGTCGCGCTCGCCCGCCTCGAGGGTCCGCAGGATCCGCTGGTTGCGTGCCAGGTACGGCTCGTGGAGGCGGCGTGGGTCGTCCACGACGTGGAAGGCCAGCCGGAGTTCGGCGAAGACGCTGCGCATCAGTTCGTCGGTGCGCTCGCTGCCCGCGAGGGCGACCAGCTCCTGGTGGAAGTGGATGTTGGCGGTGCCCACGCCTTTCCAGTCACCTTCGCGCGCCGCACGCTGCCCTTCCGCGACGGCCCCGGCCGGCCCGTCCACGGCGTACGGCGGCTCGCCGAGACCACGGACGACGGCGCACTCGACAAGGCTCCGGACGCGGTAGATGTCCTCGACGTCCTCGACGGTCAGCACCCGGACGAAGACGCCGCGGTTGAGCTCGTGCACGAGCAGCCGTTCGTGGGTGAGCAGGCGGAAGGCCTCGCGGAGCGTGTTGCGGGAGACGCCGAGCGCGCCGCCGATGCTGTCCTCGGACAGCCGTGTCCCCGGCGGGAAGAAGCCCTCGGCGATACGGCTCCGGAGGATGTCCGAGACCCGCTCGGCGGTGCTGGTGCGGCCCAACAGCGCTCGGTCGTCGGCCAGTCCCGTCAGTTCTGCCATGCCCCGAATTCAATCGCAGATACAAGAACGAAACAACATGGGTATTGAAGGATCGTTCAACGATCCCCTACCTTGCTGGGAACGCACTCGACGGGCGCCGGCCGCACCACCCCTGCTCCCGTCGCTCCCGCACGGCTCGGCTCCACTCCTCACGCACCCTCCGTCCCTCACTGCGAGGTGCCCATGAGCACGACTCCTCCCCCTCAGGCCCTGACCGGCGACACCCAGTCGACATCGGGTGAAATCACTGCGGATGACGGCGCGTTCGCCTGGCTGCGAGCGCTCGGTCCGCGCGGCCGCCGCGCCTTCGCGGGCGCGTTCGGCGGCTACGCCCTCGACTCGTACGACTACTTCACGCTGCCGCTGAGCATGGTGGCGCTCGCGGCCTACTTCGGCCTGGACAGCGGCCAGACGGGCCTGTTCACCACGGTCACCCTGGTCGTCTCGGCGATCGGCGGGGCAGCCGCGGGGGTGCTCGCGGACCGGATCGGCCGGGTGAAGGCGCTGATGATCACCGTGGCCACGTACGCGGTGTTCACGGTGGCCTGCGGCTTCGCGCCCAACTACGAGACCCTGCTGGTCTTCCGGGCCCTCCAGGGGCTCGGCTTCGGCGGTGAGTGGGCGGTCGGCGCGATCCTGGTCGCCGAGTACGCGAGCGCCAAGCACCGTGGGCGGACGCTCGGAGCGATCCAGAGTTCCTGGGCGGTCGGCTGGGGGCTGGCGGTCATCGTCTACACGCTGGTGTTCCAGTTCCTCGACGACGACGTCGCCTGGCGCGTGATGTTCTGGACCGGCGCGCTGCCCGCGCTGCTCGTCGTGTGGGTGCGGCGCCAGGTCAAGGACGCTCCCGAGGCGAAGGCCGCGCGGGAGAGGAGCAGCGAGAAGGGCTCGTTCAAAGCGATCTTCAAACCGGGTACGGGCGGGGAGCCGGGGCTGCTGCGCACCACGGTCTTCGCCGTGCTGCTGTCCACCGGTGTCCAGGGCGGTTACTACACGCTGGCCACCTGGGTCCCCACGTACCTGAAGAGCGAGCGCGAACTGTCCGTCGTCGGCACCGGCGGCTACCTGACGTTCCTGATCTCCGGGGCCTTCATCGGCTACCTCACGGGCGGCTACCTCACCGACCGGCTGGGCCGCCGGCGCAACATCTGGCTCTTCGCCGTCCTGTCGGCGCTGTGCATCCTGGCGTACGCGAACATCCCCAGCGGCGCCAACACCTTGCTCCTGGTGCTCGGTTTCCCGCTCGGGTTCTGCATGTCGGCGATCTTCAGTGGCTTCGGCTCGTTCCTGAGCGAGCTGTACCCGTCGGCCGTGCGCGGTACCGGGCAGGGCTTCACGTACAACACCGGCCGCGCCGTGGGCGCCGTCTTCCCCACCACGGTGGGCTTCCTGGCGGACAGCTGGGGCGTGGGCGGCGCGCTGGTCTTCGGCGCGATCGGCTACGGCCTGGCGGCACTGGCGCTGCTCGGGCTTCCGGAGACGCGCGGAAAGGAGCTCGTGTGAACCGCACCGCCACAGCCCAGGACCGCCCCACGGCCCCGATCGAACAGGGCCACCCCACCGCCCTCGCCGAGCAGGACCGCCCCCTGACCCTCGTCGACGAGCACGCGCACGCGTGGACCCCCGGCGAGGCGCGCGCCCGGTTCCGCTCGGGCGTGTCGGGCCCCACCGCCGGGGTCGCCGCCGGGCACACCCAGGCGAACCTGATCTCGGTGCCCGCCGACTGGGCCTACGACATGCTGCTGTTCTGCCAGCGCAACCCCAAGCCGTGCCCGGTGCTCGACGTCACGGATGCCGGTTCCTGGACGACTCCGCTGGCGGATGGCGCGGACCTGCGCACCGATCTGCCGCGCTACCGCGTGTGGGAGCACGGTGAGCTCGTTGCCGAACCCACGGACGTGGTGGACGTGTGGCGCGACGACCTGGTGTCGTTCCTGATCGGCTGCAGCTTCACCTTCGAGTGGGCGCTGACGAAGGCAGGCGTCCCCATGCGCCACATCGACCAGGGCCGCAACGTCTCCATGTACGTGACCAGCCGCGAGTGCCGCCCGGCGGGACGGCTGCGTGGCCCCATGGTGGTGTCGATGCGGCCCGTGCCACCGGAGCACCTGGCGACCGCGATCCGCGAGAGCAGCCTGCTCCCGGCCGTGCACGGCAGCCCGGTGCACTGCGGCGAGGCGTCGGGCCTGGGCATCGCGGACCTGGCCCGCCCGGACTTCGGTGATCCGGTGGACGCCGAGCCGGGCGACATCCCGGTGTTCTGGGCCTGCGGGGTGACGCCCCAGGCGGCGGTGATGGCCTCGCGTCCGCCCTTCGCCCTCACCCACGCGCCGGGCCAGATGTTCCTCACCGACGCCCGCGACGAGCAGTACCGCGTGGCCTGATCAGTACCGCGTGGCCTGATACTCAAGGCCGGACACACGGAGTCAGAACGGAACCCCATGACCTCGATCGACCTGAACGCCGACCTCGGCGAGGGCTTCGGCCGCTGGCGGCTCACCGACGACGAAGGGCTCCTGTCCACCGTCACCAGTGCCAACGTCGCGTGCGGCTTCCACGCCGGGGACGCGGCCACCATGCGGCGGGTGTGCGAACTGGCGGCCGAGCGCGGCGTACGGATCGGCGCGCAGGTCTCGTACCGCGACCTGGCCGGGTTCGGGCGGCGCTCGATGGACGTTCCGCCCGGCGAGCTGGCAGCCGAAGTGGCGTACCAGATCGGTGCGTTGGAGGTCTTCGCGCGGGCGGCGGGCGTGCGCGTGGCGTACGTGAAGCCGCACGGCGCGCTCTACAACCGCGTCGTGCACGACGAGGAGCAGGCAGGTGCGGTGGTCGAGGGCGTCCGGCTCGCGGACGTCGCCCTGCCCGTGCTGGGGCTGCCCGGCTCGCGCTTCCTCAAGCTGGCCGAGCAGGCCGGGCAGCCGGTGGTCACCGAGGCGTTCGCGGACCGCGCGTACACCGACGAGGGCACGCTGGTGCCGCGTGGTCAGGAGGGTGCCGTGATCACCGACGCTGACGCGGTGGTCGAGCGGTCGGTGGGCCTGGCGCGCGACGGGGTGGTCACGTCCCGCTCCGGGGAGCGCGTCATGGTCCGCGCCCGCTCGCTGTGTCTGCACGGCGACACTCCGGGCGCGGTGGAGCTCGCCCGCCGGGTCCGGGGCGCGCTGGAGTCCGCCGGCGTGCGCGTGGAGGCGTTCGTATGAGGGCGCTTCCGGTCGGGGACCGCGCGCTCCTGATCGAGGTGGGGACGGGTCAGGAGGCACAGGCCCTGCACGCCGAGTTGCTGCGCCGCCGTGCCGCGGGTGACCTGACGGTGGCCGAGATCGTCCCGGCGGCCCGCACGGTCCTCCTGGACGGTCTGGACGCCCCGTCCCGCCTCGCCGAGCGGCTCGCCTCCTGGGAGGTGCCGCCCGTGCCCCCGCGCGCGGAGGACGTGGTGGAGATCCCCGTGCGGTACGACGGACCCGATCTGGCGGAGGTCGCGGCGCACTGGGACATGGACGAGGCCGAGGTCGTCCGCACCCACTCCGCGGCCGAGTTCCGGGTCGCGTTCTGCGGGTTCGCCCCGGGCTTCGGCTACCTCACGGGCCTGCCCCGCCAGGTGCCGCGCCGGGCGACGCCCCGGACCGCCGTGCCGGCGGGATCGGTCGCCCTGGCGGGGCCGTACACGGGCGTGTACCCGCGCTCCTCCCCCGGCGGCTGGCAGCTGATCGGTACGACGGACGCGGTGCTGTGGGACCACGCGCGCGTGCCGGCGGCTCTGCTGTCACCGGGTACACGGGTCCGCTTCGTCCCGGTGGGGGCGCCGTGACGGACCGTGCCCTCGCCGTCGTGCGTGCCGGGGCCCTCACCACCGTGCAGGACCAGGGGCGGCCCGGCCACGCCCACCTCGGGGTGCCGCGCTCGGGAGCGCTGGACGCGCCCGCCGCCGCACTGGTCAACCGTCTCGTGGGCAACGCCCCGGAGGCGGCCGTTCTGGAGACCACCCTCAACGGGTGTGCCGTACGGCCGCGTTCGACGGTCACCGTGGCCGTCGGCGGCGCCCCGTGCGCGATCACCGTGGACGGGCGCCCGGCGGCCTGGGGCACCGCACTGCGGGTCCCCGGAGGGGCACTGCTCGACCTCGGGCCCGCCCGCTCAGGAGTACGCAGCTACCTCGCCGTCTCCGGTGGCGTGGCCGTGGAGCCGGTGCTCGGCAGCCGCTCGACGGACCTGCTGTCGGGGCTGGGCCCCGCTCCGCTGACCGACGGCACGGTGCTGCCTCTGGGGCCACCGACGTCGGCGCACGCGCGTGTGGACGTCGTTCCGCACCGGGCGCCGCCCACCGAACTCGTCCTGCGCGTGACGCTGGGCCCGCGCGACGACTGGTTCACGGCGGCGGCCGTCCGGGCGTTCACCACGCGCGCGTACACGGTGTCCACCGCGAGCAACCGCATCGGCCTGCGCACGGAGGGGCCCGCGCTGGAGCGGGCGGTCCCGGGCGAACTCCCCAGTGAGGGCATGGTCCTGGGCGCCGTGCAGGTCCCGCCGGACGGCCGTCCGGTCGTGTTCCTCGCCGACCATCCGACCACCGGCGGCTACCCGGTGATCGCGGTCGTCCACCCGGCGGACCTGCCCACGGCGGCCCAGGCGGCGCCGGGCACACCGGTGCGCTTCGTCGCCGTACGCCGGCGGGGCTGAGGCACGCCGACGGAGCTGAGGTACCCGGTCACGCCGCCCCCTGCCGTTCCCCCACCGTCAGCGCGGCCAGCGCCGAGGCCACCGCGTGGGAGGCACCGATGTCCAGCCGGGCGCTGGTGCCGCGGGCCTTGTGGCGGATCTCGGCCGCGGCGAGGGTGAGGAGCTGCGGCAGGAGGTCGGTGCACCGCCGGGCGACCCAGCCGGTGCCCTTCGTGGCCAGCCACCACAGGCCGGCCGACCGGGTGGGCTCGGGGAACTCGGGATGGGGAGACGGGGCGGCCCCTTTCGCGATGCCCGCCCCGGCGAGCGTCGCGTGGAAGCGGAGGGCGAGCTGCCGGTGCCCGCGCTCCCCCGGGTGGAGCCGGTCCACGCTCCACAGGGCGCGGTCCGTCAGCCACTCGCCCTCGGACGCGTGCAGATGAACGGCCTCGTACCGCTCGGACAGGGCGTGGACCACGGCGTTGACCGCGCGCTGCCGCCGGGCGAGCGGGCGGGCCAGGGCGCCGGGCAGGCCGAGCATCGCCCCGGGGTCGGGCAGACAGGCGGTGAGCAGGGCGGCGCCCTGGGCGCGGAAGGCCGCGTACACCTCGTCGAGGCGGGCGGCGACGGCGTGGATGTCGAAGGTGCAGCGCAGGGTGTCGTTGACGCCGATGACGACGGAGACCACGTCCGGCCGCAGGGCCAGCGCGGCGGGGGTCTGCCGCTCCAGGACGTCGCGTGTCTGCGAGCCACTGACCGCGAGGTTGGTGAAGTCCACGTCCGGGCCGAGCCCCTCGGCGAGGAGCGCGGCCCAGCCGCGCCGGCTCGCCCCGACGGGGTCCCCGATGCCCTCGGTCAGCGAGTCGCCGAGGGCCACGAACCGCAGGGGTCTCATCCCGCGCCCTCCCGGACCGGGTCGGCACCCTCCCGAAGGGGCCACCGCACGGCGGCGTCGTGGGCCGCGAGGAACGCCTCGACCGCGGTCGTCCACCCGAAACACTCGGCACGCGCGCGTGCCACCTCCCGGCGCTCGTGCTCCGGGCGCGTCAGGAGCGTCTCCACGGCGTCGGCGAACGACTCCCCGCTGTCGGCGGCCGTCGCCCCGGCCGGCCCGACGACCTCGGGGAGCGCGGACGAGGCGCTGGCCACCACGGGCGTGCCGCAGGCCATCGCCTCCAGCGCCGCCAGCCCGAACGTCTCCGCGGGCCCGGGAGCCAGGCACACGTCGGCGGAGGCCTGCAGGGCGCCCAGCGTCTCCCGGTCGGCCACGTGCCCGAGGAAGGTCACAGGGAGCCCCCGCGCCCGCTGTTCGAGGCGGCTGCGCAGCGGCCCGTCCCCGGCGACGACCAGGACGGCCCGCCGCCCGCGCCGCAGCAGCGCCTCCAGCGCTTCGAGCCCCGTACCGGGCCGCTTCTCGACGGACAGCCGGGAGCACATCACCAGCAGCACGTCCCCGGCGCCCGCGTGCCGGGCCCGCAACCCCGGGTCCCGCAGCGTGGGGTGCCGTCCCACCAGGTCGACGCCCAGCGGGGCCCGTACGACGTTGCGCGCCCCGATCCGCACGAACTCGCGCTCGGCGAACTCGGTGGTGCACACGACCTTCGCGTAGGTGTGGGCGGTACGGACGTTGAGGGCGTCGGAGGCGCGACGGGCCATCCCCTCGGACAGGCCCCAGGTCCGCAGCACCCCCTCGGCGGTCTCGTGGGAGACCATCACGGCGGGGACCCTGGCCCTGCGGGCCCACTTGCCCGTCCACCGCAGGGTGGTGCGGTCGGAGACCTCCAGGCGGTCCGGTGCGAGCGACTCCAGGAGCGCGGCCACGCGCCGCTTGTCCGCGAGGACGCGGTAGCCGCCGGTGCCGGGCAGCAGCGGACCGGGCAGGGTGATGACGCGCCCCTGCTCGGTCTCGCGGTCGGTGTGGCGTTCGCCGGGCACGACGAGGACGGGTTCATGCCCGGCCCGTTGGAAGCCCTTGCCCAGTTCGCGCAGGGCGGTGCGCAGGCCGCCCGAGGCCGGGGCGACGAAATTCGCCAGCCGGACGATGCGCAGCGACTCACTCATGCCGCCACCACCGTCCGTGCGGACAGCACGTCGGCGTAGTGCCCGATCAGTTCGTCACCGATGGCCTCCCAGGTGCGGTCCTCGACCATCGCCCGTCCCGCCGCGCCGTACCCGGCGCGCAGCACGGGATCGGCTGCCAGGACCTCCACGGCGTTCCGTACGGCGGCGGCGTCACGCGGCGGGACCAGCAGGCCGGTCCGCCCGTGCGCCACGAGGTCCAGCGGGCCGCCGGCGGCCGGAGCGACGACGGGCACGCCGCTCGCCATGGCCTCCTGGACGGTCTGGCAGAAGGTCTCGAAGGGCCCGGTGTGCGCGAAGACGTCCAGCGAGGCGAAGATCCGGGCGAGGTCGTGGCCGGTGCGACGGCCCAGGAAGGCCGCGCCGGGCAGGGCATCGCGCAGGCCGGGCTCGCTGGGTCCGTCGCCCACGACGACGACCCGGACGCCGTCGAGGCCGCACACCCCGGCCAGCAGCTCCACCTGCTTCTCCGGGGCGAGCCGGCCGACGTAACCGACGATCACCTCGCCGTTCGGCGCCAGTTCGCGGCGCAGGACCTCGTCACGGTGGTCGGGGCGGAAGCGGAGGGTGTCCACGCCGCGCGCCCACAGCTTGACCCGGGGCACTCCGTGCGCCTCCAGGTCGTTCAGGGCCACGCTGGACGGGGCGAGGGTGAGGTCGGCGGCGGCGTGCACCGAGCGGATGCGCCGCCAGGCGGCATTCTCACCCGCGTGCACGTAGGTGCGGGCGTATCCCGCGAGGTCGGTCTGGTAGACGGCCACGGCGGGGATGCCGAGCCGGGCGGCGGCGGCCATGCCGCGGACGCCGAGGACGAAGGGGCCGGCCAGGTGGACCAGGTCGGCGCGGTGCTCGGTGATCGCCGCGGCGACGCGTCGGCTGGGGAGGGCGACGCGGACCTGGGGGTAGCCCGGGAGCGGTAGGGAGGGGACGCGGACGACGGGGCACGGCGCCAGGGCGTCGGCCTCGGTGCCCGCGGCGGTGGCCGGGGCCACGACGAGCGGGGCGTGACCGCGCGCGGCGAGGTGCCGAGCGGTCTGCAGGGCGCAGTGGGCCACGCCGTTCACATCGGGGGGAAAGGACTCGGTCACGATGACGACACGCATACCCGTGTTGTCCTCGGGCTGGACGTGGCCGCGTCAACGTGGATCTTTCCGGGCGGGGAACGACGCGTGAGCGTTACGCACCGCTCCCCTCCGGCTCCACGCGCCTTTCCCCCAGGTCACCCGCCGTTCATACAGTTGTTCAAACGTTCACGCGGTCGTGCTCGTCGTCGGTGGGGCGAGGGTGCACCCAGCCTGTCCTCACATGGCTGGGTTTCACGCGGCGGGGGTGTCCGGTCCGATCCGGCTGCGTACGGCTGTCTGGACCTCGGCCTCCTCGGCGGGGTCGGCGGCGAGCCGGCGGAGCTGCTCGACGACGCGTACGTCTCCGGTCTCCGCGTGCCGGGCGGCGATCTCGCGGGTGGACTCCTCGCAGTCCCACAGGCACTCGACGGCGAAGCCGGACGGGAAGGAGGGATCGGTCGCGGCGAGGGCGCGGGCGGCTCGGCCCCGGAGGTGGGAGGAGGCGGTCTCGCGGTAGATGTGGCGCAGCACGGGCGCCGCGCACACGATGCCGAGCCGCCCGGTGCCGTCCACGAGGGTCCACAACGTGGGAGCGTCGGGTCCTTCGCCGCGCACGGCCTCGCGGAGGGCCCCGAGGACCAGGTCGCTGTCCTGGGTGCCGCCCCGGCAGGCGAGGGCGCGTCCGGCGGCGGCGCCGAGCGCGTCGGGCCGGTGCACCCAGCGCCGCGCGCGGTCGACGGCGGCGAGACTGCGCATCCGCTCGAAGGCGTCGACGGCGGCGTCCACGACGGCCGCGGACCCGTCGGCCACCGCGTCCTCGATCAGGTCGAGGACGTCGGGATCGTTGCTGTCGGCGAGGTAGCGCAGTGCGGTGCAGCGGGCGCCGTCACTGCCGGAGCGGGCCGCCTCGATGATCTCGGGGCGGTCCTCGGGGCCTGCCACGGCCGCGAGACAACGGGCGGCCGGTACATGGAGCACGGCGCCGCGCTCGATGCCCTGCTGGGCCCACTCGAAGACCGCCTGCACGCTCCATCCCGGACGGGGGCCCGATGGCCGCATCTGGCGCTGCCATCGGTCGAAGCAGCCGGTTTCCTGGGCGGCGCGCACGCGGGTGGCGATCGATGCGCGGGAGTCCTCGGCCCACAGCCGCCAGGGCCGTGGTTCGAAGGCGTCGCGGACGGCGGCGGCGAGTTCGGCCTCGCCCTCGGGATCGGTGGCGAAGCGCGCCAGCACGGGTGCGGCAAGGGCACGCAGACCGGCGTCGTCGTCCCTGAGGGCGAGTTCGTCGAGGGCCCAGGTCCAGTTGGTGCCCGAGGCGGCGTACCTGCGCAACAGGGCGAGCGCGTCCCGCCTGCCGTAGGAGGCGAGGTGGCCGAGGACCGCGAGGGCGAGTCCGGTGCGTGACTCGCAGGTGTCGAGCACGTCCTCGGCGTCGAAGAGGTGCCGCTCGATCTCGTCCAGCTCGCCGTTCAGATCGAGGTAGAGACGGGCGTAGTACAGGGAGCGGTTCTCCACCTGCCAGTCGTGGCGGGGGTCGCTCAGCACACAGTGGTTCAGCGCCGCGAGCGCTTCGGCCCGCGGGGCGGTGAGCGCGTGCAACGTACCGTCGCCGCGGCCCCGCTGGAGCAGGCCGAGCAGCGTACCGCTGGGCGCTATGACCGGTTCGAACATGGGAAACAGCCTCACATCAAGCGTCGACGCAACCGGGAATCCGCGTTACCTGGCCGCGTGACAACACGTCGGAGCGCCCGCCGTCTCTTGCTTGCTGAAGACCATCTTCCTCTGCCTCTCGTCGGTGGCCCATGCGGACCGCATCACGGCCCACGCGGTGCGGCAACACCTGCCCAGCCATCGTGTCCGTGAATCACGAGGTCATGATGACTCGACCGTTCTGCCTGCCGCGACCGAAATTTCCGGCGGCCCCGTACCGCCTCCCCCGTCTTCCGTGTTCTACCTGGTCAGAACAGTCGGATCAGTGTGCGCCGAAGAGTTCGAGCAGGTGTGTCCTGCCGAACATCCGGGCGGTGTCGACGGCCGAGGGCGTGCCCGCGAGCGTGTCGGCGCCGCCTTCCAGGAGGACCTGGATGACCGCTTCCTCGCCCTTGAAAACCGCCCCCGCGAGCGGTGTCTGGCCTCGGTCGTTGACGTGGTCGGCCTCGGCGCCGCGCTCCAGGAGGGCGCGCACCGCCTCGGCGTGACCGTGGTAGGCGGCGAGCATCACGAGCGAGTCGCCGCGGTCATTGGTGAGGTTGGCCGGAACGCCCGCGTCTACGTACGCCACGAGCGCCTCGGTCTCGCCCCGGCGCGCCAGGTCGAAGATCTTCGTCGCGAGCTCCACGACCTCGGGGTCGGGGGCTTCACTCATGGGTCGGACCGCCTCTCACAGCGAGCGCGTACGAGCCCGGGAGGGCTCCAGGGACAGCTTCAGGGCGCGTACGGCGGCGAACAGGTGCCGCCGTACGGGTGAATCGCCAGAGTACTGGCCTTCGCGCGCACATGACCGGAGCCGCCCGAGGCAAAGTTCACAGCAGCCCCCGTCAGGCGGGACCTGATGGCCCGGTCAGCCCGGCGCCGACTCCGCCGTTCGGGCGAAAAATCCCCCGGACAACCCATTTACCCCTTTTATCGTATAGATACATTTTGTGACCCTGGAAGAACTCATGGTGACTGTCCCCCTCGACCAGGAGAGCACACATGATTCTGTCCATCTCAGGCGTCGTCCTGCTCGGCGTCATCGTCTTCCTCTACTTCCGGAAGGACAACCTCAAGGCCTCGCACGCCATCGTGGCCACGCTGTTCGGCTTCTACCTCGCCAGCACGGGCATCGCGCCGAGCATCGAGGCGGGCGGCGAGAGCCTCGCGAGCCTCCTAGGAGGCATCAAGTTCTGATCCCCCTCCCGCCGCCCCGTACGCACCAAGAGGAGACCGACGTGGCCCGCCGCCCCCTGCCCCGCATCCTGAGCAACGGCAGTGCGCACCTCGCCCGAAGCCGGGAGCTGGCCCGGACGGCGGCCGACGGTGCCACCGACGTCCTCCACCCACTGATCACGATCACCCGTGGAATGCGTCGCCTGGCGGCCGCCGGGCGACGCAGGTGGGCCGGCACCCCGAAGGACCAACGGGCCTCGTTGTTCCTCGTGGGGGCGTCGCTGGTGGTGGTGGTCGCCTTGCTGCCGTACGGACCGCTGCTCGCCGCCATCGCGCTGATGGCGGCGGCAGCCTGGCACGGCCGTGCGGGCGCGGCGGCACCCACGGGCCCGGACGAGGCACAGAAGCAGCGCCTCCAGGCGTTGTACGAGGCCCTCGTGCCGTACTTCACGGCCGCCGACGACCCCGACCCCCTGTACAGCCACGGCGGCGACTGGCAGAAGGCCATCCCGGAGTACGGCTTCGACGACTCCGGGCGCGTCCAGCGGCTGGAGATCCACTACCCGGCGTACTTCACGGACGGCGAGGCCGAGTCCCGTGCGCGGATCGAGCGGGTGGTGCACTCCAAGTCGGGCCGCGGCCGCGAGTACCTGTTCGACTGGTTCGAAGAGGGCAACCAGCTCACGGTCACGGTGCTGGCGCCACTTCCCACCGACATCACCGCCCAGCGCTTCGTCACGGCACCGGGCGAAGTGGTTCTCGGCTTCACCGACGCGACGCACGTCCAGCGCACCCTGCCCGTGGAACACGGCGACGAACGGCGCGACGTCCCTCCGGTCGTCTGGCGCACGGGCACCCGCTCCACCGAGCCGCATCTGCTGGCGGTGGGCGGTCCCGGCAGCGGGACGACGACACTCCTGCGCTCCCTCGCCCTCCAGGCCCTGCAGTACGGCGACGTCCTGATCGTCGAGGGCAGCGGCACCGACGAGTGGGCGTGCCTGACCGGCAGGGACGGTGTGCTGGCCGTCGAGTGCGGCCTCGCCGGGGCGCTGGCCGGCCTGGAATGGGCGGCTCACGAGACGGAGCGCCGGCTGATCGCGGCGAACCGCGCACGCCAGGCGGGCCACCCCCCGCCCGAGGACACCAAGCGCCCCCTGTGGATCCTGCTGGACCGCCCGAGCGCCCTGGGCCACGTGGCCGCGGCCGACGGAGGCCCGGATCCGCAGTCCCTGCTGCAGGTGCCACTGCGCCACGGCCGCCCGGCGAACGTGACGGTCGTCGTCGCCGAACAGTTCGACGGTCTGGACACCCTCTCGGAAGCGGTACGGCAGCACACGCGCGCGCGTGTGCTGCTCGGCCCCGCCTCACCGGAGCAACTGCAGGACGTCCTCGGCGCGCGCCCACGCACCACGCCCACCACGGACATCCCGCCCGGCCGCGGGTACGCACGTCTGGGCGCGGGCCCGGTCCACCGGCTCCAGGTGCCGGCCACCCCGGATCCGTACGACGACGCAACGGCCGAGAGCCACCGTCAGGCGGTGCTGGACCTGCTGCCGGCCCGGACCGACTTGGCGGACGAGGTGCCCACGCAGACCGACGGGGTGCCGGGGCAGACCGACGGGGTGCCGTCCGGGGCCGGGGCCGCGCCGGTGGAGTCCGCGACGGTACGGCTGGACAAGGCCGCCGACAAGGCAATCGACAAGGCAGTCGACAACGAGGGCGACAAGGGCGTCGTCCCGGCCAAGGCCGCGGTGGCCGAGGGCTGACCGCGCCAGGGTCAGGCCACGAACGTACGCGGCGCCTCCGTGCCCCCGCCCGCCCCCGTCTCCACCAGTCGCGCCGCCGCCGCGAGACGCACGGCAGCCTCGTCCGCCACCGCACCGACCACGGTGAACGGAAGGCGCACATACCCCTCGAAGGCCCCGTCGACCCCGAACCGCGGCCCCGACGGCACACGCACGCCGACCCGCTCCCCGGCCTCGGCGAGCCGCGAGCCCGACAGACCGCCGGTGCGCACCCACAGGGTGAGCCCTCCCCGCGGCACCTCGAACTCCCAGTCGGGCAGTTCCCGGCGCACGGCGGTGACGAGCGCGTCCCGCATCTCGCGTGCCTGACCGCGCCGGATGTCCACGGCCTGCTCCCAGCCTCCCGTGCTCATCAGCCAGTTCACAGCCAGCTGCTCCAGCACGGGCGTGCCGAGATCGGCGTAGGCGCGGGCGGCGACGAGGCTGCGGATCACGTCGGGCGCGGCACGCACCCAGCCGATGCGCATGCCCGCCCAGAACGCCTTGCTCGCCGAGCCGACCGTGATCACGGTCGAACCGGCCGGATCGAAGCCGCAGACCCGCCGGGGCATCGCCGCGTCGTCGAGCTCCGGGTCGAGGCGCAGCTCGCTCATCGTCTCGTCGACGACGAGCACGGTTCCCGCGGCCCGGGCCGCGTCCACGAGCCGTCGCCGCTGGTCCTCGTCGGCGAGCGCGCCCGTGGGGTTGTGGAAGTCGGCGACCACGTAGGCGAGCCGGGGCGCCGCGTCCCTCAGCACCTGCCGCCAGCGGTCCAGGTCCCATCCGCGGAGCCCCTCGGCCATGGCGACGGGCACCAGCCGGGCGCCGGCCTCGCGCATCAACTGGAGGATGTTGGCGTAGGAGGGCGACTCCACGGCGATGCGCTCGCCCCGCCCGGCGAAGAGGTGACAGATCGCGTCCATGGCACCCATCGCTCCGGTGGTGACCATGATCTGCTCGGGCATGGTGGGGATCCCGCGCGCGGTGTAGCGCTCGGCGATCATCGCGCGCAGCGCGGGCAGCCCGGCCGGGTAGTCGCCGTGCGTGTGGGCGTAGGGCGGCAGTTCCTGCAGGGCGCCCTGCACGGCCTGGGTGAGCCAGGGTTCGGGAGCGGGCAGGGCCGCACAGCCCAGGTCGATCATCGAGCCGAGCGCCTCGGGCGGCAGCGGTTCAAGACCGCGCGCGGGGACGGGGTTCCCGGCCGGCACGGCGGTCCAGCTGCCCGCTCCCCGGCGGGACTCCAGGAAACCCTCGGTGCGCAGGGCCTCGTAGGCCGCCGCGACCGTCGTACGGCTGACGGAGAGGGACAGCGCGAGCTCACGCTCCGCGGGCAGCCGGGCCGCGACCGGCACACGGCCCTCCAGCACCAGCAGCCGGATGCCGTCGGCGAGCGCGCGATAGGCGGGCGGACGGCGGGTGCCCGGGCCCGCGGGGCGCTCCTGCTGGGAGGTGAGCAGCCGCGCGAGCTGGGCCGCGCCCACCGCCGAAGTCCACTGGGCCATGATTTCCAGTCCACCTTCCCCGAATTGGCCATGGATGGCATGTCCTGCCGAGCCACAGGGTGTCATGTGTCAGGCCACCGCCACCACCTCAAGGGGGAACGTCTTGTCCAGCGACCCGTCCAGTGCCCCATCCGCGCAGCGCCGCCTCGGGCGACGGTTGGTCCAGCTGTACGCCGGTCTCGCGCTGTACGGCGCGAGCATGGCGCTCCTCGTGGAGGCGGGCCTCGGCCTGGCGCCCTGGATCGTGCTGGACGAGGGGCTCTCCGAACTCACCGGGCTGACGATCGGCGTGACGGTGATCGTCGTGGGGGCCGTCGTCCTGCTGCTGTGGATCCCGCTGCGCCAGCGGCCGGGACTCGGCACGGTCTCCAACGTCCTCGTGATCGGCCTCGCGATGGACGCCGCCCTCGGGGTGGTGCCCGACGTGCGCACCCTCGCCGTACGGGTTCCCGTGCTCGTCGCCGGCGTCCTCCTGAACGGCGTGGCGACCGGTCTCTACATCGCGGCCCGCTTCGGGCCCGGCCCGCGCGACGGCCTGATGACGGGCCTGCACCAGCGCACCGGAGGCTCGATCGGCCGGATCCGCACGGCGATCGAGGTGGCGGTCGTGGCGACCGGTTTCGCCCTCGGGGGCACGGTGGGCGTCGGCACAGTCCTGTACGCGCTGTCCATCGGCCCGCTGACCCAGCTGTTCCTGCGTGTGTTCGCCGTCCCCACGACAACCGTCAGCACGGTCGTTGCCGCCGGTCCACCCGAGCGAGCGATACTTCCCAGGTGACCACCTCGATCCGCCACCCGTACCTCGACCACCCCGGTCCCCTCGCCTTCGCCCACCGGGGCGGGGCTGCGGACGGGCTGGAGAACACCGTGGCCCAGTTCCGGCGCGCGGTCGAGGCGGGCTACCGGTACCTCGAGACCGACGTCCACGCCACGGCCGACGGCCGGCTCGTCGCCTTCCACGACGCGACCCTGGACCGGGTGACCGACGGCGCCGGCCGTATCGCGGACCTCCCGTGGAAGGACGTGAGCCACGCGCGCGTGGCGGGCGTCGAACCGGTACCCCTCTTCGAGGAACTGCTCGAGACGTTCCCCGAGGTGCGCTGGAACGTCGACATGAAGGCGGAACCGACGCTCCACCCGCTGCTGAACCTGATCTCCCGCACGGGTTCCTGGGACCGCGTCTGCGTCGGGTCCTTCTCGGAGGCGCGCGTCGCCCGCGCCCAGCGCCTGGCCGGTCCGCGCCTGGCCACCTCGTACGGCACCCGGGGCGTCCTGGCGCTCCGGCTGCGCTCGTGGGGCATGCCGGCCGCCCTGCGTGCCTCGGCGGTCGCCGCTCAGGTGCCCGAGTCGCAGTCGGGCGTCCCCGTGGTCGACCACCGCTTCGTACAGGCCGCCCACGCGCGCGGGCTGCACGTCCATGTGTGGACCGTGAACGAACCGCAACGCATGCACCGGCTCCTCGACCTCGGTGTGGATGGCATCATGACCGATCACATCGACACGCTGCGCAAGGTTCTGGAGGACCGGGGGACCTGGGTCTGACACCGCTTCGGCCCTCGCGCGGCCCGTTCACGGGGAAGCGAGGAGCACGGGTGGGCACCGACACCGTGCGGACGGACTCGGCCGACGAGGCCGCCGGCCGCCGGCGCGAACAGCGCGGCTGGTACTTCTACGACTGGGCGTGCTCCGTCTATTCGACGAGTGTGCTGACCGTGTTCCTGGGCCCCTACCTCACCTCGGTCGCCGAGACGGCGGCGGACGCGGACGGTTACGTCCACCCGCTGGGCATACCGGTCCGCGCGGGCTCCTTCTTCGCGTACTCGGTGTCCTTGTCGGTGATCCTCGCCGTGGTGGTGATGCCCCTGGTGGGCGCGGCCGCCGACCGGACGGGCCGCAAGAAACCGCTGCTCGCGGCGGCGGCCTACGTGGGGGCGGCCGCGACGGCGGGCATGTTCTTCCTCGGCGGCGACCGCTACCTTCTCGGCGGCCTCCTGCTCGTCGTCGCCAACGCCGCGCAGTCGGTCGCGATGATGCTGTACAACTCCTACCTGCCGCAGATCGCGCCCCCCGAGGAGCGCGACGCGGTCTCCTCCCGCGGCTGGGCCTTCGGGTACGCGGCGGGCTCGCTGGTCCTGGTACTGAACCTGGTGCTGTTCACCGCCCATGACAGCTTCGGTGTGTCGGAGAGCACAGCGGTCCGCATCTGCCTCGCCTCGGCCGGCCTGTGGTGGGGCGCCTTCACGCTCGTACCGCTGCGGCGGCTGCGCGACCGCCGGGCTCCGGAGGGCCGGGCCGCGGTCCCCGGCCTGCGCCAACTCGCGGCGACCGTACGGGACATGCGCCGCCACCCGCTGACTCTGGCTTTCCTCCTCGCGTACCTCGTGTACAACGACGGCGTCCAGACGGTGATCTCCCAGGCCTCGGTGTACGGCTCCGAGGAGTTGGGCCTCGGGCAGTCGACGCTCATCGGGGCGGTGCTGCTGGTTCAGGTGCTCGCGGTGGCGGGTGCGCTCGGCATGGGGCGGCTGGCGCGGATGTACGGCGCCAAGCGCACGATCATGGGCTCGCTGGTGGCGTGGACGCTGACGCTGGCCGCCGGCTACTTCCTGCCGGCGGGGGCACCGGCCTGGTTCTTCGTCCTCGCGGCCGGGATCGGCCTCGTCCTCGGCGGCAGTCAGGCCCTCTCCCGCTCGCTCTTCTCCCATCTCGTCCCGCCCGGGAAGGAGGCCGAGTACTTCTCGGCGTACGAGATGAGCGATCGCGGCATGAGCTGGCTGGGCCCGTTGCTGTTCGGTGTCACCTACCAGCTGACCGGAAGTTATCGGGACGCGATCATCTCGCTCGTGGCCTTCTTCGTCCTGGGATTCGCCCTGCTCGCACGGGTTCCGGTGCGCCAGGCGATCACTGCCGCGGGCAATCCGGTACCGGAGAGGATTTAGCACCCGGAGCGAAAGGGCTGTAGTGTACGCGTTTGGCCTGCCAGGCGTACCGTTACTGCGCGTCAATGATGCCGAAACGCTAGGTGACATCTGCTGCCAGATGTGACAAACCGGGCGCCGGTGGGTACTGCATTGGTTGACAAGGCTGCGGCTACGACGGCGACGCATGACCCGGAACGGGACACGGGACGGGAATCTTTACCGCCGACCGGACGTTGACCGGATGACGACGACAGCGACACCTGTCCTGTGGGCGACAAGCCCGGGAGGCACGATTCATGAGTGAGCGAGCTCTTCGCGGCACGCGCCTCGTGGTGACCAGCTACGAGACGGACCGCGGCATCGACCTGGCCCCGCGCCAGGCCGTGGAGTACGCATGCGAGAAGGGGCACCGATTCGAGATGCCCTTCTCGGTCGAGGCGGAGATCCCGCCGGAGTGGGAGTGCAAGGTCTGCGGGGCCCAGGCACTTCTCGTGGATGGCGAGGGCCCTGAGGAAAAGAAGGCCAAGCCCGCGCGTACGCACTGGGACATGCTGATGGAGCGGCGTACCCGTGAGGAACTCGAAGAGGTCCTCGAGGAGCGCCTGGCCGTTCTGCGCTCCGGTGCGATGAACATCGCCGTACATCCGCGGGACAGCCGCAAGTCCGCGTAGTCCCTCCGGGGGTTGGGCGGCATACACAGCGCAACCGAAGACCGCGGGCACCGTACGTGTGGTACGGGGCCTCGCGGTCTTCGCCGTGTGCGGGTACGTCCGTGTGCGGGTACGTCTACGGGTGCGCGCGATCGTGCCTCTGCCCCCTGGGCTCCGCGCCCGGACCCCAGGGGCCGACCCCAGAAACGGGGTCTGGAGCGGAGCCCCGAGAGGGCCCACGGATCACGGGCGAGGCACAGTCCCCACGCCGCCGCCACGGGACGCAGGGGGCGAAGGAGCTCAACGGTTCAGCGGCGGCCGCGGATCCTGCGGAGTATCACCGGCGTCGTTCCTGATCACCTCGCCCTGGACCACCTTGCCGTCCGGCCGGTGCATGCGGGCCTGCTGGAAGGCGCCGCCAAGGCTCCCCGCCTCGGCTTCACGGATCTTGCGCTCGAAGGTCCGCTCGGCGTACCGCCCCAGGACCTTCTGGAGCGGCGGGATCAGCAGCAGCAGACCCACGGCATCGGACACCAGCCCGGGCAGCATCAACAGCAACCCGCCCAGCATGAGAAAGCCGTTGCCCTCACTGCCGCCTCCGCCTGCGGGAACCTCACCACGCTGCTGCTGTTGCACCGTCTCGGTCAGCTTGCGGAACGCCCGCCGCCCGGCTCGCTTGACCACCACGGAGCCGAGGACGAAGCCGGCGACCAGCAGAAGAAAGACCGTGAGACCGCCGGCCGCCCCGGCGACCATCGTCAGCAGCCAGATCTCCAGCACCAGCCACGCGGCGATGCCCAGCGGCAGGAACGTACGGAGCCGGGACCGCCGCGGCCGGGCCGGGTACGGGGGACTCTGAGCGCCAGTCGTCATGGTTCCAGTGTGCCTGTACCGGGCTCAGTGCGGGATAAGGGGCTGGTCGGACCGCGCCCTGAAGCACCCAGGTCCGGGGACCGGACCTACGACGGTCGGCCCCCGCGCCCCAGCACCTTGCCCACGCGCTCCCCCACACCCCATGCCGTGACCCGCCACAGGGCCTCCACCAGAATGTCGCGGCTCATCTTGGAGTCACCGAGCTCCCGCTCGACGAAGGTGATGGGCACCTCCACGACGTGGTACCCCGCCTTGATCGCCCGGCGGGCCAGGTCGACCTGGAAGCAGTAGCCCTGGGAGGCGACCTCGTCGAGACCGAGACCTTCGAGCGTCTCCCGGCGGAAGGCCCGGTAGCCGCCGGTGATGTCACGCAGGGGCAGGTCGAGGGCGAGCCGCGAGTAGAGGCTGCCGCCACGGGAGATGTACTCGCGGGACTTGGGCCAGTTCACCACGCGCCCGCCGGGCACCCAGCGGGAACCGAGGACCAGGTCGGCGCCCTTGAGCGCGGTGAGCAGCCGGGGCAGTTCCTCGGGCTGGTGGGAACCGTCGGCGTCCATCTCGATCAGTACGCCGTAGCCGTGCTCGATGCCCCAGCGGAACCCCGCGAGATAGGCGGCGCCGAGCCCCTCCTTGCCCTTGCGGTGGAGCACCTGAACGCACTCGTCCTCGGCGGCCAGCTCGTCCGCGAGCTTGCCCGTGCCGTCGGGGCTGTTGTCGTCGGCCACGAGAACATGCGCCTCGGGGACGGCCTTCCTCACCCGGCCGACGATCGCCTTGATGTTCTCCGCCTCGTTGTAGGTCGGGATGATCACCAAGGCCGTGCCGAGGGGACCGAACTGCCTCTCCTGGGCTCCTGCCGCGAGGGTCCCGTCGCCGTCGTTCACTGCCTGCCCCTTCATGTCCGTACGCAGGGGTCCACCTTAGTGTCCCCGGCCTGCGCCGACGCGTCGGCACGTGGGTAGAGGGTGTCGATCGCACAGGATGCAGGGTGAGACCGTTCCTCGCGTCTCCTGCGTGCTGTCCAGGATGCGCCGTCCTGCTCCGGATTGCGCGCCGGGGACGTGAGCCGGATGCGGGGCCGGTCCGGGTGAGCGCCCGCTGCGGATCGGGGCCCGGCGCCCTTCGGGCCGACCTGGGGCCCGCTGGCTGCGGGTCGACCGAAAGCCGTTGTCTACTGAGCGTCCGGGCCCCCACCCGGGTCACACCAGTCCCCCAGGCTCTCGGTGTCTCTCCCGCTCTCGTCTTCACTCGAGCAGGAGGGACCCGCGGAGCAGGGAGGGACCCCCATTTCACTGAACCTTCCTCGCCGGAGCGGACCGCGCTGGGCCTGGTTCCCGGTGACGGTGCGCCGGTGCGGCACACCACCCCTGACCCAGCGGCGCCCCGACGACCGAGCGGAAGTTCCCCGGTCGGACGTCCGGTGGTGGACCCGGCCGAACCTACCCGCCCCCCGCCGTCGGCTGTCAACAGCCGTTCGACCTGCGGCGTTTCACTGAAGCCCCAGGTCAGCGCGGAGGGCACCCAGGTGGCGTGACAGGGCGGCGGGCCCCGATCGGGGGCCGCGCCACCCCGGGAGATCACTCGCCCGGCCGTACGAACACCGTCCGTCCGCCCACGACCGTGCGCAGGCAGACGGGCAGGGCCCTGCCGGGGCTCAGGTCGGGCAGTCCGGGAGTACCGGAGCGGGGGTCGGTGGACCAGCGGGCGACCCGGTCGTCGGGGGCCTGCACGACGAGTTCGCCGGTGCGCCAGACGGCGTAGTCGGCCGGCGCCCCCGGGACCAGTACGCCCGCGTCGTCCCGTCCGACGGCCCGCCAGCCGCCCCGCGTGTGCGCCGTGAACGCGGCGCGTACGGACACCCGGTGCTCCGGCGTACGGTGGAAGGCCGCCGCGCGGACCGTGCCCCACGGGTCGAGCGGGGTGACCGGGCTGTCGGAGCCGAAGGCGAGGGGGACGCCGGCGCGCAGCAGGGCCGCGAACGGGTTGAGCGTACGCGCCCGTCGGTCGCCCAGGCGCTGCGCGTACATGCCGCCCTCCCCGCCCCACAGCGCGTCGAAGGCGGGCTGCACCGAGGCGGTGAGGCCGAGTTCGGCGAAGGCCGCGACGGTGTCGGGGGTGAGCATCTCGGCGTGCTCGACACGGTGCCGGGCGGCGCGGACGCGGGCGAGGCCGACCTTCTCGGCGGCGGCCCGTACGCCCTCGACGACGGCGGTCACCGCGGCGTCCCCGATGGCGTGGAAGCCCGCCTGCAGGCCGGCCTCGGTGCACGCGACGACGTGGGCGGCCACGTCCCCGGCGTCCAGGTAAGCGGTGCCGGTGTGGCCGGCGTCGGCGTACCGCTCGTGCAGGCACGCCGTGTGCGAGCCGAGCGCCCCGTCGACGAAGAGATCACCCGCGGCGCCGACGGCACCGAGGGCGCGCGCCTTCTCGACGTCCCGTTCCGCCCAGTAACCGACCACTCGGGGCCCCGGCACCTCGGCGGCCAGTCGCAGCAGCCCCGTGAAGTCGTCCTCGGAGGAGATCTCCGGGCCCGCGCACTCGTGGAGGGAGCCGATGCCGAGCGAGACGGCGTGGGCGAGCGCCGCCCGTTGGGCCTCGGCGCGCTGGGCCGGACCGACGGCGCCCAGCGCGGTGGCGCGCACGGCGTGGTGGTCGGCCCCGGTGAGCGGTGCGTCCGCGAAGGCGGTGCCGCCGGGGACGAGGTCGAGCAGCGCCGTCGTGACGACCGCCGAGTGCACGTCGATCCGCGAGAGGTACAGCGGGCGCCCACCGGTCGCCGCGTCCAGCTCGGCGCGCGCCGGGGGCCTTCCCCCCGGCCAGCGGGACGCGTCCCAGCCATGACCGAGGAGCACCCGGTCGCCGGGGCGATCGGCCGCGAACTCGCCTACGAGGGTGAGCGCCGCCTCCAGTGAGGGCGCGCCGGACAGGTCGAGCCCGGTCAGCGCGAGCCCGGTGGCGGTGGTGTGCACATGTGCGTCGGTGAACGCCGGAGTGACCAGAGCGCCGTCGAGGTCGATCACCTCGTCGACGCCCTCCGCGAAGGCGTCGGCCGCTCCCTCGGAGCCGACCCAGGCGATCTGCCCGCGTTCCACGACCATCGCGGTGGCGAACGGGTCGGCGGGACTGTGGACTTCTCCACCACGCAGCAGCACGGTGTCCGGCGAAGCGGTGCTCTCACTCATGGGGAACAGTCTCGCGCCTGGGGCGCACCGCCTGGCGCACGGGGCAGCCGAGAGCTGCGCACGAGGCGTCCGAGAGCTGCGCACGGGGCAGCCGAGAGCTGGCGCACGCGCTCACCCGACGTCCGCGCACGCGCTCACCCGACGTCCGCGCACGCGCCCCTCGAAGCCGTCGGCGGTGCTCCTCAGATACGCGGCGGCCGCGCCTCGTACGGTGTCGACAGGACGACGGTCGTGCGCGTCGACACCCCCGCCAGCGTCCGCAGCCGTGCCAGCAGTTCCTCCAGTTCGTGCGGGGTGGCCACGCGGACCTTGAGGATGTAGTTCTCGTCGCCCGCGACACTGTGGCACGCCTCGATCTCCGGAACGCCGGCGAGCCGTTCGGCGATGTCGTCGGGGGCGCTGGGGTCGAACGGTTTCACCGAGATGAACGCGGTCAGCGGCAGCCCGACGGCCTCCGGGTCGACGACCGCGGCGTACCCGCGGATGACGCCGCGCTGCTCGAGCCGGCGCACCCGCTGGTGCACGGCGGACGTGGACAGGCCCGTGGCCTTGCCCAGGTCGGTGTAACTCATCCGCCCGTCCTCGACGAGCAGCTGCACGATCTGTCGGTCCAGCTCCTCCATGGCGCAAGAACCTACAGGGCGGTTGATCTCCTCGGATACCTGAGCGGCGCAGGTCATACCCGGTTCGTGATGCGGCTGAGAGCTCTCTGTGAGCCGCTGGGGTGATGAGCCCGGCTCCCCGGGCACCTGCGATTGGCATGTGACGAACGCCACAGTACCCGAACAGGCTTCGTGATGTTCTCGTGATTACCGCCGAGACGGGGCGGGAAGTGCTTGCTGTGGTCGAGGCCGCAGATGCCTTCACGGCCCAGCCCGAGGGGGAGTAATCCATGCACAGTCTTAAGCGCCCTGGTCGTACCGCGCCCAAGCGCCAGCAGCCGGTCGTCGAGCCCGAGCCGGAGGGTGTCGAACCGGACGACGAGTTCGACGCGTACGACACCTGCGAGATGTACCGGGTGATCTGCCCGGACTGCGCGCAGCCCATCGCGCTCCTCGCGGACGAGGAGGTCCTGCCGGAACACGCGCTGTGCGCCTCGCCGTGGAACCCGTTCGGGCTCACGGTCTGCGCCGGTACGGGCCGCGCGGCCACCGAGGCCCGGTCCGCCGACGAGTCCGCGGAGCTCCAGGAGCAGGACACGGCCCTCCTGTTGACGCTCCCTCAGGGGCTCGACTGGCGGACGCAGCCCTTCTCGCACGTCGGCGGCCCCGGCTCGCGACCGATCCGGATGCCGGCGATGCGCCGCCAGGTGGACCACCGCCAGGCCGCCTGAGCACCAGAGCCGGCCCGACGGCCGGCGCGAGGGCCGTTCAGCCCTCCTCTTCCGAGTGACTGCCCTGCACCATGGCGCGCGGACTGCCGTGGTGCGGGATCGGTGTGCCCGGGCACGCCGGGGCAGCGCTCGTGACGTCGCGGAGCGAGACCGGGGCGAAGGCCGGGCCCGCCGTACCACCCTGCGCGGACGGCACGCCGTACACCCCGGCGAGCACAGTCCGGGGCGCCCTCACCGGTACCCCCGTACGTGGTCGCCGTGGACACATACCCGATTCCGGGGAGGGGTGACCGGCCCGCCCGCATCCGCGTTGCCCGGGTATGACCCCCTCCTCTTCCACGACCGGGCGTCACCGTCACCTCTTCGTCCCACCGCAGGGAGAATCGGTTCCCCGGCGTCTCCCCCAGCCCCAGGACCCGCCCATCTACAGCGCCCTCCTGCGCATCTGGGCGGAACGGGGCCGCACACTGCCGGGGCGCCGCGACCCGGAGTGGGTCCGGCTGGCGACGCCCTCGGGCGGACTCGGCCAGTTCTCCCGGCTCGCGGACCCGTTCGGCACCCGAGCGCCGGGCGGAGGCGACCCGTTCGGCGCTCCGCGTGATCCGCTCAGCGCGACTCCGGACCCGCGAGGTGACGGGCGATGACGATCCGCTGGATCTGATTGGTGCCCTCGACGATCTGGAGCACCTTGGCCTCGCGCATGTACCGCTCGGCCGGGAAGTCCGCCGTGTAGCCGTACCCGCCGAGGACCTGGACGGCGTCCGTGGTGACCTTCATGGCGGTGTCGGTGCAGTGCAGCTTGGCCATGGCCGCCTGCTTCGAGAACGGCAGGCCGGCGTCGCGCAGCCGGGCCGCCGCCAGATAGAGCGCCCGGCCCGCCTCGATCTGCGTCGCCATGTCCGCCAGCATGAAGCGCAGCCCCTGGAAGTCCGCGATCGGCCGGCCGAACTGCTGCCGCCCGGTGGCGTACACGACCGCCTCGTCGAGCGCCGCCTGGGCGAGGCCGATCGCGCAGGCGGCGATGCCGAGCCGTCCGGAGTCGAGCGCGGACAGGGCGATGGCGAAACCCTGGCCCTCGTCGCCGATGCGGCGGGCGTCGGAGATCCTCACCCCGTCGAAGTGGACCTGCGCGGTGGGTGAGCCCTTCATGCCCATCTTCTTCTCGGGCGCGGCGGCGCTGAGCCCCTCGGCGTCGCCGGGAACCAGGAAGGCCGTGATGCCACGGGCGCCCTCGGCGCCGGTGCGCGCCATGACCGTGTAGAAGTCGGCGATCCCGCCGTGCGTGGTCCAGGCCTTGGTGCCGGTGATCACCCAGTTGTCACCGTCGCGCACGGCCCTCGTCCGCAGGGACGCCGCGTCCGAGCCCGAGGACGGCTCGGAGAGACCGTACGCGCCGAGCAGACCGCCGCCGAGCATCGCGGGCAGGTACTCGACCTGCTGTTCCTTGGTGCCGAAGTGGGCGAGCGCGTGACAGGCCAGAGAGTGGACGCTGACGCCCAGGCCCACCGTGAGCCGGACCGCGGCGAGTTCTTCGAGGACCTGGAGGTACACCTCGTAGGGCTGGTCGCCACCGCCGTGCTCGGAGTCGTACGGCAGGCCGAGCAGACCCGACTCCGAGAGCAGGGTGAAGAGTGCACGCGGGAACCGGCCGGCGTCCTCCTCCTCGGCCGCGTGCGGAGCGATCTCCCGCTGGGCGATCTCGCGGACGAGCGAGATCAGGTCCCGGGCCTCGTCCGTGGGCAGTTGACGGTCCACCGGCTGCGGGGCGCGGTCGGGCATGGCGACGCTCTCCTCCCTGTCGGGCACTGCGGCGGACGCACCGGGGTGGGGTGACGCCACCGGGTCTCACTGGCCACAGCCGAGGGTCCTCTCCCGGGTCACGGAAGCCGCTGACCAGCGGCTGCGGCGCTTGGAGTATGCCCGATCCGGCAGAGCAAGTCACTTGTTAACGGTCGTTCATTACAACACAGTCGAGTGATCGCCTCCCGCACCGCGCGCGATGCTCCCCGCGATCAAAATTGGTCCGAACCATTGACCTCAGTGGTCTAGTCCTCCTACCGTTCCCCCACAACGCGTCTCCGCGTTCATGCCAATCGGCACAGCAGGTCAAGGCACGACCCTTTCTCAGCTCCCGTCTCCACGGAGTAACGATGCACAGACCGCACCGCTCCCGTGTCCGCTTCCGGACGCCGCTCGCCGTCGCTTCCTGCGCCGCCCTCGGCGCCGGACTCCTCGTCGCCGCGGGCACCGCGACCGCCACCCCCGCGAAGCCCTCTCCCACGACCGCCACGGCAGGCGCCGCCGGCTCGAAGGTCGTCGGCTACTTCACCGACTGGGGTATCTACGGCCGCCAGTACTACGTCAAGAACATCGAGACGTCCGGGTCCGCGGACAAGCTCACGCACATCAACTACGCCTTCGGCAACGTCGTGGACGGCAAGTGCGTGCTCGGCGACTCCTGGGCGGACACCGACAAGCCGTTCAGCGCCGACGAGTCCGTGGACGGCGTGGCCGACACCGCCGACCAGTCCCTGAGCGGCAACTTCAACCAGCTGCGCAAGCTCAAGAAGCTCCACCCGGACCTCAAGGTCATCTGGTCGTTCGGCGGCTGGACCTGGTCCGGCGGTTTCGGCGAGGCGGCCAAGGACCCCGGGGCCTTCGCGAAGTCCTGCTACGACCTCGTCGAGAACCCCAAGTGGGCGGACGTCTTCGACGGCATCGACATCGACTGGGAGTACCCCAACGCCTGCGGTCTGACCTGTGACACCAGCGGACCGGACACGTTCAGGGACCTGATGGCGGCGCTGCGCGGCCGGTTCGGCCAGAACAACCTGGTCACCGCGGCGATCACGGCCGACGCCTCCAGCGGCGGAAAGATCGACGCCGCGGACTACGCGGGCGCCGCGAAGTTCGTCGACTGGTACAACCCGATGACGTACGACTACTTCGGCGCCTGGGACGCGACCACGGCCCCGCACTCGCCGCTGACCGCATACCCCGGCATCCCCAACAAGAAGTTCAACGCCGCGGCGACCATAGCGAAACTGAAGAGCCTCGGCATACCGTCGTCCAAGCTGCTGCTCGGCATCGGCTTCTACGGGCGCGGCTGGACCGGTGTCACCCAGTCGGAGCCCGGCGGCACCGCGACCGGCCCGGCGCCAGCCACGTGGGAGGCCGGCAACGAGGACTACAAGGTGCTCAAGAACAGGTGCCCGGCGACGGGCACGGTGGGCGGCACCGCCTACGCCAAGTGCGGGGACGAGTGGTGGAGCTACGACACCCCCGAGACGATCAAGGGGAAGATGAAGTTCAAGGACGCCCAGGGCCTGGGCGGCACCTTCTTCTGGGAGCTCAGCGGTGACACCTCGGACGGTGAGCTGATCAACGCGATCGACTGACCGCAGGGGTACGGCACTCGGGGTGGGACCACTCGGCGGGTCCCGCCCCGGGGCCGCTTCAGAGGGCGTGGCGGGCCGGCTCGGGGGCCAGGTACGCGGGGTCCAGCTCCTCGATGGCGCGCAGGGTGCCGCCCAGCGTCTTCACCAGCAGTTCGCGCATGGCGTCCCTGGGCAGGCCCGGGCGGTCGATCCAGTCGAGGGTGGCGCCCTCCACGCCGCACACCCAGCCGAGCAGGCCCATCCGGGCCAGCGGCGCGATCTCGCGCCTGCCGTACGCCCCCTCGGCGATGGTGGCGACGATCGCCTCGCGGACGCCGTCCCTGATGGCGTGCACCTGCGCGTCGAAGCCGACGCCGCCGCTGACGATCGTGCGGTACGCGGCCTGGTTGTCCTCGGCGTAGCGGAGATAACCGTCAAGGGTGCGGTGCACCCTCTCCTCCGGCGGGAGTTCGAGACCGCTCGCCGCGAAGGCCACCAGATCGGTCACCGAGTCCTCGACGATCGCGAGGTAGTAGCCGCGCTTGGACTTGAAGTAGTAGTAGATCAGCCCCTTGGCGACATGCGCCTGGCGCGCTATGTCGTCCATCGACAGCGCGTCGTAGGAGATGTCGGCGAACAACTTCCGTCCGATGGCTATGAGTTCGGCGCGGCGGGCGAGGGAGCGTTCGGTGCCGCGCGTCCTCGTGCGCCCGACCGCGCTTGTGTGGCTGCTACTCAATTTCTGCCCAAGTCTCCAGCTGCCAGCGGGACATGGGGCAGTATTGCAGACTGACGCCACCTGCCTGTTCGACAACGATTCGACAGGGGCGGGGGCCGGAACGGACCGGTTCAGAGCAGGCCGAGCCTGGTGACCAGCATCGCCAGGACGATGACGAGGACCCATCCCGCGATGTGCTCGACGATCTTCGGGCCGTCGTCCCCGGGGCCGCCGGTACGCGCGCCGGTCGTGGTCGCTGATGTGGCTGTCATGGCTTCTCGCTGGTGTCGGCGTGATCGGTGGACTTCCCCCGCCCTGGTGTCCACCACCTTGCCAGCGGACGCGACGCCCGCCGCCGAGACGTTGCTCACACACCTCGGCCCCCGGCGGACCGGAGGCCGAGGCTACCCGCTGCGGCGATTGCCTCAGCGCACCCCCACCGCGGCCAGCGCCTTGCGCTGCCGGGCGGTCGGGTGGGCGGGGAAGTACAGGTAGCAGACGCCGCCGGTGCCGGAGACGACCTTGCCGGAGGCGTTGTACCGCTTGGTCCGGAGCCAGATGTTCTCCCACTCGCGCCGCTTGTAGACCCGCCGTACCGCGTCGTTGGTCGGGGAGTTCGGGTCGTTGGCGATCACGTCGCCCTCGGCCGTGAAGCCGATCACGGTCATCAGATGGCCGGCCGTGCCGTAACCCGCCCCGGTCAGCTCGGTCTCGAGGAACGACTGTGAGGTTATGGCCGGGATGCCCGCCGCGATCAGCGTCTCCAGGTCGGTGAGCGATCCGAGCCGGGTCACCACGCCCTGGAGGTCCTTGTAGGTGGCGGCGTACGCGGCGTTGAACGGCCAGTTGCCGCAGCCCTCGTACTGGTAGTCGTACGTGAACCGGGCCGCGTGGCACACCTGCGGGTCGGCGTAGTCGGGGTTGACCCAGGAGAGGTCCTCGGCGGTGGGCTTCCGGCCCCAGTACTCGATGATCATCTGCGAGGAGGTGGGGCTGCACCAGGCCTCGCCGCCGTTGTCGTACTCGGGGTACTGGCCCTTGTGGGTCTCCTGCGAGTAGCGCGGGACGACCAGTTCCTTCACGAGTCCGGGGGTGGACTCGGGGACGGTGAAGCGGTCCGGGACGTCGGAGCCCATGGCACCGAGCCGCCACACGGTGGGGGTGAGCTTGGTGCCGGGCTTGCGGTAGAGGGTGAGCCGCAGGCGGTAGGAGGCCAGGCGCAGGCCCGAGGCGGGATCGTCCACGGCGAAAGTGTCCGTCCAGACGCTGCTCCTGCCGTCGCTCTGGTCGTCGACGGAGGTGCGCCGGATGTCCTGGTCGCCGGCCGCCCACCGCCCCATCACGTACCAGGGTGAGTCCGTGCCGTCGGAGTAGGTGCCCTTCAGCTCGACCTGGAGCCAGGTGCCGGCCGGGGTGCGGGCGTTCCAGGAGGCGATGGCCTCGGTCGACGGGACCGCGAGCCTGTGGACGGGGGACGTCCAGGTCGCGTACTCCCAGGTGGAGGTCTTCCCGGTGTGCGGGTCGGCGTAGTCGGTCGTGCCGGCCGGCGCGGCGATCACCAGGCCGGGCCGCTTCCCCGCCACCGCGCGCGTGCCCTTCGCGCTGCCGCCGCGCCAGTCGTGGTACGAGGTCCAGGCGCGGTTGTCCACGAGGGATGCCGGTGCTTTCGCGGGGAGGTCGGAGGGCTTCGCGGGGTGGGCGCTGCCCTGCTCGGGCCGGGCCGCGGCGGCCGCGGCCGGGCCGGCGGCTCCCACCGCGGCCGCGGCGACGGCGGCGGCGGCCAGGACGGTTCGGCGGGACGGCTGTGAGGCTCTGGTCATGAGCGGGTGACCCCCAGTGGTCCGAAGCACGGTTGAGACGACGGCTGTGGGCCAACTATGGACGCGGGAAGCCGACTTCTGCCAGCACCACGCGCCCCGCCGTACCCGTCAATATTGGTCAGGACCACTGACATCACCCGCGCGGCGGCAGACATCCTGGAGCGGCCTCGCCACCCGTCCGCAGCGGAGCAGTAGAGTCGGCGACCGCGGCGGGCGCGCCACGCCGCCCTCGCACCCACGTCACGCCGTCCGCGCACCACACCAGGGACTCGCCATTCACGCCCTCGCCGAACGCCTGCGCGCACTGCCTCCCTCCTGCGGGCCGGTCCGCCTGATCGGGATCGACGGGCACGCGGGCTCCGGGAAGACGACCTTCGCCGGGCGGCTGGCCGCCGCACTCGGTGACGCTCCCGTGCTGCATCTGGACGACATCGCCACGCACGAGGAACTGTTCGCCTGGACCGGGCGGCTGCTGAGCCAGGTGATCGAACCGCTCGGCCGCGGCGAGACGGCGCACTATCTCCCCTACGACTGGCGCGCGCGGAGCTTCGGCGCGCCCCGCCCGCTGCCGCCCGCACCGGTCGTCCTGGTGGAAGGGGTGGGCGCGGGCCGCCGCGCACTCCGGCCCCACCTGGCGCGGCTGCTGTGGCTGGAGATGTCGAACGAGGAGGCATGGGCGAGAGGGCGCGTCCGGGACGGGGAGGAGCAGCGGGAGTTCTGGGCCGGGTGGGTCGCCGCGGAGCACCGCCATTTCGCCACGGATCCGTCCCGGCCCCATGCCGATCTTCTGGTGCGGCAGTGGCCAGAGGGGTATGCGGTACTGCCGGGACCTGCCGGGACTGCAGAATCGACCCTGTTCCTCACGGACGGTAACGGCCCCTCCGCTGTGTGCTGAACTCGTGAAGAGCCCCACGGAGGAACTTCTCCGAGTGCCTCAACTCCGCTTGACCCGGGGCCCGTACAGGACTTACGTTCTCAATGTGCGGTCATGCGCGACCGCCTCATACGCGAAGCCCCCGGTTGTTCCCCCGTGATCGGGGGCTTCGTTCTGCCCGCACTCCCTCCCTTCGGGGGTCGCGGAACACAATTCGTTCACCCTCGGTCACCGAGCGCAGTGGGCCCCGTCCGCCCCCACCTCGTAAGACGGGCCGTGCGGCACCCTTCGATGGGCGACCGACCCGCAGGTACGATGCCATCGGTGCGACCTTCGGACGGCTGCAGAAACGCACCGATGCAACTCCCGTCCGCGGCACAGCGGTTCGACGAAGGCTGCCACGGGCACCGGTCCGGCGGCATACCGACGGGGGCACGGTTTGTGGGGGACGTGATGGATTTCGGCACGCGGGGCCCCGAGGCCCCGGCCGACCTCGCCTGGCTGCGAGGCGTGGACGCCTACACGATGGGCGCCTATCCGCAGGCCGAGGAGGAGTTCCGCGCCGCGGTGCGGATGGATCCCGGAATGGCCGACGGCTGGCTGGGGCTCCACGCACTGCGGGTCGACACGACGACCGCGCTGCTCAGGATGTTCCGGCACCGGGAGCGCTTCGGCGAACAGCGCGCCCGCCACCGGCGCACTCTCAACTCCTGGTACTGGCTGGGCTGGTGGGTACAGCCGGTCCTGGAGAGCCCGCGTGACCTGCTGCTGGCCCACGCCTCGCACTGGCTGGACGGCCGCCACGTCCCGGAGCTCGACCGGGCACTGGCCGGGCTGCCGCCCGTGGACACCGACCCCCAGGTCCGCTTCCTGCACGCGTGCCGCGCCTATCTCGTCAAGGACTGGGAGCAGTTGGTCCGGCACACGGACCCCTTGATCAACGACGCCATGCTGGGCATCGAGGCGGGCCTCTTCGGTGGCATGGCCCGGGTCCGTCTGGAGATGTACGGCCAGGCGGAGCCGCTGTTGTCCACGGCTCTCATGCGCTGCCGCAGTGAACAGCCGCAGCGCAAGGAACTGCGGTACTGGCTGGCACGGGCGCACGAGGGGACGGGCCGGTCCGCCGCCGCGCTCCCCCTGTACCGGGCCGTGCACCGGGTGGACCCCGCTTTCATGGACACCTCCGCGCGGCTCGCGGCGATCGCGGAGGGGGACGGGTACGACGACGCGGCGGACTTCGCGGCGATGGCGCTGACCGGGGTCTCGGACGTGCTGGACGGCCCGGACGGGGTGGATCCGCTGTTCGGTGCCGAGGGCCGGGACGTGAAACTCTCGGAGCCTGATCCGCCGCCGGGTGGGCTGCCGCCCGAGACGGCCGACACGGTGGTGCGGGAGAAGACCGTGGTGCCCGTGCAGCCGCTGCCGGCCGGGCCGACCGATCCCGCGCTGCTGGAGGAGGCGCTCGCCGAGCTGGAGCGCATGGTGGGACTGGAGCCGGTGAAGCGCCAGGTCAAGGCTCTCTCGGCGCAGCTGAACATGGCGCGGCTACGGGCGGGGCAGGGCTTACCCGTCCAGCCTCCCAAGCGCCACTTCGTCTTCTCCGGCCCTTCTGGCACGGGCAAGACGACGGTCGCGCGCATCCTGGGCCGGGTCTTCTACGCCCTCGGTCTGCTCGGCGGCGACCACCTGGTGGAGGCCCAGCGCGCCGATCTGGTGGGCGAGTACCTGGGTCAGACCGCGGTGAAGGCCAACGAGCTGATCGACTCGGCGATCGGTGGCGTGCTGTTCGTGGACGAGGCGTACTCGCTGTCCAACTCCGGGTACGGCAAGGGTGACGCGTACGGGGACGAGGCGTTGCAGGTGCTGCTGAAGCGCGCCGAGGACAACCGCGACCACCTCGTCGTGATCCTCGCGGGGTATCCGGAGGGCATGGACCGGCTGCTCGCCGCCAACCCCGGTCTGTCGTCCCGCTTCACGACCCGGGTCGACTTCCCGTCGTACCGGCCTCTGGAACTCACGTCGATCGGTGAGGTACTGGCCGCGGAGAACGGTGACGTGTGGGACGAGGAGGCACTCGAGGAGCTGCGTTCCATCAGCGGGCACGTCGTGGAGCAGGGGTGGATCGACGAGCTCGGCAACGGGCGGTTCCTGCGCACGCTGTACGAGAAGAGCTGTGCGTACAGGGATCTGCGTCTGTCCGGGTATCCGAGCACGCCGACCCGTGACGACTTGTCGACACTTCGGCTGCCGGATCTGATGCAGGCGTACGGGGAGGTTCTTTCGGGGCGGGGGCCTCAGGATCCGTCGGCGATGTGAGTGCGGCGGGGTGGGGGCGCCGGGTTTCCCGCCCCCGCCGCCCCTACCCGTCCCATCCCCGGGGGCTCCGCCCCGGACCGCGCTCCTCAAATCGCCGGAGGGGCTGAATATCAGCCCCTCCGGCGATTTGAGGACGAGGCCGAAGGCCGACAGCGGGGGTCTGGGGGCGCAGCCCCCAGGGGACGGGAATGGGTAGGGGCGGCGGGGACGAGGAAAACCCCCGGCCACCCGCGCCCATTACGCCGTCAGGGCCCCCTCCGGAGCATCGCTGGGGAGGGGTTCCGTCACGCGGGGCGGGTTCGGGTTCCGGTGGGCCGGATCGCGGACCTCGCCCACCAGCAGCTCCAGCACGTCCTCCAGAGCGACCAGCCCCATGATCCTCCCCGACGGATCGGCCACCTGAGCCAGATGAGTGGCGGCACGGCGCATGACCGTGAGGGCGTCGTCCAGGCGGAGCTCGGAGCCGAGCGTGGTCATGGGGCGCCACATCTGCTGCGGAACCGCCCGGTCGGAGTCCTCCAGGTCGAGGACGTCCTTGACGTGCAGGTAGCGGCCCATGAAGGCACCGTTCTCCGCCACCACCGGGAAACGCGAGTAACCCGTACGAGCCGTCAGCGCCACGATCTGGGCGGCTGTCACCGACGGCCCCACCGTCACCAGGGCCTCGCGGTTCAGCAGGACGTCCGTGACCGGACGGGAGCCCAGTTCAAGGGCGTCCTCCAGGCGCTCCTGCTCCTCGGGGTCCAGCAGCCCCGCCTGCCCGGAGTCCTCCACCAGGCGGTTGAGCTGCTCGCTGGTGAAGACCGCCTCCACCTCGTCCTTGGGCTCGACCCGGAAGAGCCTCAGGACGACCCGCGCACAGGCACCGAGCGCCACCGTCACCGGCCTGCACAGACGCGCGAAGGCGACGAGTCCCGGGCTCAGCCACAGCGCCGTCTTCTCGGGCGCCGCCATCGCCAGGTTCTTCGGCACCATCTCACCGATGACGAGGTGCAGGAAGACGACCACGGCGAGCGCGATCACATAGCCCAGCGGGTGGATCATGCCGTGGGGGAGGTGGACCGCCTCGAAGACCGGTTCCAGCAGCCGCGCCACCGTCGGCTCGGCCACCGCGCCCAGCGTCAGCGAGCACACGGTGATGCCGAACTGCGCGGCGGCCATCATCTGCGGCAGCCGCTCCAGGCCGTACAGCACCTGCCGCGCCCGCGCGGTACCCAGCGGTTCGATCTGGCTGCGGCGGACGGAGACCAGGGCGAACTCCGCGCCGACGAAGAATCCGTTGGCGAGCACGAGCAGCAGGGCGAAGAGAAGTTGGAGCACGCTCATCGGGCCGCCTCCGCGACAGGAGCGGGGGCGGGAGCGATGCCCGATACGGGTTCTGTGGTCGTGACCGGAGTCGTGTCCTGCGCTGACGTCGTCCTCGGGGCGGAGGCCTTCTCCGTCAGAGGCGCACCCTTCACGGCCCTGCCCTCCTCCGTGGCCGAAACCGTACGCACGAGCCGTACGCGCTCCGCCCGGTAGTGATCGACCTGCCGGACCGACAACCGCCAGCCGGGAAGTTCGGCCCTGTCACCGGGGGCCGGGATGCGGCCGAGCAGATCGGCCACGAGGCCCGCAACCGTCTCGTAGGGGCCCTCGGGGACATCGAGGCCTATGCGCTGGAGCACGTCGACACGGCAGCTGCCGTCGGCGTCCCACGCGGGGCGCCCGTCCTCGGGCGGGGCCGCGGCGAGCTCGGGCAGGTCGTGGCCGTCGTGCTCGTCGCGCACCTCGCCCACCAGTTCCTCGACGATGTCCTCCAGCGTCACGACGCCGGCCGTGCCGCCGTACTCGTCGACGACGACGGCGATGGGCTGTTCGCTGCGGAGCCGGGCCAGGAGCGGCTGCACGGGCAGCGTCTCGGGGACCAGCAGGGGCGCTTGCGCGATGCGCCCGACCGGGGTGCGCAAACGGTCCTGCGCGGGGATCGCGAGCGCGTCCTTCAGGTGCGCCATGCCGACGATCTCGTCGATGCGGTCCCGGTAGACCGGGAAGCGGGACAGGCCCGTGGCCCGGGTGAGGTTGACGACGTCCTCAGCGGTGGCGGAGGACTGGAGCGCGCTCACCTTCACGCGCGGCGTCATCACGTTCTCCGCGGTCAGCCCGGCCAGGGACAGCGTCCGTACGAAGAGATCCGCCGTGTCCTGTTCCAGCGCGCCGGCCTGGGCCGAGTGCCGGGCCAGCGAGACGAGCTCGCCCGGTGTGCGGGCGGAGGCCAGCTCCTCGGCGGGCTCGACGCCGAGGGCGCGCACGAGCCGGTTGGCGACCGCGTTGAGGCCGGCGATCACCGGGCGGAAGAGGCGGGCGAAGGCGTTCTGGGGTCCCGCGACGAAGCGCGCGACCTGCATCGGCCGGGACACCGCCCAGTTCTTGGGCACGAGCTCGCCGATCACCATCTGCACGGCCGAGGCCAGCAGCATGCCGACCACCACGGTGACACCGGAGACGGCGCCCTCGGGTATGCCGACCGCGGTGAACGGGCCGTGGAGCACCGCCGCGAGCGCCGGTTCGGCGAGCATGCCGACGACGAGCGAGGTGATGGTGATGCCGAGCTGGGTGCCGGAGAGCTGGAAGGACAGCTCCTTGAGCGCGCCCACGACCTTGTGGGCCCGCCGGTCGCCCTCGGCCGCCGCCTGCTCCGCGTCCGGCCGCTCGACCGTCACGAGGCCGAACTCGGCCGCCACGAAGAAGCCGTTGGCGAGAATCAGCAGGAACGCCGCTCCGAGGAGCAGCAGGGGGATGGTCATGATGCCGCCGCCTCCGCACAGCCGGAACGGACGCGGTCCGTGCTATGTCGGGAAGGGGCGGCGCAGGTACTGCAGGACGATCCGTCCATCGCCGGAGGGAGTCACTCCTCGGGTAGCAGGAACCCCTGCGCACCGGGCGGTGCTACAGGGGCGGTGGCGCAAAGGACACGCCTCCGCCACCAGATTAATCAAGACATGGGGTTGTACGGCAGGGGCGAATCCCCCCAGGCGGCTCTGAACGTGCTGTGAATTACCCCTGACGTGTCTCGCGGTCCCCCATCGAGCGGGTCTCCGCGAGCGTCCGCAGCGTCCGGGCGTCCTCGATCGCGCGCTTCTTGGCGATGCCCGGCTGGATGCCGAGCGCGGGCAGGCTGGTGCCGTCGCTGAGGTCGAGGAACACCCAGGGGTCTCCGGGGCGCAGGTTCACCTGGAGGATCTCCGCCCACGCCAGGCGCCGCCTGCTCGCGATGTTCACCACGGTGACCCCGGAGTCGTCGGCGACGACCTTGGGCCGGGACAGCAGGACCAGCACGCCGCAGAGCAGTGCGCCCGTGAAGACGAAACTCACCCGCTCCCCCGGGCTCAGCTTCTCGAGGAGCATCGCGATCACCGTGATGACGACGAAGATCGCGACGCCCGCGGTGAGCAGGACGGCGCGGGTGCGGCCCGGCCGGAAGGTGACGGGGAGGGAGGGAAGATCTGGCTGATCCGGCATCGTGGAACGGTCCTCGGGGGTCACAGACGGCAGGCGTGGATGGCCGTGGTCAGGATGGCCCGTGCGCCGAGGTCGTACAGGTCGTCCATGATCCGCTGGGCCTCCTTGGCGGGGACCATCGCGCGGACGGCGACCCAGCCCTCGTTGTGCAGCGGCGAGACGGTCGGCGACTCCAGGCCGGGGGTGAGCGCGACGGCCTTCTCCAGCTGCTCGACGCGGCAGTCGTAGTCCATCATCACGTACGTCCGGGCCACCAGGACGCCCTGGAGGCGGCGCAGGAACTGCTGCACCTTGGGCTCCTCGGCGTCCGCCCCGGTACGGCGGATCACGACGGCCTCGGACTTCATGATCGGCTCGCCGAAGACCTCCAGGCCGGCGTTACGCAGTGAGGTGCCGGTCTCGACGACGTCAGCGATGACCTCGGCGACACCGAGCTCGATGGCGGTCTCGACGGCGCCGTCGAGGTGGACCACAGAAGCGTCGATGCCGTTGTCGGCGAGGTACTTGGCGACGATGCCCTCGTACGAGGTGGCGACCGTCTTGCCCGTCAGTTCCTCGAGGTCACCGACCGCGCCGGGCTTGGAGGCGAAGCGGAACGTGGAGCGGGCGAAACCGAGCGGGAGGATCTCCTCCGCGTTGGCGCCGGAGTCGATCAGCAGGTCTCGGCCTGTGATGCCGATGTCGAGCTGGCCGGAGGAGACGTAGATCGCGATGTCGCGGGGCCGGAGGTAGAAGAACTCCACCTCGTTCTCCGGGTCGACGATGCGCAGTTCCTTGGACTCGCGGCGCTGCTGGTAGCCCGCCTCATGCAGCATCTCCGCCGCAGGGCCTGACAGGGAACCCTTGTTGGGGACGGCGATGCGCAGCATGAGCTTCCTTTGCTTGTTCGTACGGCGGGCGGGTGCGGGTCGGTCTCAGAGTGGGTGTATCAGAGGTGGGCGTAGACGTCGTCGAGGGAGATCCCGCGCGCGACCATCATCACCTGGACGTGGTACAGCAGCTGCGAGATCTCCTCGGCGGCGGCTTCCTTGCCCTCGTACTCGGCGGCCATCCAGACCTCGGCGGCCTCTTCGACGACCTTCTTGCCGATGGCGTGAACGCCCTTGCCGACCAGTTCGGCGGTGCGCGAGGTGGCGGGATCGCCGTGGGCGGCCTTGTGCTGGAGCTCGGTGAAGAGCTCCTCGAACGTCTTCTTGGACATGGTGGCGCCCACTTTACGCGTGTGCCGCCGGACCTAACGCCAGGGTTCGGATACTGAGCGGAGCGTGGCGGCGGTCGCCACGGCCGCCGTCACCGCCTCGTGCCCCTTGTCCTCGCTGGAGCCCTCGATACCGGCGCGGTCCAGGGCCTGCTCCTCGGTGTCGCAGGTCAGCACGCCGAAGCCGACGGGGACGCCGGTGTCGACGGAGACCTGGGTGAGGCCCTGGGTGACGCCCTGGCACACGTAGTCGAAGTGGGGGGTGCCGCCCCGGATGACGACGCCGAGGGCGACGATCGCGTCGTAGCCGCGGCCCGCGAGCACCTTGGCGACGACCGGGAGCTCCCAGCTGCCGGGGACCCGGAGCAGGGTCGGCTCGTCGATCCCCAGGTCGTGCAGCGCGCGCAGGGCGCCGTCCACCAGACCGTCCATCACCTTCTCGTGCCACTGCGCCGCGATGACGGCGACCCGCAGGTCACCCACATTGCGTACGGACAGTTCGGGTGCGCCCTTGCCGCTCACGTTCTCTTGTCTCCTCGGTGTGCTCTTACTGGTTGCCGCAGGTGGACACGGCGGGCGTGTCCAGCCAGGGCAGGTCGTGGCCCATCCGGTCCCGCTTGGTGCGCAGGTAGCGGAGGTTGTGCTCGCCCGCCTTCACGGGCATCGGCTCGCGGCCGGTGATCTTGAGTCCGTGGCGGGTGAGCGCGTCGGTCTTCTCGGGGTTGTTGGTCATCAGCCGCACGCCGCGGACGCCGAGGTCCTGAAGGATCTGGGCGCCCGCGCCGTAGTCCCGCGCGTCGGCCGGCAGGCCGAGTTCCAGGTTGGCGTCGAGGGTGTCGTGGCCGCGCTCCTGGAGTTCGTACGCGCGCAGCTTGGACATCAGGCCGATGCCGCGGCCCTCGTGGCCGCGCAGGTAGACGACCACGCCGCGGCCCTCGGCCGCGATGCGCTCCAGCGACGTCTGCAGCTGGGGGCCGCAGTCGCAGCGGAGGGAGTGCAGGACGTCACCGGTGAGGCATTCGGAGTGGACGCGGACGAGGACGTCCTCCCCGTCGCCGATGTCGCCGTGGACGAGGGCGACGTGCTCGACGCCGTCGACGGTGGAGCGGTAGCCGTAGGCCGTGAACTCGCCGAACGCGGTGGGCAGGTGGGTCCTCGCCTCGCGGCGGACGGTGGGCTCGGAGGAGCGGCGGTAGGCGATCAGGTCCTCGATGGAGATGATCGACAGGCCGTGCTTGCGGGCGAACGGGATGAGTTCGGGCAGGCGCAGCATGCGGCCGTCCTCGCCGGCGATCTCGACGATGGCACCCGCGGGGCGCAGTCCGGCGAGCCGGGCCAGGTCGACGGCGGCCTCGGTGTGGCCGTCGCGCTCGAGGACGCCGCCGGGCCGGGCGCGCAGCGGGAAGATGTGGCCGGGGCGGACGAAGTCACCCACTTGCGCCGTGCCACTCGCGAGCAGTTGGAGGGTCGTGGCGCGGTCTGCGGCGGAGATGCCCGTGGTGACGCCGTGCTCGGGTGTGGCGTCGACGGTGACCGTGAAGGCGGTGCGCATCGACTCGGTGTTGTGCTGCACCATCTGGGGCAGTTCGAGCCGGTCGAGTTCGTCGCCCTCCATGGGCGCGCAGATCATGCCCCGGCACTCGCTCATCATGAAGGCGATGATCTCGGGGGTGACCTTCTCGGCGGCGATGACGAGGTCGCCCTCGTTCTCGCGGTCCTCGTCGTCGACGACCACGACCGGGCGGCCCGCCGCGATGTCGGCGATGGCCTGTTCGACCGGGTCGAGCGCGAAGTCCTCGATGCTGTCGGTGCTGTAGAGGATCGGCGCCGTAGTCATGCGGGTGCTCCTTCCAGGGCGGGCTGCCGGGAGCGCAGCCACCAGTCGCGCATGCCCCACAGGACGAGCGCGCCGTAGATGACGTAGACGAAACCGGAGAAGGCGAAGCCGTTGGCGAAGTTCAGCGGCACGCCGACGAGGTCGACGAGCAGCCAGGCGAACCAGAACTCGACCATCCCGCGCGCCTGGGCGTACATGGCGACGATCGTGCCGACGAAGATGTACGCGTCCGGCCAGGGGTCCCAGGACAGGGTCGGGTAGGCGGTGAACAGGCCACCGACGGCGAGCGTGCCGAGGGCGGCGGCGGCCACCAGGCAGCCGCGCTCGCGCCAGGTGGCGAACCGTACGGCGATGTGGCCGTCCTGTGCCTGGTCACGGCCGCGGTTCCACTGCCAGAAGCCGTAGACCGCGACGAGCATGACGACCACCTGCTTGCCGGCGCTGCCGGAGAGGTGAGCGGTGGCGAAGGCCGCGAAGAGGATGACACCGGACAGGAACTGCGCCGGCCAGGTCCACAGGGAGCGGCGCCAGCCGAGCGCGAGGGCGATCAGGCCGATCACGTTGCCGATCATGTCCGACCACTTGATGTGCTGGCCGAACAGCGTGAACGCCTCGGAGTTGAGCCAGTTCACTGCCCGGCCCCCTGACTCGCCCCGCGATCGCCGAGCAGCCGCTCGACGTACTTGGCGATGACGTCGACCTCGAGGTTGACCGGGTCGCCGGCCTGCTTGTGGCCGAGGGTCGTGAGGGCGAGGGTGGTCGGGATGAGGCTGACCGTGAAGTAGTCGGGGCCGGCGTCGACGACGGTGAGGCTGATGCCGTCGACGGTGATGGAGCCCTTCTCCACGACGTACCGGGAGAGGTCGGCGGGGAGTGAGACCTTCACGATCTCCCAGTTCTCGGACGGCTTGCGTTCGAGGACCGTACCGGTGCCGTCGACGTGGCCCTGCACGATGTGGCCGCCGAGGCGGGCGCCCACCGCCATGGGGCGTTCGAGGTTGACGCGGGAGCCGACGGCCAGAGCACCGAGGCTGGAGCGTTCGAGCGTCTCGGCCATGACGTCGGCGGTGAACCAGTCGTCCCCGTACTCGACGACCGTGAGACAGACGCCGTTGACGGCGATGGAGTCGCCGTGCCGCGCGCCCTGCGTGACGACGGGGCCTCGCAGGCGGAAGCGGGAGGAGTCGCCGAGGTTCTCGACGGCGGTGACCTCACCCAGCTCTTCGACGATTCCGGTGAACACTTCCCGGGTCCTCCTGCCTCATGGGGCACGGACTCCGGGGCTGTCGAGGACGACAGACTGAGCGGACTGCGGCACGGAGAGCGACGCCGCGTGGGACCCGTCCGGTGAGGACGGACCACAAACAGACGGCGGCGCGCACGTATGCCCGCCCGCCGCGCACTGCCTCCCATCCGGACTTTAACCGTCGGTCCAGGAATTTCACCTGGTCAACCGATCACTGGAAGCGATCGGGTCGCGGACTGTAACCGCCGGTTCGGACTTTCACCGACCCCGGAGTGCGCTGCTTCTGGTACAGGGCCAGTGTGCCACGCCTGATCGTCACTCATGCGGCCGAATCCTGTGGGGTGCCTCACAGGCGCTCGCACTGGACTTCTCGGACCGCCACGGAGGGCTCAACCGCCGTACTTCAACACTCCGTTGAATGGTACAGACCTATTGACCGTCTGATCCGGTCCTCCTAGGGTCTGCGGTCACGGCGTCCGTCCGAAGAGCCCGGCGTCCGCCCCTCAGTGCCACCCGGCGGCGGTGACGACGGCCCTTGCCCGCCGCCGGGTCTGCCAGGGTGGAGGCGTGACGACCAGCGCGAGCGCCGACGAGTTCGAGAGCCACCGCCCACGCCTGTTCGGCCTGGCCTACCGCATGCTCGGCTCGGCCGCGGACGCCGAGGACACCGTGCAGGACGCCTACCTGCGGTTCAGCGGCGCCGACCGTACGGCCATCGAGCAGCCCGCGGCCTGGCTGGCCAAGGTGGTCACGAACCTCTGCCTCAACCGCCTCACCTCGGCCCCCGCCCGGCGCGAGCGGTACCAGGGCCCCTGGCTGCCGGAGCCGGTCGCCACCGCCGACGGCACGCTCGGCCCCCTGGAGTCGGCGGAGCAGCGCGACGCCGTGTCCCTGGCGCTGCTGGTCCTGCTGGAGCGGCTCACGCCGGCCGAGAGGGCCGTGTACGTGCTGCGGGAGGCGTTCGCGTACGGCCACAGGGAGATCGCCGGCGTGCTGGACCTGAGCGAGGCCAACTGCCGCCAGCTGTACCGGCGGGCGGTACGGCGGGTGGCCGCCCCCGAGACCCGTTTCGAGGCCACGCCCGAACGGCGGGACGAACTGGTGGCGTCGTTCCTCACGGCGGCCCGTGACGGCGACCTGGCCGGCCTGGAGAAGGTGCTCGCGGCCGATGTGACCTGGTGGAGCGACGGTGGCGGCAAGGTCAGCGCGGCCCTGCGGCCGATCGAGGGACGCGAGAAGGTCGTGCGCTTCCTCGTGGGTGTGCTGGAGCGGTTCGCGGCGGGGACGGACTTCACGGTGGCCGAGGTCAACGGCGCGACCGCACTGGCGGTCTGGAGGGGAGACACCCTGGCCGGCGTCGTCGGATTCGAGGTGCGCGGCGGGCTGGTCGTCACCCTGCGAGCCGTGGTGAACCCGGACAAGCTGGAGTTCATCGGCCGCCAGCTCGGCCGCCCGTAGCGCCCGGCAGCACGTCGCTGGTCCCCGCTGTCACATTTCCGGGAGCTGTCCGGTCCCAGCTGACGGAGGGTGTTCCACGAGGGGGCGCCCGCCATCCGAAGGGACCGAACAGCATGACCAGCATCCTGGTGACCGGCGGAACCGGAACGCTCGGCAGGCTCGTCACCGAGCGGCTGCGCGGGGACGGACACGAGGCGCGCGTGCTCAGCCGGCACACCCAGCCCTACGCCGTCGACCTGCGCGAGGGCGGCCTGGGACTCGACGCGGCCGTGTCGGGTGTGGAGACGGTTGTGCACTGCGCGAGCTCACCGCGCGGGGGCGACGAGAAGGCGGCGGCGAACCTGATCCGGGCCGCGCGCGAGGCGGGCGTGCCCCATCTGGTCTACATCTCGATCGCCGGCATCGACCGGGTGCCGTTCGGCTACTACACGACCAAGCTGGCCGTGGAGCGGCAGGTCGAGCGGTCGGGGCTCGGCTGGACGATCCTGCGCGCCACCCAGTTCCACGACCTGCTCGTGACGCTCTTCCAGGCAATGTCCAGGCCGCCGGTCATGCTCCTGCCGGCCGGAGTGAGCGACCAGCCGGTCGCCGTGGCCGAGGTCGCCGACCGCCTGACCGAGCTGGCCGGGGGCGCCCCCGCCGGGCGGGTCGAGGACATGGGCGGGCCCGAGGTCCGTACCTTGCCGGAGCTGGCCCGCGCCTACATGGCCGCCACCGGTCGCCGCCGGCCGGTCCTGGAAGTGCCCCTCGCCGGCAAGGCGTACCGCGCCTTCCGGGCAGGCGGCCACCTCGCGCCGGAACAGGCCGTGGGAAAGGGCACGTTCGAGGAGTACCTGGCCGAACGGTTCGGCACGGGACGGGCGCGCTGAGGGGTCCTTTCACTATGAGCGTCCGATCAGGTCGCGTGGTCTGGTGCCGTGCATCGCAAGGCGCCGGAAGGTCCTCGATGGGGGTCCCCCCGCTTGAGCGAAGCCGAGAGCGGGGGGGAGGAGCTACTAGGGCCTTTCGGCAACGCGGCGAGGTGCGGTGCCAGGCCGCGCGACCCGGACGGGCATAGTGAAAGGACCCCTGAGCCCGTGGCCGGCCTACCGCGAGGACAGCGGCCCGAACAGTTCGTCCTGAGCGGCCTCCCGCGCCATCAGCAGCGCCCCGCGCACCACGGCAGCACCGCCGAGCACGCTCGCCCGCGCCTCGGTCGGCAGCGGCGACATCCGCCCGAGCCGCTCGCCGACCCGGGCCGCGAGCACGGCCCCGCCGGCCTGACCGATCTCGCCACCGAGCACCACACACCCGGGGTCGAGGACGGCGACGACGGAGGCCACGCCTATGGTGAGCCGGTCGGCCAGGGCGTCGAGGAAACGGGAGGCCGCGCCGGTCTCCTCCTCCACGGCGCGCCGTACGAGGGTCGCCGCGCGCACACCGCCGTCCGGCCCCTCCGCCGCCAGGCCGTGCTCATGGGCCAGCGCCACCACGGCAGCGTCGCCGACGAGCGAGTGGAAGCCTCCCGCGCAGTCCGTGGCCGAGGGGAGCGCGGCCGGGCCGGGCACCGGGAGGAAGCCGATCTCGCCCGTGCCGCCGGAGGCGCCGCGGCGCAGGCGGCCGTCGAGGACGACGGCGGCACCGGTGCCGAGGCCGAGCCACAGCAGGACGAAGGTGTCGCGGTCACGGGCGGCGCCGTCGCGCTGTTCGGCGAGCGCGGCGAGGTTCGTCTCGTTCTCGACGATCACCCGGGCCGGGAGGCGTTCGCCGAGGGCCCCGACCAGTCGGCGGTGCCACTCGGGCAGTCCGGACGAGTCGCGCAGCTCGCCCGTGGCGGGGTCGATGAGGCCCGGTGCCCCGATGGCCACGGTGTGCAGCGGGTCCACCCCCGCCTCCTTGGCCGCGCGCTCCACCAGCGCGACCGCCTGCTCCACCGCGGGCCCGGTTCCGGTGTCGTCCGCGATCGGCACGGACGCCCGGCTGAGTTCTGTACCGACCAGGTCGGCGACGACGACGGTCACTCCCTCGGTGCGCACATCGAGGGCGGCCAGGTGGGCGCGGTCGGCGACGATTCCGTACAGGCGCGCGTTCGGCCCGCGGCGCTGCTCCCCCGACTCGCCCACGACGTCGATGAGGCCGGCCGCGGTGAGGCGCTCCACGAGGTCGGCGACCGTGGGCCGGGACAGTCCGGTGAGCTGCTTGAGCCGCCCTGCCGTCAGCGGGCCCTCCTGCTGCAGCAGCCGCAGGGCGAGCCGGTCGTTGATGGCCCGGGCGGTGCTCGGTGATGCGGGCATGCCGGGATCCTCCCAGATCACTGGCGGCGCGCGGCGGTGGCCTCCGAGCGTCCTGTGAACGCCTATCTATCAGGCAGGGTTCCTGATAGTTTACGGCGGCGCGCTACGTGGTTCGGTGGGAGAAGGCCGGTGAGGGCGGGTCGGTGCACGCCGGTCCGGGAAGGGGACGAGGATGGGCGAGGTGGTCTACGACCAGCGCGAGGTGCGGCGGGCGCGGTACGCCGTGGCCGCCGTGTTCGCGGTGCACGGCGCGGTCACCGGGTCCTTCGCGACCCGTGTGCCGTGGATCCAGGACCACGCCGGCCTCAGCACGGGGCAGCTCGGGCTCGCCCTCGCCTTCACGGCGTTCGGAGCGTCGTGTTCCATGCCGCTGGCCGGCCGGATCAGTCACCGCTTCGGCAGCCGTGCGGCCCTGCGCGGCCTGATGGTGCTGTGGACCCTGTCGCTGGTCCTGCCCTCACTCGCGCCGAACCTGTACACGCTGTGCCTGGCGATGTTCGCGTACGGCGCCACCGCGGGCATGGCCGACGTCGCCATGAACGCCCTCGGCGTGGAGGTCGAGCACCGGCTCGGAAAGTCGATCATGTCGGGGCTGCACGGCATGTGGAGCGCCGGCGCCCTGGTCGGCTCGGGGGCGGGCACGCTCGCCGCGCACCTCGGCTCGGACGCGCGCCTGCACTTCGCGCTGGCGGCAGCGTGCCTCACCGTCATCGCGGTCCTGGTCTGCCACTGGGTGCTGGACGTCCAGCCCGCCGAGGACGAGGAGCCGCCGCCGAGGTTCGCGCTGCCGCCCAGGTCGGCGCTGCTCATCGGGGCGGTCGGGTTCTGCGCGGTGTTCGCGGAGGGGGCGAGCCTCGACTGGTCGGCGGTCTATCTGCGCGACCAGCTGGGCACGTCGGACGGGCTCGCGGCGGCGTCGACGACCGGGTTCATGCTGACCATGGCGATCGCCCGGATCGCGGGCGACGCGGTGGTGAACCGCTTCGGCGCGGTGCGCACCGTCCGCACCGGGGGCGTGTTCGCCGCCCTCGGCGGCCTGCTGGTCGTCCTCTCCGGCCCTCCGGCCGTGGCCATGACGGGGTTCGCGCTGCTCGGCCTCGGCATCGCGGTCGTCGTGCCGCTGTGCTTCGCGGCGGCGGGCCACAGCGGCCCGAACCCGAGCCAGGCCATCGCGGGCGTCGCCACCATCACGTACACCTCGGGGCTGATCGCACCGAGCGTGCTCGGCGGAATCGCGCAGGCCACCAGTCTGGTGGTGTCGTTCGGACTGGTGACGGTGCTGGCGTGCGGACTCGTGGCCTTCGCGAACGTCCTGCGCGCCGGCGACCGCGACCGGCCGAAGGTCACCGCACCGACCGGTGACCCGGCGGCTCAGCGTGCCAGGTCGTAGGCGTACCCGGGGGAGAACGTCCCCGCCGGGCCCTTGCAGCCGTCCGACTCGCCGGGCAGCTTGACCCACAGGTAGGCGTCGATCCGTGCCTGACCGGTGCTGAGAGTCGGCGTCCGCCCGAGCTTGCGGCCGGCCGGGTCGCACCACTCGCCGTCGGCCGGGGCGCCGTTGCCGTTGCGGCTGGTGTCGATGACGGAGCCCAGGCTGCCGGGGCCGCCGAGGGCGTCCAGGACGGCCCGGGTGTAGGCGACCTCGGCGCTCGTGCGGTTGAAGTTGGACACGTTGCTGAAGATCCCGTCGGAGGACGCGGCCGAGGCGGCGCCCGCCTTGCCGAGCAGCGCGGCCTGTTCGGCCGGCGCGTGCCACTGGGAGTGGCCGGCGTCGTAGTACACCCGGGCCTTCGGGTTCGCCGCCTTCAGGACGCGGCCCGCACGGGCCAGCGAGGCGAACCGGTCGGCTCGCTGTCCGGACGAGAGGCAGTCGGACTGGGCGATCGAGTCGGGCTCCAGGATCACGACGACCTCGCCGGAGCCGAGGCCGGCGGCGAACCTGTCGATCCACGCGTCGTAGGCGTCGAGGTCGGGTGCCCCGCCCTGCGAGGCCCCGCCGCAGTCCCGGTCCGGGATGGCGTACGGCACGACGACCGGCACCCGCCCCCGCGCCGCCCCGCCCGAGGTGACCGCCCTGACCCGGGCGGTGATGTTGGACGGCGTGTGGTCGGCGAACCAGACGGCGGCCGGATGGTCGGCGATCCGGGACTTGATGACGGCGAGGCGGGGGTCCGTCGGATGGGCGGCGACCCAGTCGAGGATCTGGGAGTCGGGGTACCGGTAGAGACGGGTCGGCGCGGCCAGGGCTTGTGGCGTCACCTTCTCGCTGGGCTTCGGGCTCGGCGCCGCGGACGCCCGCGGCGCGGACGGCGAGGCCGACGAGGGCGACGAGGGCGACGGGGAGGTCGCCGGCGCACTGGGCACGGCGGGGTGCGGCCGGAGGCTGGGCGAGCGGGTCACCAGGGGGCGCGCCTCGTCCGGCCCGCGGTCGTCGTCGTTCAGCGCCGAGACCATCCCGGTGACGGTTCCGACGGCGGCCACGACCGAGGCCGCGGCGGCCATGGCGCCGCGCCGGGCGGCGCGCTCGCGCTCGGCCCTGCGTGCGGCCAGGCGCTGGGCGCGTATGCCTGACACGTGGTGCTCCCCCCTCTTCCGCCGTGGGCGTTCCCCCGTTCCGGGGACACGCCCGGCCCGGCGGTCCTGGCGTCAGCGTAGGGCTGGGACCCTGCCGCTATGGCGCAGTTGGAACATTTCACCACTCCCGTCGACGGTGTCGTCGCCCGTATGCGCGCCCTGGACATGACCTTGCCGCGGCACGACGGGGTCGCCGTCTTCAACCGCGTCTACCTCGCCGTCACGGAGGCGATCGACCGGTGTGTCGACTCCGGCGGGTTCCCGGACGTCCGGGCCGCGATCACGCTGGACGTGCGGTTCGCCGAGCGGTATCTGGGGGTGGCCGAGGGAGGAGACCGGCCCGCCTGCTGGCGGCCGCTGCTGCTGTTCCGGCGTCATCCCGGCGTACGTCCGCTGCAGTTCGCGCTGGCGGGCATCAACGCGCACATCGGGCACGATCTCGCGCTCGCCGTCGTCGACACCTGTCGTACGCTCGGCTGCGCACCGGCCGAGCTGGAGGACGAGTTCGAGCGCGTGGGTGCTCTCCTCGTCTCGCTGGAGGAACGCATCCGCGAAGAGCTGATGCCGGGCCCCGACCTCCTTCAGCTCGCCGATCCGCTCACCCATCTGTTCGGTTCGTGGAGCCTGGAGCGGGCCCGTGACGCCGCCTGGTCGGCGGCCCGCGCGCTGTGGGCGCTGCGCGGAGTGCCGGATGTCGCCGAGGAGTTCACCGAGCGGCTCGACGCCGCGGTGGGGTTCGCGGGACGCATGCTGCTAACGCCGCTGCCCGACTGATCCGGCCAACCCGGCCCCGGGTCCACCGAACTCCCCTTGCGACGCGTTAGGTTGACGGTTGAACCTTTTGAGGCGAACCGAACGCGAAGGAGCGTACGCATGGTCACTCGGCTTGGTCTGGCTCTTCCCCAATCACGGCAGTACGACCTCGGACGCGACGTACCGGACGTGGCCCGCGCGGCCGAGCGGATCGGTTACGAGGGCCTGTGGGTGTACGAGCGGGCGCTGTTCCCGGAACCCACGACCCAGGGCCTGTACGGCATACCGGGGCTGGCCTGGCCCGACCACTACCGCGGCGTCGCGGAACCCCTGGTGACGCTCACCCTGGCCGCCGGGGCGACCGAGCGGGCCCGGCTCGGCACGGGTGTGCTGGTGGCCCCGCTGCACGGCCCGCTCCAGCTGGCCAAGGCCCTTGCCACACTGGACGCGGCGAGCGGCGGCCGGGTCGTCGCGGGCCTCGGTACGGGCTGGTCGCTGGACGAGTACGCCGCCGCGGGCATCGCGCCGTTCGAGGAGCGAGGGCGGGTCCTGGACGAGGTCCTGGACGTGTGCCACGCGGTCTGGGGACCGGACCCGGTGACGTACGAGGGCCGCCTGACCAGCATCGCGTCGGCTGTCATCGGGCCCAAGCCCGCCCGGCCGATACCCGTCCTGCTGCCCGCCAACAGCAAGAAGGCGGCGACCCGGCTCGTCGAGCGCGCCGACGGCTGGCTGCCCGTGGCCATGGGCGTCGAGCAGCTCGCCGCGCAGTGGCAGCAGGTGCGGGACATCGCGGCCGAACGCGGCCGTACCGCGCCGATCCAGTCGGTGGCGCGGGTGAACGTGCGGCACACGCCCAAGGCGTACGACGGCGCGGACCGCGCCCCGTTCCAGGGCAGCGTCGACCAGATCGTCGAGGATCTGGCAGCCCACGCCGAGGTCGGCCTCGACGAGTTCTTCCTGGACCTGGAGAGCGGCGCGCGGAACGCCGAGGAACTCAAGGACGTGGCCGCCGAGGTGTACGAGAAAGCGCGGGCCGCCGGGGTGTGAGAGCCCGTCAGTCCTCGGGGAGTTCGACGGGGGCGATCTCGTCGAACACGTCGCCGGGCCCGGGGTTCGCCGGGTCCGTCGCCCCGCCGAAGTGGTGCATGACGCCCCAGACCGCGTTGAGCGCGGTCTGGACGGCGCCCTCGGCCCAGCCCGCCGTCCAGGAGATGTCGTCGCCCGCGAGGAAGACACCCCGCTTGTCCTCGGGCAGCCGGTCCTGCACGAAGTGGGTGAACAGACGCCGCTGGTAGCGGTAGTGGCCGGGCAGGTTCGCCTTGAAGGCGCCCATGAAGTACGGCTCGTTCTCCCAGGACACGGTCACCGGGCTGCCGATGATGTGCTTCCTGATGTCGACCTTCGGGTAGATCTCGCCGAGTGACTTCAGCATGACCTCCATCCGCTCGCCCGCCGACAGCGGCAGCCACTTCAGGCTGTCGTCGCACCAGGTGTAGGAGAGGCAGATCACGGCGGGCCGGTCCGGGCCGTCGTCGAGGAGGTAGGTACCGCGTGTCATGCGGTCGGTGAGGGTCATCGACATGACGTCACGGCCCGTCGGGTTCCCCCTGTCGTCGACGGCCTTGTCCAGCCAGAAGGGCCGGTCGACGGGCACGAAGAGCTTGCTGGACTCCATGTAGTGGGTGCGCTCGATGGCGGTCCAGTGGTCGATCGGGAAGAGCGAGTCGTCGCAGTCGATCTTCGACAGCAGCATCCAGGACTGGGCGGTGAAGATCGCCGCCTTGTAGGTGCGGATGTCGCCGGTCGCGTCGGTCACGGTGATCCGGTCGCCCGCGGTGCGCCGCAGCCGGGTCACGGCCGGGCGCGGCTCGCCGTGCACGTGCAGGGACTTCAGGGACGTCCCGTACGGCCAGTGCACGATCTTCTCCGGCTCCCGCTCCCACAGCCTGAGCGGCAGTTGCTGGGAGCCGCCGACGATGCCCCGGTGGTGGTCGTCGGCCTCGGTGTAGACGACACGCAGGATCTCCAGGATGGAGTTCGGGAAGTCGGTGTCCCAGCCGCCCGTCCCGAAGCCGACCTGGCCGAAGATCTCCCGGTGCCGGAAGGACCTGAAGGCCTCGGAGTCGCAGAGGAAGCCGTAGAAGGTCTGGTTGTCGAGCTTCTCGACGAGCCTCGCCCAGATCTCGCGGATGCGCGGGACGTCCCGCTCCCGGATGGCCCGGTTCATGTCGGAGAACTCGGCGCCCTCTTCGAGGCACTTGTTCCACGCCGCGGCGACGTCACGGTAGACCTGCGGAAGGTCGTCGATCGTCTCGGCGTAGTGGGACTCGCCCTTGAGGTCGACGACGGTGGAAGGGGTGGCGTCCGCGAGGGGGTTGGGGAAGGGGCGGGTCTCCAGGCCGACGAGGTCGATGTAGTGCTGGAGGGCCGTGGAGGACGGCGGGAACCGCATCGCGCCCATCTCGGCGGTGAGGCCCTGCGTGTCAGGCCCCTCGAAGCCGACCGTCCGCAGCCGCCCGCCGATCCGGTCGGCCTCGTACACGACGGGCTTGAGGCCCATCTTCATCAGCTCGTACGCCGCGACGATGCCGGACAGACCGCCGCCGATCACCGCGACCTCGGTGCCGTGCTCGGTCGCGGGGACCTGGCCCAGGCCGGCCGGGTGGGCGAGGAAGTCGTCGTACGCGTACGGGAAGTCCGGTCCGAACATGGTGACCGGGGGCTGCGGCTCACCTGCGTGCTCGTCGGCGTGCTCGACGGCGTTGGGCACGGTGGACGTCATGGGGTACGGACTCCTTGCAACGGAAGAACTCGGGGGAGGCTCAGGGGGTTCAGACCAGGGACCCGTAGAGGCCGGGGCGGCGGTCCCGCAGATACGGGTTCGCCTGGCGGGAGGCGGCGAGGAGGGCGGGGTCGGCGTCGGCGATGAGGAGTTCCTCACCGCGGCCGGCACGGGCGCGCGCGACCCCGTCGGGGCCGGCCAGCGTGGAGAGCCCGACGAAGTCGAACTCGCCTTCGTGGCCGACCCGGTTGACGTACGCCACGTACATCTGGTTCTCGAAGGCGCGCACCGGGACCAGCGACTCGGCGACGAACTGGAACGGGTGCATCTGCGCCGTGGGCACCAGGAGGAGGTCGATACCGGCGAGGGCGTGGGCGCGGACGTTCTCCGGGAACTCCACGTCGTAGCAGATCATGACGCCGACGCGGACACCGCCCAGTTCGGCCTGCACCACCGGCTGTTCCCCGGGCGTGAAGTGGTCGCGCTCGAAGCAGCCGAAGAGGTGCGTCTTGCGGTAGTTCGCCAGCCGGACGCCGTCGGCGGAGATGAGCTGGGCCGAGTTGAAGACCTTCTCTCCGGCGCGCTCGGGGTAGCCGTACACGACCGCGACACCGTGCCTTCCGGCGGTCTCCGCGATCGCGTCGGCGGAGTCACCGTCGGCGGGCTCCGCCAGCCGCGCGATGTCGTCGCCGATCGCGTAACCGGTCAGGAACATCTCCGGCACCACCAGCAGCCCGGCTCCCGCGGCCGCCGCGCGCTCCGCGGCCTCGTCGAGCACCTTGAGGTTCCCGGCGACCGAGCCGGGGCGGCCGGAGCTCTGGAGCAGGGCGGTGCGCATGCGTGTTCCTCACCGGGACGAAGGGGGTTGGGGGCCGACTGCCGGGCCACTTAGACGGTACGGTCGGCCGGCTCGGCCGGACAAGCGGGAGCCGTTGCGCGCTGGTGAGCGAACCGTTGCGTGCTGCACGGGTCCGGTGGCGATTCGTTGCGCGTCCTCGCGGGAAGAGGTGCTCCACCTTCGGTTCAGGCAGCTGTGCGGGGGCCGAGGGCCGCGAGCAGCAGCGCGGTCACCAGGTACGGCGCGGCCAGCACGGCGAAGACCGTGCCGTGCGCGTGGGCCGCGCCGAGCGTCGCGTACGCGCCGTACACGGTGATGGTGGCGAGTTCGGTACCCACTCCGGCGACCGAGGTCAGGGTGGCCCGGCCCGAGCTGTCGATGCGCTGCTGGAGCCGGGCGTCGGCCAGCACCGTCGACAGCTGGAAGCCGCCGAAGGCGAGGGCGACCAGGGCGATGCCGGCGGGGGTCCGCGCCGCAGCGCCCGCGGCGAGGGCGAGCGCAGAGGCGGCGAGCAGCCCGGCGAGCCCGGCCGTGCCCAGGCGTTCGCCGGCCCCGGCCAGCAGGCTCCCGGCCGTGGCTCCCATCCAGACCACAAGAAGCAGCCAGGGAACCGTCTCCTCGGCCACACCGGTGTCCCGCACCAACAGCGGTGTGTACTCGTCGAGCGCGCCCCACACGGCGCCGACAGCGGGAACGAGCAGCAGCGCGCCCCGCACGGATCGATCGCGGCGGGCTTCCGCGAGCCCCTTCCGGAGGGTGGTGAAGGTCGTGGACCGGGTTCCGCCCCCGGCGACGGCCGTCCGGTGCTCCGGGAACCGGCGCGCCACCACCGCGGACAGCAGACAGGCCAGGACGGTGGCGAGCCCCACGGCCGGGTACCCGCCGAACTCGAGCACCGGACCGGCCAGCGCCATGGAGGCCACGACCCCGGCCATCCCGGCGGCCTGGGCCCGGCCCATGACGCGCGCGTAGCGGTCGGCCGCGCCGAGCCGGTCGAGTTCCTCGTACACGAGCGCCTCCAGGGCACCGGAGCCGAGGGCTCCCCGGACACCCCAGAGCACGAAGCCGACGGCGAACGCCTCGTACGAGGGCGAGAGCACCCACACGGCGAAGCCGACGGCGCCGAGAAGCGGTCCGAGCCACAGCAGCGTCCGCCGCGAGACGGCGTCGGCCCAGGCGCCGGACGGGATCTCGACGAGGACGCCCGTCAGCGACCACAGCACGAACAGGGAGGAGATCTGAGCGACCGAGAGACCGGTGTCGGCGAACAGCAGCGCGTACACCGGGTAGAGCAGGACGAGATCGTCGAGGAACGAGTAGCCGTACAGCGTGACCGTGAGCCGCCGGACACCGGTGGCGGACACACGTGCAGGTGAGAGTGTCATGAGGCCTTCCCGCAGGGACAGTTCGGACGCCGGATGAACGGCGCCCGGGGCGGCCCTCGGGAGGCACGGCTACGGGATCAATGTCGCCAGGTCATGACACAGATGCTAGACGGCCGGGGGCTCCCCGTTAAGGGGTCCTTTCACTATGAGCGTCCGATCAGGCCACGCGACCCGGGCGGGCATAGTGAAAGGGCCCCTAAGGGGTGCGGGCTGCCCCGGGCTCCTGGGCGGGCGCCCCGGAGGAAAACCTCCGCAGCAAGGGCGACAGCACCAGCACCGACTTCGTCCGCTCCACGAACGGCTCCCCCGCGATCCGCTCCAGCACCCTCTCGAAGTGCCGCATGTCGGAGGCGAAGACCTGCACCACGGCGTCGGCCTCACCGGTGACCGTGGACGCCGCCACTACCTCCTGGTACCGCTCAAGACCCCGCTGGATCGTCTCCGGCGAGGTGTTGCGGCGGCAGTAGATCTCGACGAACCCCTCGGTCTGCCAGCCGAGCGCCGCGGGATCGACCCGCACCGTGAAGCCGGTGATCGCTCCGGTGGCACGCAACCGGTCCACGCGCCGTTTGACGGCGGGCGCGGACAGGCCGACCAGCTGGCCTATGTCGGCGTAGGAGCGGCGGGCGTCCTCGGCGAGGGCGTGCACGATGCGTTCGTCGAGATCGTTCAGCACTGCGGGTGGATCACTTCTCCGGGGTCGCGAGACGGGAACGGCGGTAGCCGTAACTGAAGTAGAACACGAGCCCGGCGGCCATCCAGACCCCGAAGACCACCCACGTGACGGCGTCGAGGCTGCCCATCATCCACAGGCAGAAGAGGAAGCCGAGCGCGGGCAGCACCGGCGACAGCGGCACCCGGAAGGTGCGCGGCATCTCCGGGCGGGTCCACCGCAGCACCACGACCGCCACGTTGACCAGCGCGAAGGCGAACAGCGTGCCGATGCTGGTGGCGTCGGCGAGCTGGCCGAGCGGGATCGCGGCGGCGAGGACGCCGCAGAAGAGGGACACGAGGACCGTGTTGGCGCGAGGCGTGCCCGTCCTCGGGTGGACGCGGGAGAACACCTTGGGCACGAGCCCGTCGCGGGACATGGCGAACAGGATGCGGGTCTGACCGTACAGCACGGTCAGGACGACGCTGGCGATGGCGATGACGGCTCCCGCCGCGAGCACGGTGCCCCAGAAGGCGTCGCCGGTGGTGTCCTTCATGATCCCGGCGAGCGCGGCCTCCGAGCCGTCGAACTTCTGCCAGGGGCGCGCCCCGACGGCGACCGCGGCGACGAGGACGTACAGCGCGGTGACGATGACCAGCGAGAGCATGATGGCGCGCGGCAGGTCGCGCTGGGCGTTCTTCGCCTCCTCGCCCGCAGTGGAGGCCGCGTCGAAGCCGATGTACGAGAAGAAGAGCGTGGCCCCGGCCGCGCTGACGCCGGCCATTCCGAGCGGCATGAAGTTGTCGTAGTTGCCGGAGCGGAAGCCCTGGACGCCGATCACGCAGAACAGCAGCAGGGCCGCGATCTTCACCGCGACCATGATCGTGTTGGCGCGGGCGGACTCCCGGGCGCCGCCGAGCAGGAACACCATCGCGAGCAGGACGACGACCAGCGCGGGCAGGTTGAAGATCCCGCCGTCGCCGGGCGGGGCGGACAGCGCGTCGGGGATGGTGACGCCGATCGTGCCGTCGAGCAGCTCGTTGAGGTACTCGCCCCAGCCGACCGCGACCGCGGCCACCGACACGCCGTACTCCAGGACCAGGCACCAGCCGCACACCCAGGCGACCAGTTCACCCATCGTTGCGTACGCGTACGAGTAGGAGGAGCCGGAGACCGGGATGGTGCCGGCGAGTTCGGCGTACGAGAGGGCCGAGAAGAGCGCGGTGAGGCCGGCGATCACGAAGGCGAGGGTGACGGCGGGGCCCGCGTCGGGGACGGCCTCGCCGAGCACGACGAAGATGCCGGTGCCGAGCGTGGCACCGATGCTGATCATGGTCAGCTGCCACATCCCGAGAGAGCGCCGCAGCGTGCCGCCTTCACCCTGGCCTGCCTCTTCGACCAGCCGTTCCACGGGCTTGCGGCGCATCGGCCCGGCGGCTGTGCCGGAGGCAGGAGGTGCGGGGCGGGCGGGGGACGGTGGGGGTGCGCCGTGGTCGAGCACGCGTCGGCTCCTTCATCGCTGCCGGTCAGGGCGGGTGAGGACCGGGGCATCCCACAGCAGGGACCCACCGAGCAGGAGGTCCCCGCCACGCCACGTACAGGGCACGAGCCTACTGATCTTTTCTTCGCGGGCGTAACGCAGCAACCTTGCACAGGGCCGCAAGATCGTTGCGTGCGTCGGGGCCGCGTGCACGTTCGTTGCGCGACGGCTCGCGACCGTTGCGCGACCCCCGTCCGGCCCGCTCAGTTCCAGCTGGCGTGCAGCGGCTGGCCCTCGGCGTATCCGGCGGCGCTCTGGATGCCGACGACGGCCCGCTCGGCGAACTCCTCCAGGGTGGAGGCGCCCGCGTAGGTGCAGGAGGAGCGGACGCCCGCGATGATCGAGTCGATGAGGTCCTCGACTCCCGGGCGGGCCGGGTCGAGGAACATGCGCGAGGTGGAGATGCCCTCCTCGAACAGGGCCTTGCGGGCGCGGTCGTACGCCGACTCGTCGGAGGTGCGGTTACGGACGGCCCGCGCGGAGGCCATGCCGAACGACTCCTTGTAGAGGCGGCCGCCCGCGTCCTGCTGGAGGTCGCCCGGCGACTCGTACGTCCCCGCGAACCAGGAGCCGATCATGACATTCGACGCGCCGGCCGCGAGGGCCATCGCGACGTCGCGCGGGTGCCGGACGCCGCCGTCGGCCCACACGTGCTTGCCGTACTTCCGCGCCTCGGCCGCGCACTCCAGGACGGCCGAGAACTGGGGGCGGCCCACACCGGTCATCATGCGGGTGGTGCACATGGCGCCGGGCCCCACGCCGACCTTGACGATGTCCGCTCCGGCCTCGACGAGGTCGCGCACGCCCTCGGCGGCGACGATGTTGCCCGCGACGATCGGCACCCCCGGGTCGAGCGCCCGGACCGTCCCGATGGCGCTGATCATCGACTCCTGGTGGCCGTGCGCCGTGTCGATGACGAGAGTGTCGACGCCCGCGTCGAGGAGCTGCTTGGCCTTGCCCGAGACGTCGCCGTTGATGCCTACGGCGGCGGCTATGCGCAGCCTGCCGTTCGCGTCCGTGGCCGGCGTGTAGAGCGTGGCACGCAGGGCGCCCTTGCGGGTCAGGATTCCGGCCAGCCTGCCGTCGGCCTCGACGGCGGGGGCGTAGCGGCGGTTGGCGGCGTCGAGGGTGTGGAAGGCCTCGCGCGGGTCGATGGTGGCGTCGAGCAGCAGCAGGTCCCTGGACATGACCTCGGCGAGCTGCGTGAAGCGGTCGACACCGGACAGGTCGGTGTCGGTGACGACGCCGACGGGCCTCTTGTCCTCGTCCACGACCACGCCCGCGTTGTGCGCCCGCTTCGGCAGCAGGGAGAGGGCGTCGGCGACGGTCTGGTGGGGGCTCAGCACGATCGGGGTGTCCAGGACGTGGTGGCGGCCCTTCACCCAGGAGATGACCTCGGTGACGACCTCGATCGGGATGTCCTGCGGGATGACGACGAGCCCACCGCGCCGGGCGACGGTCTCGGCCATGCGACGGCCCGCGATGGCGGTCATGTTGGCCACGACGATCGGGATGGTCGTGCCCGACCCGTCCGGGGAGGTCAGGTCCACGCCCTGGCGGGATCCGACCGCGGAACGGCTCGGCACCATGAAGACGTCGTCGTACGTCAGGTCGTACGCGGGCTGGATGTCATTGAGGAAACGCACGTGCTGCACATCCCAGTCGATCAGAGGCGGCCCCCCGACAGGTCAGCCAGGGGGAAGAGCACGTACTTCATTTTCCCATGGCGGCGGCCGCACACGGCCCGGACGGATCGTCCAGAGTGACCAGGGTGCCCTAGGAGGATCCTCCGAGCGCGAGCACCACCTGCAGCGGGGCCTCGGCGAACACCTCCTGCGCGATACCCCAGTCGTGCGGCACCGCCAGCGCGAACTCCTGCCAGCCGGTGACCACGACCAGCCGCCCCCGCGCGGGCGGGGCCCACGACAGGTCACCGAGGCAGTCGGCGAGGGCGTCCCAGGTCCGCCCGAAGGAGTCGGGCAGCCCCAGAGCACGGGCACAGCTGTCCATGAAGGCGGGCTTGTCGGTGACCCCCGCGAGGTCCAGCTCGGCGTACCACCAGCCGACGGCCCCGAGCGCCTGAGCCAGCGTCTCGTCACTCATCGGAGCACCGTCCCGATCGAGTCGTACTGATCATGGTCGCACCCCTCGGAGGGGGCGCGCCCTGTAAGGGGCGCGGGGCTGTGCTGATCATGCGGCTCCGCCGCGTGGACGCGACCAGCCACATCGAACCCGCACCCTCCCACGTACCCCAACCAGGCAGACGAGACCCACCGGCCACACGCAGAGCACCGTCGCAGACGAGACGACTGGCCCCACCAGTGGAGCTAGTGGTCGGGATCCGCCCGATGGAGCGCGGACCGCGGCGCCGGCCCCGCCACCAGCAGGGAGTCCGCCGCCGCCGTGTCCGTGACGAGGCTGGTCACCAGCCCCGACCGGAGCACCGCGTCAATGGCGGCAGCCTTCCGCTGCCCGCCCGCGATCGCGACGACCTCCGGGATACGGCGCAGCTGGTCGGCCTTGACGGTGATGCACCGCTCCCCCAGGTCCCGGCCCACCCGGCGGCCCTCGGCGTCGAAGAGGTGCGCGGACATCTCGGCCGCGACACCGAGGGAGGAGTAGTGGGAGCGCTCCTCTTCGGTGAGCATGTCGTGCACCGTCGAGATGCCCGGCTCCCAGGAGCCGATGGAGACGCAGGCGACCGTGACCTTGTCGAAGTACTCGAAGGCACGGGCGATCCCGGTCTGGTGGCGCAGCGCCTGCGCGGTCGCCGCGTCCGGCAGCAGCATCGGCGCGTAGATGGGGTGGGCGTCCCCGCCGGAGACCTGGGCGGCCCGGCGGACGGCCTCCACCGAGCCGCGCTCGGCGGTACCGGCGTCGTACACGCCCGTCAGCTGCACGACTGTGCACGGTGGCAGCCGGTCGAGGGCGGCCGCCATGTGGATCGTGGAGCGGCCCCAGGCGAGTCCGAGGACGTCGCCCTCGGTCACCAGTTCGCCGAGAAGATCCGCGGCGACCTCACCGAGGTTCTCCGGGTCGGGCGACTCCTCCGCCTCGGCGGGCGACTCGACCACCACGGCGTGCCGGAGGCCGTAGCGAGCGCGCAGCGCGTCGGAGCGCTCGGCGTCCAGCTCTGCGGGGACGCGGATCTCGATGCGCACGAGATCCCGTTCGAGAGCGGTTTCCAGGACCCGGGCCACCTTGAAGCGGCTGACACCGAACTCCTCGGCGATCTGGATCTTGGATTTGCCCTCGAGATAGAAGCGGCGGGCCATCGCCGCCGCCTGCACCAGCTCAGCGGGTCCCATCCGCATGGCTGACCGGCCCGCCGACATACCCGACACGGCCATCTCCTCACTGCTGTTCACACTCTGGATACGCCGTTCATCCTTGCAGATCCGGCGTATGCGATCAGCCCGGATGGGTGGCGTTCACGTTGTCTTGGCCCAGTGGTCGCACGTCACGGGCTTTCTGGGCCCACTGGTCGGACGTCCCCGCGGCTCCGTGGGGTTCCCGATCAACGCTCGGGAGGCCCTGTGAGGTTCCTGAACCAGGCCGTGAACCCCGGTTCGCCCCCCGATTCCCGGTTCCGGCGGGTGTTCAGTGGGCGCAGGCCCAGGCCGCCGTGGCCGTCGCCGCCTCGGCCTGCGCGCGCAGGGCCCGTACCGCCTCGGCGGGGTCCTCGGCCCCGTACACCGCCGAGCCGGCGACGAAGACGTCCGCGCCCGCCTCGGCGCAGCGCTCGACGGTGGACGCCGAGACGCCGCCGTCGACCTGGAGCCAGAGGTCGAGGCCGTGCTTGGAGATCAACTCGCGGGTGCGGCGGATCTTGGGGAGCATGATGTCGAGGAACGCCTGGCCTCCGAAGCCCGGCTCGACCGTCATGATCAGCACCATGTCGAGCTCGGGAAGCAGGTCCTCGTACGGCTCGATCGGTGTCGCGGGCTTAAGTGCCATGGAGGCCCGGGCGCCCTTGGCACGGATCTCACGGGCGAGCCGCACGGGCGCGGCGGCCGCCTCGACATGGAAGGTGACGGACCCGGCACCCGCCTCGACGTACTGGGGTGCCCACCGATCGGCGTCCTCGATCATCAGGTGGCAGTCCAGCGGGGTCTCCGTCGCGCGGGCGAGCGACTCCACGACCGGCACACCGAGTGTGAGGTTCGGGACGAAATGGTTGTCCATCACGTCTACATGGAGCCAGTCGGCCCCTTCGACGGCCTTCGCCTCCTCGGCGAGGCGGGCGAAGTCGGCGGACAGGATGCTGGGGTTGATCTGCGCGGCCATGCCCCAAGCCTCCCATGCCCGGCTCCGCCTGTTCTCCCCGGTCCGCCTGTTCCTCCCGAGCCGCCCGTCATGTGCGGCCCGTCTGTTCCTCCCGAGCCGCCCGTCATGTGCGGCCTGTCTGTTCCTCCCGAGCCGCCCGCTCTGTGCCGTCCCCCTGTTCCTCCCGAGCCGCCCGCTCTCTGCGGTCCGTCTGTTCCTCCCGGGCCGCCTGTTCTCTGCGGTCCGCCTGCTGTTCCCGGGCCGAACCTGGTCCTTTCCGCGTATGCCGCGGGGCGGGAGGCCGTGCCATGCTGGGCCGGCCACCGGCACCGCACCGGCCCGGTGGTCTCGCTCCGGACGCGGGTACGGGGGTGGCCATGACGGAGGTCCACGACCCGCGGAAGGCCCCGCGGCGCAAGGGCGTCGCGCATCTGGTCTGCGGCCGCCGCGCCAAGTGGCTGGTGCTGGCGCTGTGGCTGGTGGTGCTCTTCCTGACGGCACCGTTCGCGCAGAAGCTCAGCGACGCCCAGGACAACGACGCGGCGTCCTGGCTGCCGGGCTCCGCCGAGTCCACCCAGGTCCTGGAGATCTCCGAGGACTTCAGGCCCGAGCAGATCCCCGCGGTCGTCGTCTACGCCCGCGACAGCGGCCTCACCGCCGCGGACCGGACGACGATCGAGGAGGACGTACGGCAGATCAAGGAGTTGCGCGACCACGGCATCCGCGGCGAGGAGACCCGGGGGCCGGTCTACGACCGCGCCACCGATCCACGGGCCGCCGAGCTCATCGTCCCGATCACGGTGACCGAGGAGGGCTGGGAGCGCATCGGGCCCGCGGTCGACTCGATCCGCGACGAGACCGGTGAGAGCCGGGGCGGACTGGCCGTCCACATCACAGGCCCAGGCGGTACGTCGGCCGACTTCGCGGAGGCGTTCGAGGGCATCGACTCCACGCTGCTGTTCGCGGCGATGGGCGTCGTCATCGTGATGCTCCTGTTCACCTACCGCAGTCCGACCCTGCTGCTGGTGCCGCTGGTCTCGGTGATCGCCGCCCTGTTCACCGCCCAGGCACTGATCTACTTCCTGGCGGAGTACGGGGGCCTGACCGTCAACGGCCAGAGCGCGGGCATCCTCACCGTCCTCGTCTTCGGCGCCGGCACCGACTACGCGCTGCTGCTGGTCGCCCGCTACCGCGAGGAACTGCGCCGGCACGAGGACCGGCACGAGGCGATGGCCCTCGCCCTGCACCGCGCGGGCCCGGCCGTGATCGCGTCCGGCGCGACCGTCGTCCTCAGCATGCTCGTCCTGCTGGCGGCCGAGATGAACTCGACGAGGGGCCTCGGCCCGGTCGCCGCCATCGGCGTCGCCGTCGCCCTGATCGCGATGATGAGTCTCTTCCCGGCCCTCCTGGTGATCTTCGGCCGCTGGATCTTCTGGCCGGTGATCCCGCACCTGGGCTCGGCCGACCCGACCGCCCGCGGCTTCTGGGCCCGGACCGGGCGCGGCATCGCCGGCCGCCCGCGCATGATCTGGGGCATCACGGCGGCGGTCCTCGCCCTGTGCTCACTGGGGCTGATCCAACTGCGCGCCGAGGGCATCAGCAACGCGGACGCCTTCACGGGCAAGCCCGACTCGATCGTCGGCCAGGAGGTGTCCGAACGGTACTTCCCGGCGGGCAGCGGCGACCCCCTCGTGATCATCAGCAACCGGGCGCAGGCCGAGGAGGTGGGCCGTACGGTCGCCGGGACGCGCGGCGTCGTGCCGGACTCGCTCGGTCTGCCGCCGGGCACGAGACCCGAGTCCGACGGAAAGGTCCTGTTCGAGGCGACCATGAGCGACCCCGCCGACAGTGAGGCCGCGAAGCAGACCGTGGAGCGCGTCCGCGACAACGTGCACGCGGTACCCGACGCCGACGCCCAGGTCGGCGGCGGTACGGCGGCCCTGCTCGACATGGACAGGGCGACGACCCACGACAACATCCTGATCATTCCACTGGTCCTGGTCGTGGTGCTGCTGATCCTGGGTGTCCTGCTCCGGGCCGTGGTCGCGCCACTCCTGCTGATCGGGACGGTGGTGCTGTCGTTCACCGCCGCGCTGGGCATCAGCGCGCTCGCGTTCCGCTACGCCTTCGACTACGCGGGGGAGACGACGGACTTCCCCCTGTTCGTCTTCGTGTTCCTGGTCGCCCTGGGCATCGACTACAACATCTTCCTGACCACCCGTGTCCGCGAGGAGGCGGCCCGCCAGGGCACGCGTCCCGGTGTGCTGACGGGCCTGGCGGCGACGGGCGCGGTCATCACGTCCGCCGGCCTGGTCCTGGCCGGTACCTTCGCCGCCCTCGGCACGCTCCCCATGGTCGCCTTCGCCGAGATCGGCTTCGCGGTCGCCCTGGGCGTGCTGCTGGACACGTTCGTCGTACGGTCCGTCCTGGTCACCGCGCTGTTCCTGGACGTCGGGGCGAAGGTGTGGTGGCCGCACCGGCTGGCCCGCGAGGACGGGGCCTCCGCGCGGGGATCCGCCGGGGTCGACGCCCCGCGGCCGGGCGGGTGAGCCCTGCGTCGTCCCGGCGCTACCCGGGCTGAGCGCTCGTCTGCCGCAGGACCTCCCGTGCCAGCTGTTCGGCGGGATGCGGAAGCTTCCCGGGCACCGGAAGGAGAGGCAGGGGTCCCTCGCTGACGACCCGCGTCAGAACACCCCCGAGCAGATCCGTCTGCGGTGCGAGCAACGCGGACTGGGCGACGGCCTCCTCGTGCGGAGGATGCAGGGCCCTGCCGAGGTCGGCCACCAGGGCAAGCGTCGCGGCGTCCGCGCGCAGGTCCATGCCGGCGGAGAGTTGGCCCACGGACGCGAGAACCGCCCTCGCCGTCCCGTCGAGCCGGTGTACCAGGGCGTCGGCGTCGACCCGGCCGAGTACGCCGTGCCCGAAGCGCAGGATGCTCTCCAGCCCGGCAGGATCCACCGTCGCGGGCAGGCTCAGAGCCGCCAGCCGTGCGTCCGGCGGACTCGCGGACGCGTCCGCGGTGGCGCCGTTCACCCACCGGTGCGCCGTGGCGGCCGCCGTCCAGGTTCGGACCACGGGTTCGACGTGCAGGGAGCGCCCCGCGCGCAGGCCGGTCCGGTGTGCGAGAAGTACGGCTCCGCGGGCGAGGACCGGGTTCTCGGCCCCTTCGTGCGCCATCAGCAGGCAGGCCGCCAAGGTCGGCGCCAGCTCCAGCTCTTCCTCCTGCCGCAGGCCGAACGCGTCAGCGCCGTGAACCCCCAGCCACTGACGGAGAGCTTCGAAGGAGCGGCGCGTTCCCGCTGGTCGAGGCGCCTGGCCGGTCTGCCCCTGTCGACCCGGCCGGGACTCCGTCACGGCGCTCGGCCATGCACGGAGAACTGCCGCGTCGGCGTTTTCGTCCGGCTCCGCGGCCGCTGTGACCGGGCCGGCAGTCCAGCCCTCGGCGAGCCACTGGCGGTGGCTCTCCGCGGTGTTGTGGTGTGCCGTGGCGGCGTGCTTGGCGCTTTGGGCGGCGACCTCCCTGGGCAGGTCCAGCCTGACCCGCCGCGCACCGGAGGGCACGACCCGCACACCGAACGCGCCGCCCTGCCCCAGTGCGTCCACTTCCGTGGCCTGCGCTCGGTCACGGGACCGGCCCGTGGGAGCCGCGGCGAGCCGTACGAGCATTCCGTACGGCTGAGCGACGGCCAGCTGCCCTCCGGGACTCGGCGCGGTGTCGGCCGCCGGGGCGCCCGGCGACGGGAACGGCTCGACCCGCAGTTTGGTGCCGAGAGCCATGTCCTGGCGGGCACGCCACACCCGTCTGACCCCGACGGCGGACACCGCCCCGCCGTGCTGCTCACGCACGTGCAGGGGCGTGCCCGGCGCCACGAACGCCGCGGAGATCTCGTCTGCGGTCAACGCGCCCGCCCAGGAGAGCAGTTCCGCCGGCAGCCAGTGGTACCCCTGGTCGTGCGGCGTATGCACCAGTACTCCCGCGGGCGCGGTGTCCGGTCCGACCGCGGCGAAGGGCACCGCGTCGAACTCGTCCCCGTACGGGCGCGGTTCGGGAACCCTCAGGTACGCGTCGGTCCGCGGAGGGCGGCCGGACCTGCCGGTCACCCGGAGCCACACGAGCCGTCGGGTGGCAGCGAGGGCTCTCGCCGCCTCTGACGCGTGCGCGTCCGGGACACCGCGCACAATGTCGCGCACGGCCAGGAGATGGAGCGCCGGCCCCGCGCGGAGAACCACGGCGGACCCGAGAGCGGCCACGGCCTCCAGCCGCAACAGGCCGTTCCGGCACAGGGCGCTCGTCGGCTGCAACCGACGCGACACGACGAGGGTGCCGTTCTCGTCGGGGTCTTCCACCGTGACCGGAAGCGCCCCGCCGAGGGCCTCGACCGCCTCGGCCTGCTCCGGGCCGGTGAGGGCGTCGTACAGCCATCCCGCTCCCGGCCAGAGCTCGTCCGTGCGGTCAGCCGGCCGCGCCGCGGTACCGGGGAGTCCGAGGACGCGCAGGTGACCGTCGGCCCACCCGAGCAGGGCCGTGTCCCCCGCGGTAGGCGGCTTCCTGGTGTCGTACCGGGCCAGATGGTTGGAACGGTGCAGTATCACGGCCTGCCCGCTGCGGTACCGCTCGGCGTCCGGGCCCGCGGGGTACGTCAGCGTGTAGTCGCCGCGCCCCAGGTGGAGTGCGCCGCGGCGCGTGTCGACCCGGTGGACCGGCAGCAGCGTCCGTCCGCTGCCCCCCGCGGCCTCGGCCCCGGACGGCAGCAGGGCGGAACGGGGACCCGGCTGCCACTTCACCAGGCGCAGCCGCCGGGGAGCCGTGAGCTCGCCCCGGACGATCTCCAGGTGCACCTGGTCCCCCGGGCCGAACAGGGACCAGTCCAGCCGCTCCAGTCCCTGCCTGCCAGGGCCCATCAGCAGCCGGCCGCTCACCTCCACCACACGGCCGGGGCTCAACTCCAGCCACAGGCCCCGCGCTTCACCGCCCCGCTCGGGTACGGACGGGCAGGCCACCGTGTGGACGCTGGGGTAGTACAGCTGCTCGGGGTCGCGGGGTTGCTCGGTCAGAACGGTCGCCGGCATGCCGTACCACCGGATGCGTTCCGGGTGGTAGCGCAGGGTCCACGCACCCGCGTCCTCGTCGAAGAGCACCGGTTCGACCGCCAGCGACCGTTCACTGATGTCGTCCAGTGGCGTCTTGACGGTTCCGTCCTTCAGCGTGTGCGACGTCGTCGTGTCGTGGTAGGCCCACGTGATCGTCCGACAGGTGTGGCGCAGCACCTCCACGTCGGTGTCCCGGAAGGACAGCAGAGCCCACGGCAGCATGAACGAGGGCAGCGCCGGCTTCCCGTCGCGTCTCCTCGGCGAGCCCTCGTGGAGGACGACCTCGGCCTGTGGGCGGTCCCCGGCCGTACGCACGCGTGCCGCGCGGACCGGCTCACCGACAGGGCGCGTCAGAGTGACCCTGCCGCCCGAACGCCGCAGCAGGGCGAGCTTCGGGTGCGGGACGGCGAGGAGAGGCACGCCGTGGCCTTCCTCGGCCGTCACCGACATTCCCTGCAGTCCGGCCGCGGTGAACTGGCCCCGGTCATCGGGGTGCCACTTGCCCGACGCGCCGAGCAGCGTGTCCTTCGGCAGCACCACGGCAGGGCGGGCGGTGCCATCCGGTACGAACGACCGGTCGGCGTCCTGGGCCAGGTCCAGCCGCAGACCGCCGGGCACGTCGGAGACGACGACCAGTGCTCCCCGCCCTGCTTTGCGGGCGACGGGAGGGCCCTGGGTCTTCTTCGGCAGTTCGTAGACGACGCCGGGACGCACCTCGACCTTGTCCCGGTCTCCGGTCAGCACGGCGAGCAGTCGCCCACCCGCATGCTGTACGGCTCCGGTGAGCGCCGCCGCGTCGCGTGCGGGCGCGCTCATCAGATCACCGGACCACTGCCTCGTCTTCGGATCCTGCCGCAGGCTCACCAGCATCACCGCCGTGTCCTGGTAGTAGCCTGTGCGCTTCTCCGCCACCAGTTGCGGCAGCAGGTACTCCCTCGCCGAGAACAGGCGTCTGCGGACCCGCACAGTCAGGGGGCGTCTCTGTCCGGGGGGAACCAGGGGCGTGCCGGGCAGACGGAACTCGATGAACGCGTCGTTGCCGGTGCTCTGCACGGCGCCCGCCACCATGAAGACGTGCTCGCCGTCGACGACACCCCCCGCACGCACCGCCGACAGCCGCGCCTGGACGTAGGTGAAGCGCCGGCACCGCTGGTCCTTCTCGTAGGCCTCCCGGTCGAGGCGTGCCAGGATCTGCAGCCGAGCCAGGTCCTCCGCGGTGTGCGGGGTCGCCTGCACGGCGGCCAGCACCTCGTCCCGGCTGGTGGTGTCCAGTTCGGCCGCGATGGGGTACGTGCGCGAGTAATCGGACGCCTCGCCACTGATCGTGGTGCCGCGCAGGCGCACCTTACGGACGACGACGGAGCGGGTCCTGGGGTCGACCGCGAGTTCGAGCTGATGGACGACCTCGTATCCCGCCTCCACGTAGGCCTGGCGGCCGACCTGGATCTCGACGTCCTCCGGCCTGATGTCGACGACGACGCCGTCCGCCTTCACGGCGACCTTCAGAGCTGCCAGGCGGTCGCCGTGGTGGAGCGGGAAGGCCTGTTCGTCGCCGCATGGCCGGCCGTTGACGGTGAGCCGGTCGGGGCCCAGTTCCGCGGTGAGCCCGTTGCCCCACTCGAACCGGCGGACGGGGCCGCCCTCTCGCTGCTCCGCCCCGACGTAGTAGACGTCCCGCACGAGGTTGCGGCGGGGCACAGGCGTGCCCTCGGGTGCGCCGGTGACCGCGGCGGCGAAGCGTGCCGCGTCCCGCGCCGGGGCGTCTCTGGTGGAGGCGAGGAGCGTGTTGCCCGACTGCACCAGCAGGGCTTCGGCGTCGTCGCCGTAGGAGGAGCCCACGACGTGCGGGGCGTCCCCGGGAACCAGGGGCAGGGTGACGCCGGACGCGAGGAAGTGGCCGTTGCCCAGCAACCGGCCGCGCAGCGTCACGATCTCACCGTTGTCCAGTTGCTCTCGCCACTCCTCCTGCGGTGTGCGTGCCTGCTTCCCGGCATGGACGTCCGGGGAGACCGTGGCACGGGCACGCACCGTCAGTCCCCGGTGGAGAGCGACCAGGCCGCCCTCACGTCGCCATGCGCGCAGCGTGACGTCCGTGACGACCCCATCCGCCCCTCCGTGCTCGGGCGCGTCGCCCACCACCTCCAGGCCTCGGTCGCGCACCAGCAGCCGGCGCCGGGGAGTGTTGTCCAGAGGCTGTCCGGTCCCCAGATCCGCGACGACCGTTCCGCCCTGCCCGACGGGGGTCGCCGATGCGTCACCCGACGGAACGGAGACGAGGGGGCCGCCCTCGGGGTGCGCGTAGTAGGCGCGGGTACCCGCCCGGCCGAGGAACCGCAGGCCGCCCCCAGGGGGCCGCTCGGCGTCCTCGCAGCTGTGGAGGGCCTGGCCGAACACCTTGTGGAGGCGGGGCACGAAGGCCCAGGCGCCTCCGGGCACAGCGGAGCGCACAGCGGTGAAGGTCTCGCCGTTGCGCCGGTGGCGGCGGGTGAAGGAGGTCGCCGGCAGGCTCGCCGGGACGAGCCTGCCGTCCAGGTCGAGCCAGACCATGTAGCCGTGGCTCGTGCCGTCCTCGCGTCGGAGGACGCCCGTGACGACGCCACGCACCGCACGGTCGACGGGCAGCGCGCCGAGTGGTGCCGAGGAGCCCGGACGAGGCGCCGCGTCACCGGACAGGCGTGCGAGGAAGTCGTCATCGGACAAGGGCGCGGCGGGCCGGGCGGGCTCGCCGTCGCGCGCTCTGACCCGCGTGATCTCCACGAGCGGCATGCCACGGCGCGACGGCACCCGACCGAAGGGAAGCGAACTGCGGTCCACCTGGACGGTCATCCCGTCCGGAACCAGCGCGTCCACCGTGCTCCACTTCACCTGCCGTCCGCCGAAGAAGCGTTCCACCGGCAGTACGGTGCGCTCGGCCACGTTCCAGAACCACTCGAACCTGCCGCGGCTCGGGTTGTCGTGGTCGCTGAGCGGTTCCCCGGACAGCGCCTCTCCCGACACCACCGCGACAGCCGCGTCCTCGACGGTGTTCTCCCAGGGCTCGGGGTGGAAGGCGCACCGGGTGCCGGGAGTGCCCTCGAGGCCCCGTACCGCGATACGGGAGGGGAACCCGGCACCGTGCGGGAAGTTCCGCGCGCGGCTGACGTCGACGGTCCACTGACCGTCGGTCAGCTCCGCCTCCCACTCCTCGCCCTCTGTCTCGGAGAAGAGCTTCAGCCAGGCGGTGTTGCGCAGGTCGCAGCCGCCGCCCCGTGCGAGGGACGGCCAGCGCTTCTCCGCTCCCGCCGGCGGGTTGTCCAGCAACTCCAGCCGGGCCCCCGGCCCGAGGCCGACGTACACGAGCGTGCCCGGCCCGTGCCGGAGCACCCTGCCGAGCTCCTCGGGTGAGGTCCCCCAGTCCTGGGCGCGCAGCAGATAGGCGCGTCCGGCGGTGGTCACGAAGTAGCGGCCGCCGGGCAGACCCGCCGCCGGAGGGAGAACGGAGCCCGTGTAGACGAGTACCGCGGCCCGGCATCCGTCGTCGCCCCGGTACGGCAGATCGTCCGCGATCAGTTCCACGAGAGTCCGGTCGGCGGGGAGCCAGCAGTTCAGTGTGGAGTCCCAGCGGGCCACCGTCTCGGTGGTGCCGTACTGCTCCGCCCACCTCCCCGAGAGGTCGGGCTGCCAGCGCAACCAGGCCGTGTGGAGGGATTCGGCCGCCGCCGCGAAAGGGGGACCCGACTCGCCGTCGACCGAGAGCATGACCGGCACCCTGTCCCTCACCCCCGCGGGAGAGAGCCGTGCGGCGCGGGTCTCTCCCGGAAGGGGAGCCCGCCGGGGCAGGACGTCGAGCCGGCGAGCGGCGGCCTGTTCCCAGCGGTGAGTGACGCCGTTCCAGCGCACCTCCACCCGGCACAGGTCACCGGTGCGCCACCAGCGTGTGCCGCCGCCCCGCGCCGGCAGAGGCTCCGGGCCGCCCCAGTTGACCAGCACCAGGTCGTCGGCTTCCGTGTTCTGCTCAGCCGCGCTTCCCGCCGAGTTCGCGCAGACGACGCCCACGGCCCAGTGGGCTTTAGCGCGTTGCCGCCACCGCTGCAGCAGCCGTGCGCGGTCGGCGGCGGGCATGTCCACCAGGTCCACCGCGTCGCGCCCGCGCTCCCCGCCCAGTCGGTGGGGGAGCACGAGGAACTGGTCCTGACCCCGGAAGTGATCCAGGACGCGGGCGACGACCAGCCGGCCGTCCGGAGCGGGCTGCTCGGCCCGGGCGTTGAAAGCGGCGGACGGTCTGGTCACCAGCGACGTGGAGGGCGTGATGACGGTGTCGCGCCAGCCGTCGGAAACGATCAACCCGAGAGTCCGCCGGCCGTCCCAGGCGAGCCGTGTACCGGACAGCGCCTGAACCAGCAACCGCAGTTCAGTCTCGATGTCCTGGCGGGCCTTCCGCGTGCCCAGCTCACCCCAGGGGCCGCCGCGGACGGGCAGCAGCCGGTCCGGGTCGTGCCGTCGCCGCACGGCGTCCACCGTTCGGGCCCGCAGCCGGTTCATCGTCTCCGGCGACAGGCGGCCTCCCGCGCGGGCCACCCGGTCCAGCAGGAGCTGGTAGTAGCGGGGCGCGTACGGGCTGAACTCGACGATGCTGTCCACCACGACCTCCAGCACACGGCGCAGCTCGTCCTGAGCGGCGGCCGACGGGTCGTACCGGCCGTCCGGGGGCCCGAACAGCCCGACCGCGGCGGCCCGGATCGAACGGGCCCACTGGTCGGGGGCGTTGATGGCGGCCATCGCGTCGAGCCACTCCTGGACCCATGCCGGATCGCCGGGCGCGGCGCCCGGAACGGCCTGGTCGAGGAGCGCGGCGAGCCGGACGGTCCGCATGGCCAGCAGCGCGGGCCCCTCGCTGGTCAGCTCCTCGATGCGCGTGGTGTGGAGCGCCCAGGCGTCGAGGGGGTACGGATCGGCGGAGAGCAGCGCCTCGTACCCGATCGAGGTACGAGGCTTGCCGCTCCGGAGCGGCGTGTCGAGCTGCGACAACCAGTCGGGGCGTGGCACGTCGACGCCCTCGAAGTCCCTCAGCAGCATGGAGTGAAAGGGAAGTTGTGACGAGGGTTCGACGGCCGGCTCCCGGTCCAGGTCCAGTTCCGTCATTCGTTGGGCGCCGATGGCCAGCACCCGGCGCGCCCAGGGGTTCTCGCCGTCGTACCAGCCGTGCGGTTCGGAGCCGCTCACCGGGCTGCGGCGTACTCCCGCCGCAGCTTCGTTGATCCACAGCCTGGCGACGTTCCACGCCGGGCGGACGAACAATCTGCGCCACTCCGGTCCACGGGGGCAGGCGGCGTCGGTGGGGCGGACGGTGCCTGGCCCGTCGATGAGGAAGTCGGCGAACATGCGGGGCCGGATCTCCGGGAGGAGTCCCCTTCCCGCACTGTCCACGGTGGTTCGGGCGTGCCATATCAACGCCGCCATGGAGGGGGTCACATAGGTGGGCAGGACGGTGGGCACGGCGGTGCCCCGGCTCAGTTCTCCGAGAAAGGGCAGGAACCGCGGGTCGCAGAACACGTCGGCGGCGTGGAACAGGATGCCGACCAGATGGTCATGGGCGCGCTGCGCCTCCGGTCCCCCGTGGGCGCCGGTCATGCGCAGCAGATGCACGGAGATGACGGACACCGCCGTCAGCTGGAGGAGGAGCACGGGGCGGTCCGCCGTATCGAAACGGCTCTTCCTGGCAGCCTCTCTGGGGGACAGCTTGTCATCGAGCCGGAACAAGTCGCTCTTCCGCTCGATCCAGGGTGAGCAGGCCGCGAACGGGTCGCGTCCCGGTTCGCCGGGAGCGGCCACCCGCTGCTCGGGGGCGCGTTGGTGTGGCGAGCCCGGAGACCAGTGCAGGGCCGCGGCCCGGGTCAGCCACCATTCCGCCCGCCGGTCGTCCTCCTCCGACAGCCTCGCCCAGGGCACCGACAGTCCTGTGGTCGCGGGGTCGGGGAAGCGTCCGCCGGTCGGTGGGGCCCACCATCGGGCGGTGCGCCGCGCCGCTTCCAGGGGATCGTGCGAGGCCGCGAGATCCCACAGGGTCAGCTGCCACAGCGCGATGCCCAGCGACATGTTCGGGCCCCTCCCCACCACCCCGAGCCGGTCCCGTACGGCCGCCTGCGCGTCGGCAGCACCCTTCTCCCAGCCCGGCCAGCCCTGATACAGCCCGCCGCGTGCGATCTCGGCCTCCAGCAGCTCGAGGTCGGGCCCATCCTGCTCGCCGGCGTGCCCGAACCAGGAGGACGCCAGGGTGGCGAGGACGTCCGGCTCCAGGTAGCCGGCCCCCTGCCCTTCGGCGGCGAGGGCCACGCGGACCTCACTGCTTGTCTCCGCGTCCTTCAGCCGGGTGAGCGCCGAGGCGGCGAGCAGCAGAGGCCACCGCCCCGACTCGCCGCGCAGTGCGGCACGCGCCACGGACAGTCGCTGTGTGCGCCGCCAGGCCGCGGCCACGACGTCCGGGCGCTGTTCCGCGGCCCTGTCCAGGAGGACCAGGGCCACGGTCTGCGCGGCGTGCTCGTGCAGGTCGTGGTAGGGCGGCGGCGGAACGCGCTGGTGCCGGTCCGTGGCGTCCTCGGGAGCGGACTGCATCTCCAGGGCGGCACACACCCGCTCGGCGAAGTCCTCCGGCAACGGGAAGAGGGCCTCGCCGAGCAGATCCACCAGCGTGTGCTGGAACGCGGCCTCCTCCAGGCCCCGTTCCGTGGCCGTGTGCCCTTCCTCGTCGTCCTCTCCTGCGAGCAGCCCGGCCCAGACCGCGGCGGCAGCGTCGGCGAGGGAGGGGTCGTCCCTCAGCGCCGGCGCGCACCCCAGCACGTACCGCAGGGCGTGCAGACGGACGGCCTCCTCCTGCTGGGCCAGGCGTTCCAGCGCCACGTGCAGTTCCAGGCTGCCGCTGCGTGGGGAGCGCAGGATCTGGGCGATGTCCAGGTACTCCTTGGTCTGGTGTGTCGTCAGTCCGAGGGCGGAGCAGAAGTACCAGTCGGCGAGCACGGGTTCTCCTCGGAGTACGGCCCTACTGGGGGCGGGGTTGCCAACGGCGCGGAGCAGGCGGTGGCCGTGGGGTGGCTTCGCTGGAAAGGGACTGGGGGTGTCGGGTCGGGTACGCGGACCGGGCGGCTTGCGATCAAGTCAGGACCGGGGTGCCGGACCGGTCGTGCGGCCTCCACTGCCACGGGCGCAGGGTCTGGTGGAGCACCGCGACCCGGTCACGCGTGAGAGGGTCGGTCTCGACCGGGTCGAGTGTGTAGCCGAGTACGCGACGCAACGCGGGAGACCAGCCGAACAGACGCTGCGCGGTGGGCGCGTCGAGAGGCCTGCGGGACAGCAGCGCCCACGCCGCCGGCAAGGGGTCCCCGGGACAGAGATCGGCCACGCTCAGCCCGGTGCCGACCCCGGCCCGCAGCGCCGCCTCGGCCACGGCCGGGTCGGTGACGCCTTCCAGGAAGGCCAGGTCCTCGGCGTTCCGCCCCGCGGGTGTCAGCCTGTCGCGGCCGGGCACGGCGAGGTGGTCCACCACGGCCTCCACGGCGGGTGGGATCAGACCGAGCCACTGGTGCGCGACGGCCCGTACCCGCCGTGGGGTCTGGGCCCTGCGAAGCTCCGCGAGGAGCACTGCCTCCCAGTCGGCCGGCGGCAGAGCGGAGGGGACCACGGGACGGTTCGCCGCCTGGGCGGCATCGAGCCAGGTGTCGAGGTCGTCGTCGTCCTCGGAGACGAGCAGGAGGGAGGCGCTGCGTGCCGGATCGGAGCGCGAGCGTGCGTGTTCGAGCAGGATGGCGCGCAGATAGGCAGGAGGTACCCTCTCGTCGTCAGCGAGGGCCAGCAGGGACTCCAGCTCCCTGCGGCGGATCTCATGGGCGGCTCGGGGTGCCTCGGTGTCGGCGTCCTGCCAGCCCTGGATGATCTGCCGGGCCTCGTCCGCTATGTGGTCCTCCTCCATCGCGCTCGCGTGTAAGCGGCCCGGCGCCGCGGCGAGTGCCACCTCCAGGGGCGAACGGGCGGCCACGGCTGCCGTGGGTTCGGGCGTGGGACGTACACGGGCGAGCAGTGACGGACGGGCCCGCATCAGGATGCTCACTCCGAGGTCCGAACCGTCCGGACGCCTCCGGGGGAGCCCGGCTGCGATCTGCACGGCTGTCCGCACGGCCCGCGGCATCCGGGAGGCACGCACATGGACGATCAGCGCGGCCTCCGGGAAGCATTCCGCGATCGCCTGCGCGTACCGGATCGCGTCGTCGGGCTGGTGACGGTGGCCGGGGAAGGGCAGGACGAGCCCGATCCGGCTGCCGTCCGGGGCGTCCGTGAGAGCCTGGCGCAGATACTCGGGGTGTACGAGCCGGTTGGCGAACTCCCCCGGGTCGCGATGTGGTTCACGCCATGACGCCCGCACGCCGAACCAGTGGCGGCGGGGAAAGGGACCACCGTACGTGGTCATCAGACGGAGTGGTCCGCACTCCACGTCGTTGAGCTGTTCGGCCAGTCCGCCGGTGTCGGCGCCCGGCTCATCGCACACCTCCACCAGCACGCCGCGCAAAGGTCCGCGGTCCAGGCACCAGAGCGTGTCGATCCGTGCGGGCCGGCTGTCACCCGGCAGGGCCATCGGCTGGTCACCGCGCCAGTCCGGCGGCACGTGGCAGGCGCGTAACGTCTCCGGCGGGGGGCTCGCGGGTGCCGGCACGGTCAGGTGCCGGGGTGCACCACCGCTCGTGTACACGACCGGCTGCCACCAGTCGTGCGCCATCGCCGCGCGGGCCTCGTCGACGGCGCGGTCGACGGAACCGCCCCAGGCGAGCGTCTCGAAGAACCGGCCGGTCATGGTGAGCGCGTGCCGGTCGCCGATCAGCCCGTCCATGCCGAGCACGTAGGGGACGCCGGCCCGCACCAGGTACTCGGCCAGGTGCGGGGACCAGGGCACGGAGCCCTGCGGCACCGGGCCGTCACCCGCCTGCACGGGGGAGGCCGTGGCACAGGCCGCCAGGACGACCACCGCGATACGCGCCTCCACCAGGAGGGCGGCCAGTTCGGAGCCCGACATCAGCTCCGCCCCACCGTCGTCTCCGGCCAGCACGATGCCGTCGCGCCGTCCGTGTCCGGCGAAGAAGAAGCCCCAGACCGGTCCCCGCAGTGCTTGGCGCAGTGCCTCCCGGGTCAGGGGCTCGGCGAGAACACGCACGTCACGGCTGCCCTGCTCGCCCAGCCGACCGGCCGCGGCCCTGGTCTCCGCGGTCGACGCCATCCCGCCTTCGAGCGCGGGAACCCGGCAGGACGTGCCGTCCGGGGCCTGAACATCACCGTGGACGGTCAGTGCGGTGCCCAGGAGCAGGGTCCCCCGCAGATCCAGCGGATGAGCGGCGCCGGGTGGGGTACTTCCTTCGATGCCCCGCACCACCGAAACGCCGTGGTGGCGAACGAGGAACTGGGGAGCACCGGTCGCGCCGTCGCGCCGCTCGGGGACCGAGGCCAGCTCCCACGGGACGGCCCCGAGCCGGTCGTCGGAGAACGTGAGCAGGACCCTGAGGCGTACCCCCCGCCGCTGCGCGCGGTCGACGGCCGCGTGATAGGGGACCAGCACGTCGCGAGGCAACAGCGCGTTGCCCGCGTTCCGGATGCTCGGCCCGTCCGCCGCCATCTCCTTGCGCATCTCGGTGTGAAGCCGCGCGGGACGGATGAGGGCGGGGTCCTTGGCCCGGAACTCGTCGCCTCTGTCGTCGACGACGCTGACCCGGCACCACAGCACATCCGGCAAGTCGGGCAGGGGCTCGGTGTGCTGATCCAGGCCGACGTGGACGACGAAGTCGGCGTTCCCCGCGCCGTCCCCCTCGTCAAGGTGTCTTCCGAGCACTTTTCCCCCCGTGCGGCTCGCGCGCTCCCTGCTCAGCCTGCGCCCGCACCGGAGACTTCACGAGACGTTCGTCTTCGCGTCGCGTCGCGACGGCAGAGCCGTCGCTCGGGTGCGGATGCGCGCATCATCACTGTAGCGCCGCAGGTTGGTGTGATCGCCCTGCTTACAGGCAATATTCTGATCCATTGCCATATGAGCGTTCAGGCCCGGTACGGTCGGCTCGGACGTCGCCAGGTCCGGTCGTCGGCGGGACCGTCCTGCCTTCGCCGACACGGCGGTTCGGCATGGGCGCCGACGAACGCCCGGGTGAAGGAGGCTTCCCATCAACACCGATCACAACGACGGCACCGACATCGCCGCGGGCAGCGCCGCGCAAGCCCCTCCCGTCCTGTCCCGGACCGACGCACTGGTGCGCGGCGCGATGCGCCACCCCGCCTGGGCCCATGTGACCGCCGAGACACGCGAGGCTCTCAACGCCCTGTACGCGAGGCTGCCCCTGCAGCCCGGCCCAGGCGAAACCGTGCGCGAACAGCCCTTGGACGAGGCGGAGTTCGGCGCCCGCCTCGACGAGCTCGTCTCCGCCGACCCGGTCCTGTCCCACCTCGTGGCGGAGGCGGCGGTCACGGACACCGAGGACCACCGCGCGGTGCTGCCGGTCCCGGGGCGGCTCCCCACCCCCGTGCGCTGGGGATGTCCCGCGGCGGGCTGCACCCAGGCGCCGGTGGCCGGTGAGTCCGACGGCCCTTACGGCAGTCGTCACTGTGCCACTCACCCCAACGTCGCCCTGCAGAGGCTGAGTTGATCGAGGGCCTGGCCAAGGCCGTCGTGGAGCCGCTGGCCGCGCGCTGGCGGAACACCGCGCTCGGCACGTCGCTCGTCCTGTGGCTCGCCGCCGTGCTGGTCCACGTGCTGTCGCGCCCGGAGGCCGCCAAGTGCACCGCGGACGCCCGGTCGCTTCCGTGCCGGATAGCCGACACCGAGGCCATCGGTCCGGCCCTGCTCCTCGTGGTCGGCTTCGGCATCGCAGTGAGCACGGCGTTCCTCGCCGCGGGGGTCGCCCCGGGACTGTTCACCCTGCTGACCGCCGACTCCTGGCGCGCCGGGCCGGTGCCGGTGGTCTGGGCCGGCAGCCTGCTGGTGCGGCTCCAGACGCGTCGTCGTACCCGGCTCAGCCAGTTCGCGGCGGGTTCCGGTGGATCGGCGCTCACGGCCGTGCGCCGCGGCGCCAGTTACGCCGAGTTGCGAGCCCGCTACCCGCTGGATGAGGCTTGGCCCGTCAGTGCAAGCGCCAGCGGCAACGCCCTGGCCGCCGTGGCGGAACGTCTCGACCGCAAACTCGGCCTGGACCTCTCCGTCGTGTGGACTCCCCTGCTGACCGTCCTCCCGGAAGGGCAGTACAGCCGTCTCGTCGCCCAGAGCAGTGTGGTTCTGGGACGGTGCCAGCAACTGCTCATCGCCGTCGGCGGCCTCGCTCTGGCCCCGCTGTTCCCCCTGCGGTGGGCCCTCGCCTGGGCCCTGGCCTGCCTGCTGTGTGCTCTGGCCTTCCGCCACGGCCTGGTGCGGGAGACCATGGCCTTCGCCGCCCAGGTGCACGGCGTGGTCGTCGCCCACCGCGTCCCCCTGTACGCCGCGTACGGCCTTCCCGCGCCCAGCGGACCACAGGACGAGATCCACTGCGGACGAACCCTCACCCAGGTTCTCCAGTCCTTCGAGCACAAGGACCCGCCCACCGGTGTCACCTACGAGTGGCCGCCGCCCCCGGTTTGCGGCCCCTCTGGCCCGTAGACCGTGTCGGCCCAACGTGAGGCCGTCGCAGGTGCCTCGCTCGGAGAACCGTGCCGGGAGGGCGTCGAGCGGGGCATCGGCGTGGCGGAGCCCCCAGGGATGACAGGGCCGTCCGCCGTCGCCGGCCCGCCCGGCGCGCCGAGGTCACGGCGGCAGCGGCCGACCGGGGAAACGCCGAGGCTCAGGCGACCCGGCGGATGAGCGCCAGATACATCGCGTCCGTCCCGTGCAGATGCGGCCACAGCTGGACGTCCGGGCCCTCACCCAGGTCCGGTACGCCCGCCAGCAGGGGCCGGGCGTCGATGAGGTCGGCCCCCGAGCCGTACTGCTTGAGCACGTCGGCGACGACCGCCCGGGTCTCGGCGAGGTGCGGCGAGCACGTGGCGTACCCGACGACGCCGCCGACGCGCACCGACTCGAGCGCGTTGTGCAGCAGGGCACGCTGGAGCGGCGCGAACCCTTCCAGGTCCTCGGGCCGCCTCCGCCACCGCGCCTCGGGACGCCTGCGCAGAGCGCCGAGTCCCGTGCACGGCACGTCCATGAGCACCCGGTCGAAGGTGCCCGGCCGCCAGGGCGGCCGCGTGCCGTCGGCGGCGATGACCTGGTACGGCCCGGGGTTGCCCTCCAGCGCGTTCGCGACGAGCCCGGCCCGGTGCGGCTGCTTCTCGGAGGCGAGCAGCACGGCACCCCGCTCGGCGGCGAGCCCGGCGAGCAGGGCGGCCTTCCCGCCCGGTCCCGCGCACCCGTCGAGCCACGCCCTGTCGGACCCCTCCAGGGGAGCGTTCGCGAGGGCGAGCGCGACGAGTTGGCTGCCCTCGTCCTGCACGCCCGCACGGCCCTCCCGTACGGCGTCGACGGCGCCCGGCTCGCCGCCCTCGCTGAGCGTCACGGCGTACGGCGACCAGCGCCCCGGCGTCCCGGCCTCGTTCCCGAGGGCGTCGAGGAGTTCCCTGGCGGTGGCCCGCCCGGGACGGGCGACGAGGGTGACTTCGGGGCGTTCGTTGTCGGCTTCGAGAAGCCGCTCGATGCCCTCGCGGCCGCCTCCGAGGGAGTCCCACAGCGCGGAGACGACCCAGCGGGGATGCGAGTGCACGACCGCGAGGTGGTCCTCCGGGTCCTTGTCGTAGGGCGGCGCGACGCGCCCCAGCCACCCGTCGAGGTCGTCCTGCGCGACCTTCCGGAGCACGGCGTTGACGAACTTGGCGCGCCCGTCGCCGAGGACGACGCGCGCGAGCTCGACGGAGGCGGAGACGGCGGCGTGGCTGGGGATCCGGGTCCCGAGCAACTGGTGCGCCCCGAGGCTCAGCACGTCCAGCACGGGCGGGTCGACCTCCCGCAACGGCCGGTCGACACAGGCCGCTATGACGGCGTCGTACGTCCCCTGCCGCCGCAGCGTCCCGTACACCAGCTCGGTGGCCAGCGCCGCGTCACGCGCGTCGAACTTGTCGGGTCCCTCGCTCTCCCGCGCCTTGCGCAACAGCGGCGGCAACACGAGGTTCGCGTACGCGTCCCGCTCGTCCACGGCCCTGAGCGCCTCGAAGGCGAGGATGCGGACGGGGTCCTTCTGGGGCCGGCGGTAGGGCTTGCCCGGCCTGCGCGGCCGACGGGACTGCTCACTCACGAAAAAGGTGCTCCGGAAATCAGGTGGGGACACGCGTCAAGCGACCCGTCAAGCCTACGTAACCGCCCGGGCGGCGGCTACGCCCCGAGGGTCTCACCGCCGGCGATGCGCACCCCGCGGGCCCAGTCCGCCGCCCGCATCGGCTTCTTGCCCTGGGCCTGCACCCACAGCAGCTCGACGGCGTAGGACCCGGTGCCCACGTACACGTTGTTCTTGCCGACGGCCAGGGCGCCCGGGGCGAGGTCGTCACGGTCCGGCACGGGCGCGGCCTGGATGATCTTGAGTCGCTCGCCCCGGAACGTCGTCCACGCGCCGGGGGCGGGCGTGCACCCGCGCACGACCCGGTCGACGCGCAGCGCGGGCGCGGACCAGTCGATCTGCGCGTCCTCGACGGTGATCTTCGGCGCGAGGGTGACCCCCTCGGCGGGCTGCGGAACGGCCTTCAGCGACCCGTCCTCGATTCCGTCCATGGTCGCGGCCAGCAGCCCGGCTCCGGCGAAGGCAAGCCGGGTGAGGAGGTCGCCGCTGGTGTCGGTGGGCCGGATCTCCTCGGTGACGGTCCCGTAGACGGGACCGGAGTCCAGACCCTCCTCGATCAGGAAGGTGGACGCCCCGGTGATCTCGTCCCCCGCCATGAGGGAGTGCTGCACGGGGGCTGCCCCGCGCCAGGCGGGCAGCAGCGAGAAGTGCAGGTTGACCCAGCCGTGCGCGGGGATGTCGAGGGCGACGCGGGGCAGCAGCGCACCGTACGCCACCACGGGGCAGCAGTCGGGCGCGATCTCCCTGAGCCGGGCCAGGAACTCCTCGTCCCTGGGCCGGCCGGGCTTCAGCACCTCGATGCCGGCCTCCTCGGCCCGCTGCGCGACGGGGCTCGCGACCAGGCGCCGCCCGCGCCCCGCCGGCGCGTCCGGGCGCGTGACGACGGCGGCCACCTCGTGCCGCGCGGAGGCGATCAGGGCGTCCAGGGCGGGAACGGCGACCTCGGGGGTACCGGCGAAGACCAGCTTCATGGGTGACTGTCGGCCTCTCGGGCGGGAGTTCGGATCGGCCCCGGCGTCCTGGGCAACGGGTGTGCGGGGCAGCACACCAGTCTATGAGGGTGCGGCGCGAGAGCCGACAGCGCACTCGCACGGGCCACCGCGTGCGGGAAACGCGGCCTCCGGGGGGCGTACGCATATGCCCTTACGCCCCCGCAGCGTGACCACAGACCCCGAGACGCGTTGGTCAAGAGAGAGTTGACCAACCAGGCCGCGATCGCGGCCCATCCTTTTTCAACGCCGGTTCGAGAGGCTTGTTCATGGCCGACCACGCAACCCACGACGCCCAGGCTCGGGCCAGCCTGCACCTGCTGGTGCGGGACATCGAGCGGGTCCGCCGGCAGGTGGACGCGCTACGCACCCTGACCGCTCAGTTGGGGAACGTCTACCGCCCGCGCCGCTCCGGCCCTTCCACGGGCTTCGTCGTCTACGGACGCGCCCCCGCCCCGACCGTTCGCCTCGCCCAGGAGCTGCGGGACAGCGTCGAGACCCTGGTCACGGCCGCCGTGGACTTCGACCGCTCGCTCGGCTTCTCGTGGGACGCCGTGGGCTCGGCGCTGGGAGTCACCAAACAGGCCGTGCACCGTCGTTACGGCGCCCGCCGCGCCGCCGCCCAGGCCGCGGCGGACGCGGAGCGCACCACGGAACCGTCCGGTACGCGCACGGTCAATGTCGCAGCCGGCATTCCCGCGGTGCCCACGGTCCCGGCCGCCCGCTCGATGCCGACCCAGCCGACGGCCGGCAGCCCGACGCTCCGTGACGAGGCGAGGCCCACGGCCTTCCCGGGCCCGCGCAACGGCTGAACCCAACTCCCGCCTGCTGCCTCCCGGTTCCGGACCGGGAGGCAGTTCCGTGTCGGGATGCCGACACCATGGCCCCCGCGTCACTTCCGGGCACCGGTCAGCCGATATCGAGCGGATCGATCCGGATCCGCACCGCTTCACTTCCGTTCCCCCCACGTGCCATCCGGGCCGCCAGCGCGCTCTTCAACGCGGCGGCCAAGGCGGCCCCGCTCCCCGGCGGGACACGGACCAGCGCCCGCTCCCACCGCTCCCCCGGCGGCGGCGCGCCTGTCCTCCGGGGCCGCCCGGCATCCGCGACGGGCAACGGAACAGGACCCAACACCTCGGCATCACGCGGCAGTTCGGCGTCGGCCAGGAGCTCGGCCACCGCCTCCGCCGTACCTGACACCGCGGCCATCCTCGACACCGGCGGAAAGCTCAGCTCGGCCCGCTCGGCGAGTTCCCGCACGGCGTGGCCGACGGGGTCCCACCGTACGAGCGCCTGCACGGGCCGCGCCGTCGCTTCGGCGACGACGACCACCGTGCCGCCCGCCCCCTGGTCCCGTACGAGCGCGGCGGCACCGATCCACCGCCGCAACGCCTCCTCCCCGGCCCGCAGATCGGGGCGGCCGAGCATGGCCCAGCCGTCCAGCAGCAGGGCGGCCGCGTATCCGCTGTCGGCGACCGGCTCGGCGCCCGGTGTGCTCACCACCAGGGCGGGCGCCGCCGACACCGTGTCCAGTACCTGCTCCCGCCCGGAGGTCCGCACCGGCACGGCGGGGAAGGCCCGCCCGAGTTCCTCCGCTGTCCGCCGCGCACCGACGACCTGAGCCCGCAGCCGGAAGCCGCCGCACTCCGCGCAGTGCCAGGCGCCCTCCCCGCGCCCGCACCACCCGCAGCGCAGAGCGCCGCCCTCCTCCTGAGCCTCCAGCGGTCCGGCACATCGCCGGCACCGGGCCGGCTCCCGGCACCGCGCACAGGCCAGCCGTGGTACGTACCCCCGCCGCGGCACCTGCACGAGTACCGGTCCGTGCCGCAGCCCGTCCCGCACGACCTGCCAGGCGAGGCTCGGCAGCCGCGCCGCCCGCGCGGCCTCGTCCCGCGCCAGCTCCGCGTCGCCCACGGTCCGCACCAGCGGCGCCGCGGCCCGCACCTGCTCACGATCGGCGACGAGCGGAGCGGCCCAGCCACTCTCGACCAGCTGCGCGGCCTCCACAGTGCAGCTCCAACTCCCCAGCAGGAACGCGCACTTGTCCCGGGATGCCCGCAGCTCCAGCACCTCGCGCACATGCGGAAACGGTGCGCGGTCCTCGCTGTGACTGGCATCGCCGTCATCCCAGACGACGACCAGCCCGAGATCGCGCACGGGCGCGAACATGGCGGCACGGGTCCCCACCACGGCCCGCACGGCCCCCCGCCGCACGGACAGCCACTCCCGGTAGCGCCGCTCCGGCCCGGCGTCGGCGGTGAGCACGGCATGGTGCCCGTCGCCCATCACCTCCCGCAGCGCCGCGTCCACCCGCGCGACGGGACGCCCAGCCGGCAGGACGACGAGCGCGCCCCTGCCCGAGGCGAGCGTGGCCTGCACGGCCCGCGCGATCTCCTCGGCCCACTGGGGCCCGGGCAGCGCGGTCCACACGGCTCGAGGCGCCCCGCCCGAGGCCAGGGCGTTCAGGAACTGCGCTCCTCTGCCGTACCGCCGCCAGGACCCCGGCTCCGGCGCCGTGGGGGGCGGAGCGGGAGCGTGCGTCTCCCGGGACTCCGCCCGTGCGTGCCGCGGTGGAACGGCCAGCTGCAGAACATCCGCCAGGCTCCCCGCATACCGGTCCGCGACCGCTCGGGCGAGCCCCAGCAGTTCGGGCCCGAGGACGGGCTCGGGCGACACGACCTGGGCCAGCGCGGCAAGCGGCCCCGCGTAGTCGGACTCGGCCACCCGCTCGACCAGGAACCCGTCGATGAGCGACCCGCCCTCTCGCCTCCCCTCGCGCACGGTGCGCCCGCCGGCCCCGAACCGCACCCGCACCCGCACACCTGGCTGGGCGACGGCATCCAGTTCCTCGGGCACGGCGTAGTCGAAGTACCGGTCGAGGTGCAGGACCCCCTTGTCCACCAACACCCGTGCGACCGGCAGCTCCTTGGCCAGCGCGGCCCCTCGCCACGTCCGTGGCTTGGCCTTCGGCGCCTTGTTCTTCCGAACGGCCTCCCGAATGAGCGCGAGCTGCTCCGGCACCGCCCCCTGGGCGCCGCCGTCCCCCTGCCCGTTCTCGCTGCTCACACCTGCATTCTTACCAAACACCACTGACATTGATATTGCTAGGCAGGTTCTGGTGGTCGTGGCTCTGCCACTGACTGACGTCCTGCTGGGCTGTCTTCCAGATGTTCTGCCCGGC
>NZ_JBVIEE010000030.1:0-117466 GCF_055572015.1 Streptomyces sp. NPDC030840 | reverse complement strand
GTACACGGCGACGCTCGCGATCCCGGCGTCCCGGCACGCCCGGGCGACGCGGACAGCGATTTCGCCACGGTTGGCGATCAACACCTTGCGCACGACGGCTTCTCCCCCACTCGCTCTGCGACCTGACCTTCAGGAACAAGCCTCGTCGGCCGGGGAGCTGCATTCAATACCGGCCAATTCAGAGCTTCTTCAGGTTTCCGCAGGCGTGTCGAAGGTAGTTGCAAGTATGTGAGATCGGCTCCAGCGGAATGTCAGACGTACGTCAAGTCTGCAGACTTCGATCTTCACACCCCATTTGCGACAAACGCACTACCTGTAACGCGAAATTAATGTTTACGACCCAGGCTCCTTTCTTTCGCGGACAGAAGTGGCAATCCTCACAGCGACCGCCTGGTCAGCCCGCTCGTCGCGTTAACTCTCCGCGTATGCTTGCATACGAGCCGGACGCTCGCCGCACTGCTCGGCGATCGGAGAGGCTTGCTGTTTCTGCAGGTCAGGGCCCATGTGGGGGTCGCTTCGACCGGCCTGCCGACAGCTCTCGGCTGCGTTGACAATCGGGAAGGTTTGCTTGATACCGTCTCGATGCGCGTTCAACAGTTGGTATTGCGACTGTTCTGGAGGAGCAGATGGACCAGCCGTCGTCCTTAGATCTACTCAAACCCGGCACGGAACAGCACGCCACGGAGTATCCGGGACCTTCTCGGCCCGAGAGATTCTCGCCGCCGACCGGGGCCGGGCAAACAGTGGGCGGGAGCGGACAGGCGCTGCGGGTCCTCGTCGTCGAGAACGAAACAAAGGCCGCGGACACCCTGGTGGGGGGACTGCGTCGGCACGGCCACCGGGTCGAGAGCGTGGCGACGGGCGCCAAGGCCCTTCAGGCGCATCACGGTGTGGACCTGGTCCTCCTGGATCTCGACCTGCCCGACCTCGACGGACTGGAGGTGTGCCGCGGTATCAGGGCCGCCGCCGACACGCCGATCATCGCGGTGACCGCGCGCGGCGCGGAACTCGACCGTGTGCTCGGTCTCCAGGCGGGCTCGGACGACTACCTGGTCAAACCGTACGGCTTCCGGGAGTTGTTGGCCCGGATCGAAGCGGTGATGCGCCGGGTCCGTCCCCGCAAGCCGGCCGAGCAGGTCATCACACGCGGCCCGCTGCGTATCGACGCCGGTGCACGCGAGACCGTCCTGGACGGGCGCCGGGTGGAGCTGACCCGGAAGGAGTTCGACCTCCTCCATCTGCTCGCCTCTCAGCCGGGTGCCGTCTTCTCACGTCGGCAGTTGATGACTCAGGTATGGGAGGATGCATGGTCGAGCGGGGGACGCACCATCGACACCCATGTCAGCAGTCTGCGGGGCAAGCTCGGTTCGAGCAGTTGGATCGTCACGGTCCGCGGGGTCGGCTTCCGGCTGGGACATCCGTGATCTGACGCGATCCCCGCTCGTGACGGCCTGGGCGCGGACGGAGCTCATGTCCCGGGCCCGGGACCATGTCGAACCCGATCCTCTCCGGGGGACGCCACCTGTTGCGGAACCGGCGGCGTCCTCCGGAGTCGGCATCGGCAGGCAGTCAGCGTGCCCCGTGGGCGTCGGCTGGGGCCTGCTCGGGCACGGCGGTGGCTGACGGCCCCTCGCCCGAATCCGTGGCGGTCCCGCCGTCGCCCTCGGCGCGCCCCGGCAGGAACACCGTGGCGATCAGCAGAACGACAAGCGTGCCGATGGTGAACCAGTAGACGCCGTGGATGCCGTCCAGAACGTTCCCGTCCCCCAGCGTCTTCATGATGACCGTGACGAGGGCGATGCCGACGGCCGCGCCGAGCTGGTTCAGCATGTAGAGCACGGAGCTGCCCTGCGGCACCAGAGGCGGGGGCAGCGTCCGGTACAGCGAGCCCATGGTCGGCGCGCCGACGAAGCCCATGCCCGCCCCCATGATCAGCGCGGCGACGGACGACCATACCTCGGAGGTGGTGGCGGACACCTGGGTGAGCCACAGACCTCCCAGAACGGCGGCGACGGCACCCCCCTGTACCAGGCTCCGGCTGCCGATCCTGTCGCTGAGGCTTCCGGCCAGCGGCATCGCGAGGGCGGCACCGAGGCCGATGGGCGTCACCAGCAGACCTGCCGCGAGTGTGCCGTGGCCGTGCGCCTGCTGGTAGTACAGAGGAAGGGCGAAAAGACCGGCGAACGTGGCCAGGCCGTTCAACGTCATCACGGACACGCTCGCCGTGAAGCTACCGCTCTTGAACAGGCGCAGGTCGATCAGCGGCGGGGTGCTCCGGACACGCAGGGCATGTGTGGCGTACGCGGCCAGCATGACCGCGCCCAGCACCAGCGGAGCGAGCACCAGCCAGTCGGCGAACGCGCCACGCTCCGCGCTCTGGGTCAGGGCGAGCACCAGCACGGAGAAGCCCGGCCCGAGCAGCGCCAGGCCGATGACGTCGAGGCGGTTGTGGGCAGGTTCCGATCCGCGCGGCGGATCGGCGGGGACGATCTTCACCGCGAGCAGCAACGCGATGACGCCGATCGGAACGCTGAGCCAGAACATCCAGCGCCATGAGAGGCCTTCCAGGATGGCCCCGCCCGCGATCGGGCCGAGCACCGGGCCGAGAGAGAGCACGACACCCATCAGCCCCATGACCCGGCCCGCCCTCGTGGGTCCCGCGGCACGCGCCAGCAGAACCAGGACCAACGGGTCGAGGATGCCTGCCCCCAGTCCCTGGATGACCCGGAAGGCGATCAGGCTGCCCACGTTCCAGGCGAACGCGCAGGCGAGTGATCCGGCCAGAAAGAGCGTCAGGCCGCCGAGCCACATCCGCTTGCTGCCGAACCGGTCAACCGCCCACGAGGTGAACGGGATCAGGGCCGTCACCGCCAGCAGAAAGCCGGTGGAGGCCCATCCGATGGCACCGAGGGAGGCGTCGAACTCCTCACTCAGGGGATCGAGGGCGACGGACACCATGGTGCTGTTGAGGATGCCCAGCATCCCGCCCAACAGGACCACGGCGATCAGCCGGACGAGGGCGGGTTCCAGGCGGTCAGCTCGTAATTGCGTCACAGCTCCTCCGATTTGCCTCAGCACAATTGGATCCGTGGGTTCAATCTAGTGACCCAACTTGGCCACCCGCAACCATAGAATTGAACCTACGGGTTCAATCAAGAGGGATGTCCGGTACGCTACCGACGTGACCGAAGCAACCACGACAGCAACGTCGCAAACCCAGGCACCGCGCGGCCGCATCGACAAGAGGCAGGCGATCCTGGATGCCGCGTTCACCGTGTTCGCGCGCGAGGGGTACGCCAACGCCTGCGTCAAAGAGATCGCGGCCGAGGCGCGGGTGGCCAAGCCGACCGTCTACAACCACCTCAACGACAAGGCGAATCTCTTCCATCACGCGATGAAGCTGGCCGCTGAGACCGCGCTGACCGAGAACCTGCGCATCATCGAGCGACTTGCCGCGCCGGACGACGATCTGCGCGGCGCACTGGAGGACATCGGCCACCGCCTGCTCCGGTGCTACTGCAGCGATCGTTCCTGGGCTCTGCGCCGACTGGTCTACGCGGAAGCCTGCCGGTTCCCCGACCTGCTCGACGTCATGCAGGTCAGCGGCACGAGCCGGGTGACCGAAGCCCTGGCCGACCGGTTCGCGCGCCTGACGCTCGGCGGTCGCCTGCGCACGCCAGATCCCGTCGAGGCCGCGGAGCAGTTCCTCGCGCTGCTGACCGGACCCGTCGAAGCACGCTCCCGATTCGGGACCCGCAGCCTCCTCGACCAGGACCTCCGGGCTCTGGCCGGGGCCGCGTCCGGCACCTTCCTCAGCGCTTTCGGGCCGACGGCCGCCACCCCCGCGGACGCACTGGGGCACTGAGCGCGTGAAAGGGGCGGGGCGCCGAGGCACCCCGCCCGTGGCCCGCTGCCGTGGCGCGGTCAGCGAGCCAACAGCTGGTCGGTGACCTTGTCGAGGCGCGTGGCGGCGTCCTGGTCGAACAGGTTCGGGTCGTCCACTCCGATCCGACGCCCCTCGACGAAGGCGCTCAGGGGTTCGGCGGGCGGAGCGTCGATGATCTCCGTGATCGGAGCGACAGCCTGGTCCACCGGCTTGCCCATGCGCCTGATCGCCGCTACCTGGGACTTCGTCACCGGGTCGTACTGACCTGCGAAGCTGGTGGCCACCGTACCCGGGTTGACCAGTACGTACCGGGTACGGCCACTGCCGTGGCGGGCCGCGTAGGCAACGCCGAGCAGATCGTTCGCCGTCCCCGCGTGCCGCTGCGCTTCGATGCCGCTGTATCCGCTGCGGAAGTGGAGGTCGTCCCAGCGGATGGCGGGCTTGGGAATGCCCGGCCCCGACACGTTGACGATCACCGGTGCCGCGGACTTCTCCAGCGTCTCGGTCAGTCCGTGGCTCAGCAGATAGCGGCTGAGGTACTCCAGGGCGAAGGTGCCCTCGTACCCCTCGGTCGTCTCATACCGCTCAGAACGGAAGAACCGCGCGCACAGCACCAGGGCGTCGAGGGCGGGGAACGTCCCCTTGAGCTCGTCGACAACCCGCCTGTTCTCGCTGACAAGACTTAAGTCCGCGGCGATGAAATGGGCGCGCTCCCGGGCTCCGCGCTCCCCGGCCTCTGCCAGGAAGCGCTGCCCCTTGTCCGCGCTGCGGCCGAGCACCACGACTCTGTCACCCCGCTCCAGACGTGTGAGAGCCAGCCCCCTGCCGATTCCGTCATTGCCGCCGGAAATCACAAACGTCTTCATGAGAAGTCTCCTTGCGCGGTGGCGCAGCAGTCCGGAGTCAAGTCATCAATTGATGACTTGGATCAAGCTACGCACCGCCGACTACCATGTCAACGACCGATGACTCCGAGGAGACGTCCATGGCCCAGGCCCCCAAGCGCAAGCGTGACCGAGCCGCCACCGAGGCCGCGCTGCTGGCCGCGGCCCGGGCCCGGTTCACCCTCGGCGGCTATGACGCCACCAGCGTCCGGGACATCGCCCGCGACGCGGGGGTCGACCCCGCGCTGATCTTCCGTTACTTCGGCTCCAAGGAGCGGCTCTTCGAGCGGGCGGCGCAGACGGTGGGCGACGAGCACGAAGCACCGTCCGACGGTGGCCCGGGGGACGTGCCGACCCGCCTGCTGCACGCGGCCATGCGGCAGGCCGCACCCGGCTCCGCGGGCGGCCACCCCCTCGCCGCCCTCCTTCTCTCCTCGGGCCGGCCGGAGTGCCGCGAACAGCTCAACGCACAGCTGTCCCAGGACTATGTGCACGCTCTCGAACAACTCGTCGACCTGCCGGACCGCGAACTGCGCGCGGAACTCCTCACCGCGTGGTTGCTGGGCATCACGGTCGCGCGCTCCCTGGCCCACACCCCCGCGCTCTCCGAAGCCTGCGTCGACGAGATCTCGCCCTACTTCGAGCGGGTCGCCGCCGTGCTGCTGGGCACCCCGGCCCCCACGGCGGCGCCGGGTGAGCCTGAGGCACCGTGAGACAGCGGGGAACCGGTCTCACGGTGCGTCAGGAGTGGTTCGCCGGCGGGCACGTCACCAGGGGACGGGGCCGTCGTTGCCGAAGAAGCCGCCGGTGGGGCCGTTCGGATCCACCAGAGCCATGCGGACGATGATGTCGGCCCCCTCGGCCACCGTCTGCGGGCCCGTGTGCCCGTTGAGGTCCGTCGCGGTGTGACCGGGGTCGACGGCGTTGATCCTCATCCTCGGGTGGGTCCGGGCGTACTGCACGGTGACCATGTTCAGCGCGGCCTTCGAGGAGTTGTACGCGAGAGCGGAGTAGTAGACCGGCAGAATCGAAGTGAACTGTTCGGGGTCACCGGCGATGCCCAGCGAGCCCAGGCTGCTGCTCACGTTGACGATGACGGGTGTCTCGCTCTCCTCCAGGAGCGGCAGGAAGCCGTGAGTCACCCGCACCACACCGAACACGTTGGTCTCGTACGTCGTGCGCACCTGCTCGGCAGTGGCGTCGTGGGCGTCGTTGCCGAGACCGATGACCCCGGCGTTGTTGATGAGGACGTCGAGGCGCCCGGCCTCGGCACGGACGCGCTCTGCCGCCGCGCTGACCGAAGCGTCGTCCGTGACGTCGAGCGGCAGGGGACGGCCACCGAGCTCGGCTGCGGCCTTCTCGCCGAGGCGCTCGTCGCGGGCTCCGACGTAGACCGTGTGCCCCGCGCCGATCAGCCGCCTCGCGGCTTCCCTGCCCAGCCCCCGGTTTGCGCCCGTGATCAGTGTAATGGTCATGGAGTCACCCTCCCAACAGACCACCATCACCACGCCACCCGCCCCGTGAGATCGTGACGCACCTCTCACCCACGGTGCACGGCCCGGGCAAGGCAGCGGGAAAACCCGTTCGCCCGACGGGCGAGCGCTCTGCTTGGCTCACCCCATGAGCGATCTTCACATCCGCTGCGCCACCCTCTCGGACATCGATACCGTGCTGCGGTTCTGGCACGAGGCCGCGGAAGGAACGAGCATCAGCGACGACCACGACGGAGTGGCCCGGCTCGTCACACGAGACCCGGAAGCCCTGCTCCTCGCAGAGCGCGACGGCGTCCTCGTCGGGACCGTGATAGCCGGCTTCGACGGATGGCGATGCTCCGCCTACCGACTGGCCGTACACCCCGACCACCGCCGGCAAGGCATCGCCACCGCCCTGCTGGAAGCCGCAGAACAACGCTTCGCCACCCTGGGCGGGCGGCGCGTCGACGCCATGGTCCTGGAAGCCAACGAACGGGCACACCACACATGGGCCGCGGCCGGCTACCGTCGCGAGGATCACTGGCGACGCTGGGTCAAGCCCCTGTAGGCACCCGTACCGGCTCTCGGTGCACCCCGACCGTCGCCGCCTCGGCACCGGCTCGGTACTGCCGCCGCCGCGGAGGAGCGATTCGTACGGCTCGGCGGGCGGCGCGGGGACGCGATCCTTCTCCAGCGGAACGAGATCGCGCATCATGCCTGGCGTGCTGCGGGGTACGCGCCCGAGGAGAAGTGGCGGAGGTGGGTGAAGCCCCTCGGGGAGTGACATCGGTGAGTGACCGGCGTGAGTGACTTCGCCGGTCCTTTCCCCTGGGTGGACCATCCCGGCCCGCACCGACCCGTATGGAAAGGTTGTGAGCGTCCACCCATGGGGCGAGCCTCCCAGCGGCCGGCCCTCAGGCCGCGTGACCCGCGTTGTCGCGCGAGCCGCCCGCGCCTGCCGGATCATGGGATGGGGGTGAACCGATGACCGAAGTGCTCCTCCTTCTGGTGGCGGTGCTGCTGTGCCTCGTCTGCGGCGCCTTCGTCGCCGCGGAGTTCTCGCTGACCACCGTCGAGCGCAGTGAGCTGGAGCGGGCCGCCGAACGCGGTGAGCGGGGCGCCGCGGGCGCCCTCAAGGCCGCTCGGAACCTGACGTTCCAGCTCTCCGGGGCCCAGCTCGGCATCACCGTCACCAACCTGGTGGTCGGCATGCTCGCCGAGCCGTCCATCGCCCGGATGATCTCGGGCCCGTTGGAGGCCGCCGGCGTGCCGGGTTCCGCGTCGAGCTCGATCGCTCTGGTCATCGGCACAGGGCTGTCGACCGTGTTCCTGATGGTGGTCGGCGAGCTGGTGCCCAAGAACTGGGCGATCTCGTCGCCGCTCGCCGTGGCGAAGAACGTGGCGAACCCGCAGCGCTGGTTCAGTGCCGCGTTCCGCCCCTTCATCACGCACCTCAACAACACGGCGAACCGTCTCGTGCGCCGTTTCGGCATCGAACCCGCCGAGGAACTCGCCTCCGCGCGCGGCCGGCAGGAGCTGGCCGCACTCGCCCGGCACTCCGCCCGCGAGGGCGCCCTGGAGGCGGACACCGCCGAGCTGTTCGTACGCACCCTCAACCTCGCCGACCTGACCGCGGAGAACGTGATGACCCCGCGCGTCCAGGTCATCGCGCTGGAGGCCCAGGCGACCTGCGAGGACGTGGCGAACGCGACCCGGGCCACCGGCCTGTCCCGCTTCCCGGTCTATCGCGACACCCTCGACTCGGTCGTCGGCACGGTCCACATCAAGGACTGCGTGGCCGTACCGGCCGAGCGCCGTCTGCAGACTTCGGTGGCCGAGCTGCTGCGCGAGCCGCTCTTCGTCCCGGAGTCGCTGACCGTGGACCGGCTCCTGGACCGGCTGGGCGGCAAGCGCACGATGGCGGTCGTCATCGACGAGTACGGAGGCACGGCCGGCGTCGTCACCCTGGAGGACATCGTCGAGGAGGTCGTCGGCCAGGTCCGTGACGAGCACGACCCCCACGAGGCGCCCGACCTGGCCCCGGCGGGCACCGACGAGGTCGGCCGCGTCCTGTACTCGGCCGACGGCTCCGCCCGTGTCGACCAGCTCGCGGACGTGGGGCTGCGGGTCCCGGACGGGCCGTACGAGACGCTCGCGGGTCTTGTGGCGACCGAGCTGGGCCGCATACCGGACGTCGGCGACTCCGTGAAGGTGGCCGGGTGGTGCCTCGACGTGGTGGACGCCTCGGGACGCCGGGCCGCCCGGGTGCTGTTGCGCGCACCGGTCCTGTCCGACGGCTCCGGGCACGCCGACCACCCGCTTGGCGGCACCTCCCGTGACGCCCCCTCCCGTGACGACCACTCCGTCGACCCGACCGGCGAGGAGGGGCAGCGATGACCGTCGTCCAGTTGCTGATCGGTTTCGCGACGCTGGTCGTCAACGCCTTCTTCGTGGGCGCCGAGTTCGCGCTGATCTCCGTGCGCCGCAGCCAGATCGAGCCGTACGCCGACGAGGGCGACCGGCGGGCCCACAGCGTGCTGTGGGGCCTCAGGCACGTGTCCGCGCTGATGGCGGCCGCGCAGCTCGGCATCACCCTGTGCACCCTGGTCCTCGGTGTGGTCGCGGAGCCCGCCATCGCGCATCTGCTGGAGCCGGTGTTCCACGCGGCCGGCGTCTCGGAGGGCGCCGGGCACGCGGTGTCGTTCGTGATCGCGCTGACCCTGGCCACGTATCTGCACATGCTGCTCGGCGAGATGGTTCCGAAGAACGTCGCGCTCGCGGAACCGGTGCGCAGCGCGCTGCTGCTGGGGCCACCTCTGGTGACGCTGGCCAGGGCGTTGCGCCCGGTGATCTTCACGATCAACGCCTTCGCGAACGCGCTGCTGAAACTGATGCGGATCGAGACGAAGGACGAGGTCACCGCGACCTTCTCGGACGCCGAGCTCGCCCGGCTCGTGCGGGACTCCAGCGAGGCGGGACTGATCGACGACCGCGCCCAGGAGCGGCTTCACGACGCGCTGGAGCTCGGCCGTACCGCCGTCCTGGACGCCGCCCTGCCCCTGGAACGCGTGGTGTACGCGCGTGTCGGGGTCACTCCGGAGGAGCTGGAGCGGCTGTCCGCCGAGACCGGGTTCTCCCGCTTCCCCGTGGTGGACGAGGGCCGCCGCATCGTCGGCTACCTGCATGTGAAGGACGCGCTGGACGCGGCGCCGCGGGACGTGCCCTTCCCGGTGCGGGACATGCGGCCGATCGCCCGGGTCCGGGAGTCCACGCCCCTCGACGACGTGCTCACGGCCATGCGGCGCAGCCGTACGCACCTGGCGGCGGTGCTGGGCTCGGACGGACGGCTCGCGGGCCTGGTGACCATGGAGGACGTGCTGCGGGAGCTGTTCGGGCAGCGGGCGGTCTGAGTACCTCCTTTCCCCTCCTCCTGGGGCCCTCCTGAGGGCCCTCCTGGGGGGCCGACCGACCGTCGGGTATGTGCCGCGGGATACCATCTCTGTCGCCATGCAGAAGAACCCCACCTACACCAGCCTTGTCGCGGTCGGCGACTCCTTCACCGAGGGCATGTCGGACCTGTTGCCCGACGGTTCGTACCGCGGCTGGGCGGATCTCCTCGCGGCCCGTATGGCCGCGCGGACGCCCGGCTTCCGGTACGCCAACCTGGCCGTGCGCGGGAAGCTCATCCAGCAGATCGTCGACGAGCAGGTGGACACGGCGGCCGCGATGCGGGCGGACGTGGTCACGCTGGTCGGCGGCCTCAACGACACGCTGCGGCCCAAGTGCGACATGGGACGGGTGCGCGGGCTCCTCGAGGAAGCCGTCGAGAAGCTCGCCCCGTCGTGCGAACAGCTCGTCCTGATGCGCAGCCCCGGCCGTCAGGGCCCGGTTCTGGAGCGGTTCCGGCCGCGAATGGAGGAGCTGTTCGCCTGCGTCGACGAGCTGGCGTCCCGGCACGGAGCGGTGGTCGTCGACCTGTACGGGGCACCCTCGCTGAGTGATCCCCGGCTGTGGGACGTGGACCGGCTGCACCTCACGGCCGAGGGGCACCGGCGTGTCGCCGAAGCGGTCTGGCAGGCCCTCGGCCACGAGCCGGAGGACACGGACTGGCGTACGCCGCCGGCGGCGACGGCGCCGCCCGCGTGGGCCGCGCGCCGGGTGGCCGACGTCCGCTTCGCCCGGCAGCATCTGCTGCCGTGGTTCGGGCGCCGGCTGACGGGACGGTCGTCCGGGGACGGCCGCCCGGCGAAGCGTCCCGAGTTGCTGCCGTACGAGGGTTAGGCAGCCTGGGGAAGGGGCCGGTAGCGGCCCGCGTCGGAGGGAGCAACCGTGGCCACCACCGTGATCAACCTCAAGGGCCACATCCAGGAGTTCGGCCCCCGGCTGGAGAACGCCCCGGACGACCTGGTCTACGTCGGCCGTCGCTGGACCATGGGCCACTGGGACCTGCCCCAGCACCCGCTCTACAACCCGTTCCAGTACGACACCCCCAAGAAGAAGCGGGACGGGACGCGTGCCGAGATCATGGTGAAGTACCGCCAGTACCTCATGGACCGGCCCGACCTCCTCGCCCTGGTGCCGGAGCTGCGCGGCAGGACGCTGGCGTGCTGGTGCGCGCCGGAGCTGTGCCACGCGGACATCCTGGCGGAACTGGCGGACGCCTCCGGGAAGCGGGAGTAGGGCCCGGCTCCGCCCGCCTGGGTTCGTAGCTTCCTCCGAAGAACCCCGCGGCGCCGGCCTGCACGTATCGCCAGTAGAATCACGACACGTGACTTCTGCGCCAGCCAAGCCCCGCATCCCGAACGTCCTCGCCGGACGGTACGCCTCCGCCGAGCTCGCCACGCTCTGGTCGCCCGAGCAGAAGGTGAGGCTGGAGCGGCAGCTCTGGCTGGCCGTGCTGCGGGCCCAGAAGGACCTGGGGATCGAGGTGCCGGACGCGGCCCTCGCCGACTACGAGCGGGTGCTCGACCAGGTCGACCTGGCGTCGATCGCCGAGCGTGAGAAGGTCACGCGGCACGACGTGAAGGCGCGGATCGAGGAGTTCAACGACCTCGCCGGGCACGAGCACGTCCACAAGGGCATGACGTCCCGCGACCTCACCGAGAACGTGGAGCAGCTGCAGATCCGGCTCTCCCTGGAGCTGATGCGCGACCGCACGGTGGCGGTGCTGGCGCGGCTCGGGAAGCTGGCGGGCGAGTACGGCGAGCTCGTCATGGCGGGCCGTTCGCACAACGTGGCCGCGCAGGCCACCACACTCGGCAAGCGTTTCGCGACCGCCGCCGACGAACTCCTCGTCGCGTACGGCCGGGTCGAGGAGCTGCTCGGCCGCTACCCGCTGCGGGGCATCAAGGGCCCGGTGGGCACCGCGCAGGACATGCTGGACCTGCTGGGCGGGGACGCCGGCAAGCTCGCGGAGCTGGAACAGCGCATCGCCGAGCACCTCGGCTTCAGCCAGGCCTTCACGTCGGTCGGCCAGGTCTACCCGCGCTCGCTGGACTACGAGGTCGTGACCGCGCTGGTGCAGCTGGCGGGCGCGCCCTCCTCGCTGGCCAAGACGATCCGGCTGATGGCCGGGCACGAGCTGGTGACCGAGGGCTTCAAGCCGGGCCAGGTGGGTTCGTCCGCCATGCCGCACAAGATGAACACCCGCTCCTGCGAGCGCGTCAACGGCCTGATGGTGATCCTGCGCGGTTACGCCTCGATGACCGGTGAGCTGGCGGGCGACCAGTGGAACGAGGGCGACGTGTCCTGCTCGGTGGTGCGCCGGGTGGCGCTGCCGGACGCGTTCTTCGCGCTGGACGGGCTGCTGGAGACGTTCCTGACGGTGCTCGACGAGTTCGGCGCGTTCCCCGCGGTCGTGGCCCGGGAGCTGGACCGCTACCTGCCGTTCCTCGCCACCACCAAGGTGCTGATGGGCGCGGTGCGCGCGGGCGTGGGCCGCGAGCTCGCGCACGAGGCCATCAAGGAGAACGCCGTCGCCTCGGCCCTCGCGATGCGCGAGCAGGGCGCCGAGCGCAACGAACTGCTCGACAAGCTGGCCGCCGACGAGCGCATCCCGCTCGACCGGGAGCAGCTCGACGCGCTGATGGCCGACAAGCTGTCGTTCACGGGCGCCGCCGCCGGCCAGGTCGGCGTGATCGTGGGCCGGATCGAGGAGATCGTGAAGCAGCGCCCGGAGGCCGCGGGCTACGCGCCGGGGGCGATCCTCTGACGCGGTTCACCGCCGCCGAGCTGGAGGCCGCCCGCGACCGTCTCGTACCGGACGTCGTCGCGGACGGTCTCCGTGTGCTGTTCTGCGGCATCAACCCGGGGCTGATGACCGCCGCGACGGGCCACCACTTCGCCCGTCCCGGCAACCGTTTCTGGCCGGTGCTGCACCTGTCCGGCTTCACTCCACGGCTGATGAAGCCGTCCGAGCAGGGCGAGTTGCCGTCGTACGGTCTCGGGATCACGAACGTGGTGGCGCGGGCGACCGCCCGTGCGGACGAGCTGACCGCCGAGGAGTACGCGGAGGGCGGACGCCTGCTCACCGCCAAGGTCGAGCGGCTGCGGCCGCGGTGGCTGGCCGTGGTGGGCGTGACCGCGTACCGGGCCGCTTTCGGCGACCGCAAGGCCGTCATAGGGCCGCAGGAACGGCGGATCGGCGATACGCGGGTGTGGGTGCTGCCCAATCCCAGTGGGCTGAACGCCCACTGGACGGCGGCGACGATGGCGGAGGAGTTCGGGCGGTTGCGGGAGGCCGCCGAGCTCGCCTAGCGGTCCGGGGCCGGTCGCTCGCCCAGTGGGGCAGCGGGTCACGCGTCCCGGCGCCGTACGCTCCACGCCCCCGCCAGCAGTGCCGCCGCCGTCCAGCACGCGGTGACCGCCAGCCCGCTCCAGGGCCCGAGCGATCCCTCGGCGGTCTGGTGGAGGGCCACCTGCCCCGCCTTGTCGGGCAGGAAGTCGGCGACGCTGCCCGACGCGTCCCCGACGACGAAGGACACAAGGAGCAGGAACGGGATCAGGATGCCGAGTGTGGCGGCGCCGCTGCGCAACAGGGCCGCGAGTCCGGTCGCGAGCAGGGCCATCAGCGCGAGGTAGACGCCGCAGCCGACGGCTCCGCGCAGTTCCTCGGTCCAGGTGAGCCCGTTCGCCCGGTCGCCCATGACCGCCCGGCCCACAGCCAGGCTGACGAAGCCCGTGAGCAGGCCGACGGCCAGGGCGGGTACGCCGACCGCAACCGCCTTGGCCGCGAACCACCGCCCTCGCTGGGGCACGGCGGACAGCGTCACGCGCAGGGCGCCGCTCTGGAACTCCGAGGAGAGGGCCGTCGCGCCGAAGGCGACAGCGGCGACCTGCCCGAAGCTGACCCCGAAGAAGGCGGAGTACAGCGGGTCGAAGTCCTCGCCGCCGGCGTCGAGTGCGAAGAGCGCGGAGAAGGCGGCGGTGGCGAGAAGGATCGTGCCGAGGGCCCAGAGCAGGGACCGCAGGGTCCGGATCTTGATCCATTCGGAGTGGAGTACGGGTGTGAACGCCATGGTCAGGCCTCCTGCGGCTGGGCGGGGGACGCGGTGAACTCGGCTTCGGATGCCGTCAGATCGAGGTAGGCCTGCTCCAATGTGCCCTCCTCGGCGGACAGTTCGAGGAGGGGCAGGCCCGCGCCGGACGCGAGGCGGCCGATGTCCTCCACGCGCGCGTGGTGCACCGTCCACCGCCCGCCGTCCTCCTCGCTCGCCTCGTAGCCGTGCCGCGCGAGCAGCGCGCCCAGGGCCGGACTGTCCGTGGTGCGCATCCGGACGCGTGGCTCCACGCGAGCGTCGATGAAGTCGCGCATGGGGGTGTCGGCGAGCAGTCGGCCACGTCCGAGGACCACCAGGTGGTCGGCGAAGGACGCGGTCTCGTTCATGAGGTGGCTGGAGACGAGGACGGTGCGGCCCTCGCGGGCGAGGCGGCGCAACAACTCGCGGATCCAGATGATGCCTTCGGGGTCCAGACCGTTGGCCGGCTCGTCGAGCAGCACCACGGGCGGGTCGCCGAGCAGGGCGGCCGCGATGCCGAGCCGCTGGCGCATCCCCAGGGAGTACGTCTTCACGCGGCGGCGCGCCACCGACGCCAGACCGGTCTCCTCCAGGACCTCGTCCACGCGGCCGGGCCCGATGCGGTTGCTGACCGCGAGCGCCCGCAGATGGTCGCGGGCGGTCCGTGACCCGTGCGGGGCCTGGGCGTCGAGCAGGGCTCCGACGTGGCGCAGGGGTTCGGTGAGGGCGGTGCAGGCGCGGCCGCCGACCGTGGCGGTGCCGGAGGTGGGGCGGTCGAGCCCGAGGACGAGGCGCAGGGTGGTGGACTTCCCGGCGCCGTTCGGGCCGAGGAAGCCGGTGACCCGGCCGGGGCGCACGCTGAAGGTGAGGCGGTCCACGGCGCGTTTGCCGCCGTACTCCTTGGTGAGGGCCTTGACGTCGATGCTGGTCATGGCATCCAGCCTGGCTGCGGGAGACGGGTCGGTGCCTCCCCCGCGCGCGGAGATCGTCTCCCCCGCTCGGGGGAGGTCCGTTGTCGGTGGTGGCTGGCACGATGACGGGATGGTCCGCTTCCTGCGCCCGCTTTTCCGGGGGACGACGTACACGCGCTGGTTGCACCTGTGGGTGCCGATGCTCTTCGAGAGCGTGTGGCTGTTCATCGACATGTCGAAGCCGTGGGTGCCCGCGCTGGTGCTGATCCCGGTCGGGTTGATCCCGGCCGTGCGGCACGGCGAGGGAGTGCAGGCGCGGTTGCTGCTGGTGCCGGGTGAGCGGGACTCGGGGATCTCCACGGCGGCGTCGGTGACGTGGCGGGACCGGCTGCGTACGGTGCTGTGGCTGGAGATCCGTATGCTCCTGGGCGCGGTGGCCATGGGCAGCACCGTCTGGGGGCCGTTGCTCGCCTTCGACCTGTTCGGGGCGGCGTTCGGGCGGGTGCCGTACGACGACCCGCTCCTCGGCATCACGCAGCCGCACTGGGCGTACGCCCTCCTCGCGCCACTCCCCCTGCTCGCCCTGTACGGCCTGGTCGTCGGCCTGGGCGAGCTGGTCACCGCCCTGGCCCGCCGTCTTCTCGGGCCGTCCGCGGCGGAGCGGCTCGCCGCCCTGGAGGAGCGCACCGAGCAGCTTTTGGAGCGCAACCGCATCGCCCGGGAGCTGCACGACTCCATCGGGCACGCCCTGACCGTGGCGGTGGTGCAGGCGGGCGCGGCGCGTGCGGCGGGCGATCCGGAGTTCACCGACCGGGCCCTGGGCGCCATCGAGGACACCGGCCGGGCCGCGCTGGAGGACCTGGAGCGGGTGCTCGGCATCCTGCGCGAGGCGGACCGTCCGGTGAGCGGCCGCCCGACCCTGGCCGAGGCCGACCGGCTGCTGGAGTCGGCGCGGGCCTCCGGCGCCAAGGTCGACGCCGAGCTCTCCGGGCCCCTGGAGACCGTGCCCGGACCGGTCTCGCGCGAGGGCTACCGCATCCTCCAGGAATCGCTCACCAACGTGCTGCGGCACGCGGGCTCAGTGCCCGTCCAGGTCCGCGTCGCGGTCACGGACGGCTCCCTCGGTCTGGAGGTCCGCAACCCGCTGACGGCACGGATACCCGGGCCGGGGCGGGGCAGCGGACTGCGGGGCATACGGGAGCGTGCCGCGCTGCTCGGCGGCCGGGCGCACACGGGTCCGGACCAGGGCGACTGGCAGGTGCGGGTCGAGCTGCCGCTGGGCTGAGGGCCGAGCGGTGACGGTGCCCGCACGCCGGTGGCGGCCTCCCAGGGGCCGGTGGCGGCCCCCACAGGCTGGAAGCCGACCCCCGTGTCGCACTGTTGATCTAGTCTGGCCAGGTGCCGGTGACCGTCCTGCTCGTCGACGACGAGCCCCTCGTCCGCGCGGGGCTGCGCGCCGTCCTGGAGGCGCAGCCCGACATTGAGGTCGTCGGGGAGGCGGCCGACGGTGCCGCGGTGATCCCCCTCGTCCGGCAGCTGCGGCCGGACGTCGTGGCGATGGACGTCCGTATGCCGCTGCTGGACGGTATCGAGGCCACGCGCGCGGTGCTCAGGACCGTGCCGGAGCCGCCGAAGATCCTCGTGGTGACGACGTTCGAGAACGACGAGTACGTGTACGAGGCGCTGCGGGCGGGCGCCGACGGGTTCTTGCTGAAGCGGGCGCGGCCGGCCGAGATCGTGCACGCGGTGCGGCTGGTGGCCGAGGGCGAGTCGCTGCTGTTCCCGGCGTCGGTACGGCAGCTGGCCGCCGAGTACGGGGGCGTCGGCGGGAACCCGCGGGCGCGGGAAGCCCTGGAGCGGGCCGCGCTGACGGGGCGGGAGGCGGAGGTGCTGCGGCTGATGGCGCGCGGACTGTCCAACGCGGAGATCGCCCGGCGGCTCGTCGTCGGCACGGAGACGGTGAAGTCGCATGTGAGCTCCGTCCTCGCGAAGCTCGGCGCGCGCGATCGTACGCAGGCCGTGATCGCGGCGTACGAGTCGGGGTTCGTGGCTCCGGGCTGACGGGAGCGCGGGTTCCCGGCCGGTTCGGGCCCGGACGGGGTTCCGCCCGCGGGTCCGTAACCGGTCCGTGCCGCGAGGCTCTCGCCGCGTTCGGCCAGGACGAGTACCATCCGCCCCACACGCGCGCGACCTGGGAGGACGGACCGTGGGGCGGCTGACCGGCGGGGATCCTTCACTGCTGCGGAGAATCAATTCGGCGGTGGTGCTGCACGCGCTGCGTGCCACCGACCACGCGACACTGACCGAGATCACCCGGGTGACCGGGCTGTCCCGGCCGACGGTGGAGGGCGTGGTCGAGGGACTGGTCGAGACAGGGCTCGTCGTCGAGCAAGCCGCCGAGGAGGGCGCCGCGCGGCGGCAGGGGCGGCCCGCGCGACGGTTCCGCTTCCGGGCGGAGGCCGGCCATCTGCTGGGCCTGGACATCGGCGCCCACCGGGCGACGGCGCTCCTCGCGGACCTGGACGGCCGAGTGCTGGGCACGCTGTCCAAGGATGTCGCCGAGAAGGCACCGGCGGAGGAACGGCTGGAGCGGCTGCGCACGACGGTCGCGGAACTGCTGCGTCGCGTGGGCGTCTCCCGCGGCTCGCTGCGCGCGGTCGGCGTGGGCAGCCCCGGCATCGTCGAGAGCGGCGGCACGGTGCGGCTGTGCACGGCCCTTCCGGGGTGGACGGGCCTGGATCTGGGCGATCGGCTCAGCCGTTCCTTCAAATGCCCGGTGCTGGTCGAGAACGACGCCAACGCGGCGGCGGTCGCCGAGCACTGGAAGGGCGCGGCCACCGACTCCGACGACGTGGTGTTCGTTCTGGCGGGGCTGAGCCCCGGAGCCGGTTCGCTGATCGGCGGGCGGCTGCACCGGGGGTACGGGGGCGCGGCCGGGGAGATCGGCGCCCTCCATCTGATGGGGCGCGGGGCCAAGCCCGAGGCGCTGCTGTCGACCACGGACGAGCCCCTGCACCCGCTGGACGAGAAGGCGGTCGCCGAGGTCCTCGCCCACGCGCGTGAGGGCGACGAGCGGGCCCGCGCCGCTTTCGAACGCTTCACCGAGCGGCTCGTCCACGACGTGGCGGCGCTCGTCCTCGCCCTCGATCCCGAGCTGGTGGTCATCGGCGGCTGGGCGCCCGGTCTGGACGACGTGCTCGACCCGCTGCGCCACGAGTTGGCGCGCTGCTGTCTGCGCCCGCCCAGGGTGACGCTGTCGAAGCTGGGTGAGGCTGCCGTGGCCACGGGGGCGCTGCGGCTGGCGCTGGACCACGTGGAGGAGGAGCTGTTCGCGGTGGACAGCACGGGGGCGCTCCGCTGAGAGCAGAGTGACGGGCGGCGCCGGCACGTGCGCCTGCCCGAGGCCGCGTGGAGCGCCGTCTGCGTGACCGTGGTACGGCGGCTGCAGGCCGTGTGTGGCTGAGCGCGCCCACGCGGCGGAGCCGCATATCGACACATCCCCGCGCCCCTTTTGGGCGCGAACCGAGCGGCCCGCACAAGAAGTCGCGCCCCGGTTTTCCCGGGGCGCGACTGGTGCGGCTTCTCTGGCCGGTCAGGAGGCGCGGCGCTCCGGGCCGTGGTGGATCTCGACGCCGCCGGAGGCGCCGAACGTCAGCCGGCAGGTGTCGGCGCGGTAGGTGGCCACGGAGACCGCCGCGGTGCGCCCCTGGGCGAAGTAGCGGGTCGTGACGACGAGGACGGGGGCGCCGGGCAGCCGGTCGAGCTCCTTGGCGTCCTCCGCGCTGGCGGAGCCGAGCTCCACCGCGCGGTCCTGGCCCTCCAGCTCCAGGTGCTGGAGCTCGCGCAGCACGGCACGGGCCCGGGCCGTGGCGGAGGGCGTGTCAATGGCGGAGAGGGCGGGCACGGAGGACGCCGGGACGTAGAGCAGCTCGGCGGCGACGGGCTGGCCGCGGCTCACCCGGGAGCGGCGGACCACGTGCACCTGCTCGCCGTGGACGGACTCCAGGATGTGGGCGACCGTCTGGGGCGGGGTCGTCATCGTGCAGTCGGCGGGCTGCCAGGCGTCACCGGCCGCGCCCGGCCAGGCGTGCTCCTCGGTTCCGACGGCCACGCCCATGCGCGGCGGTGCGACCGTGGTGCCGACACCGCGGCGGCGCTGCAGCCGGCCCTCCAGTTCGAGCTGCTCCAGGGCCTGGCGGAGCGTGGCGCGGGCCACGCCGAAGCGGGCGGCGAGATCACGCTCGTTGGGCAGGATCTCGCCCACCGAGAACTCGGAGTCCAGCGCCTCACTGAGCACGGTCTTGAGGTGCCAGTACTTCGGCTCCGGCGCTGTTTCAAGCTGCGTGGTCCCCACCCTGTCCTCCGCGTTTCGCCGTGGCCCGGCGGCGTTTTAACGCCCTTGTTTATTAAAGGTTGTTGCACTTTCTCTGCGACCATAAGGCGGGCCCCACCCTTGGTCAAGACCAATCCTCCAACCAGCAGGCGACGGACAGGTCCTCCGCGGCGGAGCGTTCACAGGCTGTTCGCGGTGGCCTGCGTGCCGGACATGGGGACGAAGCCCCGGTGACGGGGAGACGAAGTCCGTGCACCGGCGGCCCGACGGCGGCTACCGGCCGAGCGGCAGGGACAGCAGTTTCTCCGGGTTGCGCAGGATGTAGACGCACTGGATGCGGCCGTCCACGATGTCGAGCTGGAACACGCTGTCGGCCTTGTCGCCGGACAGGACGACCGCCGCGACGCCGCCGTTGATCTCCATCAAGCGGAACGACACGTCCGGTACACCCTTCCGGGCCGCGCCGTGCAGGAAGCGCCCCACCTTGTCGGCCGACTCCAGGATGCGCACGGGCGCCTTGGCGAGGCCACCGCTGTCGCCCACCAGGCGGACGTCGGGGGCCAGCAGCGACATGAGGCCGTCCAGGTCTCCCCCGGCCGCGGCGGCGAGGAACCGCTCGGTCATCTCGCGGCGCTCGGCCGGGTCCACCTCGTAGCGCGGCCGCCGCTCGTCCACGTGCTTACGGGCCCGCCCGGCGAGCTGGCGCACGGCGGCCTCGCTGCGGTCGAGGGTGGCCGCGATGTCGGCGTACGGGTAACCGAAGGCCTCGCGGAGGACGAAGACCGCTCGCTCCAGTGGGGACAGGGATTCCAGGACCACGAGGACGGCCAGTGACACGGAGTCGGCGAGCACGGCCCGTTCGGCGGCGTCCGGGACGGTGTCCGCGTAGTCGGTGACGTACGGCTCGGGCAGCCAGGGACCGACGTAGGCCTCGTTGCGGGACTTCACGTGGCGCAGCCGGTCGATGGCGAGCCGCGTGGTGATCCGGACGAGATAGCCGCGTGGTTCGCGCACCTCGGCGCGGTCGGCGCCGGACCAGCGCAGCCAGGCCTCCTGGACCACGTCCTCCGCGTCGGCGACCCGCCCGAGCATGCGGTAGGCGACGCCCATCATGACGGGACGGTGTTCCTCGAAGACCTCGGTCGCGGTGTCGGTGGTCACGCTCTCCATCCCAGCCGACGGCTCCGGGCCTGTCCAGGCGATTTCACGGCGTGCGGCGTGGAGTGGGCGGCGGCCCGGGACCCGAGGGCGACCCCCGTTCCGACCAGAGCGCTGCCGAGGGCCTGCGCGATGCCGTACGAGCCCGTGCCGGCGAGTGGGGCGGTGCAGGCGGCGGCGACGGGGATGAGGCCGGAGAAGAGCGTGGCACGTTCCGCGCCGATGCGCTGCATGCCCATGTACCAGCAGACGAAGCCGATGACGGTGACGACCGCCGCCTGCCACAGCAGCGCCGCCGCCTCTGTCGTGTCCGGCGGGCGCAGCCAGGCGGTGCCGTCCATGAGGAGCCCGGCCGTCGCCGACTCGACCGCGGCGACGCCGCACACCGTGGCCGACAGCAGCCGTGGCCCGAGCGGTCGCAGCACCGGTACCGCGAGCACGGCGAACCCGACCTCCCCCACCAGCGCGCACAGGGAGAAGGCGATTCCGGCACCGTCGGTTCGGCCCCATCCCTGGACGGCGAACGCGCCCGCCGCGACGAGCGACGCGCCGAGGAGGACGAGCCGCCGCGGACGGCGCCCCTCCATGAGGGGGACGACCACGGCCACCACCACTGGCGCGCAGCCGACGAACACACCCGGTACGGCGGGTTCCGCGGTGCGCTCGGCGGCGATCACCGCGAGGTTGAACCCGACCATGCCGACGGCGGCGAGCAGCGCCAGACGGACCCACTGGCGGGGGGTCAGCCGCCGCAGGGGCGCCGTGCCGCCCCGCCCGACCAGCGGGAGGAGCAGGAGGCAGGCGAGGCCGTACCGCACGAACTGGCCGCCCGCGTACGGGTAGTCGCCGAGGACACTGTTGGCGGTGAAGGACGCGCCGACGAGGACGCAGGCGAGGGCGGCGAGGACGGTTCCGCGGGTGGTCGTGGCGTTCATGGCGGTGACGTTATGAAGGCGGGCGGCCCGGTTTAAGGTCCACTTCCATGACGTCATCGGGGACCAATCCGGGGGAGGCGCGCGGTCCATGGGCGGGGTCGGCTCCGTGGGCCGCCGCGTGGGAGCTGCTCCTGCCGGCCGCTTCGGCGCCGGCACGCGCGCGTGGGCGTACGTTGCGGACGGCGCTGCGCGAGGCCGTGCGTACGGGGCGGCTCGCGCCGGGAACGCGGCTGCCGTCCAGCCGTGAACTGGCCGCCGATCTAGGCGTGTCACGGGGCTTGGTGACGGAGGCGTACGAGCAGCTGACGGCTGAGGGATACCTGCGCAGCGGCCGGGGTGCGGGCACCTGGGTGGGCGACGCCGTACGGTCCGCGCGCCCCCGTGCGCGTGATCTCGCGCCGCGTTCCCCCGGTGCCCGCGCCGACTTCCTTCCCGGGACGCCGGACCTGTCGTTGTTCCCCCGCACCGCGTGGGCGGCGGCGCAGCGGGGCGTGCTCGCGGAACTCCCGCACCACGCCCTGGGCTACCCGGACCCGCGCGGGCTCCCCCGGCTGCGTACGGCGCTCGCGGAACTGCTCGCCCGGCGCCGGGGCGTGGTCGCGGACCCGGAGCGGGTCGTGGTGGTCTCGGGCGTGGCCCAGGCGACGGCTCTGCTCGGCTCCGTGCTCCGTGCGCGTGGGGTGCGCGCCGTCGGCGTGGAGGACCCGGGGAGCCCGCAGCACGACGCCCTCTACGCCTCCGCCGGCATCGGTGCCGTACCGCTGCCACTGGACGCGGAGGGGCTGGCCACCGGTCCGCTGCGGGAGGCCGGCGTACGGGTCGTCGTGACGACGCCCGCCCACCAGTTCCCCACCGGGATCGCGTACTCGGCTCGGCGGCGGGCCGAACTGCTCCACTGGGCGCGTTCGGTGAACGGGCTGGTCGTCGAGGACGACTACGACGGGGACTTCCGCTACGACCGTGCCCCCGTGGGCGCGCTCCAGGGCCTCGACCCCGAGCGGGTGGCGTACACGGGGTCGGTCAGCAAGTCCCTCGCTCCGGGGCTGCGGCTCGGCTGGCTGCTCGTCCCCCGGGCGCTGACCGAGGAGGTCGTGGAGCGGAAGCGGACCTCGGACCTCGGCCATCCGACGGTCGATCAGGCGGTGTTCGCCCGTTTCGTCGAACGGGGCGACTATGACCGGCAGTTGCGGCGCTGCCAGCGCGCGTACCGGGAGCGGCGCGACACGCTCGTGTCCGCCCTGGACGAACACCTTCCCGGCACCCGGGTGTCGGGGATCGCGGCAGGGCTTCATGTCATCGCCGCCCTGCCCGAGGCGTACGGGCCGCTGGACCGGTTCGTGGGGCGGGTGACGGCGGCCGGGGTCGCGGTGCGTCCCCTCGCGGACCACGGGCGGGTTCCGGACGACGGGGTGCGGCTGGTGCTGGGGTACGCGCATCTGCCGCCGGAACGGATTCGTGAGGGTGTGCGACTGATGGCACGGGCTGCCGCGTCGTGAGGGCGCACGGCTGATCGGACGCGGGGCGGACCGGGCGCGCGCGGCGGAGTGGTCCGTTCTGACGGCCGGCCGCAGGCGCCGCCACCCGCCCCCGAAGTCCGGTCGGGCAGGGCGTGGCGATCGGTCGGGCAGGGCCTGGCGATCGAGCGACGCGCCGGGAGTCGCGCACCGGTTCCCTTGTGCCGTGGGTCAGTTGTTCACTTGTGGTTTCCGTGTGCGCCTCGGTGCACCAGTAGTTGTGGCGTTGCTCATTGGCCGGATCCGTCCCTGGAGGCGCATTCATGTCACACCGTTCGCCGAGCCCTCTGCCCGGCCGCCGCAGCGTGCTGCGCGGCTCTCTCGCCGCGTCCGCGGCCCTGGCCGTGCCGGCCACGCTCGGCGCGGTTCCGGCGTTCACCCTGTCGGGGCGGCCGTCGGCCGGATGGGGGGTGCAGACAGGGGACGTGACCGCGAACTCCGGCCTGGTGTGGGTACGGTCCGACCGGTCGGCCCGGATGATCGTCGAGACGTCCGCCACCGAGTCCTTCCGCAACCCGCGCAGATGGCACGGCCCGCTGCTGGGCGCCGACACGGACTTCACCGGCACCACGCGGCTGCGGGGGCTGCCTCCGGGCGAGCAGATCCACTACCGCGTCCTGCTCGCGGACCCGGACGACCCGCGCCGCACCAGCGAGCCGGTCACCGGCACGTTCCGTACGTCGCCGGTCAAGCGCCGTGACGGAGTGCGCTTCGTGTGGTCGGGCGACCTGGCGGGCCAGGGCTGGGGCATCAACCCGGACTTCGGCGGCTACCGCATCTTCGACGCGATGGGGGCGCTGGACCCGGACTTCTTCCTGTGCAGCGGCGACAACATCTACGCCGACGGGCCGATCGCGGCGACGGCGACGCTTCCGGACGGAAGTGTGTGGCGGAACGTCACCACCGAGGAGAAGTCCAAGGTCGCCGAGTCCCTGGCCGAGTTCCGGGGCAACTTCCGCTACAACCTGCTGGACGAGAACCTGAGGGCCTTCAACGCCCGCGTGCCGTCGATCGTCCAGTGGGACGACCACGAGGTCACCAACAACTGGTATCCGGGGGAGATCCTCACCGACGCCCGGTACACCGAGAAGAGCGTCGACGTGCTGGCCGCGCGGGCGCGGCGGGCGTTCAGCGAGTACTACCCGATCTCGACGCTGCGGCCGGGCGCGCGGGACGGCCGGGTGCACCGGGTGCTGCGCCACGGCCCGCTGCTGGACGTCTTCGTCCTGGACATGCGCACGTACCGCAACGCCAACTCACCGGACGACCAGACCACCGACCCGCAGGGCATCCTCGGGGCGGAGCAGTTGGAGTGGCTGAAGCGGGAGCTGTCCCGGTCGCGCGCGGTGTGGAAGGTGATCGCCTCCGACATGCCGCTCGGCCTGGTCGTGCCGGACACCGGGGACGGCAAGCCGAACATCGAGGCGGTGGCGCAGGGCGATCCGGGCGCGCCGCTGGGCCGTGAGCTGCAGATCGCGGAGCTGCTCCGGTTCATCAAGCACCGCAGGATCACGGGCACGGTGTGGCTGACCGCCGACGTCCATTACACCTCGGCCCAGCACTACCAGCCGTCGCGTGCCGCCTTCACCGACTTCGAGCCGTTCTGGGAGTTCGTCTCCGGCCCGCTCAACGCGGGCGCGTTCCCGGCGAACGCCCTCGACAACACCTTCGGGCCCGAGCGGGTGTTCGTGAAGGCACCGACCAGGGCGAACGTCTCGCCGGCCGGCGGCTACCAGTTCTTCGGCGAGGTCGACATCGACGGTGACAGCGGGGAGCTGACGGTCCGGCTGCGGGAACTGGACGGGACCGTGCTGTTCAGCCAGGTGCTGCAGCCGGGACGAGTCGGGCAGTAAGCCGGGCAGTAAGCCGGGCAGTAAGCCGGGCAACTATACAAACCGCAACAAAGGTGAGGAAGGACACTTTACCGATCAGTCACAGAGCGTTCGTGATCACGCAACACCCTACCTTCACAGTGGTTGCATGACTTCGGACCTCTCTGATGTGAGGCGGGCGGCCAACGGTCGCCCCGCGCACCCCCGGCGGCGGAAGGCGGCCGGACTCGCCGCGCTGTTCACGACCGGCTTCCACTCGTGGTGGTCACGCCGCCACGGTCACGCCCCACCGTCGGACGATACCGGCGCCCGGCCGCTTCCCGAGGGGCAGCAGGCCGGGCCGTCCGGGACCGCCGCGGTCGACGGCGCGTCGGTGCTGTGGCGGATGAGGACGACGGTGAAGGACGCGCCCGGCTCGCTGGCCGCGCTGTGCACGGCGCTGGCCGGCCACCGGGTGGACATCCTGAGCCTGCAGACGCATCCGCTGGCCGAGGGCACGGTGGACGAGTTCCTGCTGCGCGCGCCCGAGGAACTGCCCGCGGCGGAGATCACGTGCGCGGTCTCGCGGGCGGGCGGTGCCGACACCTGGATCGAGCGGGCCGACGCCCACGATCTCGTCGACGCGCCCACCCGGGTGCTGGGCCTGGCCACCCGGACGGCACTCGACGCGGCGGAACTCCCGCTCGCCCTTCGCCAGTTGCTCGGCCGGTGCACCATCCGCTCGCTGCCCGCCACCGCCCCCGGCTCGGGCCGGGCCCAGAACGGCGTCCCGGTGGAGGGCGCCCTGGAGGACACGGTGATGCGTCTGCGGGCGCCGGAGGGCGGGGTGATCACGGTGGAGCGGCCGTATCTGCCGTTCACTCCGACGGAGTTCGCGCGGGCGCGGGCGCTGGTGGAGCTGGACACCCGGCTGGGCCCGCGCATCCCGCGCAGCCGGGACGTGCTGACACTGTCCGAGGGCAGCGACATCACCGTGCGGCGCGCCGACACGGACGACCTCGACGCGGCGAAGGCGATGCACGCGCGCTGCTCGGCGCGGACGCTGAGCATGCGCTACCACGGCCCGCTGGGCGACGCCGACCGCTACCTCAACCACCTCCTGAGCCCCCGCTTCGGCCGGACCCTCGCCGTGCAGACGGCCTCGGGGAAGGTCGTCGGCCTCGGCCACCTGCTGTGGGACGGGGACGAAACGGAGGTCGCGCTGCTGGTCGAGGACGCGTGGCAGCGGCGCGGCATCGGCGGCGAACTCCTTCGCCGGCTGGTGGCGATGGCGATCGAGGCGGGGTGCTCGAGCGTGTACGCCGTCACGACGTCCTCCAACACCGGCATGGTCGCCGCGATGCGGGGCCTGGAGCTTCCGCTCGACTACCAGGTCGAGGAGGGCACGCTGGTCATCACGGCCCGCCTCGACGGGGCGGTGGCGTCCCTGGAGGGGGCGCGGGAGCGGGAGGGCGAGCGGGTGGCGCGGGACTAGGCGGTGCGGGTGCGTGGGCGCCGGGGGGTTTCGCCCCCGCCGCCCCTACCCGTCCCATCCCCAGGGGCTCCGCCCCTTCGACTTCGACCCCGCCAAGGGGGCTGCGCCCCCTGGACCCCCATCCTTTTTCGGGGCTCCGCCCCGGACCCGGTTGCGGGGCCGCCCCCGGACCCCCGTCCTTTCGGGGCTCCGCCCCGCACCCCGTTCGGGGGCCAGCCCCCGGACCCCTGCTCCTCAAACGCCGGAGGGGCTGGATGGTGCGCGGCAGGGCTGGATCGTTCCAGGCAGCGCTGGAACTTTCCCGGCTGCGGCTTGGGTTTTCAGCCGAGACCAGGCACATCCAGCCCGTCCGGCGTTTGAGGACGAGGCCGAAGGCCGACAGCGGGGGTCTGGGGGCGCAGCCCCCAGGGACGGTGGGGGTCCCCCCGCTCGAGCGAAGCCGAGAGTGGGGGAGGGTAGGGGCGGCGGGGGCGAGGAGAAACCGGGCTCACCCCAGCGCACCGTCCAGGTCCGCCCACAGATCATCCACGTCCTCCAACCCCACGGACATCCGCAGCAACCGGTCACTCACCCCCGCCCCCCGCCGATCGGACTCCCCCACGACGCGATGGCTGATCGACGCCGGATGCTGGATCAGCGTGTCGACGCTGCCGAGGCTCACAGCCGGAGTGATGAGACGGACCCGGGCGATGACGTCGTGCGGGTCACCGTGCACCTCGAAGGCGACCATCGCCCCGCCGAGCCGCGGGTAACGGACACGCGAGACCCTCGGATCGGCGGCGAGCCGGCGGGCGAGTTCCGCGGCGGTCGCCGACGCCGCCCGCACCCGTACCGGCAGTGTCGCCAGACCGCGCAGCAGCAGATACCCGGCGAGCGGATGAAGGACGCCGCCCGTGGCGAAGCGGACCTGCCGCAGCCGCCCCGCGAACTCCTCGTCACAGGCCACCACCCCCGCCATCACGTCACCGTGCCCGCCCAGGTACTTCGTCGCGCTGTGCAGGACGAGCCGCGCGCCCTCCCCCGTCGGCCGCTGCAGCACCGGCGTCGCGAAGGTGTTGTCGGCGAGCAGCGGCACCGAGCCGCAGGCGTGGGCCACCGCCCGCAGATCGAGTTCCGCGAGCGTCGGGTTGGCCGGCGACTCGACGATCACCAGCCCGGTGTCGGGGCGCAGCGCCTCCGCGATGCCGGCGGGGTCGGCCCAGGTCACCTCGGAACCGAGCAGTCCGGCGGTCAGCAGATGGTCGCTGCAGCCGTACAGGGGCCGTACGGCCACGACGTGACGGAGCCCCGCCGAGGCGCGCACGAGGAGCACGGCGCTCAGCGCGGCCATGCCGCTCGCGAACGCGACGGCGCTCTCGGTCCCTTCGAGCCGGGCGAGGGCGGTCTCGAACCGGGCCACGGTCGGATTGCCGAGCCGCCCGTAGACCGGCGGCCCGTCGGGCACCGCGCCGTCGGCGGCGAAGGCGTCGACGCGGGCCGCCTCACCGCGGCTGTCGTACGAGGGATAGGTGGTCGACAGGTCGATCGGCGGGGCGTGCAGACCCTGGCGCGCCAGGTCCTCGCGCCCGGCATGCACGGCCTGGGTGTCCGGCGCCCAGCGGACCGCCTCACACGCGTCCACCGCCGCCCTCGTGTCCGCGCTCACTTCTACGTCACGTATGCCGGAGTCCATACGGCGCATCCTGAACATCAGCCGGGCTGGCAGGGGTACTGGCCGTGTTACGTTCGACATATGACCGAATCCGTCGAACTGGACCCGGTGGACCTGCATCTCCTGCGACTGTTGCAGAACGACGCCCGGACGACCTACCGCGATCTCGCGGCGCAGGTCGGGGTCGCCCCGTCGACGTGTCTGGACCGGGTGGCGCGGCTGCGCCGGGCGGGCGTGATCCTCGGCCATCAGCTGCGGCTCGATCCGGCCAAGCTGGGGCGGGGGCTGGAGGCGCTGCTGTCGGTGCAGGTCAGGCCGCACCGGCGGGAGCTGGTGGCGCCCTTCGTGGACCGGATCAGGGCGCTGCCGGAGTCCCGGACCGTCTTCCACCTCACCGGCCCGGACGACTACCTCGTGCACGTGGCGGTCGCGGACATGGCGGACCTGCAGCGGCTGGTCCTGGACGAGTTCACGGCGCGTCGGGAGGTGGCGCGGGTGGAGACCCGGTTGATCTTCCAGCAGTGGGACTGCGGCCCGCTCCTGCCCCCGGCGCCCGGCCGGGTGGTGCCCTGAGCCGCGGCCCGCCGCCGCCCGCGCGGCGCCCGCCTCGCCGGCTTGGGCGGTATCCGGCCGCCGCACGTCACGTGCCTGCTTCATCGAGCTGACTACGGCCCCGGCGCCATACCAAGATTGCCCGTATGTCTGACACCAAGAGCCCGCTGCCCCGTGAGGTCGCCGACGCCTACGTCGACGAGCTCATCGCCCTCGACCCGGTGACCGGTACGTACCTCGGTGTGAAGGAGAGTTCGAGCAGGCTGCCCGACACCTCGCCCGCAGGCCAGGAGGCCGAGGCGGAGCTGATGCGGGCGACGCTCGCCCGGCTCGACGAGGCGGAGCGGCAGCCGGGCGCGGACAGTGACATCGAGCGCCGCTGCGCGCGCCTGCTGCGTGAGCGGCTCACCGCGCAACTGGCCGTGCACGACGCCGAGGAGGGCCTGCGCGCGGTCGGCAACATGTCGACGCCGGCGCACCACGTGCGGGAGATCTTCACCGTGACACCCGCCGACACCGACGAGGACTGGGCGGCGATCGCCGAGCGGCTGCGCGCGGTGCCGGCCGCGCTGGCGGGCTACCGTGAGTCCCTTTCCCTCGGCCTGGAGCGCAAGCTGTACGCGGCTCCCCGCCCCACCGCGACGTTCGTCGAGCAGCTCACCGAGTGGGCGGACACGGACGGTTCGGGCCACGGCTGGTTCGACGACTTCGCGTCGTCGGGCCCCGGGTCCCTGCGCGGCGAGCTCGACGAGGCGGCCCGCGCGGCGACCGCGTCCGTCGTCGAGCTGCGGGACTGGATGCGCGACGTGTACGCGCCCACCGTCGAGGGCGCGCCCAACGTGGTGGGCCGCGAGCGGTACGCGCGCTGGTCGCGCTACTTCAACGGCACGGACCTGGACCTGGACGAGGCGTACGCGTACGGCTGGTCGGAGTTCCACCGCCTGCTCGCCGAGATGAAGCGGGAGGCGGAGAAGATCCTCCCGGGAGCCGAGACGCCCTGGGTGGCGCTCGCGCACCTCGACGAGCACGGCAGGCACATCGAGGGCGTCGACGAGGTCCGCGACTGGCTGCAGGGCCTGATGGACCGGGCGATCGAGGAACTGGACGGCACGCACTTCGATCTCGCCGAGCGGGTACGGAAGGTGGAGTCCCGCATCGCCCCGCCCGGCGGCGCCGCGGCCCCGTACTACACGCCCCCGTCCGAGGACTTCTCACGCCCGGGCCGCACCTGGCTGCCCACCATGGGGCTGACCCGCTTCCCGGTGTACGACCTGGTGTCGACCTGGTACCACGAGGGTGTCCCCGGCCACCACCTCCAGCTCGCGCAGTGGGTGCACGTCAAGGACGACCTGTCCCGCTACCAGGCGACCGTCGGCGGTGTCAGCGCCAACATGGAGGGCTGGGCCCTGTACGCGGAGCGGCTCATGGACGAGCTGGGCTTCCTGACGGACCCGGAGGAGCGGCTCGGCTACCTGGACGCGCAGATGATGCGGGCGCTCCGTGTCATCGTCGACATCGGCATGCACGCGGAGCTGGAGATCCCGGCCGACTCCCCCTTCCACCCGGGCGAGCGCTGGACGCCCGAGCTGGCCGAGGAGTTCTACGGCGCCCACTGCAGCCGTCCGGCGGACTACGTGGCGAGCGAGATGACCCGCTACCTGACCATCCCGGGCCAGGCCATCGGCTACAAGCTCGGCGAGCGCGCCTGGCTGCTGGGCCGCGAGAACGCGAGCCGGCGCCACGGCGACGCCTTCGACCTCAAGGCCTGGCACATGGCCGCCCTGTCCCAGGGAGCCCTGGGACTGGACGACCTGGTGGACGAGCTGTCACGACTGTGACCCGGTGAGCCCTCTCACCGGCGGAACCCGCCCTCCGAGTCGATGACCTGCCCGGTGACCCACGCCGCCTCGTCCGTGGCGAGCCAGGAGATGAGGCGGGCGGGGTCGTCGGGCATGCCCCAGCGGCCCGCCGGGAACATCGCGGCGACGGCCGCGTAGTCGTCGCCGGTCATGTAGTCCGTGTCCACGGGGCCGGGGTTGACGGTGTTCACGGTGACGGCGAGGTCGGCGAGGGTGGTCGACAGGGAGCGGGTGATCGAGGCGAGGGCGCCCTTCTGGAGGGCGTACGCGATCTCGCCCGGCATGCCGTTCGCGATGTCCTGCCCGGAGGTCATCATCATGACGCGCCCGCCCGGGGTACGGGGCGGGAGGGAGGCCCGGAGCCTCGCGTAGGCCTGGACGAGCAGGAGCACCGAGCGGGTGTCGACCGCCCAGTGGGCGTCGAGCATCGCCGTGTCGATGGTGTCGAGGGTGCCGTCATGGCCGGAGAGGGCGTGGTTGGCGACGAGGATGTCGAGGCGGCCGCCGAGCGCGCCCGCGGCCCGTTCGATCAGTTCGGCGGGCACGGCCGGGTCGGACAGGTCGCCCGGCCCGTCGGCCACGGACGCGTCCGGGTCGCCGAGTGCCGCGCGCACGCCCGCGGCCACCTCCTCGGGGCGGTCGGCGCCCCAGGGCATGGCGGCGTCGTGGGGAACGTGGTGGTGCAGGTACACGCTCGCCCCGTACGCGGCGAGACGGCGGGCCACGGCGTAGCCGATGCCGCCACGTCTGCTCGCTCCGGTCACGAGGGCCGTGCGACCGCGCAGGGGCAGCGGGTCGCGACGCAGTTCTTCCGGTGTGGGGTGCGGGAATCGAGGCATCGTCGACCATGGTGGGGGGTCGGTGCGTGGGGCGCACGCCAATTTCGTACGGCCCGCACGGTGCGCGCGTGTCAGGAGGCGATGCGTCGCAGGCGGACGAGCCCCAGCCAGGTCTCCGGCCCTGCCGAAACGTACGCGGCGCGGACCCCGTAGCGTCCCGGCTCCAGTTCGACGCGCAGGTGGTCCGTGCGCTGCGTACCGTCTCCCGGCCAGGCGGCGTCGAAGACGACCACCGGGCCCGGCACCGACCACTCCACCTCGGGCTCCCACAGGGCGGTCTCGAGGGCCGTGGGGACCTGCGCGAGGAGTTCGTCCTCGGAGTTCGCCGCGTACCAGCGGACGAAGGTGCCGTGGCCGGGGAGGAAGGCCGTGGAGGCGGGTTCGTCGCCCAGGACGAGCGCGCGGGTGTCACCGACGGGAAGCAACCCGATGGAGCCGTTGATGTCGCAGGCCCGGTCGTAGTCGGACGACAGGTCGTCGCCGTCCGCTCCCGTCCAGAACGGCAGCACCGCTTCCGGTACCGCGATGAGCGGTCCCCCGCCCGACTCCACCCACTCCGTCACACCTGGATCCGCGTATCGAGCCATGCGACAGAAGCTACACGGGGGGCGCCGGACGAAGATCAATGTCCCCTGCATCTTCCATGTCCTCTTCATCTGCGTCCACATCCGCGTCTTCCGCGGCCGCGGTCCTGGCACCCACCGGCGGTCAGCGGATCGTGGAACCCCGCTGCCGTACGACCGACCCCGACCTGCCCTTCACGATCTCCAGCTGCGCGTGGACGCGCCGCCGGAGGTCCGCGACGTGGCTGACGATGCCCACGCTGCGGTCCCGCTCCCGGAGGGAGTCGAGGACGTCGAGGACCTCGTCGAGGGTCTGGTCGTCGAGGCTGCCGAACCCCTCGTCGATGAAGAGCGTGTCGAGGCGTACGCCGCCCGCCTCGTCGGTGACGACGTCCGCGAGGCCGAGGGCCAGCGCGAGCGACGCGAAGAACGTCTCGCCCCCGGAGAGCGTCGCGGTGTCCCGCTCCCGGCCCGTCCAGGCGTCCACGACGTGCAGTCCGAGTCCGCTGCGGCCGCGTCCGGCGCGGTCGTCGGAGTGGACGAGGGTGTAGCGCCCGGCGGACATGCGGCTCAGCCGTACGGTCGCGGCCGCGGCCACCTGTTCCAGGCGGGCGGCGAGCACGTACGCCTCCAGGCGCATCCTGCGCTCGTTGTCCGCCGAGGTGCCCGCCGTGAGGCCGGCCATGCGGGCCACGCGGTCGTACTCCTCGCGCAGGGGCTCGAGACGCCGGACGGAGGCGGCGACGCGGGTGGTCAGCCGGTCGAGTTCGGCGCAGCGGCGCTCGGCCGCGTCCCAGGCGGAGACGGCGTCCTGGAGTCGCCGCACGGCGGCTTCGGCGTCCCGCTCGGCCGTGTGGAGGTCGGCGGGCGGTTGCTGGGCGGCCGCGGCGGTGTCGGCCTCCGCGAGGACGGCGCGCACGGCGGCCTCCTCCGACTGCCAGGCGTCGAGTTGCCGTTGCAGCTCGCGGTGGGCCGCGTCGTCGAGGAGGGCGGCCGCCGCGGCCTGCGGGGTGTCGAACCCGGCACGGAAGGCGGCGTCGGCGAGCCGGGCGTCGGCGTCCTTGAGCCGCCGGGCCGACTCTTCCGCCGTGCGTGCCGCCTCGGCCGCGTCGGTGAGCAGGGCCGCCCGCCGCTGAAGTTGCGCGGTGCGCGCGGCCACGGAGCCGGCGGTGCCGCGGGCCTGGGCCAGCTCGGCTTCCAGGGAGGCCTTCTCGCGGTCCAGTGTGTCCCGGCGGGCGCTCCTGGACGCGGACCTGACCGCCGCCTCCTGCCCGGCGGCCAGTCGCAGCTCCCGCTCGTGCTCGGCCCTGCGCAGTTCCTCCTGCGCGGCGTGCAGCCCGGAGGCGGCTCGCCGGGCCTCCGCGTACGCCTCCTCCAACTCCGCCGACCGCTGGACGAGTTGCTCGGTGGGCGTGTCTCCGGCCTCGGCGGTGGCGGCGGCCAGCGCCTCGCGTACGACCCCGAGGCGCCGTTCGTCCTCGGCGCGCTCGTCGTCGGCCCGTTGGTAGGCCGCCAGGGCCTGCTCCTCGGCCTCGCGGTCGACGTGGCCGGCCACCTTGCGGGCGGGCTCGGGGTGTTCGGTGGCGCCGCAGACGGCGCACGGCTCGCCGTCCGTGAGATGGACGGCGAGCTCGGCGGCGATGCCCCGCAGGCGCTGTTCCTTGAGGTCGAGCCAGTGGGTGCGGGCGTCCGCGGCCCGTTCGCGGGAGGCGAGTGCGCGCCGGTGGGCCTCGTCCGTGTCGCCGGCCAGCTGGTCGCGCAGCCGGGCGGCGTCCAGCCGCCCTCGCGCGGGGGCGCGCTGCACGTCGAGTTGTTCGGCCCTGGTGGCGGCCTCCCGCGCGGAGTCGATACGACTCTGCAGGCCGGCGCGGGCCGTGTCCCAGCCGGAGAGCCAGCTCTCGGCCTCGTGCAGCGCGTCCTCGTCGGCTCGCTCCTGGCGGTCCAGATCGGCGCGCTCGGCGACGAGAGAGGCCAGCCGCTGCTCGGCGCGCCGGGCCGACTCGAGGCCGCCCAGTTCCTCGGCGGCGTCGCGCGCGGCCGCGGCGAGCCCGGCCGCTCCGGCGTCGGCGTACTCCCGTGGGAGCAGGGCACGCGCGCGTGTCTCGTCCGCCGCCGCACGGCGGTGCTCGGTCCCGGCCGCGTCCCGCAGGTCCAGCGCGGACGCGACGGCCTCGGCCTTGCGGGCGCGCTCCATCCGCGCCCGTGCCTCCCGGTGGGCGTTCGCCCCGTCCTCCAGGAGGGCGGCCCGCTGCCTGGCCTCGGCGAACCGCCGCTGCAGCCGCGCCCGTTCACGCACCTCGTCGAGGGTGCGCTCGGCGGCGGCCCGTGCCTCCTCGGCGGCGGCCCGCGCGCAGTGCGCGATGGTGAGCCGCTCGCGCGCGGTGCTGCGGGCGACAGCCGCCCAGCCCAGGACCTCCTCGGCGAGCCCGGGATCGCCGGGGTTCAGCTCGGGCAGCGGTGCCGCGTCCCCCGCGGCCTGCTGCATCCGGTGCGCGTCGGCGAGCAACTCTGCGTCGCCCGCACGGACTTCGGCCTCCGTGGCGCGCCTGCGCTCGGCGAGGCGCTTCTCGACCTCGGCGAAGCGGTGCGTGTCGAAGAGGCGCCCGAGCAGTTCGCCCCGCTCCACGGCGCCGGCCCGCAGGAAGCGCGCGAAGTCCCCCTGCGGCAGCAGCACGACCTGGCAGAACTGCTCGCGGCTCATGCCCAGGAGCTGGGTGATCTCCTCGCCGATCTCCTGGTGGGAGCGGCTGAGGTCCTTCCAGGTGCCCGCCCCCGCGTCGTACTCGCGCAGCCAGGTCTGTGCCTTGTCGAGGGTCGTGCCCGTGCCGCGCTTCTTGGGGCGCTCCCAGGGCGGCTGGCGGGTGATCTCCAATCGGCGTCCGGCGACGGTGAGTTCGAGCCGGACCTCGGTGCGGGTGGCGGGTGCCGCGTGGTCGCTGCGCAGGGTCAGGCCCTGGCCGCTCTGCCGGGCGCCCGGGACCGAGCCGTACAGGGCGTAGCAGACGGCGTCGAGGACGGAGGTCTTGCCCGCGCCGGTGGGGCCGTGCAGCAGGAAGAGCCCGGCGGCGGACAGGTCGTCGAAGTCGACCCTCTGCGTGCCGCCGAAGGGCCCGAAGGCCGTGATGTCCAGCTGGTGCAGCCTCACCGGGCGACCTCCCGCACGGCCTCGTCGGCACGCACCGCGTCGAACGCGTCCTGCAGCACGGCCTGTTCGTGCTCGTCGGGTCCGGCGCCGCGCACATGGGCCACGAAGTCCTCCGCGATCTGCCGGTCGCCGCGTCCGGCGAGACGGCTCGCGTAGGAGACGCCCGGGTCCTCGGGGGACCGCTCGGGGGCGAAGACGAGGCTGAGTGTGTGCGGGAACCGCTCGCTGAGCCGCGCCATGGGGTCCGAGGGACGTACGGGGTCGGTGAGGGTGGCCTCGATCCACGCGTCCTCGTACCGCGCGAGCTGAGGGTCGGCGAGCAGGTCCTGCAGCTCTCCCCGGATCCGGGCGAGCGGGCGCGGCACCGGGCAGTCGATCCGCTCGGCCCGGACCGAGCCGTCGGCGCCCAGGTCGACGAGCCACATGCTCTTGCGGTGGTCGGTCTCCGAGAACGAGTACGCCAGCGGGGAGCCCGAGTACCGCACGCGCTCGCTGATGACCTGGCTGCCGTGCAGGTGGCCCAGTGCCACGTAGTCCACGCCGTCGAAGACCCCGGCGGGCACCGAGGCGACTCCGCCCACGGAGATGTCGCGTTCGCTGTCGCTGGCCTCGCCGCCGGTGACGAAGGCGTGGGCGAGGACCACGGAACGCGTGCCCGGCGCACGGGTGGCGAGATCGGCGCGGACCCGGTCCATGGCGGCGGCGAGCACGGCCTCGTGGCCCGCCTTGTCGACCCCGAACTCGTCCTTCACCAGCGCCGGCTCCAGATACGGCAGCCCGTAGAACGCCACGTCGCCGTGGGGGTCGGCGAGCACCACGGGCGTGCCGCACGCCGAGGCGTCGGTCCGCAGGTGGATGCCGGCGCGACCGATGAGTCCGGCGCCGACACCCAGCCGGCGTGCCGAGTCGTGGTTCCCGGAGATCATCACGGTGGGCACGCCCAGTCCGGCCAGCCGGTGCAGGGCGTCGTCGAACAACTCGACCGCGGCCAGCGGCGGCACCGCCCGGTCGTACACGTCCCCCGACACCACCACCGCGTCCACCTCGTGCTCACGGACGGTCGTGACGAGGTGGCCGATGAACTCGGCCTGGGCACCGAGCATGTTCACTCGGTGGAACGATCGGCCGAGATGCCAGTCGGATGTGTGCAGCAGCCTCATGATCCCCGAGACTAACGACCGGGTCGGACACCACGGGCGGCTACTCCCGTATCGCCCTCTTCTGTGGCCGTCCCGGTGAGGCGGCGGTGAACGGTCTGTCCTGGTCCTGGTCCTGGTCATCTCGCTGACGGCGCGTCAACCGTCCCCGTACGCCTCTCCCCCGAGCTCGAACGCCGCCGTGCCCGCCGTGGCGTCGGCGAGCCACGCTCGGAAGGAATCTACGTCGGCGTCGGGCAGACCGATCTCGATGGTGACGGCCTCTCCGTAGCGCACGTCCCGTACCTCGCGCCCGGTCGCCCGCAGATCGTTCTGCACCTTGCCGGCGCGCTGGTGGTCCACGGTGACGGTAGCCAGGCGGAACCGTCTGCGGGTGATGGTCCCGACGGTGTCCAGGGCCTCGCCCACCGCGCCCCCGTAGGCCCTGATGAGTCCGCCCGCGCCCAGTTTGACGCCACCGTAGTAGCGGGTGACGACGGCGACGACGTACCGCATGTCCCGCCGCAGCAGCATCTGGAGCATGGGGACGCCCGCGGTGCCGCCGGGTTCCCCGTCGTCACTCGCCTTCTGGACGGCCGCGTCCGCGCCGATGACGTACGCGTAGCAGTTGTGCGTGGCGTCGGCGTGCTCCTTGCGGACGCGCGCGACGAAGTCCTGGGCCTCCTGCTCGGTGGCGGCCGGGCCGAGCGCGCACAGGAAGCGGGAGCGGTTGACTCCGGTCTCGTGCACGCCCGCGCGGGCGACGGTGCGGTACTCGTCCTGCATCCGGCCAGCCTATGCGCACGCGTCAGGGTGCCTTGTGTCCCCTCGGCACGGTCATCGCCGTCAGCAGTGCCGCGCGGGGCGCGAGGTCCTTCCAGGAGTGGCCGTGCCAGTCGAGGACCGCGATGGCGGAGGTCGGGAACTTGGTGTGGACGGCGTTCAGCGCGTCGTCGAGGCCCTCGCCGGCCAGTTCGAGGACGAGTTCCTCCAGGCCCGGGTTGTGCCCGATGAGCAGCAGCGTCCCCACCTCGTCGGGTGCTTCGCGCACGACCTCCAGCAGGTCCCGTACGTCGGCCGCGTACAGCCGCGGCTCGTGTCGTACGGGCGGTGGGGCTGCCCACTGCGCCGCGGCGAGCTCCCAGGTCTCGCGGGCGCGCAGGGCGGTGGAGCACAGGGCCAGGTCGGGCAGGCAGTCCGCCGCGGCGAGGGCGCGCCCGGCGGCGGGGGCGTCGCGGTGGCCGCGCGGCCCGAGGGGGCGGTCGTGGTCGGGCACGCCCACGGGCCAGGCGGACTTGGCGTGCCGCAGGACGACGAGTCTGCGGGGTGTGCCCCCTCCGGTGTGCGGTCCGGTCGTGTCGGTCATGGCGCGGCTCCGATGTCGCGGGTGAGGTCGAGGCCGAGGAGGCGGTCGGCGTAGGCGTACGTCTCGAAGCGGGCGCCGTCGGGCAGGTCCGCGTCCTGCTCGACGCGCCGCAGGACGTCGAGGACGGCGGGTACGTCCAGGTCGTCCTCCCATGCGGTGCGCAGGTCCTGACGTACGGCCTCGGGGACGGGGCGCGACGGGCGGGTGGCCCAGGTGGCGACGGCCTTGCGCCAGCGCGTGAGGGTCGTACGGGCCTCGTCGGCGGTGGCGCCGGGGTCGGCGGGCACGGTCCGGGGGACCGACAGCAGGGCGAGGCGCAGGACGGCGTCGTCCGCCGTGCCCGCCACCGGGGCGACCTGGACGTGGATGCCGTCCTCCGGCACGGGGGTGTCCGGTCCCGCCACGTGCACGGTGCGGCCGGTGGCGGGGGCGGTGGTCCCGGCCGGGCGGATACCGAGGGCGTCGGCTCGCTGCCGCAGGTCAGGTGGTGGGTCGGCGATCGTGAGTGCGGGGACACGGTTCAGTTCCAGGACCCGGGCGAGCACGTCGGCGACCAGCAGCACACGCAGGGCCGAGGCGTCGGCCCCGGTCACGTGGACCTGGACACGGGTGAGGGTCCGGCGGACCTCGGTGAGTGCGCCGGTGCGGGCGTCGGTGATGCGCAGCACGGGGTGAGCGTAGGCCTGAAGGGCGCCCCGGGGCACCCGGAGGCCCCGCGGGAGCCCGCACGCGGAGGCTCCGGAGGCACCCGGTCGGCCAGGCGTCCCTCACGCGATGGGGGCGTCGTCAGGAACCGCAGTCGCGGCCGGCGTCGCACTGCCAGCCGGAGAAGCCGCCTTCGCGGGGATGGTCGATGTCGTGGTCGAACTGGAGGAGTCCCCAGGCCACCCAGGCGATGAAGGCGAGGCAGAGGGCGAGTCCGGCCCACAGGGCCAGCTTCTTCAGCACGCCGCCGTGCCCCGCGGCGTCCTCCGGAGTACGGGGCCCGTCCCCGCCGTCCCCGTCGCGCACGTCGTCCGGGTGCGCCGCAGGGGTGGTCGCGGACGGCTTCGGCCGCGGGCCTCCGGTCGCCATGTGCCGGCCCTTCACGAGCGGGCCGTCATCTGGTCGGAGGAGCCGGACACGTCGAAGTCCTGGGCCATTCCGGAGCTGTGGAGGTGGGCGATGTCGGCCTGCTCCAGGTCCATGCCGAACGGCCCCGGCCCGCCGCCGGACACCGTGGCGCGGTGCTCACTGGGGATGCCCCAGTCGTAACGCTTCCTGACCTCGACGTGGTAGGTGATCTCGCCGCCCTCCTTCTCCCCGACGAGACGGTACTGGAAGTGGTTGAGCGCGTAGTACCACTCCATACTGCGGTCACCGTCCGCGGGATCGGGCGCGGTGGACGACCACTCGGTGGTGAACGGCCCGTCCCCGCGTGTGCGGACGTCGTTCTCCAGGGTGCCGTCGACGTCCTTCCGGAAGGCGGGGATCTCGTCCATCATCTGCTGCGGTTCGACCTCGACGGGCTTCCCGCTGCCGTCCAGATAGTGCTGGACCAGGCCGGCGGCCGTCGGCCAGCCCTTCACGGTGGCGAAGTAGGCGGCGACGTTGTTGAGCTGGTTGTGGACCTGGCGGTCCTTGGCGGTGGGCTCCACGATGTTGAACTTCCGGTTCTCGGACTCGAAGTTGCCGACCGTGCCGAAGATCACCTTGAGGCTCTTCGTCAGCCAGTCGTCGTCCTCGGCGGCGTCGTCGAGCAGCTTCCGCACGCGCACCTCGAGGGAGTTGGCGGTCGCCCTGCGCTCGTCGAGCATCTTCGCGGAGTCCGGGTCGTTCAGGTCGTACATCACCGACCACTCGACCGAGCCGGAATCGGTGATCGTCATTCCTTCGCCCAGTGCCTCGCGCTGGAGGTTCTCCGCGCGCAGCTTCAGCCCCGCGAGGCCCTTCACGCCGCCGCGGCCGGTGGCGCCGTCGGCCTCCGTGTCCAGGAACTTCCGCAGCGCTCTGACCTCCTTGTCCAGCGCGTCGATGTCCATCTGGACCCGGTCGCAGTAGTCCTGCGCGGCGCGGCCGCCCTTGCCGCGCCAGTGATCGTCATGGAGGGGTTTCACCACGTCGTCGTGGAACCCCGTCCGGGCCTCCTTGAGCTTCCGGTGGACTGTCACCCACTCGTCGGCGAAGGTCTCCAGTCCCGCGACGTCGAGTCGCAGCAGTGCGGTGAAGCCGGGCATGTCCTGTCCCCGTGTGCCGGTGCGGTGGATCGGTCCTCAGGAGAACTGGGAGGCGGTGCGGACCTCGTTGGCGTCGTACGCGTCCGCGCTGAGGCGGAAGTTGTCCGCCGCCTGGTCGAGCCGCTGCACGACGAACTTGTTCAGCGCCTCCCAGCGTCCCTGGAGCTCGTCGAGACTGCTGACGAACTCCCAGCCGTCGGCCGCTCGGGCCAGACCCGTGCTCGCGTCCTCGGCCACGCCCAGCGTCTTGCGGATGATCTCGGACGCCGTCTCGCAGTGATCGGCCCGCCTGCGCAGGAACGACGAGGTGACGCCGACGTCCGGATCGGTGCCCCACGGCGCCGGAGGGGTGGGGCTGGGGTTCGGCGAGGGCGATGGTTCAGGGCCCGGGTCCCTGTCGTCCGTCCCCTGTCCGGGCGGCGACGGGCTCGGGGTCGGGCCGGGAGTGGGACCGGTGGTGGGGCCCGGCGAAGGCTCCGCGGTCATCGCGTACGCCGCCCTCGGATCAACGGGCTCGCTCATGCTGCCTCCTCGGCTGCCCGTGCGCGCTTCCCCCGTGGAGCGCGACGACAGTCCATCTGAAAATGTACAGGACAATCCACGGGCGCGGGTGGGTGCCCGGCAGCACCCACGCGACAGCACCCCCTGCGACCACCTGGAGGAATCACCACGCTCGGTCCACTGTTGTCGCAGGAACAGCAGCCCTTGCACGAAACCAAGGAGGCCGAGCGTGTACGGCGACCCGGCGACAGTCCGCAAGATCCTCACCGAACTCGGCGACACCTGGGCGATCGTGGGCCTGTCGACGAACCAACGGCGTGCGGCCTACGGCGTCGCCGACGTCCTCCAGCGATTCGGCAAGCGCGTCGTGCCTGTGCACCCGAAGGCGGAGACGGTCCACGGGGAGCGGGGTTACCCCTCCCTGGAGGCGATCCCCTTCGACGTCGACGTCGTCGACGTGTTCGTCAACAGCGAACTCGCGGGCCCCGTCGCCGACGAAGCGGTCGCCAAGGGCGCCCGGGCCGTCTGGTTCCAGCTGGGCGTCATCGACGAAGCCGCGTACGAGCGCACCCGCGCGGCCGGCCTGGAGATGGTCATGGACCGCTGCCCCGCCATCGAGATCCCGCGGCTGGGCTGACACCCGGTTCGCCTGGTCTGATTGCCCGGTACGGGAGTTGAGCCCCGCGCCCGGGCCCCCGGGCGTGGCCCACGGTGTCGTCGGCGTAGCCTGTGACGGTCAACGCGGACATCATCGAGGTGCCCATGGAGATCGTGCGCGAGCCCGCCGACACCGGCCTCGGACACGACGGGCCGATCCCCGGGTTCGGCTTCGCCCCGCCGGAGGCGCCCGTCACCGGCTTCGAGATAGTGGAACTGGCCACGCTGCGCCGCCGGGCGGGCGAGGGTGTGCTGGAGCGCTTCCACCGGGTGGATTTCCACACGCTGACCCTGATCACCGAGGGCAGCGGCGAGCACGTCGTCGACTTCGTGGCCCATCCCTGCCGGCCCGGCACGCTGCTGTGGGTGCGGCCGGGCCAGGTGCAGCGCTTCGGCCCCGTCGGCGCGGTGAACGGCGTCCACCTGCTCTTCACCCCCGCCTTCCCGCCCCGCTTCACGGGCGCCGACCGCCTGCTCACCAGCTGGCACGGGCCGACGTGCCGGCAACTCGGAGCGGGCCGCGAGTACGCCGCGATCTCCTCGCTGCTGGCCCAGCTGACCGCCGAGTACTCCCACCCGGCCGGCACGGTCTCCGCCGAGATCCTGCGGTTCCTGCTGGCGGCCGCGCTGCTGCAGATCGACCGGCTGCCGCACCCGGGGGCGGAGTCCGGCGCGGGCGGCAGCGAGGTGTACGCCCGCCTCATCGCGGAGCTGGAACGCGGTTACGCCACCACACGCCGGGCCGAGGACTACGCCCGCCGCCTCGGCTACACCGTCAAGACCCTGACCAGGGCCTGTCTCGCGGCCACCGGGCAGTCGGCGAAGCACGTCATCGACACCCGGGTGGCCCTGGAGGCGCAGCGCCTGCTCGCCCACACCGACGAGCCCGTGGCCGTCATCGGCCGCCGGCTGGGCTTCAAGGAGCCCACCAACTTCGGGAAGTTCTTCACCCGTCTCGCGGGCACGACACCGGGGGACTTCCGGGCCGCGCACCGCGAGGGCGGGTGAAGCACCACACGGGCCTCAGGGACCGGCGACGCGGTTCCGGGTCACCAGCTTCCTCAGCAGGGGCCAGGCCAGCAGCACCACGATCACCGCGTACACGGTCACCGCGAAGGGCGTGTTGACCAGTCCGGTGACGCTGCCGTCGCTGATCTGCAGGGCGCGCCGCAGCTGCTGCTCGGCGCCGGGGCCGAGGATCACACCGATGACGGCGGGCAGGACGGGCAGCCCGTAGCGCCGCATGCCGAAGCCGATCAGGCCGATGACCAGCAGGATGACCAGGTCGATCACCTCGCCGCCGACCGCGTACGCGCCGACAGCCGCGAAGAACAGGATTCCGGCGTACAGGTACGGCCGCGGGATGCGCAGCAGCTTCGCCCACAGCGGCGCCAGCGGCAGGTTGAGCGCGAGCAGCAGCACCATGCCGACGAACAGGGAGGCGATCAGGCCCCACACCAGCTCGGGTTCGCGCTCGAAGAGGAGCGGGCCCGGCTGGATGCCGTACTGCTGGAAGGCGGCCAGCATGACGGCCGCGACCGCCGTGGTGGGCAGGCCCAGGGTCAGCATGGACACGAGCGTGCCCGCCGCCGAGGCCGACGCCGCGGACTCCGGTCCCGCCACGCCCTCGATGGCGCCCTTGCCCCACTCGTCCTTGTGCTTGGACAGGCGCTTCTCCGTGACGTAGGAGAGGAACGTGGGGATCTCCGCGCCACCGGCCGGGATCGCGCCGAACGGGAAGCCGATGAACGGGCCGCGCACCCATGACTTCCAGGTCCGCCTCACATCGCCGCGCCCGAGCCACGGGCGGCCCACCGGGATCGGCTCGCCCGATGTGCGCCGCAGGTGGGCGGCCACCCACAGGGCCTCGCCGATCGCGAAGAGACCGACCGCGACGATCACCACGTCGATGCCGTCGGCGAGTTGGAGCGAGCCGAAGGTCAGGCGCTGCTGGCCGGTCATCTGGTCCAGGCCCACGAGGCCGATGGTCAGGCCGATCAGCAGCGAGGCCAGTCCCCGGACACGGGAGGAGCCGAGCACGGACGTCACGGCGATGAACGCCAGCACCATGATGGCGAAGTAGTCGGGCGCGCCGATGTCCACCGCCAGCTCGGCGACCGTGGGGGCGAGCGCGACCAGCAGGATCGTGCCGACCATGCCGCCGGCGAAGTGGCCGATGGCGGCGGCCGCGAGCGCCTGTGCGCCGCGCCCCGACCTGGCCATCGGGTTGCCCTCCATGGCCGCGACCACGGCCGCGCTCTCGCCGGGGGTGTTGAGGAGGATGGACGTGGTCGAGCCGCCGAACATCGCGCCGTAATAGATGCCCGCGAACATGATGAACGCGGCGACCGGATTCAGCCCGTAGGTCACCGGCAGCAGCAGCGCGACCGCCATGGCGGGGCCGATGCCGGGCAGGACGCCGATCGCGGTGCCGAGCAGCACACCGAGGGCCGCCCACAGCAGGTTGACCGGGGTGAGCGCCGTGCCGAAGCCGTCCAGGAGGGAGCTCAGGGCGTCCATGTCACAGCACTCCCATCAGGGGACCGCCGGGCAGCGGCACTCCGAGCAGGTTGTTGAAGACGGCGTAGGTGGCCACGGAGAGGACGGCCGCGATCAGCGGGTCGCGGTCGAAGCGGCGGCTGCCGAGAGCGAAGGCCGCTCCCCAGAACAGGAGCGCGCCCGCTATGGGGAAGCCGAGGGGGTCGATGAGGACGGCCGCGCCGAGGAAGACCCCGGCGAGCAGCGCCACGGTGCGCCAGTCGGCGGGTTCGGACAGGTCGATGTCCTCGCCGGTCTCGGCCTGGCCGTGGCCGCCGCGCAGCACGTCCACGGCGAGCAGGGCGGCGATGAGCAGGAGCCCGGCACCGACCACGAGGGGCACGGTCCGCGGGCCGACCGGTCCGCGCTGGGTGATCTCGACGTCCATGGTGAGCGCGTCGGTGAGGACGAGCACGCCGAGGACCGCCAGCAGGACGCAGACGCCGAGTTCGGAGTGGTCGCGCAGCCAGGAACGGCGCCCCGTCGTGGGCGCGGTGGTGGTGTCGGTCGTCCGCGTCGTCACAGCCCCAGCTCCTTCAGCACCGAAACCACGCGCCTGTCCTCGGCGTCCAGGAAGTCGCCGAACCTGTCGCCGGTGAGGAACGCGTCGTCCCAGCCGTTCTGCTTCATGGACTTCTGCCACTCGGGCGAGTCGTGGAGTTCCTCGATCAGCCGGGTGAGCTTGTCGCGCTCGCCGTCGGTGAGGCCGGGCGGGGCGACGATGCCGCGCCAGTTGGTGAAGTCCACGTCGTAGCCCGCCTCTTGGAGGGTGGGCGCGTCGAGGCCGCCGACGCGTTCGGGGCCGGTGACCGCGAGGAGGCGCAGCTCGCCCGCCTTGATCTGGTCGAGGTACTCGCCGACGCCCGAGACGCCGAAGGCGACCTTGTTGCCGAGGATGGAGGCGAGGAGTTCGCCGCCGCCGTCGAAGGGGATGTAGTTGACCTTCTTCGGCGCGATGCCGGCGGCCCTCGCCATCAGCATCGGGGCGAGGTGGTCGGGGCCGCCGGGCGAGGAGCCGCCGCCGACCGGGAGCTTGCCGGGGTTCTCCTTCCAGGCGCCGATGAGGTCGTCGATGGTCTTGTACGGCGAGTCCTTGGCGACCACGACGACGTCCTGCTCCTCGGTGAGCCGGGCGATCGGGGTGGTGTCGGCGAGGGTCTTCGGCGCGTCGTTGGAGCGAACGGCGCCGACGACCCCGAGGCCCATGGACATGGCGAGCTTGCCGTTGCCGTGCTCGCTGACCAGCCGGCTCAGCCCCACGGTTCCACCTGCGCCGGGCAGGTTGAACACCTCGATGTTGTGGGTGAGCCCGGCGTCCTCGGCGTTCTTCGCGGCCGTACGGGCGGTGATGTCGTATCCGCCGCCGGGCGTGTTGGGGACCATGAAGCGCAGGCCGGGGATCTGTGTGCCGGTCTCGGCGCCGCTGCCGGTGGTCAGCAGCGGCGGGCCCACGAGCACGAGCACGGCGGCCCCGGCCAGGGCGAGGGGGGCGCGCAGGCGCACGAATGCCACCACCTGTCTGAAAAGTCGTCGCGGGCGTGGGGAACCCCATGGGGGGAGGGTGATGTGCGTCACATGCTGCCTGTCGGCCGGCCACCTGTCTCTCTTGTGGAACCAACGGAGGTTGTGGTCTTTGTGGTCGGCCCGCGCGGCGGCCGGCGGGCAGGCTAACCGGGACCGTACCTGCCGGAACAGTCCCTCCTGGTCTCTTTCCTCCGCCGCAGGCGGGCGCCATGATGGGGCGACTCGGCACAGGAGCCGCCCGGGTCGTGTCAGTGGTGGAGATTGAGTCAACCGTGGTCGCCACGTTCCGTCGCCATACCCTCGCGGGTCAGATGCTGGTGCTCCAGCTCGCCATCGTCGTGGTGGTGCTGCTGGCCATCGCCGCTGTCTCGCTCGCGCAGTCGGAGGCCACCTTCAACCGGGTCGAGGGCCGCCGGGTCGGCGCCCTGGCCGAGCAACTGGCCGCCAACCCTCTCGTGCGGAGCCAGCTCACCCAGCCGGGGCCGCGGGAGGCGCTGGCCGCGCTGGTGCAGTCCACCCGGGTGCAGTCCGGGGTCACCTCCGTCACCGTTGCCGTCGCCGACGGCCGGATCGTCAGCTCGACGAACCCCACCGTGGTCGGCGACCGGCTTCCGCTGGGTGCGGGAGTCTCCGGTGGCCGGGGCTGGTCCGGCTCGCTCACCTGGGACGGCAGCCACGAACTGGTGGCGCAGGTGCCGGTGCTCGGCGCGACGAAGGACGACCTGGGGCAGAACCTCGGCACCGTCATGATCGGCGAGGCGTCCCCGACGGTGTGGCAGCGGCTCAGCGGGGCGTCCTCGTACCTGCTGGCCTACCTCGGCATCGCCAGCGGTCTGGGCCTCGCCGGCTCCTGGCTGCTGTCACGGCGGGTCAAGCGGCAGACCCTGGGCCTGGAACCGCGCGAGATCGCCGGGCTTGCCGAGCACCGGGAAGCGATGCTGTACGGCATCGCGGAGGGCGTGATCGCGCTGGACCCGCAGCACCGGCTCACCCTGGTGAACGACATGGGCCGACGGCTGCTGGAGCTGCCCGAGGACTGCGTGGGCAAGAGCCTGTCCGACCTCGGTATCGACGGGCGTCTGCGGGACGTCCTGGTCGGCGCCCACCGGAAGTCGGCGGATCCGCGGGACGCCGTCGTCATACGGCACGGGCGGGTGCTCGTGATGAACCGGATGACGGTCACCAAGGACGGCCGCTCGCTCGGCTCGGTCACCACGCTGCGGGACCGCACCGAACTGGCCCGCCTGGAACGCGAGATCGGCTCCTTCCGCAGCTCCTCGGAACTGCTGCGCGCCCAGGCCCACGAGTTCGCCAACCAGCTGCACACCATCTCCGGGCTGATCCAGATCGGTGAGCAGGACGAGGTGGTGCGCTACATCCGCGCGCTGAACCAGCGCCGCCAGTCCCTCGACATGACGCTGACCCGCCGGGTGCGGGACACCGCGGTCGCCGCCCTGCTGATGGCGAAGACGTCGCTCGCGGCCGAGCGGAAGGTCACCCTGCGCATCTCGGACGACACCGCCCTGGACAGGCTTCCGCCGGAGGACGCCGCCGACGTGGCGACCGTGGTCGGCAACCTCGTCGACAACGCCATCGACGCGGCCACCGCCGGCGAGAGAGCCGAGGGGGAGCCGGCCTGGGTGGAGGTCGAACTGCGGCAGGACGCCTCCAGTGTGGAGATCGTCGTACGCGACTCCGGCCCGGGCATCGCGCCCGAACTCGCCCACGAGGTCTTCGCCCACGGTTTCACCACCAAGGCCGCCGAGGAGGGCGAGCGCGGTATCGGCCTGGCCCTCACACGGCTCGTCTGCGAACGCCGGGGCGGGGAGATCGCCGTGGCCAACACTCCCGACGGTGCCATGTTCACCGCCCGCATGTCCGTGAGCCACCCCGCCGGCGCGGTGGCGGAAGGAGCGCCCCGATGAACGACGCCATCGACGTGCTGGTCGTCGACGACGACTTCATGGTGACCCGGGTCCACCGCACCTTCGTCGAACGTGTCGAGCCGTTCCGCGTGGTCGGCACGGCCGGCACCGGTGAGCAGGCGATCGCCGCGGTCGACGACCTCCGGCCCGACCTGGTCCTGCTCGACCTGTACCTGCCGGACATCTTCGGCCTTGACGTCATCCCCCGGCTGCGCACCGCCGGGCACGACTGCGACGTCATGGTCATCAGCGCCGCCCGCGAGGCCGAAGCGGTGCGCGGCGCCGTCCGGCACGGCGTCGTGGACTACCTCCTCAAGCCGTTCGAGTTCGACGACCTGCGCGTCCGCCTCGAACGGTACGCCGCGCAGCGCGGCCGGCTGCTCACCGCGGTGGTCCGGGGCCAGGCCGACGTGGACCGCGTCCTCGCGGGGTCCCTCGTTTCCGGCTCCGGCAACACCCTGCCCAAGGGCCTCAGCGTGGAGACGGCCGACCTCATCGAGCGCGCCCTCCGCACCGCCGACGGCACCCTCTCCGCTACCGAGTGCGCGACCGCCACGGGCATCTCCCGTGTCAGCGCCCGCCGCTACCTGGAGTACTTCCACTCGGCCGGCAGCGCCGACGTGTCCCTGCGCTACGGCGCGGCCGGCCGCCCGGAGCGGCGGTACAGCTGGCGCGGGTGACACGCAGCCCGTCACCGGGCCGGACGGGTCAGTCGTGTGCGACCACGGCGACGGGGGCGGTGGCGTGGTGCAGGACGGCGTGGGTGACGGGTCCGATGTGAGGGCCGAACGGGACACGCCGGATGCGACGGCCCACGACCACGAGAGACGCCTCCGGGGACACGTCCACCAGGTGGTGGGCCGGTTTGCCGGGCCGGGCCTCCTCGACGACCTCGACGGAGGGCACCTTCCGCTTCCAGGGGCCCAGCACCTCGGCCAGCACGGCACCGTCCCACCGGCCCAGCTCGGCCTCCAGCTCCCGGTGCTCGGGGATGCCGTGTGCGAAGTGGGGCGGCGGCCTCCAGCCGTGGACGACCCTCAGGGCCGTCCCGCGCCGGGCCGCCGCGTCGAAGGCGAAGGAGATCAGGGTGTCGTTCGGCCGGTCGGTGTCGAGTCCGAGGACGACGGGCTTGTACGGGGTCGTGGCGGACGGGACGCCCGCCGGGTCCGTCAGGTGTTCGTCGGACGCCTGCTCCCCGGCCCGTACGAGCACGACGGGCACCTTCGCGTGCGCCACGACGGACTGACCGACCGAACCGACCAGGAAGCCGCCGATGCCGCTCAGCCCGCGGGAGCCGAGGACGAGCAGCTCGGCGTCCTCCGTCTCCTGGGTCAGCACCTCGGCGGCGGCGCCGGAGAGCTGCCCGGCGATCACCTCGACACCGGGGTGACGCAGCCGGATGCCGTCCGCCGCCTTGCGAGGGGCTCCTTCCCGCCACTCGTGCTCGACGTCCGCGCCCAGCAACGGAGCCTGCCCCATGACCTCCGGAACCGGCTCCCAGACGTTGACCAGCCGCAGCGGCAGCCCCCTTAGCCCGGCCTCGCGCGCCGCCCACTCGGCAGCGGCCAGACTCTCGGGCGACCCGTCGAGCCCGACGGTGACAGTGCGGGACATGGTGGGCACCTCCTGGGTCGGAGGGGTCGAGCATGGGCGTGGGCCGAGTACCCGCGGTGCCGGGGTGCGCCCCGAAAGGGGCGCGGGGCTGTATCAATGTGCGGCTCCGCCGCGTGGGCGCGACAAGCCACGAGTCACCTGCAGTCAACGAACAACCGCATTTACCCCTGAAAGGGCCGGATCGCCCATGGCGAGCACAGACGCACGGAGCGACGCTGGAGATGGCAGGTCCGTACGCCCTCGTGGAGGCACCGCCATGAACGCTCCCCCCGCCACCCCCCTGTTCCGCGCGCTCGCCGCCGAGCACCGCCAACGCCTGATCGGCATGGCCCATCAGGTGTCGTTCCCGCAGGGCACCCGGCTCTTCGAGGAGGAGGGCCGCGCGGACCGGTTCTGGGTCATCCGCACCGGCACGGTCGACCTCGACATGCGGGTGCCGGGCCGTCGCGCGGTGGTGATCGAGACCCTGGGCATCAACGACCTGGTCGGCTGGTCCTGGCTGTTCGCCCCGCACACCTGGCATCTGGGCGCCGAGGCGACGAGCCCGGTCCGGGCGTACGAGTTCGACGCTGTGAACGTGCGCGCCCTGTGCCAGGAGGATCCCGAGTTCGGACTTGCCATCGCCGAGTGGATCGGCGGCATCCTCGCCCACCGGCTGCGGTCGGCACGGACCCGGCTGCTGGACCTTTACGCCCCGTACGGCAGCGGCGGCCGCTGACCCCGACAGCTTCCACCACGAACGCGGACTTGGAGTCACCGTGCACAGCACACCCCGCATCGTGAGCGACGTGATGACCACCACGGTCGCGGCCGTCGGCCGTGGGGCGGGCTTCAAGGAGATCGTCCGGCTGCTGGAGCAGTGGGGGGTCAGCGCGCTGCCCGTCCTGGAGGGCGAGGGCCGCGTCGTCGGAGTCGTCTCCGAGGCGGACCTGCTGCCCAAGGAGGAGTTCCGCGCCAGTGAGCCGGACCGGCCCGTGCGGTTCGGACGGCTCACGGACCTGGCCAAGGCCCGGGCGGTCACGGCCGGGGAGCTGATGACCAGCCCGGCTGTCACCGTCCACGCGGACGCCACACTCGCGACGGCGGCCCGCACCATGGCGCACGCCAGGATCAAACGGCTTCCCGTCGTCGACGACCACGGCATGCTGCAGGGCATCGTCAGCCGTGCGGACCTGCTCAAGGTGTTCCTCCGGGATGACGAGGACATCGCCGAGGAGGTGCGGCACGAGGTGGTCTCGTACCTCTTCCCCGCCCCGCTGTCGCCGGTCCACGTGGCCGTCCACGACGGCGTCGTCAAGGTCTCGGGCCGCGTCAGGGATGTGGCGCTGATCCCGGTCGCGGCCCGGATGGTCCGCGCGGTCGAGGGCGTGGTGGACGTCGAGTGCGATCTGACGGGCCCGCACCGCACCCCCGAGGCCTACTGACCGCGAAGGCCACGGAGGCCGCGGAGACCGGGGAGACCGCAGGGGCCGCGAAGCCCGCTCCGCCCTCGGTCAGACCGGCAGCAAACGGGTCACCAGTTCCCCGAGACGCCGGGCGTTGCGGCACGCGTGCATGTCGACGACCTCGGCGTAGGCGTGGGCCGCCGAGTCGCCGGTCGACCAGTAGGCGGGAGCCTCGGGGTTGAACCAGTGGACGCGGCGGGCTCGGGCGGCGATGCGCCGGAGCGCGGGTACGTTCGGATCGAAGCCGTTGGTGCGGGCGTCGCCCAGGACGATCACGGAGGTGCGCGGGCCGACCGCGTCGAGGTGGCGCTCGGCGAACTCGCCCAGCGCGGAGCCGTAGTCGCTGCTGCCGTGCCAGCCGGTCACGGCGGCCTCGGTGGCGATCCTCCGGCCCAGGGCGGCCGGGTCGGCGGCACCCGTGGTGATGAGGTGGGTGACCTCGTCGACGCGGTTGACGAACGCGTACACGCGGACCCGGCTGAACTGGTCGCGCATGGCCTGGACGAGCAGCATCGTGAAGTTCGCGAATCCGGCGACCGAGCCGGACACATCGCACAGGAGCACGATGTCCGGGCGTGCGGGCCGGTGCCTGCGGTAAGCGGGGCGCAGGGGCACTCCCCCGGTGGACAGGGAGCGGCGCAGCGTACGGCGTATGTCGATCTGGCCGCGAGCCGCCCTGCGCCGGCGGGCGGCGAGCCGCGTGGCGAGCTTGCGGGCCAGCGGCTGGAGAGTGCGGCGCAGTTCGGTGAGCTGTTCGCGGTTCGCGATGAGGAAGTCGACCTGGTCCGCGCTGGGGCGGACAGCTCGCCGGGCGATCTCGTCGGTGCCCCGGCGTTCGGCGACCCGCCGGCGCGCCTCGGCGCCCACCCGGCGGCGGAAGTCCTCGATGCGGCGCCGGATCTCGTCCGCTTCGAGCCGCTCCGTGAAGTCGGCGGATCCACCGGAGCCACGGGAGCCACCGGAGCCACCGGCGCGGCCCGCCGCCAGGATGCGGGCCAGCAGCGTCTGGGGCCGGAGCCGGTCGAGGGTCTGGTGGGCCGACCAGCCGCCCGTGCCCGTCGAGCCGCCCGTGCCGGCCGAGCCGTAGGCGCCGAGCATGTCCACGGCCTCGCCGGCGAGCTGGGTCAGGCCGGACGTGTCGTTCGCGGCGAGGGCTTCGGCGAGGCGGTCGCGCAGCTCGGCCACGTCGGCGGCGGGTGCGGCGCGGGTGGCCGCCAGCTCGCCGACGCCGAGCGGGAAGTACAGATCGAAGGTGGCGTCGAACACGGCGCGCTGCCGGTCGGCCCGCAGCAGCGCCGCCGCGAGGCCCTCACGGATCCGCTCCCGGTCGGTCAGGCCCAGCACCTGGAGGACGGCTGCCGCGTCCACGGTCTCGGCCGGACCGACCCGTATCCCGTGGCCGCGCAGCGCCCGTACGAAGGCGGTGAGCCGCTCGGGCAGCACCGTGCTCACCGGCACGTCACGCGCGCTCATACCAGGGTCAGCCCCTGGGTGGCCTTGGCGATGTCGTCCTGGTGCTTGAGGACGACGCCCAGGCTGTCGCGTACGACCGACTCGTCGAGGGTGTCCGCGCCGAGCGCCAGCAGGGTGCGCGCCCAGTCGATCGTCTCGGCGACCGAGGGCGCCTTGCGCAGCTCCATGGCGCGCAGGGCGCCGATCACCCGGACCAGCGAGTCGGCGAGCACCTGGTCCAGGCCGGGCACCTTCAGCCGCACGATCCGCTGCTCCAGCTCGGCGTCGGGGAAGTCGAGGTGGAGGAACAGACAGCGGCGGCGCAGGGCCTCGGAGAGTTCGCGGGTGGCGTTCGAGGTGAGAACCGTGAAGGGCCGCTGGGTCGCGGTGATCGTCCCCAGCTCGGGGACGGTGACCTGGAAGTCGCTGAGCACCTCCAGGAGCAGGCCCTCCACCTCGACGTCCGCCTTGTCGGTCTCGTCGATGAGCAGCACGGTCGGCTCGTCCCCGCGGATGGCGGACAGCAGCGGCCTGGTGAGCAGGAACTCGTCGCTGAAGATGTCGGTGCGGGTCTCGTCCCAGGTCTCGTCGCGGCCGGCGGTGATGCGCAGGAGCTGCTTGGCGTGGTTCCACTCGTACAGGGCGCGGGACTCGTCGATGCCCTCGTAGCACTGGAGCCGGACCAGCCGGGCGCCGCCGACGCGGGCGACCGCCTTGGCCAGCTCGGTCTTGCCGACGCCCGCCGGGCCCTCGACGAGCAGGGGCTTGCCGAGCCGGTCGGCCAGGAACACCGTGGTGGCGACGGCGGTCGAGGCGAGGTACCCCGCCTCCGCCAGGCGCACGACGACGTCGTCCACGGTGGAGAAGAACCCGGTCCCGTCGGCCCTGGGACAGTCCTGCTGCTCGGCCATGTCCACAACTCCCCCTCGCCCCGGCGCGCGGCGCGTCGTCCAGCCCTGCGTACGGTACCCAGGCAAGTTACCAAGCGGTCGCTTCGCGCGCGCTCCCGCCGGCTGGAAAGCGGTCACTGCAGCGGTGACTCCCCCGCCACGAGACGACCGACGAGGTCGCCCCACCCGGCCTCCAGCCGTTCCAGCGTCATCCGGCGGCGCGATATCAGGTGGTCGACCAGGGTGATGTCCAGATAGCCCAGCAGGGTCTGCGCCAGGAGCTCGGTGTCGCCCTTGACCCCGGCCTGGCGCAGGAGCAGACAGATGTGGCTCAGCCGGAGGAGGGACGCCCCGCTGGTGTGACGGCGGGAGACGTCCGCGCGGGAGGCCAGGTACAGGTCTCGATGGGCGTACTCGTGCCGGATCACAGCCGAGCCGAAGGCCTTCAGCCGCTCGACCGGGGGCGCGTCCGGGCCCAGAGGCGGGGGGCCGGTCAGGAACGCGCTCTGCAGTTCCCGCTCGTGGTGGTCGAGCAGGGCCATCAGCAGCCCGGTGCGGTCGCCGAACCGGCGGAACACGGTGCCCTTGCCGACCTGCGCGGCAGTGGCGACGGCCTCCATGGTCAGGTTGGCGGCCCCGCACTCCCCCGCCAGCCGGGCGGCGACCTCCAGCAGCCTGGTGCGGTTGCGCGCCGCGTCCGCCCGCAGTCGCGGCTGGTCAGCGGGGGTCGGCATGAGGTCCATCAGTCCCTCGAGGGGGTCGTGCTCCTGGGACACGGGGACAAGAGGCAGCGGCTCGGTCATGGCAACGAGAGTAACGCTCACCACAGACAAGTGGACCACGGTCCGGATAAGTGGTACACATTTCAACGGACCCCGGTCCGGTTAACCAGTCCCGGTCCGCCCAGTTCTCATCGCTCTTTGCTAGGAGTCAGCTCATGTCCGTTCGCATCCTCGCGCTCGTCGGTAGCCTCCGCGCCGGTTCGCACAACCGCCAGCTCGCCGAGGCCGCCGTCAAGCACGCCCCCGAGGGCGTCGAGATCGAGCTGTTCGAGGGCCTCGCCGAGGTGCCGTTCTACAACGAGGACATCGACGTCGAGGGCAGCGTGCCGCCCGCCGCGGTCCGCCTGCGCGAGGCCACCGGACGGGCCGACGGCCTCCTGCTCTTCTCCCCCGAGTACAACGGCACGATCCCCGCCGTCCTGAAGAACGCGATCGACTGGCTCTCCCGCCCGTACGGCGCGGGCGCGCTGTCCGGCAAGCCCGCCGCCGTGGTGGGCACCGCGTTCGGCCAGTTCGGTGGCGTGTGGGCCCAGGACGAGACCCGCAAGTCCCTCGGCGTCGCGGGCTCCACGGTCCTCGAGGACGCCAAGCTCTCCATCCCCGGCTCCGTGGTCCGCTTCGCCGAGACCCACCCGGCCGACGACGCCGAGGTCGTCACCGGCCTGACCCAGGTCCTGGAGCAGCTCACCGCTTCCGCGGGCGCGGCCGCCGCCTGATTCCTGCGGCACACAGCACCCCCACGGCTCCGGGCGGAGGCACACGGCCACCGCCCGGAGCCGTTCTTCGTGCCCGCCTCTTCGTACCCGACTCTCCGCACCCGCCCCTGCGCTCAGTCGTGCGCGGGCCGGTCCGTGAGCCGGTGGTCGGCCAGGCTCAGCGCCTCGTCCACCACGCGCCGCAGATGCCCGTCGCGGAGCGAGTAGATCACCCGCCGCCCCTCCTTCCGCGTGCCCACCAGGCCCGCGAGCCGGAGCCGCGCCAGATGCTGGCTGACCGCCGGACGCGCCGCGCCACACGCCTCCGTGAGCGTCGTGACGTCGGACTCGCCCTTGGACAGCGCGTGCAGCAGGGCGAGCCGCGTACGGTCGCCGAGCAGCCCGAGGAGCTCCGCGGCCAGCGCGAACTGCTCCTCACCAGGCTCGCCCGGGTGGCCGCCCGACGCGCTGCCGGTGTGCGGCTGCGCATCATGCGCAGGTGACAGGTGCATGCGTGCGCTCATACGCACATAATGTCCCTGTGGGCGCGAGCACGTCCACTCCGCGCACCGGAAGGGGAACGACGTGAGCGACCGCCACCACGAGCACGGGAACGGCCCCCACCACGGCCACCATCGCCACCCCCATGACCACACCCACGAGCACGGGCACTACCACGACCGCCCCCGTCCCGCACCGCTGTCCCGCCTGCGCCACCTCCTCACCCCTCACTCCCACGAGACCGCCGACAAGCTCGACCCCGCGCTGGAGTCCTCCGCGCGCGGCGTGAGAGCGCTGTGGGTCTCGCTGGCCGTGCTCGGCGTGACGGCGGCGGCGCAGGCGGTCGTGGTCGTGCTGTCGGGCTCGGTCGCGCTCCTCGGCGACACCGTGCACAACGCGGCCGACGCCCTGACCGCCGTTCCGCTGGGCATCGCCTTCGTGCTGGGCCGCCGCGCGGCGACACGCCGCTTCACGTACGGCTACGGGCGCGCCGAGGACCTGGCGGGCATCGCGATCGTGCTGACCATCGCCGCCTCCGCGGCCTTCGCGGCCTGGACGGCCATCGACCGGCTGATCGACCCGCGCCCCGTCCACCACGTCCCGGTCGTCGCCGCGGCCGCGGTCATCGGCTTCCTGGGCAACGAGTGGGTGGCCCGCTACCGCATCCGCGTCGGCCGCGCGATCGGCTCGGCGGCGCTGGTCGCGGACGGACTGCACGCGCGGACGGACGGCTACACGTCACTGGCGGTGCTGGTGGGAGCGGGCGGCGCCGCGATCGGCTGGCGGCTCGCCGACCCACTGGTCGGGCTGGCGATCACGGCCGCCATCCTGCTCGTGCTGCGCGACGCCGCGCGGGAGGTGTTCGGGCGCGTCCTGGACGCCGTCGACCCGGCCCTGGTGGACCACGCCGAACGGGCCCTGCGGGACGTGCCGGGCGTGCGGGAGGTGGGCGAGCTGAGGCTGCGCTGGATCGGGCATCGGCTGCGGGCGGAGGTCGCGGTCGTCGTCGACGGGGACCTGACCGTACGTCAGGCGCACCGCACGGCCGTCGAGGCCGAGCACGCCCTGCTCCACGCGGTCCCGAGGCTCACCGCGGCCCTGGTGCACGCGGACCCGGCACCGGCGCCGGGCGAGGCGGACCCGCACCTCGCCCTGGCCCACCACACGGCGGCGTAGACCGGCGACGACCGCGGTCAGGCGACCCCGAGCCCCTCCAGCACCACCGCGCCCGGCAGCTCCGCGAACGCCTTGCCGGGCACCAGCAGCTTCCCGCGCCGCCGTCCGCTGCCCACGAGCACGTACGGCAGATCGACGACCGCGGAGTCCACCAGCACGGGCCACTGGCCGGGCAGCCCGATCGGCGTGATGCCCCCGTACTCCATGCCGGTCTCGCCGGTCGCCGTGTCCATCGCGGCGAACGAGGCCTTGCGGGCGCCCAGTTGGCGCCGGACCACGCCGTTGACGTCGACCCGCGTCGTGGACAGGACGACACACGCGGCCAGCGTCGTCCCACCGCCCCGCTTGCCGGCGACGACCACGCAGTTCGCGGACTGTTGAAGCAGCTCCTGCCCGTAGTGCTGGACGAACACCGCGGTGTCGGCCCACTCCGGGTCCGTGTCGACGTACACGATCTGGCCGGCGGGGACGCTGCCGCTCCAGTTCCGTACGGCGTCGGCGACCGGGGCGGTGAGGTCGTCGAGGCTGTCGGGGGCCGGTCTGGCGTGGTCGAAGTGTCCGATGGGTGCCTGCATGGCCGCACGTTAACAGGCCGCGGGAGCAGGTGAGTCGGTGTCTCAGCGCACGGGCGGCACCGACACCGTGAGCACCATCTCCGTCGGGACGTCGCCCTGATTGCCGTACGTGTGCGTGGCGTTGGCCTCGAAGGTGGCGCTGTCGCCGGCCGGGACGCGGTACTCCACGCCCTCGACGGTGAGCGTGAGTTCGCCCGCCGTGACATGGACGATCTCGACCGTGCCGGCGGGGTGCGGGTCCGACCGGCTGCTCTCGCCGGGCATCAGCCGCCAGTCCCACATCTCCAGCGGGCCCGGCGCCTCCGTACCGGCGAGGAGCCTGCTGTAGCTGCCCGCGTCGGTGTGCCACAGCCGTACCACCTGGTCGGCCGGCACGACGCGGACCTTGGGTCCCTGCTCGTAGTCGAGCAGCGTGGTGATGCTGATGCCGAGGGCGTCGCCGATCTTGACGACGGTGCCGAGGCTGGGGTTGGTGCGGGCCTGCTCGATCTGGATGAGCATGCCGCGGCTGACTCCGGCCCGGGCGGCGAGCGCGTCCAGCGTGAAGCCGCGCTCGGTGCGCCAGCGCTTGACGTTCCGCGCCAGGGACTGGGTCAGCAGGTCGAGGTCCGACACATTCCGTCCAATATTCTGAATGACATAGTCCAATGCAATGAACTACGGTGTGGTGCACCCTTCGTTCACCGCACTGTACTGCGAGGCCCCATGACAGCACTGTTCGCCCTGGCCACCAGCCTCCTGTGGGGCCTGGCCGACTTCGGCGGCGGAATGCTGACACGGCGGACGCCCGCGCTCACGGTGGTGGTCGTCTCGCAGACCATCGCCGTCGTCGTGCTCGGCGCGATCGTGGCCGCGACCGGCGGCTGGCGCGAGGCCGGCCCCCAGCTGTGGTTCGCGGTGGCCGCGGGCCTCGTCGGGCCGATCGCGATGCTCGCCTTCTACAAGGCGCTCGCCCTGGGCCCCATGGGTGTCGTCTCCCCGCTGGGCTCCCTGGGAGTGGCGGTGCCCATCGGCGTGGGGCTGGCCCTCGGTGAGCGTCCCGGGCTGCTGCACCTCGCGGGCATCGTCGTGGCCGTCGCCGGTGTGGTGCTCGCGGGCGGGCCCCAGCTCCGGGGCGCCCCGGTCGAGCGGCAGGCCGTCCTGCTGACCCTGCTCGCGGCGTTCGGCTTCGGTGGGGTCATGGCCCTGATCGCCGAGGCCTCGACGACGCTCACCGGCCTGTTCCTCGCGCTGTTCGTGCAGCGCGTCACGAACGTCGTCGCCGGCGGCGCCGCCCTGTACGTCTCGGTGCGGCGCGGCACCCCGGCCCTCCCCGCGGAAGGCTTCCCCTGGCGCTCGCTCCCGGCGCTCGCCTTCGTGGGCCTCGCGGACGTCGGCGCCAACGGCACCTACTCGGTGGCCGCACAGCAGGGCCCGGTCACGGTCGCCGCCGTCCTCGCCTCGCTCTACCCCGTGGTGACGGCCCTGGCCGCACGCGGTGTCCTCGGGGAACGGCTGCGCGGCGTCCAGGCGGCGGGCGCGGGCCTCGCCCTCGTGGGCACCGTCCTGCTGGCCACGGGCTGAACGCCGCCGGGCTACGACTCGCCCTTCGAGGTCCGCTCCGCGAGCGCGTTCACGGTGTCCTCGCCCAGCTCCGCCAGCGCCAGCAACTGCTCGGGGGTCACCCCGTCCGGGATCGGCACCGGCGGCGGAGTCCGCAGCGGCGGCTGCCAGCCCGCCACCGGGTCCCAGCTCCGTACGACCCTGGCGGGCGCCCCTGCCACCACCGAGCGATCGGGCACGACGCCTCGCACGACCGCCCCCGCGGCCACGACCACGTTCCGCCCGATCCGCGCTCCCGGAAGGATCACCGCCCCCGTCCCGATCCAGCAGCCGGCGCCGATCGACACCGGCTCCATACGCGGCCACTGCTTGCCGATGGGCTCGTGCGGGTCGTCGTACGAGTGGTTCGTGGACGTGACGTAGACGTACGGACCGAAGTAGCAGTCGCTGCCGATGGTGACCGTGGTGTCGGCGATGACGTGGCTGCCTCGGCCGAGGACGACGCCGTCGCCGACGCGCAGGATCGGCTCGGGGCCGAGGTCGAGGTCCGGCATCAGCCCGGCGGTCAGCGTGACCTGCTCGCCGACGATGCAGTGCGAGCCGAGGTGGATCCAGGGCTCGCCGAAGACCGTGCCGAGCGGGAAGGCCAGTCTGGTACCGGTTCCTATCGCACCGAAGCGGAAGCGCCCTGGGTGGTCGGCGGTCACGGAACCCGTGCGCTGCACCCAGGCCCAGCCCGCGTGGACGGCGCGCTGGGTCAGGCGGCGACGCCAGGATGAGAACGTGTTCTTGCGCTCGGGCACCCGCTCACCGTACTCAGCGGAGGCCGTCCTCATGAGCCCGTACGGCTGTGATCTTCGCCCCACGGCAGGCACGCCGATGCCTTACGGTGCCCCTACCGACGAGCCGTCTGAACGAGGAGTGAGTGAGCGATGACGCACGAGGCCCTGATCGCGGGCGTGGGCGGCAAGGACCCGAAGGTGGACCAGGGGGCGTTCGCCGCGCGGACGTCCGTGGTGCTCGGCGACGTGACGCTGCACCAGGGGGCGAGCGTCTGGTACGGCGCGGTCCTGCGCGCCGAGTTCGAGCCGATCGTGGTGGGGGCCGGGAGCAACGTGCAGGACAACTGCACGCTCCACGTCGACCCCGGGTTCCCGATCTCCATCGGCGAGCGCGTCTCGATCGGGCACAACGCGGTGGTGCACGGGGCGACCGTCGAGGACGACTGCCTGATCGGGATGGGGGCGACCGTGCTGAACGGAGCGGTGATCGGTGCGGGGTCCCTCGTGGCCGCGCAGGCCCTGGTGCCGCAGGGGATGCGGGTGCCGCCGGGATCGCTCGTCGCGGGGGTGCCGGCGAAGGTCAAGCGGGAGTTGACGAGCGAGGAGCGGGAGGGGATCGCGCTCAACGCGGCCGTGTACGTGGAGCTGGCTGAGACGCACCGGCAGGCAGGCGCCCGGTAAGGGACACGGGGCCGTCACCTGATGCGGCTCCGCCGCGGGGGCGCGACCGGCCACGAACGACCGGCAGGTCAGTCGGCGGCCGGGACCGCCTCGGGCTCGGCCGCCGCGGGCGCCTGCGCCTGCGCCTTCTTGGCCTTGCGCTTCAGGATCAGCATCGACCCCACCCCGAACAGCACGGCCGCCACCAGCCCCAGCCACGAGAAGCGCTTGAGCCAGGCCTCGGCGACGACACCCACGTAGTAGATGACCGCGGTCGTGCCGCCCGCCCACAGGATGCCGCCGAGGACGTTGGCGGTCAGGAACTTCCAGTACGGCATCCGGAGCACGCCCGCGAGCGGACCGGCGAAGATGCGCAGCAGGGCCACGAAGCGCCCGAAGAAGACGGCCCACATGCCCCACTTCTCGAAGGACCGCTCGGCGGTCGCGATGTGGCCCTCGCTGAAGTGCTTGGGGAACTTGCCGCCGAGCCAGGCCAGCAGCGGGCGCCCACCCCTGCGGCCGATGGCGTAGCCGATGGAGTCACCGATGATCGCGCCCGCGCTGGCGCAGGCGCCGAGGACGAACGGGTCGATCTCGCCGTGCTGCGAGGCGAGCAGCGCCGAGGAGACCAGGATGATCTCGCCGGGCAGCGGGATGCCCAGGCTTTCCAGGCCGATGACCAGCCCCACCAGCAGATAGATGCTGACCGCGGGCACCGTCTCGAGCCATTCCTGGACGTGCAACGCCGCTCCTCCCCTGTCACTGGACCCTGCGTTCCGGCGTGCACCCGGCCTGGGCGCACGCCGGAGCAGCCTACCTGCTGACTGTGACGGGGGATGCGTCCCAGAGGTTGCACTGGTGCTCGTCGGACACAGTGGTGCTCACCACATTGCCACCCGCCGAGGCCGTCCGCAGGGAGAGCACGGCGTCGCGCCCGTCCGGCAGCGCGGGCTGCCCCGCGGCACGCGGCACGCCGTCGCGGATGAACGAGCCCCAGTACTGGATCATCTGCCGGGCCAGCACCCGCTGCTCGGCGTTCAGCGGGCTGTCGAGGCCGAAGTGCTTGAAGAGGTACTGGACCTCGTTGACGTGGGTCGCCCCGAAGTCGAAGTCCTTGCCGAGGTTCCGCAGCGAGGCGAACGGCGGCGAGGTGCGGTCGGCGAACTCGTACGCGTAGACCGGCCCGCGGGCGGCGAGCACGTCGTCGAGGCGCAGTGCGGGGCAGGCGAACCGCGCGTCACCCATCGCGGTGCCGTAGGCGATGCTCGGCGAGGGGTACGCCGACAGCGGGTAGCGCTCCAGGGCACGCTCGCCGAAGACCGCCCGCATGACGCGCGGGTACTGCTCGGCGGTGAGCGGGGTGCCGTTGTTGTCGAACTGCGCGAAGGCGAACATCCGCCCCTCGTCCGAGTTGGCGCCGTTGAGGACGGGGACACGGGCGGCCGCGCCCTTCCCGAACGCCTCGGCGGGCTGGACGGGCAGGAAGGCGCCGCCGGTCACGGGACCCCAGTCGAAGCCCGCCTGGGCGGCCAGGACCTCCTCGGCGGACTTGCCGCGCAGGCACGCCAGGTCCGCGCACCCGAGCTTGTCCATGAAGGCCGCGCCCTGGTCGACCGCGGTGTCGTGGGTGCGGGCCGCGCAGTCGCCATAGGCGCCGCTCTGGACGATGCCCGCGCGGAACAGGCCCCTGCCGGTCGGGGAGGCCAGCTGGGTGCAGACCGAGCGTCCGCCCGCCGACTCGCCCGCGATGGTGACGCGGCCCGGGTCACCGCCGAAGCGGCCGATGTTGGCGCGCACCCAGCGCAGCGCGGCCTGCTGGTCGAGCATCCCGAAGTTGCCCGAGACGCCGTCGCGGGCCTCGTCGTCGAGTCCGGCCGTGGCGAGGTACCCCATGGCACCCAGGCGGTAGTTGATGGTCACGACGATGCTGCCGGTGCGCCGGGCGAAGGTGTCCGGCACGACGTCCTCGCCCGCGCCCGCGGTGAGCCCGCCGCCGTGCAGCCAGACCATGACCGGCCGGCGCACGGAGCCCTCGGGGACGTACACGTTGAGGTCGAGGCAGTCCTCGGTGTGGGTGGGCTGCTCGTAACCAGGGTCCCAACTCGCGCCTTGCACACATCTGTTGCCGAAGTCCTTGGCTGCGCGCACTCCCTGCCACGGCCGGACCGGACGCGGGTCCTTCCAGCGGAGCTTCCCCACGGGCGGCTGCGCGTAGGGGATCCCGAGGAACTGCCGTCCCTCGGCGGTCGTCTCGCCCCGGACCCAGCCGGCGTCGGTACGCACGACCACGGGGTCCTGGGCGGCCTGGGCCGGCAGCGGGGCCACGAGGGCGGCCGCGAGGGCCGTGAGCCCGGTGATCAGCCGACGTAACACTCGGTCACCTCCACAGTGTGCCGCCCCTTCGGTGTTCGTCTCTTGAACACCTCATGCGACACAGGTTGTTGACATGCCGTCAGAAACCAAGGTTTTCCGGCGCGAAAACTAGGACGGGAGATGACTCGTGTCAATGAAGTGAACAGGAATGGCTGGCGCCACACCAGGAACCGAAGGGGCGGACGAGCCCGGCGGTGCGCCCCGGCGGCAGCACGCGCGAGGCTGCCGGGACGGTCCTCCCGGCAGCCTCGCGCGGCATCGGTCGCAGACCCGCGGCCCGTTCAGCCGTTGGGGCGGAGCGTCCAGACAACCGTCATCTCGCCGGTCACGGCACCGTCGCCACGCCGGATGACGATGGACACGGGGAACTCGGGGCGCTCCCCCGCGTCGAGCTCGGCGACGACCTCGGCGGCGGGGCGGCCCAGCGTCGCCGTGGCCGTGACCGGGCCCATGGCGAGCTTCTTGTAGGCGATCTCGGCGCTGACCGCGAGCGGTACGGCACGCGAGAGCTGCTCCCCGAAGGCGGCGAGCACGATCGTGCCGCTGGCCGTCTCACCCAGCGTGAACATCGCGCCGGCGTGCGGCCCCCCGACGTGGTTGTGGTACTCGCTCTGGTCCGGCAGGACCACCACGGCCTTCTCCGGCGTCGTCTCCAGGAACTCCAGGTTCAGCGTCCTGGCCATCGGCACCGTGGCGGCGAGCATCTCGCCGATCGACATCTGGTCTGCGCTCATACCCGCGGATGTTACCCACGAGTAGCAGCCATTGGCCAGAGTGGTCGAGCGATCCCCTGGTACAGGGCTGACGAGGGGACGTCAGCGAAACGTGTCGCGGGATGCCTTCCGCTCGGAAGCCCTGCATGTCGCGGGCCGCGGCCGGCAGCTCGGTGGCGGCGTCCTCCTCGTCCCACCGGATCACCGGCGGGCCGTCTGCGCCGGCGCACCGCCGCGACAGTGGGACACCGCCCTCCAAGGGCTTCGACCGCGACGCCGTCCACAGCGGCTTCGACCGCCGGCAGCTCACCGACACGGCATGCGCCATTACCGCTACCGAGGACAGGGCAACCTTGCTGGACCTACACGGCATCCCCGGTCGAAATCCTGGCGTACGCTGGGAAGTTGACCTCGACCGCGCCAAGATCCCCGAAAGATTCCCGACAGAGTCAAGCTAGGGTTGCTGCCCATGTGGCCAGGACAGAACCAGCCGCCCGGGGGCGAGCACCACCCGCAGGACCAGAACCCGTACCAGCAGCCGGGGTATCAGCAGCCCAACCCGTACCAGCAGCCCGGGTACCAGCAGCCCGGCCCCTACGCACAGCAGCAGTGGGGAGCGCGGTCACCGGCCGGCGCCCCGCGGTTGCCGGGCGGTGGCGGTGACGGGAACAGGACGAAGGTCACCGCCATCGTGGCGGCCACGGCCGTGGTGATCGCCGCCGGAGTGACCGGTTTCCTCGTCCTCGGCGGCGACAAGGACGAGGAGGCCGCGGGGGGCAAAGGAAAGGGGACGGCCCCGGCCAGTGCGAGCGCGTCCACAGACCCCGGCACCCCGGCGTCCGGCGACCGTGCGAACGACGGCGAGGACGACTCGCGCAGCACCGCGGAGGAGAAGCCGACCGTCCCGGGCTGGAAGGTCGTCATCAGCCCGAAGTACGGCACGGTGTTCGATGTCCCCGCCCGCTGGGAGGTCGGCACCCCGAGCAGGATCACCGGCTTCGAGTGGAAGGAGAACGGCACGACCGGCCGGGTCAGCGTCAGCGCCCCCGCGTACCTCGAGCCCGGCTGGTGCACGAACGACGACGGCAAGGACGGCACCAAGGACGAGACTCCGCTGGCCATCACCGGAACGAGCGGCGACAACGGCGCCAGTTCCACAAAACAGGCGGCCGAGAATCGGGTGCCCCTGTATGTCTACGGCGGCTACACGCAGCCGGACACGAAGAGCATCACGTACACCCGGGCGAAGTCGTACACCACGAAATCCGGCCTCACCGGAAGCCTCGCCACGGCCTACTCGGTCAACGCTCCCCAGAAGGGGGAGTGCGACAGCGACGGCAAGGCCGTCACCTTCGCGTTCAAGAACGCCTCCGGCGATTTCGTCGCCTGGAGCCTGTTCGGCGCCAAGGGGGTCGACGGGGAGGTCCCTGAGGCCACGGTCCAGAAGATCCTGAGCACGGTGCGCCTCGTGCGGGGCTGACCCCTCGGAGCAGCCTTCCGCCCCGGCTTTCCGCCCAGAGGCCGAAAACGTGTTTGGCAAGTCGGCCCCGCGGCGCCATAGTCGCCCAGTGACCTCACCCCCCACCTCCCGCCTCCGGCCCGCCTGGGCGGGCCGTAACTACACCCTGCTGACCGCCGCCGCGGTCGTCACCAACCTGGGCAGCCACGGCGCCCTGATCGCCGCGGCGTTCGCGGTCCTGGACACGGGCGGCGACGGCGGTGACGTCGGGCTGGTCGCGGCGGCGCGGACGCTGCCCCTGGTGCTGTTCCTGCTGATCGGCGGCGCGATCGCGGACCGCGTCCCCCGGCACCACGTGATGGTCGCGGCCAACACGCTCAACTGCCTTTCGCAGGGCGCCTTCGCGGTGCTCGTCCTGGCCGGCGAGCCGCGGTTGTGGCAGATGATGCTGCTGTCCGCCCTCGGCGGCACCGGGCAGGCGTTCTTCAACCCGGCTGCCGAGGGCATGCTGTTGGCCTCCGTCACCAGTGAACAGGCGGGCCGTGCCTTCGCCCTGTTCCGCTTCGCCTCGCAGGGCGCGACGCTGAGCGGCGCGGCCCTCGGCGGTGTGCTGGTGGCCGTGGTGGGACCCGGCTGGGTGCTCGCGGTGGACGCGGCGGCGTTCGCGGTCGCCGGGGCGATGCGCTCCTTCCTCGACGTCAGCCACATCCCGCCGCGCGAACCGGGAGGCGGCCTGCTCGCCGATCTCAGGGACGGCTGGCGGGAGTTCACCGGGCGCACCTGGCTGTGGGCGATCGTCGTCCAGTTCTCCCTGGTGAACGCGGTCATCGTCGCGGCCGACTCGGTCTACGGGCCCCAGGTGGCCCGGGACCATCTGGGCGGGGCGGGTCCGTGGGGCCTGGCGCTGGCCCTGTACGGGGCCGGCATGGCGGCCGGGGCGCTGCTGATGGCCCGCTGGAAACCCCGTCGGTTGCTCCTCGTTGGCATCCTCTGCGTCTTCCCGTTCGCCCTCCCGTCCGCCGCGCTCGCCGTTCCCGTGCCGGTCGCCCTGCTGTGCGTGGCGATGTTCGTGAGCGGTCTGTCGATCGAGGTGTTCGGCGTCTCCTGGATGACCGCGCTGCACCAGGAGATCCCCGAGGAGAAACTGTCCCGCGTCGCCGCCTACGACTGGTTCGGCTCCGTGTCGGTCGTGCCCCTCGCCGCCGCGCTCGCGGGCCCGGCGGAGAGCGCCTTCGGGCGGTCGGCCGCCCTGTGGGGCTGCGCGGCGCTGGTCGTCGTGGCGACGGCGGCGGTACTGGGCGTGCGGGACGTCCGGACTCTGACACGGCGCGGCAAGCCGGTGGCGCAGGGCGCCCCGGACACCGAGGCCGGTCCGGGGCCCTCACCCGCCGCCGGTTCAGCCGATACCGAAGGCCCCGTCGGGCGGCTCGGGTGACGGTACGGCGTCCTCCTCGCGCACGGGGGTGGCCGTGCCGATGAGGTCGCGCAGTGCCCTGCCGTGCTCGACCCGCGCCGGAAAGGCATCGGCGGCCGTGCGTCGGGTGAGGGCGGCGGTGTCGAGCGCATGGTGGGCGGCCAGGAGCACCGCGTTGCCGAAGCGGCGGCCGCGCAGCACGGCGGGCTCGGCGATCAGCGCGAGTTCCTCGAACACCGCGGCGAACGTGGCGAGCTGGGACCTGAGGAAGGCGAACGGCGCCGCGTCGGCGAGGTTCGCCATATAGACGCCTTCGGCGCGCAGCACCCGCTCGGCGGCCCGCGCGTACGCCACGGTCGTCAGGTGCGCGGGGACGCGTGAGCCGCCGAAGACGTCCGCGATCACGACGTCCGCGGAGTCGGCCGGGGCACTTTCGAGCCATTCCCGCGCGTCCGCGCCGTGCAGGACCGTCCTGTGGCCGTCGGGCAGGGGCAGATGCTCACCGACCAGGTCCAGCAGCCCCCGGTCGGCCTCCACCACGTGCTGCCGCGAGCCGGGCCGGGTCGCGGCGACGTACCTCGGCAGGGTGAGCGCTCCCCCACCGAGGTGCAGCACGTCGAGCGCCCGACCCGGCTCGGCGACCGTGTCCAGCACGTGTCCCAGCCGCCGCGCGTACTCGAACTCCAGATGCGTGGGCGCGTCCAGATCGACATACGACTGCGGCGCCCCGTCCACCGTCAGCAGCCAGGCCCGCTCCCGGTCGACGTCCGGCATGAGCTTGGCGGTCCCGTGGTCGGTGACGCGGGTGACGGGTATGGGGTCGGTCACGGGGCCCATTGTGCCGGTACGGCGCCGCGGAGGGACGCGCCCCGAAGGGTCGCGGGGAACCGCGCGACCGGCCAGAAACCGGCCCGCGGTCCACCACCCGCCCGAGGCACCCCCTTCAGTGGACCGAAGTCACCGTCCCCGCGCCCACGGTCCGCCCACCCTCACGAATGGCGAACCCGAGCCCCGCCTCCAGAGGCACCTCACGCCCCAGCTCCACGCTCATCGTGACCGTGTCACCGGGACGCGCGACGGCCACCTCACCGAGGTCGACGTCCCCCACCACATCCGCGGTACGGATGTAGAACTGCGGCCGGTACCCCGTGGCGACGGGCGTCGTACGACCGCCCTCCCGCGCCGACAGGACGTACACCCGCGCGGTGAAGCGCCGCCGCGGCACGACGCTGCCGGGCGCCGCCACGACATGCCCGCGCCGGACGGAGTCCCTCGGCACACCGCGAAGCAGCAGCGCCACGTTGTCCCCGGCCTGCGCCTCCTCCATGGGCTTGCCGAAGGTCTCCAGACCCGTGACCACCGTCTCCAGGCCGGCGCCGAGCACGTCGACCCGGTCGCCGACGCGGATCGTGCCCCGCTCGACGGCACCGGTCACGACCGTGCCGCGGCCGGTGATCGTGAGCACGTTCTCGACCGGCAACAGGAACGGCGCGTCCAGGTACCGCTCGGGCATGGGCACGTACGTGTCCACCGCGTCGAGCAGCGCCTCGATCGACGCCGTCCACCGCGGGTCGCCCTCCAGCGCCTTCAGGCCGGAGACCCGTACGACGGGCACGGAGTCGCCCCCGTATCCGTGCGCGCTGAGCAGTTCCCGGACCTCCAGCTCGACGAGGTCGGCGAGCACGGTGTCCTCGCCGTCGTCGACGGCGTCGGCCTTGTTGAGCGCCACCACGATGTGGTTGACGCCCACCTGCCGGGCGAGCAGCACGTGCTCGGCGGTCTGCGGCATGATCCCGTCGAGCGCGGAGACGACGAGTATCGCCCCGTCGAGCTGCGCGGCGCCGGTGACCATGTTCTTGACGTAGTCGGCGTGTCCGGGCATGTCGACGTGCGCGTAGTGCCGGGTGTCCGTCTCGTACTCGACGTGTGCGATGTTGATGGTGATGCCGCGCGCCGCCTCCTCCGGGGCGCGGTCGATGCGGTCGAACGGCACGAACTGCGTGCCACCCGTGCCGCCCGGGCCACCGGGCGCCCCGCGCTCGGCGAGCACCTTGGTGATGGCGGCGGTCAGGGTGGTCTTCCCGTGGTCGACGTGACCCATCGTGCCGATGTTCAGGTGCGGTTTGGTGCGGACGTAAGCCGTCTTGGGCATGGCGGTACCTCGAAGCCTCTCAGTGATGGTGCTGAGTGATGGCCCGGGCGCGGGAACGCGGCCGGGACGGGGACCCCAAGGACTTGCCGACCCTCCCCCTGCGGGGTCCGCCGGACGATCCGGGAAGGGTCAGCTTCGGGCGCCGTCTGCGGCGGCCGCGACGATCACAAGGGCAGCCTTCGGCGCATCCGCGACTGCCGCGGATGCTGCGAGAACGAAGGCGTGCCAGAACATGGCGTCGATCATCGCCGACCCGGCGGTGCCCGTCGAATGGTTTTCGGGGCGGACGGTGCCGGACGGGAGATGGGGGCCGGCGGGACGAGAGATGCTTCACATGAACGCTCGCGCGTCGGTTACGTGGGGTGGTGTCCGCGCTTCGGGAGTTGCGGGGGCGCGTGTTCAAGGCCCCGCGGTGGCCTCGCGCCGGGCGCACGGCGGCTTCGGGAGCGCGTCCGCTCCGGGCCGGACCCGTCAGGCCTGGTCAGGGCGGGTGCCGACGCGCAGTCCCGCCCGTACGAACGCCTGGCGCCGTTGCCCTGCCGGTCGCTCGCGGGCTGTACGCGGTGGTGATGCGTGTCAATGCCCTGCCCCGGAGGGGGACATACCGCACCCGGACGGGGGTATCCGGCTGTTCCGCTTCCTGTGACGCCGATGAGACGAACCGTACGGCGATCACTCACATTGGTCGGTTACTGTCGCGGAATGCTCGATGCCACCACCCGCTCTGGAGGCACCGCCACGGCCGTTCCCCCGGCCACCGCAGCGGAGCTCGCCGTCGTCCCGGCCACCGTCACCCCGGTGGCACCGACCGGTCTCGCCGCGCGCTGCACCAGAGTGCTGCTCTCCCCGTGGTCGCGGTTCGCACTGCTCGTCGCCCTGCTCGCGACGGCCGCGTCGAGCGTGCTGCTGTTCGAACCGCAGCGGCTGCTGGCCGACGGCTGGCCACCGCAGCTCGGCGGTGCCGCGGCGGCCGTGGTGTTCGCGGTGGCGTACGGGCTGTGCACGGTCGCCTTCGTGCCCCGGCCGCTGCTCAACCTCGCGGCGGGCGCCCTCTTCGGCTCGCAGCTCGGGCTGGGAGCCGCGCTCTCGGGCACCGTCCTCGGGGCGGGGCTCGCGTTCGGTCTCGGCCGGATCCTCGGGCAGGACGCGCTGCGCCCGCTGCTGCGCGCCCGCTTTCTGAAGGCAGCGGACGGGCAGCTCAGCCGGCACGGCTTCCGCTCGATGATGGTGTGCCGGCTGTTCCCCGGGGTGCCCTTCTGGGCGGCGAACTACTGCGCGGCCTTCTCCCGCATGGGCTGGCTGCCGTTCCTGCTCGCCACGGCGCTCGGTTCGATCCCGAACACGGCGGCGTACGTCGTGGCCGGCTCCCGCGCCTCGTCACCGACCTCGCCCGCCTTCCTGATCGCCATGGCGGTCATCGCTGTGCCTGCCCTGATCGGCGCGGTCGTCGCCTGGCGCAAGCGGCACCACCTGCGCGGGCACTGAGCCCGGCATCTCACTCAGACGCTCTCCAGCACCATGGCGTTGGCGAGCCCGCCCGCCTCGCACATGGTCTGCAGCGCGTACCGGGCTCCCCTCGCACGCATGGCGTGCACGAGGGTCGTCGTGAGCCGGGTGCCGCTCGCGCCCAGTGGGTGACCGATCGCGATCGCGCCGCCGTGCACGTTGACCTTGGCGAGGTCGGCGCCCGTCTCCTGCCGCCAGGCCAGGACGACACTGGAGAAGGCCTCGTTGACCTCGAAGAGGTCGATGTCGGCAAGCGTCAGCCCCGCCCGGCGGAGCACCTTCTCGGTGGCGGGGACGACGCCCGTGAGCATGAGCAGCGGGTCGGACCCGGTGACGGCGAAGCTGTGCAGCCGGGCGAGGGGGCGCAGACCGAGGCGCGCCGCGGTCTCGCTCGACGTGATGAGCACGGCCGAGGCGCCGTCGTTGATCGGGCTCGCGTTGCCCGCGGTGACGTTCCACTCGATCTGCGGGAAGCGCTCGGCGAAGTCCGGGTCGTGGTAGGCGGGCCGGAGTCCGGCGAGGATCTCGGTGGTGCTGCCGGGGCGTACGCACTCGTCGCGTGTCACGCCCTCCAGGGGTGCGACCTCGGCGTCGAAGAGGCCGCCGTCCCAGGCCGCCGCGGCCTTCTGGTGGGAGGACACCGCGAAGGCGTCCATCTGCTCACGGCTGATGGACCACTTGGCGGCGATCAGCTCGGCGCTGATGCCCTGGGGCACCAGGCCCTCCGGGTAGCGGGCGGCGACGCCGGGCCCGAAGGGGTCCTTGCCCGCGGGCACGTTCGACCACATCGGCACGCGGCTCATCGACTCCACCCCACAGGCGACGACCAGGTCGTACGCCCCTGACATGACGCCCTGGGCGGCGAAGTGCACGGCCTGCTGCGAGGAGCCGCACTGCCGGTCGACCGTGGTCGCGGGGACCGTCTCGGGGAAGCCCGCGGAGAGCACGGCGTAGCGGGTCGTGTTCATGGCCTGTTCCCCGACCTGGTCGACGGTGCCGCCGATGACGTCGTCGATGAGCGCCGGGTCGACTCCGGAGCGCTCGACGAGGGTGCGCAGGGTGTGGGCGAGGAGATCCACGGGGTGGACGTGGGCGAGGGCGCCGTTCGGCTTGCCCTTGCCCACGGGGGTGCGTACGGCTTCGACGATGACTGCGTCGCGCATGGTGCGGCCTCCTTGCCGGCGGACGCCAGGGCGATTGCCCCAGGGTGATTACCAGTGAGTAGGAAATTCAAACTCACCCTAGCCGAGCAAGTTGGAAAAACAAACTCTTAAGTTGGAAAGGCAAACCCTCCCCTAGACTGGGTGAATGCCCGCCGCCAAGGATCCCCGCCCCTGTTCGATCGCCGACACCCTGGAACTCGTCGGTGAGAAGCACTCCCTGCTCGTCCTGCGCGAGGTGTGCCTTGGCAACGGACGGTTCGACCAGCTCGTCCGCAACATCGGTGCCCCGCGTGACGTCCTGGCCGCGCGTCTGAAGCGGCTGGTGGACGCGGGTGTGCTGGAGAAGGTGGCCTACAGCGAGAAGCCGCTGCGCCACGAGTACCGGCCCACCCCGGCCGGGCTGGAGCTGGAGCCGGTCCTGGTCACCCTCAAGGAGTGGGGCGACCGCCACCTCAACGCGGAGGCCCCGCCGATGGTCCTGGAGCACGTCTGCGGCCACGAACTGGTCCCGCGCGTGGTCTGCTCGGAGTGCGGCGAAGACGTCCGGCACGAGGACCTGAGGGCCCACCCCCAGGCCCCCGGCTGGACGGTGGCGGGGCCGGCGGTGGCGTGACAAGGAGGAGGCCCTGCCGCACGGCAGGACACCTGGTTCGTCACAAGCCCCGCAAGAGAACCTTCAGGACGTCCCCTTGTACACGTCGAGCCGTCCGCACATCCCGAACTTGCCGTAGGCGGCGGGCTGTTCCGCCTTCACGACGGCATCGCAGAGGTGCGACAGATCGCCCCGCTCCAGCCGGTCGAGCTGGTCCCCCGTCGCCGCGGCGGCCGCCTGCGCACCGCGCTGCCAGCGCGCCCGCCAGTCGGCGAGCCGGGGCCGTACCAGCGCGGCCGCGGCCCGGTGGAAGGCGGCCAGCGGCTCCGGCCCGTCGGCGTCGCGCAGCGCCCGGTACCCCTGCAGGGCGAGGTCGCGCCGTGCGCGGGCGATCCGCTCCTGCTCGGCCTCCGGGACGTCGGCCGGGATGGCCGTGGCGGCGGCGTACGTCTCCGGATCGGTCAGGTACTCGGGCGGCAGGGTCAGCACGGCGTCACCCGCCTCGGGAAGCCCGTTGTTCTGCATCAGCACCGTGATGCGCAGGTCGTCCTCGTTCACCAGCCGGTGGATGGTGCCGGGCGTGAACCAGGCGACCGTGCCGGGCACGAGGGGCGTGACCTCGTACCCGGACGTCGTGAGGGTCTGCACCGCCCCGTGCCCGCCCGTGACGACGTACGCCTCCGAACACGTCAGGTGCATGTGGGGAGTCCCTCCGCACACCCCGTCCGCCGCGGGCCAGTCGTAGACGGACAGGTGCGAGACGGCGACGGCTCCCGGCAGTCCAGAGAACTCCATGGGACTCACCTCCCGTACTCCTCGTGCTCGGCGTGCTTGTCGTGCTCGGCGTGCTCGGCGTGCTTGTCGTGGAGGCTCACCACGGATGCTCCTCCAGGTACTTGACGATCTCCTCCCGCTCCCAGGCCCCGTCGGCCACCACGACCCGGTAGCGGCGGGTGAGCGTGTCGCCGGGAGCGAGCTCCAGTTCCTCGAAGAAGGCCCAGGAGGGGGCGACGGCGGCGAAGGGCTCGTTGCGGACGAACCAGTGGGCCGGGTGGGTGCCCCCGGCGCCCGTGTGGTCGTTCTCGGGGGCGTGGGCGAAGACGAGCGTGGCGTGCCCGTCGGTGCCGTCGTGCTCGCCCGAGTAGGCGAGCCAGGGTGCCTGCCCGCCCATCATTGCGGGCCCCTCGGAGTCAGGCCCGATGATCCGCCCCTCCCGGAAGGCCCGCGGACCACGCCAGAAGAGGCCCGTGTAGCCGGCCATCTCGCGCCCGGCGGTGGTCGGACTGCCGAAGCGCAGCGGCTCGTCACGCCGGTTCGTGATGGCGCTCGTCCAGGTCAGCGCCCAGGATCCCGACCCCAGGTCGACGTCGTGCACCTCGATCCGGCGCTCCTCCTCGGCCCACAGCTCCCCGGTGTACGGATGCCAGGTGAGCCGCTCGGCGATCACCACGCGGTCGCCGTCCGAGGCGACCTCGTCGAAGCCGGTGTGGGCCATCGACCCCACCCGCTCCGGGAGTTCGAGGTACCCCTCACCGTGGACGTAGCAGTTGCCGCCCCACAGGTTCTGGCCGGACAGGTGCGAGGCCGTCATCTGCAGGCCCTTGTGCCAGCGGTGGTCGTTGGGCCGGTAGTCGGTGACCACGTCGCCCGCCAGGGTCCTGATCGGGTGCAGGTAGGGCTTGGGAGCCTCCCAGGCCGCCTCCGGCTTGTAGACGTAGGCGAAGAGCTCGACGCCGGTGGTGGGTTCGGTGACCGTGACGCGGTCGCCGTGGGCGTGGACGACGCGCAGTCCTTCGGGATACGTCATGCCGGGATCTCCTCGCTCGGGGCGGTCTCCGACGCCGGTGTCACCACGGGTGCCCAGCCCGGGGCGCCTCCGTGCATGGCGGTGTAGTACGGGTCACCGGGCCCGATCTCCCCGGCCCGCACGGTCGTGTCGGTGAACGCCGACTTGTAGATCGCGGTGATCAGCTCCAGGCTGGTCCGGCCGTCGGCGCCACTGCTGCGCGGCCGCTCCCCGGCGCGCATGGCGGCGACGAGGTCCCGCAACTGCTCCAGGTGCGAGCTCGGCACGTCCGCGCCGAAGTCCTGCCAGGAGGCCGCCTCGGCCTTGGGGACGCCGGGCGCGGCGGTGATGCGCCAGTTGTCGTTGCTGTGGCCGTACAGGTGGGTCAGTTCGACGGTGGCCCGCTCGCAGTCGATGCGGATGCGGCTGACCTCGTCGGGGCTGAGCACGCTGTTCACGATGGTGGCCATCGCGCCGTTCTCGAAGCGGACGAGGGCGGTGGAGACGTCCTCGGTCTCCACGTCGTGGACCAGGCGCCCGGCCATGGCCCGCACCTCGCACCACGGTCCGAGCAGGTCGAGCAGGAGGTCCATCTGGTGGATGCCGTGGCCCATGGCGGGCCCGCCGCCCTCGCTCTGCCAGCGACCACGCCAGGGCACGGCGTAGTAGGCGGCGTCGCGGTACCAGGTCGTCTGGCAGTGCGCCACCAGCGGGCGCCCCATGGCCTGCTCGGCGATCAGCCGCCGCACGTGCCGCGATCCCGAGCCGAAGCGGTGCTGGAAGACGATCGAGGCGTACGGTCCGCCGTCGGTGCCCTCCTCCGCCTCCACGGCGTCGAAGTCCGCGAGCGTGGGCACGGGCGGCTTCTCGCACCACACCCAGGCGCCGGCCCGCAGCGCGGCCAGGGTCTGATCGCGGTGCAGCGTCGGCGGGGTGCAGACGCTGACCAGGTCGGGCCGCTGCTCCGCCAGCATCCGGTCCAGATCGGTGTACGCGTGGGGAACGCCGCCCGCCTCGCAGAACGCCTTCACCGCGTCGGCGTCGATGTCGACCGCGGCGACCACCTCGGTCTCGCCCTCCTCGGCGAGCCGGGCGAGCGCGGGCAGGTGGGAGCCGCGGGCGATGGCACCGGTGCCGATGATCGCGGCCCGGATGCGACGGCCGCTCAGCGGGCCGTTCAGCGGGGCCGCGGGGCGGTCGGGACCGCCGGAATCCGCGCGCGGGTCCGTCCTCGGGCCTGTGCTCGGGTCCGAGTTCTGGGCGGGGTCGGGACTCTGGGCGTTGCTGGGTGTGGGCATGGACGTGATCAGCACTCCATCGGACGGGACGTCAGACGCTGGCCAACGCCTGTTGGCTCCGGGCGGGCCGGTGGCAGCAAGCGCTTTCTCCTCCGGCTGCAACGTATGTGTCGACATAGTGACCGGTCAACACCGCCGACGCCCCGGGCCGATCAGCGCGCCGCCCCTCCCGGCGCCGCTTTCGCCGCTCGCCCCGGCCTCACCCGGTCTGCCCGTGCCTGGACGACGGCCCGACCCTCACCACCCGCCGCGCACGCATGAGGGCAGCGTGCCCTGGGAAGTGCTCGGGGGCCTCAGCCCCTCCGCCACGGTGCCGACCGGGCGCCCTCGCCCCCGGCACCCTCTGCACCACCGGCCCCGGGCGCCCCTGTGGCAACCCTGTCACCGGAGGGCGCTACGCTGCCCCTCAACACCCTTGATCAGCCCGCCCCCGCGGCCACGGCGTGTCCGTCGGCCCTCCCACGAGCAGCGCTTGGACCACCTAACTCCATGTCTTGGTTTGAATCCCTCATCCTCGGACTCGTCCAGGGGCTGACGGAGTTCCTCCCCATCTCCTCGAGCGCGCACCTGCGCCTGACCGCCGCGTTCTCCGGCTGGGAGGACCCCGGTGCCGCCTTCACGGCGATCACGCAGATCGGCACGGAAGCCGCGGTGCTGATCTACTTCCGCAAGGACATCGTCAACATCATCTCGGCGTGGTTCCGCTCGCTGGTGAACAAGGAGATGCGCGGCGACCACGACGCCCAGATGGGCTGGCTGGTGATCGTCGGCTCGATCCCGATCGGCGTACTCGGTGTGACGCTCAAGGACCAGATCGAGGGGCCGTTCCGCGATCTGCGCATCACCGCCACGACGCTGATCGTCATGGGCATCGTCCTCGGCGTCGCCGACCGGCTGGCGGCACGGGACGAGGCAGGCGGGAGGCACCGGGCGCCCAAGCAGCGCAAGACGCTGGACCAGCTGACCGTCCGGGACGGTCTGATCTACGGCATCTGCCAGGCCATGGCCCTCATCCCGGGCGTCTCCCGCTCCGGCGCCACGATCAGCGGCGGCCTGCTCATGGGCTACAAGCGCGAGGCCGCGGCCCGCTACTCCTTCCTGCTCGCCATCCCGGCGGTGCTCGCGTCCGGCGGCTACGAGCTGAAGGACGCGATGGAGGGCGGTCACGTCTCCTGGGGGCCGACGGTCTTCGCCACGATCATCGCGTTCGTGGTCGGCTACGCGGTGATCGCGTGGTTCATGAAGTTCATCTCCACGAAGAGCTTCATGCCGTTCGTCTGGTACCGCATCGCCCTCGGCATCCTGATCATCGTGCTGGTGTCGACGGGCGCGCTGAGCCCGCACGCGGCGGAGTCGGCGGGCTGACGCACTACCCGAACTCCCCATCGTGACCAACCACATACCGCACGGGTAGCCGCGCGGTAGCGCACTGTCAGCCGTTGCCCCTACGCTAAACGGCATGTCCCCCGATTCCATGACCCCTGGTTCCGTGCGGTCCGCTGCTGATCTGAACGAGGAGATCCGAGCCCTGTGGATGCGCGCGGGCGGCTCTCTGTCGGCGCAGGAGCGGGCCGAGTACGAACTGCTGGTCGTCAAGTGGGCGGCGGCGATACGCGGAGAGGTCATCGAGGCGGCCTGAGGGCATCGGGGCGAGCGGGACGTCGGCAAGGGCAGCGGGTTGAGATCCGGCGCCGGGCGTACAGGCCCGGGCGCGTCTCGTGGGACCGTCATCTTCCTGAACGGCACGTCCAGTTCGGGCAAGTCGAGCATCGCCACCGAGCTGCTCCGGATCCTCGACGAGCCGTACTTCCACCTACCGGTGGACGCGTTCCACGCGATGCGGACGCGTCAGGAGATTCCTCCGGAGCGGCTCGCCACGGTTCTGCACAACACCTGGCGCGGCTTTCACCGGGCGGTGGCCGGGATGGCCGCCGGCGGCAACAACGTCGTCGTGGACCACGTGCTGAGCGAGGAATGGCGGTTGCGGGACTGTCTCGACCTCTTCGCCCCGCAGGACGTCGTGTTCGTCGGGGTGCGCTGCCCGCGCGGCGAGCTGGAGCGGCGGGAGCGCGAGCGTGGTGACCGGCCACCCGGCCTGGCCGTACGGCAGTTGCCCCAGGTTCACGCCCACGGCGTGTACGACGTCGAGTGCGACACCAGTCGCGCCGACCCCCGCGCGTGCGCCCGCCTCATCAAGGAGTTCCTGCCGCACCGTCCCACGCCCACGGCGTTCCAGCGGCTGCGCCAGAAGATCTCCGACGACGACATCCCTGGCTGAGCCGTCGCCCCGCGGCCTGCCGGCAGCTGTACGACCGGCGGCTCGCGCCCAGCAAGGCGTCCCGCGCCTGCCCTCTCCCGGCGCTGAAAAACCCGGCAACCTTTTCCGCGCCGGCGACCACTGATGAGTCGAGAGCTCCTTCACCGGAGTACTCACCGAACCCCGAGCTCCCCGCACCACGTGCTCTCCCGAACCACGCAAGGACTCATCAGTGGCATCCCCTTTCCCCGGGCCGTCGCACCCCGGCTCGTCGCACCCCCGTCCGTCGCACCGCTCACCCCGCCGCAAGCGGCGCACCGTCATCCTTCCGGCCGCCGTGGCGGCCGTCGCACTCGCCATGTCCCTGGTCCTGGCTCTCCGACCCGACCGCGAGAGAGATGACGGCCCGGCCGTGGCCACGCCCGTCGCCGGCACTCAGGTGACCGCGTCGACGGAGGCGCCGCAGCGGAAGCCGTCCACGCCCTCACCGACCACGACGGCCGGCACGGCGACCCCGAAGGCGACGGCGACCACCTCGTCCGCCAAGCCGTCCGCCAGGCGCACCCCGCCGACGGTGTCCGCCGCGGCACCGTTGGCCGGACGGATCCGGCCCGACGTCACCTACCGGGGAGTCGCGACGTTCTACGACGCCGGCACGGGCGACGGCGCCTGCCTGTTCGGCCCGAGCGACGACCTCATGGTCGCCGCGATGAACCACACCGACTACGAGTCGTCGAAGGCCTGCGGGGCGTACGTGCGCGTCCGCGCGGCGGGCGGCGCCTCCATCACGGTCCGGATCACCAACGAATGCCCGCTGCCCTGCGCACCCGGGCAGCTCGACCTCAGCGCACAGGCCTTCGCCAAGCTCGCCGACCCCTCGCGTGGCCAGATCCCCATCACCTGGACCTTGCTCAGCCCCGATACGTCCGACACGGTCTCCATCCGGTACAAGACGGGGTCGAGCCGCTGGTGGTGCGCCATCCAGGTGGTCGGCCACCGGAACCCGGTAGCGCGTCTGGAGGTCCGCGCCGGCGGCGGCTGGCGCCGGCTGCCGCGTACCGACTACAACCACTTCCTCTCCGAGGACGGCAGCGGGTGCGGTGGCGCGATCAGGATCACCGACATCTACGGAGAGCGACTGGCGGTCGACGGGATCGCGCTGCGGCCGAACGTCGAGCAACCGACCCGGGTCCAGTTCGCCCGGCACTGACCTGCCCACCGAATATCCCCCTGCAGGCCCCTTGGCGGGGCCCGCCCCTTCCCCCAACACTGAGCCGATGACACAGCGTGCGGAGCTCGCCACCGTGATGGACCGGCTGGCCGTGGACGAGATGGTCACCGAGTACGCCGTCGCCGTGGACGACGGCGACTGGGCCGCGTACCGAGGGCTGTTCACCCCGGACGGACGCGCGGACTACCGCTCGGCCGGAGGCATCGAGGGGAACGCCGCCGAGGTCGCCGGATGGCTCGCGCGGAGCATGGAACTCTTCAGCGTGCGGCAGCACCTGATCGTCAACCGGCGCGTCCGCTTCGGTGTACTGGAGCACGACACCGGCGACACCGCCGACGTCCAGGCGGACTACGTCAACCCGATGCGGTTCGCCGGCCACGGCGGCGGACCCGCGGCCCCGGACTTCGTGTGCGGCGGCCGCTACGCCTTCGCCCTGGTGCGTACGGACGAGGGCTGGCGGCTGCGCGAGGTGGTGGTCCGGGAGAAATGGCGGAACGCGCCCGCCCGGCAGCCCACCACACCCTGAGCGGCCCGGACCGCCGGCCCACCACACCCTCAGCGGCCCGGACCAGCAGTTCGCCACGCCCACACGCCCCGAACCGCCCCGAGCGGAGATCGGCCTGGCTGGAGATCACCTGTCGGAGATCGTCCGCCGAGCGCACACTGGAGGTACGCACCACCGGGGAGGGAGGCGCTGCATGAGGTTGCCCGGTCACTGGCTCGCCTCCCCGTGGCGACGCGGCGTACTGGCCGTGTCGTCCGGGGCCCTGCCGATGTTCGCGTTCCCGGCGCCGTCCCTGTGGTGGTTCGCCTACGTCGCCCTGGTGCCCTGGATGCTGCTGGCCCGCTCGGCGCCCACGGGCAGGCGTGCCCTGTACGACGGCTGGCTGGGCGGTCTCGGCTTCATGCTGGCCGTGCACCACTGGCTGCTGCCGAGCCTGCACGTGTTCACGTTCGTGATAGCCGCGCTGCTGGGCGCTCTGTGGGCGCCCTGGGGCTGGCTGGTGCGCCGGTTCCTCGCCGGTGCGCCCCCGGCCCGGCGGGTGGTGGCCGCGCTGCTCGTCCTGCCGTCGGGCTGGCTGATGGTGGAACTCGTACGGTCCTGGCAGGGGCTGGGCGGGCCATGGGGGCTGCTCGGGTCCAGCCAGTGGCAGGTGGAGCCGGCGCTGCGGCTGGCCTCGGTCGGCGGGGTCTGGCTGCTCAGCTTCCTGGTCGTGGCGGTCAACGTCGCCGTCACCGTGCTCGTCGCGGTACGGCGCTCCCGTGTTCCCGCGGTCGCCGGGCTCGTCGCGACGGCCGTCGTCACGTCCGCGGCCTGGATGTGGTCGCCGCGGCCCGACGGGGACGGCCGGGTGCGGATCGCGGTCGTGCAGCCCGGTGTCGTCCCCGGCCCCGACAGGCGGTTCGCCCGCGAGGAGGCCCTCACCCGCGAGCTCGCCGGGCAGGACCTCGATCTGGTCGTCTGGGGCGAGAGCAGCGTCGGCTACGACCTCGCCGGCCGCCCCGACCTCGCCAACCGTATCGCCGCCCTCTCCCGCGAGACGGGGGCCGACATCCTGGTGAACGTCGACGCCCGCCGCTCCGACCGCCCCGGCATCTACAAGAGCTCGGTACTGGTCGGGCCGCAGGGCCCCACCGGCAAGCGCTACGACAAGATGCGGCTGGTCCCCTTCGGTGAGTACGTGCCCTTCCGTTCGGTGCTCGGCTGGGCCACGTCGGTCGGCAAGGCGGCGGGTGAGGACCGTATCCGGGGCAGCGAGCAGGTCGTGATGAACGTGGGGAACGGTCTGAAGGTGGGCCCCATGGTGTGCTTCGAGTCCGCGTTCCCTGACATGAGCCGCCATCTCACCCGGGACGGGGCCCAGCTGCTGCTCGCCCAGTCGGCGACCTCCACCTTCCAGCACAGCTGGGCGCCCGGGCAGCACGCCTCGCTGGCCGCGCTGCGGGCCGCCGAGACGGGCCGCCCGATGGTGCACGCGACCCTCACCGGGGTCTCCGCGGTCTACGGCCCGAGCGGCGAGCGCATCGGCTCCTGGCTCGGCACCGACGCCGGCACGACGGCGGTGTACGAGGTGCCGCTGGCGGACGGTGTGACGCCGTACGCCCGGTACGGCGCGTGGCCGGTGTACGCGGCGGGGCTGATCCTGGTCGTGCTGGGTGCCGTCGAGGGCGCGCGGTCCGTACGGCTCAGGAGGACGGCTCCTGAACCGCCCGCACGACCCGCTCGCACAGCTCGTGAGTCGCCAGCGCGTCACGGGCGCTGAGCACCTTGCCCGCGCGTACGGCGTCGAGGAAGGCGAGCACCGCCTGCTCGATGCCGCGCTGCCGGGCCACCGGCACCCAGTCGCCGCGCCGCCGCACGGTCGGCTGCCCCTTGTGATCGATGACCTCGGCGAGGTTCACGACCTGGCGCTTGGTGTCCTGTCCGGACACCTCGAGGATCTCCTCGGCCGAACCGCTCAGCCGGTTCATCACCCCGAGCGCCGTGAAGCCGTCGCCGGACAGCTGGAGCACGACGTGGTGCAGCAGTCCGTCCTCGGCGCGGGCGCGCACGGTCACGTCGTCGATCGGCCCCGGCACCAGGAACCGCAGGGTGTCGACGACGTGGATGAAGTCGTCGAGGATCATCGTGCGCGGCACCTCGGGAAGACCGACGCGGTTCTTCTGCATGAGGATCAGCTCCCGGGGATGGTCCGCGCACTGCGCGTACCCGGGGGCGTACCGCCGGTTGAAGCCCACCGCCAGGGAGACGTCGCGCTCCTCGGCCAGCTCCACCAGGCGTTCGGAGTCGGCGAGCGCGTACGCCAGCGGCTTGTCCACGTACGTCGGTATGCCCGCCTCCAGGAGCCGCGCGACGATCTCCGGGTGCACGTCGGTGGGAGCGTGGACGAAGGCCGCGTCGAGGTTTTGGGCGAGCAGGGCGTCGAGGTCGGCGTGCCGCCGCTCCGCGGGGAGGTGGAGGCTGTCGGCGACCCGGTCGAGCGTCGCGGGCGTCCGCGTCTGCAGGTGCAGTTCGACGCCCGGCTGGGTGCCGAGCACCGGCAGGTACGCCTTCTGCGCGATGTCACCGAGTCCGATGCAGCCGACCTTCACAGGGATCTCCCGTCCAGCGCCTTGGGGCGCAGGGCTTCTCGTAGCGCCTACGGTGTGCCGACACGTGCCTCGTCCGAAGCATACGGCTGCGGTGACGGACGCCGGCCGAGCGGGGAGAGGCGGGGAGGAGCGCACACGGGTCCGTAAAACACGTGGTGCCGGGTTCGTCACTCCACGAGGATGCACACATGACGATCAAGCGCACCGAGCCCGCTACCGACGCCGACGAGCGGTCCATGCTGGAGGGGTTCCTCGACTACCACCGCCAGACACTGGAGATGAAGTGCGCGGGCCTGGACGACTCCCAGCTCAGGACCGCGTCGGTGCCGCCCTCCGAACTCTCCCTGATGGGTCTCGTCCGGCACATGGCGGACGTGGAACGCGGCTGGTTCCGCAGGGTGCTCGCCGGTGAGGACGCGGCGCCCCTCTACTACGGCGACGAGGACCGGGACGGCGAGTTCCACCTGACCGACACGGACACCTGGCAGGACGCGTACGCCACCTGGCAGGCCGAGATCGCCGCGGCCCGGAGCAACGCGGCGGGCTTCGCCCTGGACGACGTGAGCAAGGGCAGGAGCCGGTTCACCGAGGAGCCCATCACGCTGCGGTGGATCTACACCCACATGATCGAGGAGTACGCGCGGCACAACGGCCACGCGGATCTGCTGAGGGAGCGCATCGACGGCGCCACCGGCGAGTGACGTCATCACCCTTGCGGGGCAACCCGGGCCCTTATCGTCCCCAGAGCGCCTCGGACACAGCAGAGTTGCGCGGGTGCACCGAACGACGACCCCCCATGCGCTCCTGGTCACCATGGCCGCCGCGGCTCTCTCCGGCTGTGTGACCATCCAGCACCCGCACCCTCCCGACGTGGCGCCGGCACCGTCCCGGCCGTCGGCGCCACTGCCCGACGGCCCGGTCGGCCCCCAGGTCGTGCAGGCCCCGGCACAGGAGGCGCTGGAGCTCATCGGCCCGCCGCGGACACCGACCCCGAGCGCGCCCCCGGCCCGGGGCGCCGCCTCGCCCCCTGCCGCGGCACCCCCGCCTCCCAGGCCCCTCCGGCCGAGCCCCGCCCCGCCGGCCTCCCCGAAGCCCCGCGTGCCCGCCCCGCGGCCCGTGATCCCCCGGGGCCTGGCCGAACCGCCCAGGACCAACGACGTCTGCGCCCTGGGCCGTAAGTACGGCGGGTGGGCGAAGGACAGCCCGCAGGCCACCATCTGTCAGGACACCTACGGACGGTGACGTCACTCCCCGGCGCCAGGCCCGCTGTTCCAGCGGTCCTGGCGGCTCCCCTCCCCCGTCGGCTCCACGCTCGTCGTCCGTCCCTCAGGACGCTCGTCGGGACGCTCACGGCAGGCACTGACGACCGGGGTCAGGCCGGCCCGTACGGCCACTGGGCCGGGCCGGTGACGGCCCCAGGGTGGAGTCCGTGGCCGTCCGGAGGGAGCCCGGATCAGCCCAGGTTGGGTATCGTCCAGTCGATCGGCTCGTGCCCCTGTGCCGCCACCGCCTCGTTGATCTGCGTGAACGGGCGGGAGCCGAAGAACTTCTTCGCGGACAGCGGCGAGGGGTGCGCGCCCTTCACCACCACGTGCCGCTCCTGGTCGATCAGCGGCAGCTTCTTCTGCGCGTAGTTGCCCCACAGGACGAAGACGGCCGGATCCGGGCGGTCCGCCACCGCGCGGATCACCGCGTCGGTGAACTTCTCCCAGCCCTTGCCCTTGTGCGAGTTGGCCTCGCCGGAGCGGACCGTGAGCACCGCGTTGAGCAGGAGCACGCCCTGTTCGGCCCACGGCATCAGGTAGCCGTTGTCCGGGATCGGCGTGCCGAGTTCGTCCCGCATCTCCTTGTAGATGTTCCGCAGCGAGGGCGGGGTCTTCACGCCCGGCCGCACCGAGAAGCACAGGCCGTGGCCCTGGCCCTCGCCGTGGTAGGGGTCCTGGCCGAGGACGAGCACCTTCACGCGGTCGTACGGTGTCGCGTCCAGCGCGGCGAAGACCTCCTCGCGGGGAGGGTAGACGGGACCTTTCGCGCGCTCCTCCTCCACGAACTCGGTGAGCTCCTTGAAGTAGGGCTGCTGCAGTTCCTCGCCCAGGACGCCGCGCCAGGACTCGGGCAGCATGGCGATGTCGGTCACGTCGACTTCCTCCGGTGTGCGCTCGCTTCACGGCCGCACAGTGTGCGCCCGCGGGCGGCCGCGCGAGAGCACGACCGCCTTTACGAGCACAGAACCTACAGGCGCCCACTGACAACCGCGCCCGAAAGCGGGACCTCGGCGCAACTGCCGACGGGCACCCGGCGCAGCTACCAGCTGGTCTTCCAGGACAGCGCCCACATGGTCATCATCGTCGCGGGGTCGATGGACTGCTCGGCGCCGGCGATCTCCTCGTTCGCGGCCACGAACTGCTTGCCCTGCCACAGCGGCAGCAGTCGCGCGTCCTTCATGAAGATCTCCTGCGCCTCCTCGAACTCGTCGGCCACGGCGCCCCGGTCGCTCTTCCGGCGTGACTCGGGCAGCAGCTTGCCGGTGATCTCGGGGGCGTCGTACGGAGTGCCGAGCGCGTTCTGCTGGCCCACGAAAGGTGCGACGAAGTTGTCGGCGTCGGCGAAGTCGGGGAACCAGCCACGTCCGAACACCTGGTACTCGCCGTTCCGGTAGCCCTCGACGTAGTCCTTCCAGGGACGGCTCTTGAGGGTGACGGTGAACAGTTCGGAGGCCTCCAGCTGTCGCTTGAGCTCCTGGAAGGCGGGCTTGGTCTGCGAGCCGTAACGGTCGCTGGTGTACCAGAGGGTGAGCGGGACGCGTTCGGTGATGCCGGCGTCGGTGAGGATCTTCCTGGCCTTGGCCGCGCTGGGGTCCCCGTAGCTGTCGAAGAAGCTCGTGGTGTGGCCGACCAGGCCCCTGGGGATCATGGAGTAGAGCGGCTCGACGGTGTCCTTGTAGATCTTGTGGGCGAGCGTCGGGCGGTCGATGACCTGGGCGACCGCCTTGCGGACCTCGGGCCTCTTGGCCCAGGGGTCCTTGGGGTTGAACACCAGGTAGCTGATCTCGGTCGTGGGGTTCTCGATGAGCTGGAGCCCCTCTTCCTTGCCGTTCTCCTGGATGTCGACGGTGGCCGAGGCGGGCAGACCGCGGTAGATGACGTCGATCTCCTTGTTCCTGAGGGCGTCGACCATCTTGGACGACTGCGAGAAGTAGCGGATGGTGACGCCGTCGTTCTTGCGGTCCGCGATGCCCTTGTAGTTGTCGTTGCGGACGAGCTCGGCCTGCTTGCCGTCGTCGTAGGAGGCGAGGCTGTACGGCCCCGAACCGTTGATCTCCCCGCCCTCGCGGAGCTTGTCCGCGGGGTAGTCCTCGGGGTCCACGATCGACATGGCGGGCGTCGAGAGCACGAAGGGGAAGGTGGCGTCGGGCTCCTTGAGGTGGAAGACGACCTCGCGATCACCCTTCACCTGGACCCGGGAGAGGCTCCCCAGCAGACCCGCGGGGCCGCCGTTGACGTTGATCTTCTTGATGCGGTCGATCGAGAACTTCACGGCCTGGGCGTCCAGGTCGTGGCCGTCGGCGAACTTCAGGCCCTCGCGCAGCTTGCAGGTGTAGACCGTGGTCGAGCTGTCCGTGAACGCGCAGCTCTCGGCGGCATCGGGCTCGGGCTCGGACGCGCCGGGGGAGTAGTTCAGCAGGGTCTGGAAGACGTTGCGCATCAGCTCCCAGGAGCTGTCCCAAGCGGCCGCCGGATCCAGGGTGCTCGGGGCACTGGTGGTCCCCACGACGATCGGACGGTCGTCGTCGGACGAGTCCGAGGAGAGAACACCACATCCGGCGACCATGGTTATGGACGTGACCGCCGCCAGCTGACGCAGGTATCTGTCCTGCTTGAACACGCGCACCATCCTCGATCGGGCATACCACAAGGGTGGCCAGACCATACCGCAGTGTCCGGGCAGGCGGACCTCCGCCCTGGCAGGCCCTTGATCAGCGCGTATGTCGCCGCGGCGGAGGAACGGTGCCATTTCCTTGCGCACCACCACAAGACGGGCGCCCGCGTGTTGTCCGGCCGGGCCGGGCGGGCGCCCGCCGCCGTCGTCAGCCGACGCCGGCGTTGAGGAAGATGCCGCCGTCCACCACCAGGGTCTGGCCGGTGATCCAGTCGGACTGCTCGGAGGTGAGGAACGCGGCGGTGCCGCCGATGTCGGAGGGCACGCCGAGCCGCCCCAACGGGTAGGACGCGGCGGCCTCCGCCTCACGGCCCTCGTACAGGGCCTTGGCGAACTGCGTCTTCACCACGGCGGGCGCGATCGCGTTGACCCGCACCTTGGGCGCGTACTCGTGCGCCAGCTGCAGGGTCAGGTTGATCATGGCCGCCTTGCTGATGCCGTACGCGCCGATGAACGGGGAGGCGGAGACGCCGGCGACGGAGGCGATGTTGACGATCGCGCCGCCGTTGTCCTTCTGCCAGGCGTGCCAGGTCCTCTGGGCGAAGCCGAGGGCCGAGACGACGTTGGTCTCGAAGACCTTGCGCGCCACGTTCAGGTCGAGGTCGGCGATCGGGCCGAAGACCGGGTTGGTACCGGCGTTGTTGACCAGGAAGTCGACGCGGCCGAAGGCCTCCATGGTGCGCTCGACGGCGACGGCCTGGTGGTTCTCGTCGTGGGCCTTGCCGGCGACACCGATGACCCGCTCGGCGCCGAGCTGCTCGACGGCCTCCTTCAGGGCGTCCTCGTTGCGGCCGGTGATGCACACGCGGTCACCCCGGGCGACGAGTGCCTCGGCGACGCCGTAGCCGATGCCACGGCTCGCACCGGTGACGAGGGCGACCCTGCCCGAGAGCTCGGGAAGCTGTGCGGAAGTCATGTGCTCCGATCCCCCGGTCAGTTGAGCGGGCCGCCGGCCACGTACAGCACCTGGCCGGAGACGAACCCGGCGGCCTCGCCGGTGAAGAAGGCGATGGCGCCTGCGATGTCGTCCGGGGTGCCGACGCGCTGTACGGGGATCTGGGTCGCCGCCGCGGCCTGGAACTCCTCGAAGCCCATGCCGACACGGGCGGCGGTGGCGGCGGTCATGTCGGTGACGATGAAGCCGGGCGCGACGGCGTTGGCGGTGATGCCGAACTTGCCGAGCTCGATGGCGAGGGTCTTGGTGAAGCCCTGCAGACCGGCCTTGGCGGCCGAGTAGTTGACCTGGCCGCGGTTGCCGAGCGCGGAGGATGAGGAGAGGTTCACGACGCGGCCGAACTTCGCGTCCACCATGTACTTCTGGCAGGCCTTGGTCATCAGGAAGGCGCCCCGCAGGTGCACGTTCATGACCGTGTCCCAGTCGGCGGAGCTCATCTTGAACAGCAGGTTGTCGCGGAGCACGCCCGCGTTGTTCACCAGGATCGTCGGGGCCCCGAGCTCCTCGGCGATCCGGGCGACGGCCGCCTCGACCTGCGCCTCGTCGGAGACGTCGCAACCGACGGCGAGGGCCTTGCCTCCGGCGGCGGTGATCTTCTCCACGGTGTCCTCGCAGGCCGCCTCGTCGAGGTCGATCACGGCGACGGCGCGGCCCTCCGCGGCCAGTCGTACGGCGGTCGCGGCGCCGATGCCGCGCGCGGCACCCGTGACCACGGCGACCCGCTGCTCAGTGGTGGACATTGCTGCTTCTCCTCGCCCTTGGGATGCGGCTCTCACAGTACGCCCAACAGGTGAGCGACCGCTTAGTACCTCCAGCACACGTGACGCTAGAAGCCCTGGCACCCGGTGTCAACGGCACACGACCCAGGTGTGATCGATTACCTGACCAGCAGATCGAGCAGCCGCTCCGCCTCGGCCCCGGGATCGACCGTGAGCCCGGTGTGCACGGGCCCCGGCTGGACCACCGTCGAGCGGGGCGCGACCAGCCAGCGGAAGCGCCGCCCGGCGTCGTCGCGCGCGGCCTGGCCCGCCGCCTCACCCCCGGCGCACACCCCCTCGACGGCGTGCAGGGCGGCCCGTACGCCCGCCACGTCCGCCTCGGGGTCCAGGGCCAGCAGCTTGGTCTCGTCGAGGTGCGTGCGGGCGGCGACGAAGGACCTGGCGCGGCAGTACACGAGTACGCCCGCGTTGAAGCACTCGCCGCGCTCGACGCGGGGGACGACCCGCAGCAGCGCGTACTCGAAGACGTCCTGCTCCCTCGGCCTGGTCGCGAGGGTGCGCTCGCTCACTTGATCCCCTCGATGCGTTCCTGGATGACGGCGGCCCGTGCCAGCAGCGGCTCGGCGTACGCCCGCCGCAGTGCGTCCGCGCTGTCGAACCCCGGCTCGCCGGCCAGCCACACCTCGGGGATCTCGGCGGTGACCTCCGCCAGCAGGTCCTCGGTGACCAGGTGCGCGAGGGCGTCGGCCGCGGCCGCGACATCGGGTGCGAAGGGTGCCAGCGCGTGGTCGGAGGCGTCGTACGGCCGCTGGGCGGAAACCAGGGCGCCGGGCCAGTTGTGGTGCCAGATCATCGTGGCTCCGTGGTCGATGAGCCACAGGTCGCCGTGCCACACCAGGAGGTTGGGGTTGCGCCAGGAGCGGTCCACGTTGCCCACGAGGGCGTCGAACCAGACGATCCGGCCGGCCTCCTCGGGGCTCACCGGGAAGGCGAGGGAGTCGAAGCCGATCGCGCGGGGCAGGAAGTCCATGCCCAGGTTGGCGCCGCCGCTCGCCTTGAGCAGGCCCTGCACCTCCTGGTCGGGCTCGCCGAGGCCCAGCACGGGGTCCAACTCGATCGTCACCAGTCCCGGGACCCGCAGTCCGAGCCGGCGGGCGAGCTCACCGCAGACGACCTCCGCGACGAGCGTCTTGCGGCCCTGACCCGCGCCCGTGAACTTCATGACGTACGTCCCGAAGTCGTCGGCCTCGACCAGTCCCGGCAGCGACCCGCCCTCACGCAGCGGCGTGATGTAACGGGTCGCGGTGACTTCTTTGAGCATCGACCCAGGTTACCGGGGCGGTGACGCGCCCCGGAGACGGCCAATGCGGTGACGCGCCGACGACGACAGCGAACCGACAGCTCCGCTTTACCCACGTCCCATCCCGAGCGGGCGAAGATTTCGGCATCGTCTGAACAGGCGATCTCCGCCGGCCGTACCTGTCGGCAGGTCCACGCCCCCCACGGAAGGGAACCTCAGCATGACCAGCGCACCGCACCAGCCCGCCTCGAAACCGGCCCGCCGCGCCGTGATCGCAGCGGCCGGCGCGACGGGGCTCGCCGTCGCGCTGACCGCGTGCGGATCGGACGACGACTCCTCGTCCGCCTCCTCCGAGTCCTCCGCCGCCGGCACCGAGGAGAGCAGCGGCGCGAGCAGCGGTGGCACGAGCGGCGGCGACGCGGGCTCGGGCGGCACCGAGGTCGCGAAGACCTCCGACATCCCGGAGGGCGGCGGCAAGGTCTTCGCCGACCAGAAGATGGTGGTCACCCAGCCGACGGCGGGCGAGTTCAAGGCGTTCTCGTCCACGTGCACCCACCAGGGCTGTGCCGTGAAGAGCATCAAGGACGGCGTCATCAACTGCCCCTGTCACAACAGCAACTTCTCCATCACCGACGGCAGCGTGAAGAGCGGCCCGGCGACCAAGCCCCTGCCCGCCATGGAGATCACCGTCGACGGTGACTCGATCAAGATGGCCTGAGCCCGGGGCATTCGGCCGCCGGACGCTCATGTCCGCGGCCGGGGCCGCTTGAGGCAGCCCAGCACCTCGTCCGTGGTCGCGACCGTGGCGACCAATGCGAGGGTGTTGCGGATCATCGCGGGGGTGTACTCGGAGGGCACCCCCGCGATGGCGTCCCTGGGCACGACCACCGTGTAGCCGAGGTTGACGGCGTCGAACACCGCGTTCGGTACGGCCACGTTGGCCGACACGCCGGTCACGACCAGCGTGCGGCAGCCCAGGTTGCGCAGCAGCGCGTCGAGGTCGGTGCCGGCGAGCGGCGAGAGCCCGTGCAGCCGTCGTACGACCAGGTCCTCCTCGGCGACCTCGATGGGCGGCGCGACGCGCACGGCCTCGGTGCCCGCCAGTTGCTGGACGGGCAGCCGTTCGGCGGCGCGGAACAGCCGGGCGTTACGGCTCGCCCCCCGTCCGTCGGGCCGCCGTTCGGCGACGGCGTGGACGACCTGCACCCCGCTCTCGTGGGCCCCGGCGACCAGCCGGGCGACGTGCGCCAGGGCCCCCGACGACCGCGCCTCCCTGGCCAGCTCGGGCAACGCGCTGTCCGGGCCCACGACCCCCTGCTGGCACTCGACGGTGAGCAGCACCGTGGTGGCGGGGTCGAGGAGGGCACGGAGCGCTTCGTACGACGGCATGTCTCCCCTTCGTCCTGTCACCCTCGTCTGCCACCCTCGCCCTGTCACACGTCGGCCGGGGCGGGCGAGCGTAACGTCCCTTGCGCGGGGAGGGAAGACCACTCATGCTGCATTTCTGACGTAACGTCAGAATAAGGGGAGGCACTCCATGACCGTCACGCAGCGCCGGGGCCGGAAGATCATGATGACCTCCGCCGAGCTGGACGAGTTCCTGGCCACGCAGCGCACCTGCCGGGTCGCCACGGTCTCGGCGGACGGCGCCCCGCACGTCAGCCCGCTCTGGTTCGCCTGGGACGGCACCTCGCTGTGGCTGTACTCGATCACACGCAGCAGGCGGTGGGCCCACCTGCGCCGCGATCCCCGCGTCGCCGTCACGGTCGACGCGGGCGAGGACTACGGAGAACTGAGGGGCGTCGAGCTGTCGGGCACGGTGGAGTTCGTCGGGGAAGCCCCTTGCACGGGCGAGCCGGGCCCCGAACTCGCCGACGTGGAGCGGCTGTTCGCCCGCAAGAACTTCGGCCTGGACGAGATGCCGCACGACGGCCGCCACGCGTGGGTGCGACTGACACCGGAGTCGATCGCTTCGTGGGACTTCCGCAAGCTGGCGTCCCTGTGACGGGAGGGACGGGCCTCGGCGTGATCGTGACGGGAGGGACCTCAGCGTGATCGTGACGAGACGGATCTCGGCGCGATCGTGACGGGACGGGTCTCAGCCTGAGGCGACCGAGCGGATGTCCTCCCCCGCCTTCTGCAGCGCCTCCACCGCCGCCCTGATCGACGGGCGGCGGTCGGCATCCGCGCGCCACACCGCGTAGATGTACCGGTGGACGCGGTGGCGGACCGGCACGGCCCGTACCCCCGCCGGCATCGGGTCGCGTCCCAGCCTGGGCGCGACACAGACACCCAGCCCGGCCGCGACCAGGGCGAGCTGGGTGTGGTGCTCCTCGGCACAGTGGGCGATGCGGGGCTCGATGCCCTTGCCCCGCAGCGTGTAGAGCAGCCACTCGTGGCAGAACTCGCCCTCGGGCCAGGCGACCCACTCGTCCTCCGCGAAGTCCTCCAGGTCGACCGCGTCCCGGCCGGAGAGTGGGTGCCCCTCGTGCATCGCGATCTCCACGGGGTCGTCGAGGATCACCGCTCTGGCGAGCCCTTCGGGCACGGGCAGGGGCTTGTTGTACCAGTCGAGGACCACGGCCAGGTCGGCGTCGCCCCGGATCACCGCGTTGACGCCGAACTCGGGCTCCAGCTCCCGCGAGCTCACCCGCAGCGACGGGTGGCCGTCCCGCAGCGCCCTCAGCACCGACGGGAAGAGACCGCGCATCGCCGTCGGGAACGCGGCCAGCCGCAGCTCGCCCACCACCTGCCCGCGCTGCGCCTCCAGGTCGGACTGGGCCAGCTCGACCTGGGACAGGATGCGGGCGGCGTGGTCGGCGAGCAGCCGTCCCGCGTCGGTGAGACGTACGCCGCGCCCGTTCTTGGCCAGGAGCCGCTGCCCCACCTCCCGCTCCAGCTTGGCCATCTGCTGGGACACGGCCGACGTCGTGACGTGCAGCCCTTCGGCTGCGCCACTGACCGAACCGTGCCGGGCCAGGGCGTCGAGGGTGCGCAGGCGCTCCAGGTTCAACATGTAAGTGATGCTACGAGATTCCGCTCATGAAATCTCGATTGCGCTACGAGATCATTGAGGAGCATCGTTGGGGCCATGACCACCGCCACCACCGCCCCGCGAAACTCCGCCCAGCCGCCGGCGACCACCGAACGTCGCCGTCCAGCCGTCGGCTGGCGCCTCCGCTTCGGCTTCCTCGCCCTCGTCTGGGGCTTCAGTTTCCTCCTCATCAAGGTCGGCACCGAAGGCTACGCACCCTTCCAGGTGACCTTCGGACGACTGCTGTTCGGTACGGCGGTGCTCGCGGTGGCCATGGCGGTGAAGCGGGAGCGGCTGCCGCGTGGTGCCCGCACCTGGGGCCATCTGGCGGTCGCCGCATTACTGCTGAACGCGCTGCCGTTCTCGCTCTTCGCCTACGCGGAGCTGACGATCCCGTCCACGCTCGCCGGCATCTGCAACGCGACCTCACCCCTGTGGGGCATGGCCCTGTCGCTGGTCGCGCTCTCCGAGGACCGGCCGACGCGGGTGCGGGTCGCAGGCCTCGGACTCGGCTTCCTCGGCGTGCTCACGGTGCTCGGCGCCTGGCAGGGCTTCCACGGCCTGGACGCCTCAGGCACGGCGATGGCGCTGCTGGCCTCGCTCAGCTACCCGATCGGCTGGATCTACGTCCGGCGCACACTGGCGGGCTCCGGCCACTCCAACCTCTCGCTGACAGGCGCCCAGTTGCTGCTGGCCACCGCGCAACTCGCCGTCGTCACACCGCTGTTCACCTCCCTGCCGGGTAGCTTTCCAGTGCTTCCCCTGCTCGCCGTCGTCGCGCTCGGCGCCCTCGGTACGGGTGTCGCGATGCTCGTGCAGTACGGCATCGTCGCCGAGGTCGGCCCGACCACCGCCCAGATGGTCACGTACTTCATCCCGGTGATCGCCACGGCCGCCGGCGTCGCGGTCCTCGGGGAGTCGCTCACCTGGTCCACGCCGGTCGGCGCGGCGATCGTACTGGCGGGAGCGGCTCTCACTCAGGTCAAACCCCGTGCGGAAAAACTGGATTGAGCGGCAGTCATACGTAGCGTCGAGCGGGCGCCGGGCCGATCGCCGAGGCCACGGCGTCCGCCACGCGTCCGATCTCGTCCTCCGAGAGCGTGGACACGGTGATCCGGATGCCGGGTGGCGCGCTCATGCGGAAGCGGGCGCCGGGCGCCACGGCCCAGCCGGCGTGCAGCAGCCGGGCGACCACGCCGGTCTCGTCCCGGACGGGCACCCACACGTTCATCCCGCTGCGCCCGTGCGCCGTCACGCCGCGTTCCGCCAGCGCACCGATCAGCGCGTCCCGCCTGCGGCCGTAGGCCCCCGCCACGGCCCGCGCGTCCACGGCACCTTCCGCCCAGAGCACCACGACGGCCCGCTGCACCAGCCGGCTCACCCATCCGGGCCCGAGGCGCTGCCGTCCTCGCACGCGGTCCAGGGTCACGGCGTCACCGGTGAGCACCGCGAGCCGCAGATCGGGCCCGTAGGCCTTGGCGACCGAGCGGACGAGGGCCCAGTGGCGCGTGACACCGGCGAGCGGCTGGAGGGGCTGGTCGACGATCCGGTAGCCATGGTCGTCCTCGACCAGCAGGGTCTGCGGGTGGTCCGCGAGCACGGCGCGCAGGGCACGCGCGCGCGTGGCGCTCACCGCGGCACCGATCGGGTTCTGCGCCCGGTCGGTGACGATGAGGGCGCGCGCGCCGGCCTCCAGGGCGCGGCGTACGTCCTCGGGGAGCGGCCCTTCGTCGTCGACACCCACGGGGATCGTTCGCAGTCCGAGCGCGGGCACGAGGTCGAGCACGCTGCCCCAACCCGGATCCTCGACGGCCACGGCGTCGCCCGCCTTGAGGTGCGCGGCCAGGACACGCTCCACGGCGTCGAGCGCGCCGGAGGTGACGGTGAGCGGCCCGTCCGGCACACCGTCGGCGTCGAGGTCGGCGCGCGCGATCCGCTCCAGCTCGGGTTCGACGGGGGCCTGACCGTAGAGGACGGGGACGCGGTCACCCTGCTCGGCGGCGGCCGCGAAGGGCTTGGCCAGCGGGGGCAGCAGCGCCGGATCGGGATTGCCGTCGGCGAGGTCGCGCACGCCTTCCGGTACGTCCACCCGGATGTACTCGCGCCCTGTCGTGGCCGGTTTTGAGCGCACCCGGCTGCCGCGTCGTCCGGCGGTCTCGATGACCCCGCGCTCGCGCAGAGTGCGATAGGCGGCCGCGACCGTATTCGCATTCACCCCGAGCTGCACCGCCAACTCCCGCATCGGCGGCAGCAGTTGCCCCGGCTCCAGCTCCCCGGCACCCACCGCGCGCTCGACGCTCGCCGCGATCTCCGCTGCACGACGCCCTTCGATCCGATACTCTCCTAGCACAAAAAAGATTATGCACTAGTGCAATGGAGGCCGCAATGCAGGGACCCCCGCAGCCGATGCCGTCGCCGACCGCCTACACCCCGACCGACCGCACCGTCCCCACCCGTGCCGCGCAGCGGGCCACGTACGACAAGGAGGTGGTGCACGCGATCCTCGACGAGGGCTACGTCTGCCATCTCGGCTTCGTGCGGGACGGCGTCCCGGTCGTGCTGCCCACTCTGTACGCCCGGGTCGGCGAGGTGCTCTACGTCCACGGCTCGACGGGTTCGCGCCCGCTGCGGATGACCCGCCAGGCGGATCCGGGGCTCGCGGTGTGCCTCACCGTCACGCACGTCGACGGGCTGGTCCTCGCCCGCTCCGCCTTCCACCACTCGATCAACTACCGCTCCGTGGTCGTCCATGGCACCGCCCACCAGGTGACCGACCCGGAGGAGAAGCGACTGGCCCTCGACGCGCTGGTGGACCACGTCGTACCAGGTCGCTCGCGCGACATCCGGCCCGCCAACACCAAGGAGGCCGCCGCCACCGCGGTGATCCGCCTCGACCTCGACGAGGTGTCCGCCAAGATCCGCGAGGGCGGCGTGAACGACGAACCCGAGGACCTCACCCTCCCCCACTGGGCAGGCGTCCTCCCTCTGCGCAAGGGCTACGACACGCCGATACCGGACCCGGGCCTGACACCCGGGACCGAGTTCCCCGACTACCTGGCGGTGCTGTGACCTATGAGGCGCCACCTGGAGCGGACAACTGCTTCTCAGGGCCGTCCGCCCCATCGCCGTCCGCCGCACCGCCGTCCGCCGCGCTGCTGCCCGTCGCGTCCACTGCGGTGCCGTTCCTCTGAGCAGGACCCGAGCCTCCCGCGACCGGCCCCTCGGCGGCCTTGGCAGGTGCCGACGACTGGGCGATGAAGGCCCCGACCAGGACGACGACACCGCCGATGATCTGCGGCGCGGAGAGATGTTCGCCGAGCAGCACCCAGGCGAGCACGGTCGCGATGACCGCTTCGAGGCAGGCGACGACGCCCGCGACCTGCGGGGACAGCCTGCGGACGGCGACCACCCCGGTCACGTACGCGAGCACCGTCGCGATCAGCACGACCCAGCCGAGCAACAGCCAGGCCGCGACGGGAGTGCCGTCCATGCGGGCGGTGCCGGCGAGGAGGGACCAGTCCATCGTCCAGGGACGGGCCACGGCGGTGAGCACGAGGGCGCCGACGAGCAGGCCGTACGCGATGACGCCGAGCGGGTCGGGCGCCTCCTCGCCCGCGTCCGCGCCCTGATCGGACAGGACGAAGTAGCCGACCTGGCAGCAGGCGGCGGCCAGGGCGAGCAGCAGACCGAGCGCGTCGAAGCCCATTCCCGACCAGACCTCGACGACGCAGGCGAGCCCGCCGACCGCTAGCACGACCCCCACGGCGGCGGCACGCGTGACCGGCCGCCGCTGCACGAACCGCACCCAGCCGAGCAGGATCGCGGGGGCGAAGTACTCCACGAGCAGCGCGACACCGACCGGGATGCGCGAGATCGCCGCGAAGTAGCAGGCCTGCACTCCGGCCACGGCGAGAAGCCCGAACCCGGCGAGCAGCGCGGGCCGCCGACGCGGCAGCCCGCGGTGCCGGACAGCCAGCGGCAGCATCACCAGCGCGGCACCCGCCACCCGCAGCCACACCACGTGGAGCGGGTCGAGCCCCGCCTCGATCAGCGGCTTGGCCGCCACACCCGACCCGCCGAAGGCGACGGCCGACCCGAGCGCGAGCCCGAGGCCGACGCCCCTGCCGTGATTGCCCTGACTGCTCTGAGAGGTCTGCACCGGCACATGATGACAGCCGATGACATGAGCGTCACCCTCATTGACACCTGTCTCACGCCCTGGACGCCCCCCACTGCGGCGTCAGGGGGCGCGAGAACCGCACGCGCCGAGGCGCGGGAACGGCACGTATTCAAGGGGGCGCGAGGAACTGCAGGCCTTTCGCAGGCGCGGGGAACTGCACGCTCCTAAGGGGCGCGGGGAACTACGCGACAAGCCACGACGAACCCGCACGCACCCGCCACCCCCTCAGCGGACGGCATCCCCACCCCCCGGGCGGCCGGCCGCCCCAACCCGCACCACCAACTCCCCCACGTCAACCCCCGCGCGCCCAAGCACCTCCACGGCGCGCGACTCAGGAGCCGCGACAAGCGCGGCAAGGAGATCGACCCCACGAGCCCGCACCGTGCCCTCCCCGCCCCGCGCCTCGGCGCGCCCGCACGCGTCCTCCATCGCCCCGGCCGCCGCCGGCGACCAGCCCGGCACGTCGGTGAGCACGGGGACGGCACCGGAGTCCTCGACACTGCCCTGCCAGCGCAGCCCGTAGCCGATGCTCCGCTGCACGAGGTACCCGAGCAGCCGGGCGACCTGCGGGCCGTCGCCGAAAACGGCGCGCACCTCTGGGTCGGACTCCAGGAGTGTGTGCAGCAGATGCGCGGTGTCGATCTGCCGGTCCCCGTCGCGCAGCGCCCGTCTGCGCGCACCGGCGATCACCGCTGCCAGTTCGTCGGTGAGCCGGGCATCGGGCTCCGCGCCTGTCCGGTCGTGGTCGGCGGCGGACTGCCGGGGAATACGGGGTCGCACATCCCCACCTCATCAGTCCCGTCCGGCCGAGTCATCCTCGCCGGGCAGCATTCTCGGGTCCGGCACAGGTGGTACGGATGAACCGGTTCTCCTCCTTAGGGAGGAGAACGCCCCCTTGAGGACGACATCGCACCGATGCACACCGGACCGTTTCTGACGGTTCATCAGTATTGAATGTTCCAGGCCGTGCCGCTACGTTCCGCGACACGCAGCCCGAGACGAAGAGGTGGTCGCATGGCCGAGGTCAGCGCGGAGGCACGCATCGAGGCACCCGCCGAGAAGGTGTGGGCCCAACTCGTCGACTGGTCCGCGTACGGGGAGTGGAACACGACCCACACCAGCTTCCCGAAAGGCGGCCCGCAGACCCTCGCGGTCGGTGGCACCTTCCAGGAGAACCTGAAACTCATGGGCTTTCCCGCGGAGGTCGAGTGGACCATCGCGGAGCTCGAACCCGCCCGGGTCCTCGCCATCCGCGGCAAGGGCCCGATGGCCGTGGACCTCGCCACGCGCTACACGCTCACGCCGGACGGCACCGCCACCACGGTCCGCGTCGACGGCGAGTTCACGGGCGCGGCCGTCTCCCTGATGGCGGGCAAACTGAAGGACTCGGCGACGGCCGCGCTGAACGAGTCACTGCGCAAGCTGGGTGGACTGGTGGCGTAGCCCGGGCGTACGACCGCACACCACCACGACACCTCGCGCACCACGCCCCCGGCACGCACCAGGGCGCCCTGCGGTCTTGTCCGCAGGGCGCCCTCACGCCGTGCCTCATGCCGAGCCACTGCCCGGCGAGGCCGTCAGTCCTCGTCCGCGAGGATCAGATACAGCTTCTTGCGAGCCTCGTTGATGACCGCCAGCGCCTTGTCGCGCTGGTCCTTGTCGCCGGTCTTCCAGACCTGACCGAACGCCTCCATCAGACCGAAGCCGGCCTGCCGGATCTCGCCCAGCGCCTCCCAGTCGACCCCGCGCGAGGCCTCCTCCCACGGCGCCTCGGGCCCTTCGCCGGCCGCCGTACGGCCCGCATCGGTGAGCGAGAACAGCTTCTTTCCGCCCTCGGTCTCACTGATGATGAGCCCTTCGTCCTCCAGCAGCTGGAGGGTGGGGTAGACCGAACCTGGGCTGGGCTTCCACGCCCCGCCGCTGCGCTCGGCGATCTCCTGGATCATCTCGTAACCGTGCATGGGGCGGTCTTTGAGGAGGGCCAGGATCGACGCCCGTACGTCGCCGCGCCGCGCCCTTCCCCTCGGTCCGCCCCTGCCGCGTCCACCCCAGGGCCCCGGGCCGAAACCCGGGCCGAAGCCGGGGCCACCGTGCCCCGGACCGAAGGGCCCGAAGGCGCCGCGCAGCGCCTCGAAGTCGGGACGCCCGTGCGGGCCGTGTCCACCGTGACGTCCGTGTCCACGCTCGAATCCGTAGTCCTGTCCACGGGTACGCATGGCCATCACTCCATTCCATCGTTGATCTGTCGCGATACCTCAACGATATATCGGAACACTTCGCATGGCAAGCCCTTCGCGACCTGGTGAGCCCTGACGCGGGCCCGGTGGCGACCTGGGCGGGCCGCGTCCGTGGTCTACTGCCGGTCATGCCGTTGCTGCTGCTGGACCTCGACAACACGCTGATCGACCGCGACGCCGCCTTCCGTGCCGCCGTCGCCGACTTCCTCGCCGAGCACGCACTGGCCGACTCCGACCTCACGTGGGTGACGCGCGTCGACGCGAGCGGCTACACCCCGCGGCACGACGTCGCCGCCGCGCTCACCGACCGGTACGGGAACACGGTGCCGTCCACCGCCATCCGTGCCCTCCTCGACCACGGCGCAGCCGACCGCGCCGTCCTGGCACACGCCTCCCGCGAGGCCCTGGACAGAGCGCGGAAGGCAGGCTGGACCTGCGTGATCGTCACCAACGGCCGCACGGCCCAGCAGGAAACGAAGATCCGCAACACCGGCCTCGACCGGCTCGTCAAGGGCTGGGTCATCTCCGAAGGCGTCGGCTGCCAGAAACCGGATCCGGAGATCTTCGAGGCAGCGGCGGCCACCGTCGGCGCCTCCCTCACCGACGCGTGGATGATCGGCGACTCACCGCATGCCGACATCGCGGGCGCCCATGGGCTCGGGCTCCGCAGTGTGTGGGTGACGGACGGCCGCCCCTGGGCCGAGGACTCCTACCGGCCCACCCACATGGCTCCCGACGTCGCCTCGGCGATCGACCACGCCATCACAGCGACGGGGTGACGAGAACAACAGGACGACGAGAACAATGGGACGACCGGAACACGCGAGTGAACGAACCCGCTCAACGGGCCGCTCCCGAGCGGGCGTTGCTCACCGGACATCACGCCCCGTGCACCGCCGCGATACGGCCCCCGTCTAGGGTGCGGGCATGACCTCGCACCGTTACCTCTCCCAGCTCTTCTCACTGGACGGCCGGACCGCCCTGGTGACGGGTGGCAGTTCCGGCATCGGACGGGCCATCGCAGGGGCTCTCGCGCGTGCGGGGGCGAGCGTGGTGATCGTGGCGCGCAAGGAGGCGGAACTGGCCGCCACAGTCGACGAGTTCGTGGCGGACGGGTGCCGGGCTGCCTGGGTGAGCGCCGACCTGAGTACCCGTGACGGGGTGCGCGCGGCCGCGGAACAGGCGGCCGAGGTGTTCGGCGAGCCCGACATCCTCGTCAACAGCGCGGGCATCAACCTCCGGCCGCCGATGGGCGAGCTGGGCGAAGACGTGTGGGACGCCACGATGGCGGTGAACCTGGAGGCGCCCTACCTGCTGGGCGAGCGGTTCGGACCCGGCATGGCCGAGCGAGGTTTCGGGCGGATCATCCACATCAGCTCCCAGCAGGCCCACCGGGCGTTCGTCCAGAGCGGCGCCTACGGGGTCTCCAAGGGAGCGCTGGAGTCGCTGGCCCGCTCACAGGCCGAGGCATGGTCGTCACGCGGCGTCACCTGCAACACGCTGGTGCCCGGCTTCGTCGCGACCCCGCTCAACGCACGCCTGCAGTCCGATCCGGAGAAGATGGCCGCGCTGGCCGCGCGCACGATGGTCGGACGCAACGGCCTGGCCGAGGACTTCGCCGGAGCGGCGGTGTTCCTCGCCGGCCCCGCCTCCGGGTACGTCACAGGCCAGGCGATCTTCGTCGACGGCGGGTTCTCCGTCCACTGAGCGGGTCCAATTCGCCGGGCCACTGAGCTGGTCCACCGGCGCCGGTCCACCTCGCCCGCCCACTGTGCTCAGACACCGGCCAGGTGGCGGCCTGGACTGCTCCCCTGGCTCCGCCGAAATCGGTCCAACGCCCCGGAATTGGCCTTGGCCCGCCGCTCCACCCACCCCCTAGCGTCGGACCATGCGGATTCGAATCGTCGACGCCTTCACCGACCGCCCCTTCGCCGGCAACCCGGCGGGAGTCGTCCTCCTCGACGCCTTCCCCGACGAGACCTGGCTCCAGAACGTGGCCCGGGAGGTCAACCACCCCGAAACGGCGTTCGCCCACCGCCTGCCCGAGGGCGGCGAGGCGGACTGGGCTCTGCGCTGGTTCACGCCCGAAACCGAGGTCGCGATGTGCGGTCACGCCACGCTGGCCACAGCACACGTCCTCGCCACCACCGGCGCCCACACCGGCCCTGTCCGGTTCGCCACCCGCAGCGGAGTCCTCGTCGCGACGACCCACGAGGACGGATCCCTCACCCTGGACTTCCCGACAGCACCCCTCACCCCGGCCGGGCTCCTAGAGGGCCTGGCCGAGGCGCTGGGCGCCCAGCCGCTCACCGTCCTCGACACCGGCCCGAACATCGGTGACCTCCTGCTCGAACTCGCCGACGAGAAGACCGTTCTCGCCCTCGCCCCCGATCTGAGGGCCCTCGGCCGCTACTCCGAACGCGGTGTCATCGCCACGGCACGCGCCGAAGATCCCGCCCAGGGCTACGACTTCGTCTCGCGCTGCTTCTTCCCGAACGTCGGCATCGACGAGGACCACGTCACGGGCAGCGCCCACACCGCCCTCGCCCCGTTCTGGTCCGGCCGCCTCGGCCGCCACGCCCTCACCGGCCTCCAGGCCTCACGGCGCTCCGGCCTGGTCCGCACCGAGGTCCGCGGCGACCGGACCCTCCTCACCGGCCGCGCGGTCACGGTCATCGAGGGCGAACTGCTGGCGTAGCGGCGCACCAGGGGGCGTACCGCCGGCTCCCCGCCGACCACCCGCCCCCTGTCCCTCTCCGCCTCCTCTCCGTCCCCTCTCCGTCCTCACGCCGTGGGCAGCCAGCCCACCTTGCCCGCCAGCAGCGCGTACCCGACGAAGGCACCGATGTCCAGCAGTGAGTGCGCCACCACGAGCGGTCCGACCCGTCCCCAGCGCCGGTAGAGGTAGACGAACACCACGCCCATCACCAAGTTGCCGATGAAGCCGCCGATGCCCTGGTAGAGGTGGTACGAGCCGCGCAGGACCGAGCTCGCCATCAGCGCGGCCCCCGGGCTCCAGCCCAACTGGCCGAGCCTGCGCAGGAGGTAGCCGACGACGATGACCTCTTCGAGGACCGCGTTCTGGATCGCGGAGAGGATCAGGACCGGGTACTTCCACCACACGTCGGGCAGCGCCTCCGGCACCACCGTGAGGTTGAAGCCCAGGCCGCGGGCGGCGAGGTAGAACGCGATACCCGTGCTGCCGATCACCGCCGCGATCGCCGCCCCGCGCCCGAGGTCGAACCACGGCTTCGTGCGGTCGAAGCCGAGCGTCCGCAGCCCCTCGCCCTCCCGCAACAGGAAGTGCGCGACGAGCGCGACCGGCACCAGCGCCGTCGTGATCCCGAAGAGCTGCCAGGCGAGATCCAGCCAGGGGCGGCCCGGCGCGGCGGAGGCGTTGAGGGTCGCGGCCTGGTCCTTGAGCCCTCCTGGTTTCGTCACCGATCCGACAAAGCTGATCAGAGCGGATACGCCACTCGCGCCGAGCGAAAGCCCCAGAACGAGCAGCGTCTCGTTCCGGAGCGTCCGTCGGGCCGATCCGTCCAACGGCGAAGAATCGGCCACCGCCCCTGCCTCCACCTGCACGTACGCCTCCAGTTCGGTAATCCCACCGCATCCCCCGTCCAGCGCGACAGGTCGATGGGGGGACCATCCCATGGGACGTCACAGCTTGCCCGATCGCTCCAAGGCGGGCACACCCGGCCCTCGGCCGCGCGCCCAGGACGGGACGGCTGGAGGCGGCGGGGGCGAGAAGGAACCACGTCGCCCCCGGCGGCTCACCTCACCCCAACAACACCGGCTCCGGTAACCCCACAGGCCACATGTGGACCGGCTCCCCCGCATGCATCAACTCGCAGTACCTCCGCGTGGTCGCAGCCAGCGCCGCCTGCCGGTCAAGCCCCTTCTCCAACGCCCGATGGAACGTTTCCGCCTGCCAACTGGCTCCGTTGACCCGCCTCCGGCACCGCTCCTCGATCACCCCGAGGTAGAAGTCCCGATCCGCGGCCTCGACCCCCCACGCGTCCAGTCCCACCTCGGCCAACGGCAGCAACTCGTCACGCACCAGACTCACCGCGTCCACCTCGACGACCCCGCCGTACCGCCCCCGCCGCGGCCACCGCAGGCGCGCGTCGATGCCATGCCGGCAGGCCTCGTCGAAGTTGGCGGCGGCGACCTCGAAGGGCAGCCGCGTCCACACCGGCCGCGACTCCTCGGCAAGGGCGCGCACGACCCCGTAGTAGAAGGCCGCGTTGGCGATGACGTCGGTGATCGTCGGTCCCGCGGGCAGCACCCGGTTCTCCACCCTCAGGTGCGGCACTCCGTCGGCGATGCCGTACACGGGACGGTTCCAGCGGTACACGGTGCCGTTGTGCAGGACGAGCTCACCGAGCTTGGGCGTACCTCCCTGGTCAAGGACACGCAGCGGGTCCTCGTCGTCACAGATGGGCAGCAGCGCCGGAAAGAACCGCAGGTTCTCCTCGAAGAGGTCGTACGCCGAGGAGACCCACCGCTCCCCGAACCACGTACGCGGCCGCACCCCCTGCGCCTGGAGCTCCGGCGGCCGGGTGTCGGTGGACTGCTGGAACAGCGGGGGCCGCGACTCCCGCCACAACTCGTGCCCGAACAGGAACGGGGCGTTGGCGCCCACGGCGACCTGCGCAGCGGCCACCGCCTGCGCCGCGTTCCACACGCCGGCGAACCGCTCCGGAGTGACCTGGAGGTGCAGTTGCACGGAGGTGCAGGCGGCTTCGGGCGCGATCGACTTCGACGTGCACACGAGCCGCTCCACGCCGTCGATGTCGAGCGTGAAGTCCTCTCCGCGGGCGGCCACGATCTGGTCGTTGAGCAGGGTGTAGCGGTCCACGTCGGAGAGATTCGAGGAGACCAGGTCGTCCCGGCCGAGCGTGGGCAGAATGCCAATCATCACGATGCCCGCGTCGAGCTCGCCCGCCTTCCGGTCCGCATAGGCCAGAGACGTGCGCAACTCCTCGGAAAGCCGGTCGAATACGCGGCCCCCCAATCGATGTGGGGCTATGTTCACTTCCAGGTTGAACATGGCGAGTTCTGTTTGGAAATCCCGGCTCGCTATACGCTCCAGCACCTGGGCATTCATCATTCTGGGCAGTCCGTCGGCACCCACGAGATTCAGCTCGATCTCCAGCCCCATCAGGTTCTTGGGCCGGTCGAACCGCTTCTCCGCCAACAAGCGCTCGAGCCCCGTCAGGCACTGACGGAGCTTGTCGCGGTAGCGGTGTCGATCGGACAGGTCGAACGACCCCGCCACGACCTTCTCCCCCATCGAAGTGTCCCCTCCTCTGATGGGCAGGCCGACGGGCCGGCCGCTGCTGTCCCGGGTCACGGTGGATGATGCCCAGGCAGCGCGATCGATAACGTCCCACGTCGGGTCGCTCGATAGTGCCCCCGGGCGAGTCCGGGACCCGCTACGCTGAACGAGTACCCATTGGCACATTCAGTAGGCATGAAGTAGAACGCGGTTTCTACGTCCGACGACCTCGTGAAAAACGCCGACGAGAACCAGCCGACCGTCGCCCGGAGAAATTCCGAGGTCACCGGCTCACACGTCACGTGTAATCGGGATGAACCCTCGCATTATCGAGACCGAATGGTGCCTTGCTCTTCATATCCGGGACGGCTAGCCGAAACATCGCCTGAACACGTCTCGTATAAAATCCGCAAAACGAGGCAGAGAGCTGGCGCTCGCGGTCCTCGGCCTGCCGTCAGGTGACGTACGGCAGACCGCCCTCCCGCACCGGACCCACCGGACCCCTGGCCCCCGCCTCTCTGATCCCGAGAGCTGACAGCGCCGTCCGCCCCCGCCCTCGCGCCACCGTGCCTGTCGAATGAGAGGCGACCCATCATGCCGCTGCATGTACCCCCGGCTCCCGCGCCCGCACTGCGCACCGTCCTCACGGCACTCGGTTCCCCCACCGCCGTCCGCGAGGCACGCACCCCGTCCCTGCGCAACGCCCAGGGGCCCGTCACGCCCGAACTCCCGCTGCCCGTCCACGTACTCGACCGCATCACCCCCGAAGGCGCGTCCGCCACCCGGCTGGCCGGCTGGCGCTTCCTGATCCGCTCCGCCGGCCGCGCGGTGGCCGCGGCGGAAACCAGGCTGACGCCCGACGGCTGGGCCTTCTCGCACTTCTTCGAGGGCCCCTACGTCGCCGCCACCGAGCTCGCCCTGCGCGAGGCCGAGTCCGTGCAGCAGCCGTATCAGGCGCGTCTGCTGTCGGTACCCGAGCTGTACATGCTCACACTCTGGCTGCACGGCGACTGCCCCGAGGACGGAGCGGCCGGCCACCCGGCCGCCACGGACCTCCTCGTTCCCCTGGCCCCCGCCCCACCCGGTATCGCGGCCAACCGTCCGCACCGGGTCGCGGATCTGCTGCCGCTCCTGACCCACCGGGTGACTCCCGCCCCGTTGCTCAGCGCCTGACCCCCTCATCCCCGACGGCCACGGCTTCCGTACCCCGCCCCGGGAAGGACCGGCGGCGGGGTACCGCTTTCTCCTCGGCTAAATTCCCTGCTCTTACGGGCGAGATAATGCTCATACGAGCCAGAAAACTCCCCGACGGGCTTTGACTAGCCCAATTCGGCCACGGCAAACCACCCGAAGGGACCCTGCCGTCGCGATGAACCAACCGTGTGTGAGATGCGTCATCAATCTGTGAGAAAGCGGTGCCGCAAAATCGCTGCGGATTGACGCTCGTAGGGCAACACTGGGACCGACCGACTTATCACCACGGGGGCGGCCATGAACAACGCTTCAAGCCGCGAGTCAGCCACGACAGCCATCCCACACACCACGACAACCCGAAAGATCCCGACCACCATGTGCCAGCACCAGCCACCGTGTCCGACAGCCGAATCCGCCGACCGGGAGTCCGCCCGCCTCGTGGCGCACCACCCGGAGCAGGGGTGGAGCCTCCTGTGCAACGGCGTTCTGCTCTTCGAGGACACCGGTGAGCTCCTGCCCGACGGCCAGATCATCGCCCCGCGACGCCCGCAGGCGATGACGGTCGCCTGAGCCGAGGGCGACACGGGCGGGCGCCCGCCCGGAGAAACAAGGGGCCGGCCGGAGAAGCACTCTCCGAACCGGCCCCGACGCGTATCCAGGCGTGATTACCCTTCGTAAGCGTCAAGCGGCGGGCAGGAGCAGACCAGGTTGCGGTCGCCGAAGGCCTGGTCGATCCGGCGCACCGGCGGCCAGTACTTGTCCGCGGCCGACACACCCGCCGGGAACACGGCCTCCTCACGGGAGTACGCGTGGTCCCAGTCCTCGCCGAGCGCGGCGGCCGTGTGCGGGGCTCCCCGCAGCGGGTTGTCGTCCGCGGGCCACTGCCCCGACCCCACGCGCTCGATCTCCGCGCGGATCGCGATCATCGCCTCGCAGAACCGGTCCAGCTCGGCGAGGTCCTCGGACTCGGTCGGCTCGATCATCAGCGTCCCCGCCACCGGGAACGACATGGTCGGCGCGTGGAAGCCGTAGTCGATCAGCCGCTTGGCGACGTCGTCGACGGTCACGCCGGTCGCCTTGGTCAGCGGCCGCAGGTCGATGATGCACTCGTGCGCCACGAGCCCGCCGGGACCGGTGTAGAGCACCGGGTAGTGCGGCTCCAGCCGCTTGGCGATGTAGTTGGCGCTGAGGACGGCCACCTGCGTGGCGCGCTTGAGCCCCTCGCCACCCATGAGCCGGACGTACGCCCAGGAGATGGGCAGGATGCCCGCGGAGCCCCACGGGGCGGCCGAGATCGGGCCCACGCCCGTCTCGGGCCCGGCCGCGGGCTGGAGCGGGTGGTTCGGCAGGTACGGCGCCAGGTGCGCCCGTACTCCGACCGGACCCACGCCCGGACCGCCGCCACCGTGCGGGATGCAGAACGTCTTGTGCAGGTTCAGGTGCGAGACGTCACCGCCGAAGTGCCCCGGCTTGGCCAGGCCCACCAGCGCGTTGAGGTTCGCGCCGTCGATGTACACCTGGCCGCCCGCGTCGTGCACCGCCGCGCAGACCTCGCCGACGTGCTCCTCGAACACTCCGTGCGTCGACGGGTACGTGATCATCAGCACCGCCAGTTCGTCGCGGTACTGCTCGATCTTGGCGCGCAGGTCCTCGACGTCGATCTCGCCGTCCTCCGCGGTCTTCACGACGACGACCTTCATGCCCGCCATGACGGCGCTGGCCGCGTTCGTACCGTGCGCGGAGGACGGAATGAGGCATACCGTGCGCTGCTCGTCACCGCGTGCCCGGTGGTAGCCGCGTACGGCGAGCAGACCGGCCAGCTCACCCTGTGAGCCCGCGTTCGGCTGGAGCGACACCTTGTCGTACCCGGTGACCTCGGCGAGACGCTCCTCAAGCTCGGTGATCAGCGCGAGGTAGCCCTGCGCCTGGTCGGCGGGCGCGAAGGGGTGCAGCTGCCCGAACTCGGGCCAGGTGACCGGTTCCATCTCGGTGGTCGCGTTGAGCTTCATCGTGCAGGAGCCCAGCGGGATCATGCCCCGGTCGAGGGCGTAGTCGCGGTCGGCAAGCCTGCGCAGGTACCGCAGCATCGCGGTCTCGGAGCGGTGCTGGTGGAAGACCGGATGGGCCAGGTAGTCGTCGGTGCGCAGCAGCGCGGCCGGCAGCGTGTCCTGTGTCGCCGCGTCCAGCGCCTCGATGTCGCCCTGAACGCCGAACGCCGTCCACACCGCACCCAGCTGGGCCCGCGTGGTGGTCTCGTCGCAGGCGATCGACACCCGGTCGGCGTCCACGAGCCGGAGGTTGACGCCGTGCTCGCGCGCGGCCGCGACGATCTCCGCGGCCCGGCCCGGCACCCGCGTGGTCAGCGTGTCGAAGTAGGCGCCGTGCACCACCTCGACCCCGCCTTCCGTGAGGCCGGCGGCGAGGATCGTGGCGTACCGGTGCGTACGCCGGGCGATCGCCCGCAGCCCGTCGGGGCCGTGGTAGACGGCGTACATGCCGGCCATCACGGCGAGCAGCACCTGGGCGGTGCAGATGTTGCTGGTCGCCTTCTCCCTACGGATGTGCTGCTCCCGCGTCTGCAGGGCCAGCCGGTACGCCTTGTGTCCGTCCGCGTCCACGGAAACGCCCACGAGCCGCCCGGGCAGGCTGCGGGCGAACTTCTCGTGCACGGCCATGTAGCCGGCGTGGGGGCCGCCGAATCCCATCGGCACGCCGAAGCGCTGCGTCGTACCGACCGCGATGTCGGCTCCCAGCTCTCCGGGCGGCGTGAGCAGCGTGAGCGCCAGCAGATCAGCGGCGACGGTGACGAGCGCGCCGAGTTCATGCGCCTGTTCGATGACGGGCTTGAGATCACGTACGGCACCGGAGGCACCCGGGTACTGCAGGAGCACGCCGTTGATCTCGCGCTCGGCGATGGCGGCCGGGATGCCCTCGCTGAGATCGGCCACAACGACCTCGACACCGGTTGGCTCGGCACGTGTCTCGATCACGGCGATGGTCTGCGGCAGCGCGTCCGCGTCGATGAGGAAGATGCCCTTCTTGTTCTTGCCCATGCGCCGCGACAGCGCCATCGCCTCGGCGGCCGCCGTGCCCTCGTCCAGCAGCGAGGCACCCGAGGTCGGCAGGCCGGTCAGGTCGGCGACCATCGTCTGGAAGTTCAGCAGCGCTTCGAGGCGGCCCTGCGAGATCTCCGGCTGGTACGGCGTGTAGGCCGTGTACCAGGCCGGGTTCTCCATGACGTTCCGCAGGATGACGGGCGGCGTGAACGTCCCGTGGTAGCCCAGGCCGATCATGGAGCCCAGCACCTGGTTGCGGTCCGCGAGGGAGCGCAGCTCGGCGAGGACCTCGGCCTCGGTGCGCGCGCCGGGCAGTTCCAGCGCGTGGGCGTTCCGGATCACGTCCGGCACCGCGGCGGTGATCAGCTCGTCGAGCGAGCCGTACCCGACCTGGGCCAGCATCTTCGCCCGGGCCTCCAGGTCGGGGCCGATGTGGCGCTGCTCGAACGGGGTGCCCTGTTCGAGCTCGGTGAGCGGAATGCGATCGGCGGTCATGGCGGAGGCCTCCTGGTCTGACGCGACCTTCGAGGGACACCACGGCACGGGTGCCCCGACGGCCTCCCCCTCTGTCATCTCGACCTGAGAGCTTCACCGGCCGCCCGAGGGCCCCGGCTTTCACCGTCGGTGAGAGCGGAAGCCGTCGACACCCGCTCTGCTTTCCAGAGTGACCTCGTCCGTGCGGTACAGGGGCCTGAGAGATTCCGGGGAGGAGTTGCTCCTTCGGCGCCTCCGATGGAGCTGGAGGACTCTCCCGCACAGGGTCAGCAGCCGTTGCCAGCGTACCAGCGCGACCAACGCACGCGTCTTCGAGTGGCCACCTTCTCCGTTGTGCCTTTTCGTAGACCTAGGGATGAGTTGCACCATATGCGACGTTTTGGAGGGCCCGTGCAGACCGACATCGATCCGCGCAACCTGATCGGCCGCAAAGCGTTCGACCGCAAGGGCACCAAGATCGGCACGGTCGACGAGGTGTATCTCGACGACGCGACCGGAATCCCCGAGTGGGCCGCGATACGCATGGGCCTGTTCAGCCGTGACGCCTTCGTACCCCTGGAGCCCAGCGAACTGGTGGAGGGCACCCTCCGCGTCCCCTTCGACCGCGCCCTCATCAAGGACGCCCCCGACTTCGGCGTCGGCCGCCATCTCTCCCCGGAACAGGAACTCCAGCTCTACCACCACTACGGCCTGGACATCGCTCCTCCTCCCCCGATGGACCGGGAGTTCGGCCAGGTCGCGGGCACGGAGGAGGCCTGAACACCTGGGCGCCCGCCGCCCGCGACGGCCACGGCTTCCCCCGTACGCCCCAACGGCCCCCCGGCAGCCGCGGCCCCCTCCTCTCCCCGTCTCGTCCCGACTCTCCCACGCGTCTCACACCCGGCCGGCGGCCTCCGGTGGGCGCTCCGCACCCGACCCGTGCACGCTCTCCCGCTTCAGCCCTGGAGCCATCGCTGCCGGCCCGCCCGGTATCAGTGGCAGTGGATCGGCCGGCTGGAGGGCCTGGTCGTCGGTGCGGAAGGTACGGACACGGCCCGGCGCCGAGTCCGGCGTCTCGAAGCGCACGGTCACCCGGCCCAGCCCGCTTCCCTGCACCCACCCGTGCCCGAACTCCGCGTGCCGCACATCATGCCCGGCGGGCCACCGCCGCTCGGCAGGCGCGGCCTCCCCTCGCGCCGACTCCTCCGCCGTGTCCTCGTCCTCGAGGTGGGCCTCCCCCGCCGCCTGGGCGAACAGGTCCTCCTGCGTGTAGTCGGCGAGCCCGCTGACGCCCACCCCGAGCAGCCGTACGCCGCCCGTGGTGTCCACGGCTTCCAGCAGCCGCGCCGCCGCCTCCCGCACCACGGCGGGGTCGTCCGTGGGCCCGCGCAAGGTCTCGGACCGGGTCAGCGTCGAGAAGTCGTACCTCCGCACCTTCAGCACGATGGTCCGCCCGGACAGCCGCGCCCCGCGCAGCCGCCGCACACACCGGTCCGCGAGCCGCTGCACCTCCATGCGGACCCGGACACGATCGTGGATGTCCACGTCGTACGTGTCCTCCACCGACACCGACTTCGTGTCCCGCTCGGCCACCACGGGCCGGTCGTCGAGGGCCAGCGCCATGGCATACAGACCGTGCCCGTGGGCCTTCCCCACCAGCCGCACCAGCTCGTCCTCACCCGCCTCCACGATCTCCTCGACCGTCGTGATCCCCGCCCTTCGCAGGTGGTCGCCGGTCGCCGGCCCCACTCCCGGCAGGATCCGCACCGACTTCGGACCCAGCAGCGCCCGCTCCGTCCCCGGCTCGATGAGCACGAGACCGTCGGGCTTGGCCTCCTCCGACGCGATTTTGGCCAGCATCTTGGAGGCGGCGAGCCCCACGGAACCGGTCAGCCCGGTGGCAGCCCGGATGTCCGCACGCAGCTTCGTCCCCGTGAGCCGCGCCGACTCCGCGTCCCAGGCGGCGCCCCCGGCCTCGAGATCGACGAACGCCTCATCCAGGCTCAGCGGCTCCACCAGCGGCGACAGGGCCCGCAACAGCGTCATGACCTGCTCGCTGATCGCCCGGTAGAACTCGAACCGCGGCACGAGATACGCGGCGTTCGGCGCGAGCCGCCGCGCCTGTGCCATGGGCATCGCCGAGTGCACCCCGAAGACCCGCGCCTCGTACGAGGCCGTGGCGACCACGCCGCGCGGCCCGAGACCGCCCACGATGACGGCCTTTCCGCGCAGGCTCGGCTTGGACGCCTGCTCCGCCGAGGCGTAGAAGGCATCCATGTCGAGATGCAGGATCGTGGGCGCGGTTCTCACATCTCCGATGCTGCCCTACGCCACTGACAATGGGCCGCCGCAGCCGCGCCCACAGGACTTCCGAGGGCCCCTCGCCCTTCAGCCCGCCCGGTTGCGCCGCCGCGCCAACTCGTCCCCGGGGTTGTGGCCTACGAGCGTCTCCCCCGTGTCGATGCGCTCTCCGTGCAGCTGCGACAGCGCGCTCTCCACGTCCCGCCACACCACGCCCACGGCGATCCCGAAGATGCCCTGCCCGCCCTGGAGCAGGGCGTGCACCTCGTCGGGCGACGTGCACTCGTACACGGTCGCGCCGTCGCTCATCAGCGTCATCCGCTCCAGGTCCCGGAAGCCACGCTCTCTGAGGTGCTGGACAGCGGTGCGGATGTTCTGCAATGCCACACCGGTGTCGAGGAACCGCTTGACGATCTTGAGTACGACTACGTCCCGGAAGCTGTACAGCCGCTGCGTACCGGAACCGTAGGCAGGCCGTACGCTGGGCTCGACCAGACCCGTGCGGGCCCAGTAGTCGAGCTGCCGGTAGGTGATTCCCGCGGCCGCGCACGCGGTGGGGCCGCGATAACCGATCTGCTGCTCCGTCGCCTCGGACGCCGCTCCCTCGTCCACCGGTACCGGGGTCGGCCTGTGGGGGACGTGACCGGCCGCGTTGCCGTGGAGCGGGTACGGGCCGCCACCCCCCGGACTGCGTCCGTGGGCGCCCCCAGCCGTACCGTCGCCGCTGCTTCTCACGCCGACCTCCGTCCTTGACCTGCCTTCTCGACGGTAGGCAGTCACCAGGGGTGCGTCAACGATCGCCACACTCGGCACGCCGAGTGATAATCACCCAACGAGTGGTTTCCCGTACCCTCCCGCGGGGAAAGGCTAGCCGAATGCGCTTCCGATGAGCCGCGTAACGGCCTGCTGCCGCAGGTACACAGGGCGCGCACAGGCACACGCATCGCCGAACCCTCTCAGGCCTGGCGGCTCCGGATCTCGACCATCCCGGCGCGTGGCACGACCGCACCGACGGGCCGACGCCCTCCACTCCACAGCCCGGACAGCTCCGCCGCTGCGGCCCGCCCTCTACGGCATGAGTCGCTCCGGGCCCGGCCGCCTCACTGGCTGTTCGTGCCGAAGTCCTCGGGCGAGATCTGGTCGAGGAACTCGCGGAACTTCTCCACCTCGTCCTCCTGCTCGTCCGGGATCGCGATGCCGGCGTCGTCGAGCACCCCGTCACTGCCGAAGATCGGCGTCCCGGTGCGCAGGGCCAGCGCTATGGCATCGGACGGGCGTGCGCTCACCTCGACCCCGCTGGCGAACACCAGCTCCGCGTAGAAGACGCCCTCACGCAGATCCGTGATGCGCACTTCCGTGAGCTCCTGGCCGACGGCCTCCAGCACGTCCTTGAACAGGTCGTGGGTCAGCGGTCGAGCGGGTGCCATGCCCTGCTGGGCGAAGGCGATCGCCGTTGCCTCCCCCGGCCCGATCCAGATGGGGAGGTAACGGTCGCCTCCCACTTCACGCAGGAGCACGATCGGTTGGTTGGAGGGCATTTCGACCCGGACACCTACGACATCGAGCTCGTTCACACAGCAACCCTAGGCGCTGCGCGGGACGTTTGGGTAGTCGGACAGAGATTGGCCCACCAGACCGGCCCCATCCACCCCGGAGAGTCAGGACTGCCCTACTCCGAGCGCGGTCCGCACCAGAGCGGCGTGCAGCTTCCCCGTGAGGCCCGCCAGCTCCTTCGTACGGGCCTCCGCATGGGCCCTGGTCTGCGGATTGCGGTGGCGCCGCAGCGGAGCCACCACCTGGTCGACGAGACCTGCCTCACGGTCGGCGGCGGCTTTCATGGCCCGCAGATGCCGTGGCTCGATCCCGAACCGCCCGAGTTCCACCAGAAGAGTGGCCACAGTCGCCGCCTCCGGGTCGTACGCCCCGCCGGGCAGCGCGCAGACGAGTCCGTACGACTCCCACTCGGCCAGCTGCTCCTCGTCGATCCCGGCCACGGCCAGGAGTTCCGCACGCCCGATTCTGGCAGCCGTCGGCTCCTCGGAGTCCACGAGGAGCTCCTCGAACAGCTGCTCCCGGTCCCCTGTGTCCCGCTGACGACCCAGGACAGGCAGGCGCACCGGCTCACCGCGCTCAAGCGCGTCCAGATGCTCCCGGATCACCTTCAGGGGCAGATAGTGGTCCCGCTGCATCCTCAGCACGTGTCCGAGACGCTCGACGTCCTCACTGCTGAACTTCCGGTACCCCGAGGGGGTACGCTGCGGCTCGACCAGCCCCTCCGACTCCAGAAAACGGATCTTGGAGATCGTCACTTCGGGGAACTCGTCGCGCAGCACGTTCAGCACGGTGCCGATGCTCATCAGTCCGCTGTCCGTTGCGGCGGCGCCGTTTCCGGCGCCGCCGCTCGGTGTATGAAGCATGGACCTTCCCTGGGGTCCCCCGGACCGAGTCCGGGGAGGGCTCAATAGCCCCTCTGGCTCGCGTAGAAGACCAGGCGGTACTTGCCGATCTGCACCTCGTCACCGTTCGAGAGCGCGACCTGGTCGATCCTCTCCCGGTTGACGTAGGTGCCGTTCAGGCTGCCGACGTCGGCGACCGTGAAGGAGCCGTCCGCTCCGCGACGGAACTCCACATGCCGGCGCGAGACGGTCACGTCGTCCAGGAAGATGTCGCTCTGCGGATGGCGCCCCGCCGTGGTGAGGTCACCGTCCAGGAGGAACCGGCTGCCCGAGTTGGGACCGCGGCGCACCACGAGGAGAGCCGAGCCGAGCGGCAGCGCGTCGACGGCAGCCTGAGCCTCGGGCGAGAGAGCCGGCATCGGCGTCTGCCCGGTGGTCTCGGAGTCATAGGCCTCGAGCCCCGAGATGGAGATCGTGGAGGTCGTCTCGGACGGACGCTCGGGGACCGCCCCGGCCCGCAGCGGCGCACCACAGTTGGAGCAGAAACGGCTGTTCTCCCCGTTGCGGTTCCCGCACCTCGTACACACCAGGGCCGACATGGACGGATCCTCCTGCCGCGGCTGCCCCGCCGGGGCATTGGACGCGTACGGGCCGGGGCCGAACCCTCCACCCGCACTTGAGGTTGACGGATCTCCGAAACCTATGCGGCCGGACTGGGCAGGGTCAACAGACGGCGCGCCCTGACCTCCGGAAATGTCACCGCCCGGACCAGCGACCTGGTCACGGAACATGGGGCGCTGGCCCTCTTCGTCGGGCTGCGCACGATGGCGAGCGGTAGCGTTGTCGCTGCCCTCTCGCGCGCTCTTGCCGAACAATTTCGCAAACAACTTCACGGGCGATTCCCCTTGACCGAAACAGACCCGCCCGTGGGGCAGGACGAACCCTGATTGACCACATCGGTCGACCCGGACATCCTCACAACGTCCGTATCCACCAGACAGTTTCCACCACGCACCACCCGTTCGGTGCGCCGACCCCCCGCAACCTCATGCCCTCGCCGGACGGACCCCATGCACCCGGGGTTCACTGGGAGGACGACCGAGCGTAGTCAGGCCGCTTCGCCGCCCGCAAGGCGTCCACGATGATCTTGTCCGCCCGCTCCACGGTCACGGTGGCCTGCTCCTTCTCCAGCGTCTGCACCACGCCTCCCGGGATGTTCAGCGCGGGCTCCAGATCCTGCGGCTTGCCGATGACCTTGAAACGATAGGGCTGGGTGATCTTGTTCCCGTCGACGCTGATTCCCTTGCCGGAGTCCGTCAGGTACGTGCCGGCCACCACTCGCACACCGTTCACCTGGATCGCCTCCGCGCCGGCCGCGCGCAGCTCCTGGATGGCGTCGAGCAGCATGTCCGCCTCGACGGCTCCCTTCGTGTCGTTGATCGTCAGCGTGATGCCCGGTCCCTGGGCCGCCACCGTGCCCGCGAGGATGCCCAGTTGCCTCTCCTTCTCGACCGTCTGCTTGCGCGCCTCCTCGGCCTGGTCCGAGCTGTTCTCCAACTCGGTGCGCTGGTCCTCGAGCCCCTGCTTCTCCTCTTCCAGACGCTGAGTACGGTCGTCCAGTTCATCAAGGATGCGAACGAGATCCGCCTGACGTGCGCCGCGCAGGGCGCTGTCACTGTCGCTGTTGGAGGCCACCTGCACGGCCAGGCCGAATCCGAGACCGAAAAGCAGCAGGGCGACGATGAGTTGGGCACGCGTGACGCGCGGCGGCCACAGCCCCATGACGAGCCGCTGCCGACCGGTCAGAGCGGGCTCCTCCGCCTGGTGGATGCCCTCGGCCGGACCGGAGGGCTGAGACGGCAGGGACGGCACCTCTGCGGGGAGCTCCCGGCGCAGACGCGTGGTCGGCGTCTCCTCCTGGCCGCCGTTCTCATGGCCTCCGTGCTCATGGCCTCCGTCCCCGTGGCCACCGCCCTTCCTTCCACCGTTCTTCGAAGCGCCGTTCGTCGGAGCGGCGTTCTCCGGGCCGCTGTCCTTGCGCAGGTTCGTCGTAGGCGTCTCGTCGTGCTCGCTCATCGGCCTCACGCCCGGAAGACGTGCCGGCGGATCGCCGCGGCGTTGGAGAAGATGCGGATACCGAGGACGACCACGACGCCCGTGGACAGCTGGGCGCCGACACCGAGCTTGTCGCCCAGGAACACGATCAGCGCGGCAACGACCACGTTCGACAGGAACGACACCACGAAGACCTTGTCGTCGAAGATGCCGTCCAGCATGGCGCGCAGGCCTCCGAACACGGCGTCGAGCGCCGCCACGACGGCGATGGGGAGATACGGCTCGACCACCGCAGGAACCTCTGGGCGGACCAAGAGTCCGGCCACGACTCCCACGACGAGGCCCAGTACGGCGATCACGATGTGCCCTTCTCAGTTCTCGGTTCTGCTGTTCGTACGATCACGCTCGGGGCGGCAGGCAGCCTGAGGTCACCCTCGACGGAAATGCCCGTCCGGATCCCGAAGTTCTCCTGCAGAGCATGCAGGTACAACCCGTCGGGACTGTTCTGGAACCTGGTGCTCAGGTTCTTCCCGTCGCCCACGGCAAGCACTGTGTAGGGCGGCACCAACGGCCTGTTGTCGACCAGTATCGCGTCGCCCGCCGCCCTGATCGCGGACAGAGCCGTCAGCCGCTGCCCGTTGATCGAGACCGCCTCCGCCCCCGACTGCCACAAGCCATTGACGACCCTCTGCATGTCGCGGTCACGGACACGTCCGGTGTCGGAGAATCCAGAGGTCTCGCGCGGGTCGCCGTCGCCGCCCGAACTGGCTTCCTTGGCGTCGTTGACGACGAGTTTCACGCCGGGCCCGCGCACCTCGACGGCCCCCGAAAGGACGCCCACGAGGTCCCCCTGCCCGCTTCCGCCGCCCTTTCTGAGCGCCTCGCGCTGCCGGGCACTGACGTCTGCGCGCAACTCGTCCACGGTGTCTTCGAGCTTGTCCGCGGCCGCGGTCTCGCGCTCGATCCGGTCGATGAGCTCCTCGCGCTCCTTGGCCACCACGGGCGCCGCGACGCGCGCCTGCGCCGCCCCCAGGGTCACCACGAGGGCGGCGAGCACCAGCCCGGCGGCGAGCCCCAACTTGGCGCGTACGGTCTTGGGCATGCCACGGGCGCCCTCGGCCTGCTTACGGGCGGCCGCCTCGGCGTACCCGTCGTCGAGGCTGTGGTCCATGACGTTGGTGAGCAGCGACATGGAGGCGTCCGGGCGCGAGGGTCGCGTGGGTGTGCTCCGAACGGGGGGCTGCTGCGGCATGCCGCACATCGTCGCACGTCGCGGCCAGTGGCTCCGAATGGCCCCACCGATGGGCCGATCGGCGTGCCGGACAGGTCTCCCGTGGGGACACCTGTCCGGCACGCGGCGCCGCTCAGCGACCGGCGCTGTCCACGACCGCCGACCACTCGTCCAGGAGGGCTTGCGCCGAGGCGTCGTCCGGTCCCTCGGCCCACAGATGCGTCACGGCCTCGGCCGGATCGGGCAGCACCATCACCCACCGACCGTCGGTCTCCACGACCCGCACGCCGTCAGTGGTGTCGACGAAGCGATCCCCGGCGGCTTCCACGACCCGCCGCATGACCAGTCCCTTGACAGCCCAGGGCGTCGCCAGGTCCCGCTTCAGGACGTGCGCCCTTGGAATCCGCGCGTCGATCTGGCTGAGCGTGAGCTGCGTCCGGGCGACCAGCCCGATGAGCCGTACGAAGGCCGCAGTGCCGTCGAAGACGCTGCTGAACTCCGGCACGATGAACCCACCACGCCCGTCCCCGCCGAAGATCGTGGAGTCGTCACGTCCGACCCGGGTCAGATCGTCCGGCGAGGTGGTCGTCCACTCCACCTGCGTCCCGTGGTACGCGGCCACCTGCTCGGCGATCCTCGTGGTGGTGACCGGCAGCGCCACGCGCCCGCTCCTCCGCTCCGCGGCCACCAGGTCGAGCATCACCAGCAGCGCCCGGTCGTCCTCGACGATGCGCCCCTTCTCGTCAACGAGTGAGAGCCGCTCACCCACGGGGTCGAACCGCACGCCGAACGCGGCCCGCGACGACGCCACGATCTCGCCCAGCCGCACCAGCCCCGACCGCCGCATGTCCGCGGTCTCCGTCGGCCGGGACTCGTTGAGACCGGGGTTGATGGTCAGCGAGTCCACTCCGAGCTTGCCGAGCAGGCTGGGCAGGACGAGCCCGGCACTGCCGTTGGACGCGTCCACGACGACCTTGAGGCCCGACTCGGAGATCCCGGTCGTGTCGACGTTCCGCAGCAGCGACCCGGTGTACGAGTCGAAGACGCTCGCCGGGAAGTGCAGGTCACCGATCTCCCCGGGGAACGCACGCCGGTACTCCTGCCGCGCGAACACACGGTCCAGCTTCCGCTGGCTGGCCTGGGAGAGGTCGGCTCCGCGACCGTCGAAGAACATGATGTCGACGGAGTCCGGCACTCCGGGCGTGGTCCTGATCATGATGCCGCCCGCGCTGCCCCTGGCGGTCTGCTGCCGGGCGACCGGCAGCGGCACGTTCTCCAGGTCCCGTACGTCGATGGCGCTGGCCTGAAGCGCCGAGATGACCGCTCGCTTCAGGGCCCTGGCGCCTCGGGAGTGGTCACGGGCCGTGGTGACCGTGGAGCCCTTCTTGAGGGTCGTCGCGTACGCCCCCGCAAGTCGTACGGCCAACTCCGGCGTGATCTCCACGTTCAGGATGCCGGACACACCGCGCGCGCCGAACAGGTGCGCCTGCCCGCGCGATTCCCAGATCACCGAGGTGTTGACGAAGGCACCGGCCTCGATGGTCTTGAACGGATAGACGCGTACGTTCCCCTGCACGATCGATTCTTCACCGACGAGGCACTCGTCACCGATGACGGCACCGTCCTCGATCCGAGCGGCCCGCATGATGTCGGTGTTCTTTCCGACGACACAACCCCGCAGATTGCTGTGCTGCCCGATGTACACGTTGTCGTGGACAACGGACTTGTGCAGGAAAGCCCCGCTCTTCACCACGACATTCGACCCGACGACGGTATGCTCACGGATTTCGACGCCGGCTTCGACCTTTGCGTAGTCACCCACATACAACGGTCCCCGCAGCACGGCGTCAGGATGCACTTCGGCACCCTCTGCGATCCACACCCCGGGCGAGAGCTCGAATCCGTCGATCTCGACGTCGACCTTGCCTTCGAGGACATCGGCCTGCGCCTTGACATAGCTCTCATGGGTGCCGACGTCCTCCCAGTACCCCTCCGCGACATAGCCGTAGATCGGCTTGCCTTCCTTCATCAGCTGGGGGAAGACATCGCCGGACCAGTCGACGGGAACATCGGGCTCGACGTAGTCGAAGACTTCGGGCTCCATCACGTAGATACCCGTGTTCACCGTGTCCGAGAAGACCTGGCCCCAGGTGGGCTTCTCGAGGAAGCGCTCCACCTTGCCTTCGTCGTCCACGATGGTGATACCAAATTCCAGAGGATTCGGCACCCGCGTCAGACAAACGGTGACCAGCGCACCCTTTTCCTTGTGGAAATTGATGAGCTCGGTGAGGTCGAAGTCGGTCAGAGCATCACCGGAAATGACGAGGAACGCGTCGTCCTTCAGTGCTTCCTCGGCGTTCTTGACGCTCCCGGCAGTTCCGAGTGGCTTCTCCTCATTGGCATAGGTGAGCTCCATCCCGAGCTCCTCACCGTCGCCGAAGTAGTTCTTGACGAGCGAGGCCAAGAACTGAACAGTTACGACGGTCTCATTGAGCCCATGCCTTTTGAGCAGCCGCAACACGTGCTCCATGATCGGGCGATTCGCCACGGGCAGGAGCGGCTTGGGCATGCTCGAGGTCATGGGGCGAAGGCGCGTGCCTTCGCCTCCGGCCATCACGACGGCCTTCATGTCGGAAGCGTCCTCCTTGAAGAGACGACGGTCTAGCCGACTTCACCCGTCCCAGATTGTCCCGCACTTTTCCGACACGGGCCATCAGGCCACTACGGCCGCCCAATCAGGACGAGCTCGGTCGGGCGAGCTCAATCGGCCATGGCGTCCGCCCTGACCAGTCGGCGGACCTGAACCACGTACAGGATTCCTGCCCACCAGTACAGCGTTGTACCCCATCCGGCGAACGCCCATCCGAAAATAGCAGCGAGTGACGAGATCCATCCACTTCCGTCACTGAGCAACAGCAACGGGAAGGCATACATCAAGTTGAAGGTAGCGGCTTTGCCGAGGAAGTTCACCTGGGGCGGCGGATAGCCGTGGCGCCTGAGGATGCCCACCATCACCAGCAGAACCAGCTCTCGCGCGAGAAGTACAGCGGTCAACCAAAGCGGCAGAATCTCACGCCAGGTGAGACCTACCAGGGTGGACAGAATGTAGAGCCTGTCGGCCGCGGGGTCGAGGAGCCGGCCCAGGCTGCTGATCTGGTTCCAGCGCCGGGCCAGCTTGCCGTCCAGGTAGTCGCTGACACCGCTGAGCGCCAGGACCAGAAGCGCCCAGCCGTCGCTCTTCGGACCGCCGAACTCCGGCCAGAGGATCAGCCACAGGAAGACGGGCACGCCGACGAGCCGCGCCATGCTGAGGATGTTGGGGATGGTGAGGACCCGGTCAGTCTGGATCCGGGTCTCCTGGACCTCCACCCGGGGGCCTCCTGTGGGAAACGAGCCAACGATGCCTCCTGACCTTACCTCAACGCAAAAAAGCTCTGGCTCCCGGGCGGGTGCCCAAGAACCAGAGCTCTAAAAGGAGTTCGGCGGTGTCCTACTCTCCCACAGGGTCCCCCCTGCAGTACCATCGGCGCTGTAAGGCTTAGCTTCCGGGTTCGGAATGTAACCGGGCGTTT